>JBAZKI010000001.1:0-257154 GCA_041650875.1 Patescibacteria group bacterium
AAAAAAGAGATGAGGGATAAAACTCCTGTTAGAGAATCTTCCTTTACCATTGATTTTGATTATACGGATGATGTATTTACAGTTTTTCTATCCGAACCAAAAGAAGATAGCAGGATAACATTTGACAGCTGGCTATCTGTAAACTATCCCTCCCTTCCTCTTGACAGATTCAGATTCCAATGAAACTCCCTTAAGCCTACGCTCGGGGTTTCTGATTTGGCGCTTCGCTATGAGTGAAATCCCTCAGAAGCGAAAATCTCTTTGCTTTAATCCTGCGGGTTTACACCCGAAATTTTTCGCGAAGGGGGATAAACATCATTGACTTAGCATTTTTTTTTCATTTATAATGAATATATGCTTCTTTTGCGCTTAATTAAAAAATCTTTGTTACATACCTTTGGTCTTGGAAAAAAGGTAATGCTGATTGTCTTCGTGTATGCGCTTGTTATATCTATATTCGCATTCTTTTTTAACAAAAACCGTCCTGACTATGATCCAAACTACACAAAAAACCAAGCCCGCAGCGCAATATACAAGACTATAAACGATCCCAAACTGAATGCAACGAAAAAAGGACAGCTTGCGCTCATGCTGCATCGTCTGCAAGTATGTATTTTTTCAGGCGAAGCATGTACAGATAATCCTGATGATGGCGACAAAAATGCCCCGCAAAGTATAAGCGGCATGATGGGCAAAGCTTTGGCTTTCCCTTATCTCAACCCTCCGGCATCAGGTGTGTACTGGGCATACGCAGGGCTTGAAAATGCAGGATTTATCCCGACCTCCTATGCTGCTGAGGGAATCGGATTTGGATCACTAAAGCCTCTCATGAACATCTGGAAGATATTCCGCGACATCTCCTATATGATCCTTGTCCTCGTACTTATCACCATAGGTTTTATGATCATGTTCAGGATGAAAATAAACCCCCAAACAGTTATATCCGTTGAAAACACACTGCCTAAAATCGTGACAACCCTTATCTTGATAACGTTTTCCTTTGCAATTGCCGGGTTCTTGATTGACATGATGTATGTACTTATATCCATAATCATTTCTGTTTTAAGTAATAACAATAAATATTATGACACTGCCGCCTATCAAAACATCTATCTTTGGGCAACTCCGGGTGATATTTATCAGTCTCTTCTTCCTGTTAAAAAAAGCTTAACCGGTATATCGGGAAAAGTAGGGTTTGGCACTATTGTCTATGTTGGTAATGCAATTACGTCACTTCTTCCCGCATTCATAAATTCGGTGGTACAAAAAGCGGCGTGGTTAACAATGGGAATTTTACTTATAAAAGACATATTCTCCATTGCTTCTTTTGTTAAGGAAACTCCAAACATCTTTGAAGGGGCTGGTGCTGATTTATTGGGGACAGGTGTTGTTTTAGGAAATATATGGAGCGGTATTGTGATGCCCATTGTTGCTTTTATCATTGTAAACGGCATAGTCATGTTTATTGCTCTTTATGGACTCGGGCTTATTGTCGGCATATTGGTTTTTTTGACGATAATCATGCTGTTTTTCCGGATTTTTTTTATGTTTGTTAAAGCATATCTGGAGATTTTATTTTTGATCATCCTGTCTCCGATCATCCTGCTTCTTGATGCGATTCCCGGTAAATCAATGTTTGCTTTCTGGTTCAAACATCTACTGGCTGACCTTCTCACATTTCCCATTGTTATCGCGCTTTTGCTTATAGGAAATATACTTCTAAACTCCTTTGCCTATCCCGGAGATTTTTGGTTCCCTCCCTTTCTGACATCCATCGACCCTCTTGGATATTCGGTGATTGTTGGTATGGGCATCATGCTTCTTATCCCTGATATTGTCAAGCTTGCAAAAAGCGCCCTCGGCGTAAAAGACCTGCCGGTAAGCGTCGGACTCGGCACTTTCTTTGGTGGAGCATCAGCAGGTATTGCCGGAGGAACTTCAATACTCGGCCAATTCTCAACTATGAACTTGGGATTACAAGCACTTACCGGTAAATCACTGAGAGGCCTTGCTGGAAAAGAAGGACCAAAACCTGTACAACAACCTCCAGCTTCAGCAAATCCTGAACATCCAGCTAAAACAAGTTAGAACAACGATGTAAATAAAGATAAATACTTCAATTGTTTGCGGATTATATGAATCCGGGTATTCGCAGTATAGTCACTCCAATCAATCTTAAAATAAAGACCGAGAATATGACAAGAATAAGTCCAGTAATACAGGATGTCATCAGTTGCTGTGCTTTCTTGACTTTTTCTGGATTTCCTCCTGATGTCTGCATCATGAATGCAGCATAAATAATACAAAGAAGTGATATACCGCCTGCTATACCCACTCCCCAACGAAGCAATGTGTTTTGAATAAAGTCTCCAATATTTGCGTAAATACAACCCATACCCGTCCATACGCCTGCTTTTTGATCTGCATTGTTGCCTTGCAAACAGTTTTCACAGTTTGTTCTTTCTGTCGGGTTTTGTATGCGACTGCAAAGTTCCATAATCCCGTTTAATGCACCCGGTGTAGGATGTATGCACTCGCATGCAGGGTTTGCAAGATCCCCCGGTACACTTGGACTGCCAACTTGACAAGGCACTATCTCGTTATTCCGTTTTTCCTCTATTATTGGATTCAGTTGATCTTCAAGTTGTTTATTCAGCATGTCTTCAAGTCCTGGAAGAAGATTTAATGGTGCCGGTAAGTCAACACCTGGCTTCTGCATAACAGCCTCAACACAACAACGCCTCATACAGGGATCCGGGTCGTTTGGCACCCCACAATTCACTCCCGGTATCATAGTCGTATATGAACCCGGAGCCAAACTGACTCCTGTCGGACATGCAACTGGTTGAGCAAATAGATCCGGCGCAGTTATCAAAAAATAAGCGCAAATGAAAATAATATACAATAATCTGTTTATGTTCTTCATGGATTGATTAGTATCAGTATACAAAAAATTGCTTACTTTTTCTTTTTTCCTTCTGCTTCGTCAAGCGCATCTTTTAGATATTTCCATAAAAGCCACGCCATAACAAGAGGCAGATATTTATTTATTACGTCAAATGCCTTATCCTTCCAAGTACCTCCAAATCTTGTTCGTAAATCCTTAATCGTATACTTGAAATCTGCTTTTCTTGTTCGGAAAAGTCCTATTTCTTTTCCGAATACTTTCATTTTAGCCGGCAGCTTTATAGGTGTTTTCACAAAAGGAACGTTGAGATACATGGGTTCATAGCTTGGAGAAAGAACAGGATTGTAGGGTTTTAGAGGAAGAAGACCACGTGATTCAAGAGCATAACAAAATCTGTCAATGTCTGAAGAGTCCCATTCCCAAACCCGTAAACCGCTTCCAACACGTTCAGCGGCAATAGAGTTCTTTCTGCCCAAACCAAAAACTCCCATCAGAGCTCTTGCCCTCATGTCTTTTTTAAAGTAGCTTATGGTAAGTGCGGCTATGTTGTGTACAACTTCATGCGCATAATCCGTCCCTATTATCGCATCAATTGAGTTATAAGCTTTTGTCATAATCTCAATAACCGGAGTAAAATCCGCTTTACCGTCAACCGCAATAGTTTTAAGAACTCCAGGAAGCTTGGATATTTCCTTTCCAACATTCATCTCAACTGAGGAAAGATCACCGATTGCCCGGGGCAAGACTCTGTTTCCTGCAGCACGCCATGGAATAAACGAAAGATCAACCTCCTCCAAACCAAATGTAAACTTGTATGTGTCACGGTCTTTTACAAGCGGTACAAACTCTTTATCCAAAAACTCTTCTGTCACATAAGCCTGCTGAATCCTTTGAAGAAGCTTGATCGCATTATCTATCCTGCCGGCATCCATTTTTCCGGCAAGAAGATCGCGGACACGGTCAGGTGTCATCCGGTATGCAATATCGCCCCATTTCCATTGTTCATCAGGATTTGTTATACCTTTCATTTCATTACTTACAGCTCGCCTTAACATCTGTTCTGCCATCATCAGATCCCGTATCACTCTATCAAAATGTTCAGGTTGTGCTGCTCCAAATGTGGATTTAGGAAACATCTCCTCAGCCAAAGTCCTCCATCTGCTTCTTCCTGACTTTGAAAGCCTATCGCGGTCAAGACGTAGTATCTTTGTCGGTATGCGTTGAGCAACCAATCGTGCAAGAGTCCTGTTTAAAAAAGTTTTCGTAACGCGCGACTCTACTTCTGCCCTTATATCATGCGGTTTTAATTTTCCGCTGCGGATTTCAGATAATACTTTTTGTTCTTCTGATCTATGCAAACCACCAAGATATGCCCGCAATCCTTCTTCTCCTCCATCAAAATATTTTCCGTATAAATACGAAAAAAGCTCGCTCTTTTGTCTTACATACCTGCTGTTTTCCTCCTTGTTTGCACCATGGGACCCCTTATACCCCGGATATGAAGATGCAAAATCAGCAGACAATTTTGCAACAAAATCCTGCGCAACTTCGTAACCTATATTTTCAAAGCGCTTCCAGGATTTGACATGGTCTATGACCTCGCTTTTGATTGTACCCTCTTTAAAGCCTTCTTTGTCTTTGTAATAGAGCTGCTCAAGCATGAAGGTGGTACGCCAACCCTTGCGCTGTAGAGGACCTCCGACTTTTCCTACATTCACTAAAAAATCTGCAAACAGAGTCTCACCTTGAATTCCTGCATCCCCTCTTCCCTTAATAAATGAATCTTTATATGCCTGCATTTTTCCCCACATTGCTCTATGATCCCAGAATGCCTGTGTACCTTTAAAACCTGAAACCGGCGTGAAAAGTATAGGATCAAGCGTATTAGTTGTCTGCCAACGGTAGTGATGATGCATTGGATTAAATGCAAGAAGTGCTGAATTATCATTATTATAATAACTTGCAAACGTCGCTTTCCCGTCCGGTGTCAGATGTGGATCGGCGTATGATGCCTTTTCAATCTCAGTCAAAAACATACCGCGAGATGCACCCACCGCCATGGTTAACGCGGCCTCAAGTCGTGCTTCGCTTACATTTCCCTTATGCATCATTTTTAACTGTTCAAGTACGTCTTCCTCAATTTGGGTACGGACGCTATTTTGCAGCTTTTCAAATTGTTTAGGATCATGTCTCCAGTCATTTTTTGCAAATGTCTCCTCAACGTGTTTGTCATAAAGCCAGAGAGCGTCCTGAAAGAGATTGCCGTCTGGAAGCGCGAACATCTGATCAAAGTCAACCATTGTCATTTCTTCTGAAAATCTTGCAAGTTGAGAATAAAAACCTTTCTCGTGATCTACGGGATGTAAAAAAATCGCCCGGGCATTGTGCGTATATCTTCGCGCATCAAGATAACTATCAACTAATTGATCAACATAGTGAATAAAATGCGAGGTACTTGCTGATTTTGCCTCTGTTTGTGGTTTTATACGAAGCCATGGTTTGGTTACACCATCTTTACCCACCAAAACATCTGATACTTCAGCGCGCATCTCTGCCCGTTGATATAAATCCAACTTATCAGAGCCTGCTTGCTCACCCACACGTTCAAATTCATTCGCAAGAGCCCTTATTCTTCTCTTGAGTTCGTTTTTTGTACGCAATACTCCATACATGGGGTCTTCCTGTTCTATTTTGTCAAAAAACTCCTTTGGTTTTTCATGATCAAGCATGGTATATAATTTGCCGAAAAGTCCAACCACCCGGTTTTCAAGCTCGATAGAAGCGGCTTTTCCCACCTCAGGATCGCTGGGATTTTTACTTCCTGCAATATCCTTTTTCAACTGATCAGTATATTTGGTAAATTCACTTACCGAGTGCAAAGCCTTGATCAAAGCCTTATCTTCTGACTCGTTATAAAACGATGAATAGTTCATCACTTTCCAGGTTTGCTGCCACTCCATCTCACTAAGTTCCGCGGGAGTAGGTTCTCTTTGGTTATCATATCTCGTTTGTAAAGCTTCAGGTGTTGTAGCCTGTACTGGATCTTTTACGTCAAATTTTTGTTTTGCCGTACTTTCGCTTTCTCCTAAATCTGTTGCAGCACTCACAAACGCATCCTGAACCCTTTCATAAAGAGGAGAAATATATTGTAAGTTCTTTAGTTTTGCAAATTCCTGTTGAAGACCATCAACAGTTGTAATATCTCCTTTGATAATACGATCAATCACCTGGTGAAGATATGGAGCTGTCTGTTCGGATATATCTTGATATGAAATCCTATCGCTCAAGTGACGAAGTAATGTTGAGGCAAATGGCGATGTATGGGTTTGAATATCTGCTCCTGTTGCAGCTGTACCCATTTTTTTTGCAGCAATCAATATTTTCTGCACAGACTGTTTTACATCTTTTGCTTTTCCTTTTGCCGTATCCTTGTCCTGAGGATCTCCTGTAAACTCATCCGGAGCTTTTTTCGTTGTCTCAACACTACTGTCAACGGCCAGTTTTACCTCCTGTGCCCGTAAAGCAGCTCTTTTGAATTCTTCGATAATTTCCGCAGCAGTTTGCCTGTTGACCATTGATTCCAAAGCCTGCATCTCACCGGATCCGGTGCTTTGGTTTTCCGCCCCTTGTGCTGTCATATATACATTGTAACATGCGCCTTCGGAAGAATATCTTTAAAAATATGTTATTTTTTACGCAATGTTTGTATCACCTGTGAAAGTGTGTAGAAAGTAAGGGATGATGACTTGATAAACTCGTTCATATTTCCGCATTGGAAACATGTAGAGCGGGTATACATAAAATACACTATATCAAATACAAAGATCGCTGGAAGAAACAAAACAAACAGTGGATTAAACTGCGTCTGGCGCGTCTTTTGGAGCATTTTCCTTTAAGTCAACCACCAATTTACGGTCACGTCCGTCCCCCACTGAGTAACTTGTCAGATCCGGATAGTTACTTGTAATATATTGGTGTATAATCCGTCTCTCGTATGATGAGAGATGAAATATATTTTCGGCCTGATGTGATTCGGTTACTTTATCGGCATATTGGGATGCCATATATTCAAGCCTTTCCTGCTGCTTTTCACGGTAATCGTTGACATTGATAAGCACATGGACAGACTCTTGTAGTTTTTTATAATAGATAACCTCAAGAATTTTCTGTATGGCACGTATGGTTTCACCGTGACGTCCGATAATGGTCGGCGCTTCTTCGGTTTTTATAACGATATGAAAGGCTCCATTTTCTTCGGTAACCTCAAGCGTATACTGTGAAATGAGTTTTTCCAAAAGTCCCTCTGCCTCTGTTTTGACTACATCAAGTTTATCCATGGTAATAAGTAAATTAGTAATTATTTTTTCTTTTGTATGTGCTTGTACTGCATTATACTAAACAGGGAAAATATATTCCAATAAAGCGATAGACCAATTGGCATGCGCAAAGAAAACCATCCGATCATCAAAGGAAATATATATTTCATCTGCGTATTCATAGCTTTTTGAAAATCGCCGGATTCATTTTTTTTATCTTCAGGTTTTGTCTGATCGGTTTTCTTGGCAGTGTCAAGCGGCGCAGGAGAAAGAGCTGGAGCTGATGTCTGGACCTGAAAATACTGCAATATTGCAGTTATCACGGGTACAGCATAATAAAAGACATTTTCAGCTTTCTCCGGGGTGGTCGTAAGATTGATTCCAAAAAACCAGGGATCAATAGAGTTAAGTTTAAGGAATGGAGAATATAACACTTTGTTTATATCCATAATGGTTTTTGTTATATTTCCATCCAGGAATTTTCCCAATACTTGGTAAAGCGCAATAAAGACAGGCATCTGGATTATCATAAAAAGACAACCGGATGCGGGATTGATTCCGGCCTCCTGATAAAGCCTCAGTTGTTCTGCCTGTAACTTCTTCGGGTCCTTTTTATGCTTTACATTTAATTTATCCAGATGAGGTTTGATATCCTGCATTTTCTTTGCTGTATCCATCTGCTGTTTGAAAAATGGGTGTAAAAGAAGCCGTACAAAAAGGGTAAGGGCGATGATGGAAAATCCAAAAGCTCCGGGTATCTTTATGTAGGAAAAAAATGTGTAGAAAGCGATAAGGATATTGAGAATCGGATTGAAGAAAAACGAGTTAAAAAAACTTACGATAAAATCCATATGGTATATTGATAATATATCTTAGCCTATTGTTAATTTTTTTCTTTTTTTCAGCCTTCTTCTTTTAAGAACTATCCGTCCGTCATGGGTTTCCATGCGTTTACGAAAACCATGCTTACGTATCCGTTTCTTTTTTTTTGGTTGATACGTTCGTTTTGTTGTCATATTATTTAAATCCAATTTGTAATAAAGACGTTTCCTCTCCGTAAAATACGTGCCCTATTGCCTCTGTAATAAATGGCATAAAAGGATGCAGCATTTTTATATTTCCCAAATAGACTTTCTTTAAAGTCTCAAGAACACTTATATTACCATTTTTCAGCTCTTCTTTCAACTCTTCAAGATAGTAATCGGCAAATCTATGCCAAATGAATTCGTATACGTCTCCTAATGCTTGCGAAAACCGGTATTTTTTCATATTGATCATATACTCTCTTCTTAGACTTTCGTATTCCTTTTCCAGGTTTTCTGTTATCTCTTTTTTTCCGTTCTTAATGTGTTTGCTACTTTGATCATTTGTCTGTGAAGACATCTCTATAAACCGCCCGATATTCCAAATCTTATTTGCAAAATTTCTCATACCTTTAACTTTTTCCTCAGAAAGCGCCACGTCACCTCCTTCTTTTGTGCCAAAAATAAGTGCGCTGCGCAACGCATCAGCTCCGTATGTCTCAATAAGAAGTAAGGGATCTATAACGTTTCCTTTGCTTTTGCTCATTTTCTGTCCCTTGCCGTCGCGAACCATGCCGTGTAAAAAAATCATCTGAAACGGTAGTTGTTTTGTTGCAAAAAAACCGATCATAAGCATCCGCGCAACCCAAGCTCGAAGTATGTCGTGGCCTGTTTCCATGACTGAGGTGGGATAAAAATAATTATATATGTCTTTACTTTCTGTCATAAGGGTTGCAAAAGGCCATTGAGAAGAGGAAAACCATGTATCAAACGTGTCCTCGTCCTGTTTAAAATCACAGTTGCCGCATATATGGCATTTTTTTGGTTTTTCCAAGCTTACAAACCACTTTTTTTTACTTTGGCATTCATATGCCGGTATCCTTATACCCCATACAACTTGTCTTGAGATATTCCAATCAATAAAGTTATCAAGTATGCGGACAAGTTGCTTTTCAAACCGTTTTGGGTATACTACCAAACTTCTTTTGTTAATTATCTTTTTAATATCATCTACCAAAGGTTTTACCTTAATAAACCATTGTTCCTTGGGAAGGGGTTCCAGCACTCGTCCGCAACGGTAGCACGTACCGACTCTATGCGTATAATCGGATTGGATTTTCACAATTAAACCTTTTTTTGTCATGTCACGCACAACCTGTTCACGTGCTGAAAAAATTCGCAGCCCTTTGTATTTTCCGGCTGCTTCGTTTAATTTTCCGTCAAATCCAATTACCTGTTTAAGTGGTAAATTATGCCTCTGTGCCATCTCATAATCGGTAAAATCATGAGCCGGCGTAACTTTTACCACACCAGTGCCAAATTCAGGATCTACGGCTTTATCTGCAATAACCCGTATTTTAAACGGACCGATCAAACCATCAATTTCCAATTCCTGTCCTACCCATTCTTTATATCTAATATCGTCCGGATTGACTGCAAGGGCGGTATCTCCAAACTTTGTCTCAGGTCTCACTGTTGCAAGTGTAAAGGGACCATACTTGATATAATAAAGCGGATCAATCCGCTCTTTATACTGTACTTCCAAGTCAGAAAACGATGTTCCGCAGGAAGTGCAATAATGTATCAATCTGTTTGCCCGATAAACTAAGCCTTTATCAAACAGATCCTTAAACGTCTGAAGAACAATACCTACAATGGAGGGATCCATGGTAAACTTTTCCTTTTTCCAGTCCAGAGCATATCCCAGCCGGCGCAGTTGTTTTTTTATCGTATCCTTATTGTCCATGACAAAATCCCATATAGTCTGGAAAAGCTCCTCCCGTGTGTAATCAAAACGGCTCTTGCCTTGTTTTTTCAAATGCTTCTCAAATACATACTGTGTTTCAAACCCTGCATGATCAAGTCCCAAAAGCCAAAAGGTCTGCTTCCCCATCATTTTCTGATATCTGATCATAATATCTTCATAGGTAAACATTGCATGTCCCAAGTGCATGCTTCCATTGGCATTAGGTGGAGGAAGTATTATGCAGAATGGTTCTTTTTTCGGATCAACCTGAGCCGTGAATAAACCTTTTTTTTCCCAAAAATCAGAAATTTTCGCTTCAAATAAAGACGGCGTATATTTGCTTTCCATTCTGTTATTTTCTCATCTTAGGGCTCAAAAAGCAATGTAGACCACATGCGACAATTACAAATCTGTATAATAATTGATTATGGAATGGATTCTTACAACCCTTACTTGGTACATATACGTTTTTCTTTTGGGAATAGTTGCTTTTCCGATGACGAAAAAGATATTCGCGCCTTTTTTTGATAAAGGATACCCTTTCGCAAAAACCATCTCAATTCTTCTTTTGAGTTATGTCATGTTTGTACTGGGAGTTTGCAGAATAGCTGCCTTTACTCAGGCTGCTCTTTTCGGAATCATCGTATTTTTTATTGTCATCAGTCTGTACCTTAAATATTGGAAACAAAAGAAAACCCTTCATTTCCCTAAAATCAACAAAGGATTTTTTATTTTACTTTTTGAAGAACTGCTCTTTGTTGCTTCCCTGTTTTTTCTGACGTATGTAAGGGAACAGGAACCTTCAATCCGGGGTTTGGAAAAATTCATGGACTATGGCTTTATGAATTCAATTTTGAGGTCACGATATTTTCCTCCCATTGACATGTGGTTATCAGGTGGCAACCCAATAAACTATTATTATTTTGGTCATATGACAGGCGCTGTCCTTATTAAACTGACCGGTATTGTTCCGGCAGTGGGATATAACCTAATTCTTGCAACCATCTTCGCGCAGGCAACAACCTTGACATTCTCTTTAGTCGGAAATATCATCTATCTCTTCCATAAATCCCTTAAATATGTTTTATTTGGAGGCATTGTTGGAAGTTTTATTGTTAATCTTGCGGGAAATTTACACACTATATATCTTTTTACTTCCGGATACCCTGCGGAAAACCCAAAACCTTTTTGGGAAATTATGGACGGCTTTAATCCTACAAAATACTGGTATCCTAATGCGACACGATTTATACCTCTAACCATTCATGAGTTCCCGTCATATTCCTATGTTGTTGCTGATCTTCATGGCCATGTATTTGACATACCTTTTGTCCTTCTCACGATTACTCTGCTGTTTTTACTTATTGTATATAAAGCTACACACCACAAGAGTCACCATTCCAAACAAAACCATATCCAAACCAAAGGAGTTACTTTTGTTGAAAACATGAGGAAAAAGTTAAACAATATATCGGCCAACACAATGTATTACGGAATATCCGCAATATCATTGGGTTTTATGACTGCAATACACTATATGACCAACGCATTTGACGGACCGATATACTTGCTTATGACAGGATTATTTCTTCTTGTTATGTTCGGAGTAAGCATACAGTTTTTTGCATATACGGCAATAATCATCGTGTCATTTTTGATATTCTCCTTCCCATTCTCGTTCTTTTTTACACCGTTTGTGTCTGGAATTGGATTAAATTGTGCACCCGACTTTCTTGTGTCCTTAGGAAAAGTAGGTCCTTTTCTTTTTGAAAAAGGGAATTGCCAACCTGATCCTCTGTGGATGCTTGGCATTCTCTGGGGATTTTTTTGGTTTAACTTCATACTGTTTTTTATAGTCAAATATATCCAGCAAAAAAATAAAACCCATACATCACCTATACATAGAGGCATCGATGATTTTATTTTTGTTTGTTTTATTTTTGGAACTCTTCTGGTTTTCATTCCCGAGTTCTTTTATATCAAGGATATTTATCCTGCACACTTCAGGGCAAATACCATGTTTAAACTCGGCTATCAGGCTTTTATCATTATGGGGATTGCATCCGGCTATACCTTTTTCCGGATTCTTTTCCTTAAAAAAATTACTCGATTTATATTGATGTTTATATATTTAATATTTTTTGGATTTGTCTTTATTTATCCTTTCTTTTCCTTTCCGTCCTACTATGGTACCCTCAGAAAAACACCACAACTCAACGGTATCACATGGCTTGAAACAACATATCCGCAAGATAAGGAAATCATTGATTTTTTGAATGAAAACGTACAAGACCAACCCGTTATACTGGAGGCGCAAGGCGACTCCTATACTGATTTTGAGCGCATCTCCGCCTATACCGGTCTACCTACTGTTGCAGGTTGGTGGGTGCATGAATGGCTATGGCACGGATCACCGGATGTTGTCGGAAACCGTATTCCGGATATTGTCACAATATATGAATCAACCGACGTCCGGAAAACAAAAGAAATCATTGAAAAATACGACATCCGATATATCATCGTATCCCAGATGGAACGTCAAAAATATACCAATCTACAGGAAGATAAATTTAATGTTATTGGAAGGAAAATTTTTACAAGCACAAATGGATATGGGGCTCTATATCAAGTAATACATAAGTAGACCTTGACAAAAAAATTATTATTTGATAACGTAAGCGAAGGGCATTACTACTCGTCGTCCCCTTATACGAGCGGTAGTGATGCTCTTCTTTTTTTTGGAAAAAATTAAAGATGGTATAACTTCATAGGTAAACCAAGATTCTTCTGCGTAAGTTGTTTAAATTGATTTCCAACAAATCTAATAAACTCCGATGTCTGATCTTTTTGACTTTGGTTTTTGCGGTAATCCGAATGAAATAAAACTTGATCTTTCTTCATACTAATTTCAACTATAAACAATGCTTGAAAGTTTGTCAAGTCCTATAGAAATATTCTCTCATACTATGAGATATCCTATATTAAAATATTTATATATAGAGCTTCCTAAAGCCAAGTAATAAAATTATATTTGTATGTGGATAACTTATGCTGACTTCTCTATCATTGATTGAAGAGCGTCTTGAAGAAAGCTTTTGCCTCAGTGAGATATTTTTGTATCCTCTCCTCCAAAGGCTGACTCTGGGTTTTTTGCAGATATACATGTCCTCCCATCTGGTACTCGATGACTTTTCTGTCTACTTTACCCTTTATCAGATATTGCGAGGCAGTCAGAAGATATTGATAAAACAGTTTCAATTGTCCCTGTTTTTTCATCCGCCTCAAAGATATTCTTATCTTGATTCCGCGCATGAATCGTGCGTGCACTCCGTGTTTGTGAGCTGTCTGTATGATAAGATGATCTTCCGACATAAATACTTTTTCAGAAAAACCACCGATAAGATGGAAAAAATTTTTCTCAAAAATCATTGATCCTCCTGATGAAAATGGTCTGCCGATATTTTGGGACATCTCAACTAAAAAATTCGTCAGATTAAAAACCACCTTTGTCTGGGAGTTTACCATATCCGGAGAAACTGCCGGTATAAAAATAAGTCCCTTTGTACGGGTTATATATAAAGCAAGTCTTTTAGTAAATGAAGAGTATATGCGTGTATCAGCGTCAAGAAAAATGATATATTTTCCTTTAGCTTTTTGACTGCCAATATTTCGTTGATAGGAAACGCTTCGCCTGGCCACTGTATAAAAACGAATGGGCAGATCTCTTGAAAATTCCACGGCTATACTCTTTGTCTTATCCTCCGAATCTCCATCAACAATAATAATCTCAAAGTTCTTTTGCTTTTGTTTCATAAGATCAGCCAAAATGCAGGGAAGAAAAGATTCTTCGTTTAATGTAGGAATAACAATTGAGAAAAAATGCTTCATAAACTTTTGATATTATATCATGCTACAATATACATATTGCTTATTATGAAAGTCTCATTAATCATACCGGTCTATAATGAAGAATCATATATCAAAGACTGTCTTGTAAGCGTCATGACCCAAAAGGAACCGCCTGACGAAATCTTGATAATAGATAATAACTCAACGGATAAAACAGTTTCCATTGCAAAGCAGTTTCCGGTAAAAATAATACAGGAAAAAAAACAAGGCATGATACACGCGCGAAACCGGGGATTTAATGAAGCATCTGGCGATATTATTGCCCGGTGTGACGCTGATACCAGGCTTAGCACCGACTGGATAACGCGCATAAAGCATAATTTCAGAAGCCGCAGGATAGATGCCTTAACCGGTCCCTGCGTTTTTTATGACCTTAAGCTCCAAACTTCATTTTTCAGCAACTTTTATCTTGATATTGTCAAGCCTATTCTCAACGGAAACGATGTATTACTAGGACCTAATATGATAGTTACCAAAAAAATGTGGATTACCGTAAAAGATGATGTATGTCTAAACGATAAACGGGTTCATGAAGATATTGATCTGGCAATACACATCATAGATGCAGGAGGAACTATCAGTCGTGATGACAAACTTATTGTCAAAATTTCAGGAAGAAGGATTAAAAAAAATCCCGTTTCTTTTTTTGGAGAATATCCGTTGAGAGTCATGAAAACACTCCTCTATCATAAAAAGGAGCTTGTCACCCCTTTTCTTGTACGCTAAACATTGTTTTGACCTCATGTACCGTTGTAATCTCGTCTATGTTTTTGTCAATGCGAAACCGCTCCAGACGGGGAAAACGAAGGGCATAACCGGGAGTTTTCACTTCAGTTAGGGTTCCTGTCTTGGAGTATGCCAATATCCGACCTGCCGTATGTACGGGAGAGCGTGTTATCTCATCTGCCTTAATCTCAACAATAATACGGGGTACGATCCATACATCGCATTCCATTGCTTTATCTATCTCATACTCTCCAGGCTTGCCGTCCGCTTTTGCCTGTCTGCTTTTTTCCTCAAGATCTCTCCATTCTTCATCTGTCAGTCCGGTACCGATTTTTGCAACGGTCATATATTTCTCCTTTTCTGCATCAAATATCCCGACAAGAAAAGCTCCTATACCAAATCCTGTGCGTTTCCCCTTTCCCAAATCATATCCCATGACTACACAGTCAATTGTGTCATGAATTTTGGATGAATAACTTCGTTTGAATTTTATCCAGTTCCAAGCACGAGCACCAGGCTGATAAACACCGTCACGTTTTTTTGCAATAATACCCTCCAGTCCTTTTGAAATAGAATCCTCAAAAGACAGTTCAATCTTTTTACCTTCGGATACGATAATATGAGGAGCAAGTATAATCGTATCTTTATCAATGTTTGCGGTTGACTTGATAACACTCTCAAGTTTTTTTCTTCTTTCAACAAATGGTTTGTGTATATAATTTTCTCCTGCCTCATACAAAAGTTCAAAGGAAAAAAACTTCAAAGGAATTTCCTTGACTTTTTCGGCAATCCCGTACTTGCGTTTTCTCTGTACGGTATCCTGGAATGGCAAAAAAGATCCTGTATTTGGATCATAACCAATTGCCTCACCCTCAAAAATAATCTCATTTGATAAAACTTCCCTTTGTACTCCTTCAATTATATCCGGATACATATAGGAAACCTCCTCAAGACTACGCGAATAGAGACGTACTTCTCCAGATTTTTTATGATAATGGACTTGAAGCCTGAAGCCGTCATACTTGGGTTCAACCGCACAAGTACCTATTTGCTTGATTATTTCTTCCCCTGATGAAAGACGCTCAGCCCGCATCATGATAATGGGCGTAAATAAAACGGGCTGAATGCTTTGCAACACTGTAAATCCCTTTTCTTTTAAAATCCTTCCGATATATCCCAAATCAGGCCTGACATGGTATGCTTTTTCAATTGAAGCTCGAAGGCTTTTATCGCCTTTGATCATCCACGAGTAGGCATCAAGCACCGTCATGTCGGAAAATCCAAGTCTCATAAGGGAAAGCGGTATTCGGACTAGGTATCGCGCGGACAGCGCATCAAGTTGCCTGACCAAAAGCGACAACTGATTGATTTTAAACTCCTGTGACTTATCTCCTGACGCTGCAGCAGACTTATAAAGAGCATCGTATACTTCCAATATTGTCAGATCTTTTTCTTCAAATGAAATGTACTGTTTTTTAAAAAATTCTACTGTCTTGCCTATATCTCCCATTTTTTTGTATTCTTTTTCAAAATATGATCTGTCAATATTTAAAGCGGAGATAACCGCTTTTATCATAGTTTTTTCCGCCATGCCAAACTCCATCTGTTTATAAGGAGGAAGTACTCTTCCCTGAAGCAGATATACTGTCTTTTCAAGCTCATGATGATCCAGCTTTTGGAACAGTTCCGCAAGGTGTGCCGTGATTGAAAGACGCGAAGAAACCCGCTCAATCTTATCACAATAAACTGCCAAATCTTTGAATTTCATGCTTTATTGTACAACAAGAATAAATAAACTCGGTATAAAACAGACCTGACAACTGGGTTTCTATTGTATTAGTATATTGAATTAAGACACTTTTTTGATTATAGTTCTCACAAGAAAGAGGGTCTTATGAAAAAAACATATGGTTATGCTGCGATTGTTGGTATTCCTTTCATTTCTTTTGTCCTTTGGATGATCCATACTCCTCTAGATCTTCGCTTCTCCTCACTTGAGTCTTCACTATACAGCTTAGGGCAAATATCGGGTATCATCGGCCTCAGTTTATTCTCAACCACGCTTTTCCTGAATACACGCTTGAGGATTCTTGAACATACATTTGGAGGATTAAACAAAGTGTTTCCTCTTCATCATACAACGGGTAAGATAGCATTTGGTTTTATTATTTTTCACCCATTGTTTCTGTTCCTCTCAAGTCTTATTTATTCTTACCAAAGCGCATTAGTGTTTATTTTCGGTATTACAAATATCCCATTGCTTGCAGGAAAAAGCGCACTTATCATTTTTCTTTTCCTTATTATCATGGCTCTCTGGATTAAACTGCCGTATCATCTCTGGCGTTTTTGGCATCAAACAATGGGCGGTGTCTTTGTACTGATTTCTTATCATGCTTTCAACTTAGGAGCAGATATGGGAGGAGGACAGCCTCTTCAGTATTATTTGTATGCCATTATGGTGCTTGGGCTCGGGTCTTTTTTATATAAAACAGTATTCCAGAATATCCTGATTAAAAAATACCCATACCGGATAAAAAGTATAAAAAAAATATCCTCTGATATTCTCCAGATTGTAATGGAGCCGGTTTCCCAAAAATTGATATATTCCCCAGGTATGTTTGTCTTTATGAAGCTTGCAACGCAAAAATTCTACGAAGAGCAGCATCCTTTTTCTTTTGTTTCATCTCCGGATGAAAAAAACATAAAATTTGGCATTAAGATTGTTGGTGATTTTACCGCAACGCTTTTTTCTCAAAAACCCGGAACATTAGCTTATCTGGAAGGTCCATATGGTGTGTTTACTCAGGACCGCACAAAAAGAAACCAGATCTGGATAGCCGGAGGAATCGGAATTACTCCTTTTTTGGCTATGATGAAGCAGATAAAAACCAAAAAGCGTATAACTTTATTTTATTCGGTATCACAAAAAAATGAAGCTGCTTTCTTAGATGAGATAAAAAAGGCCCAAAAAACAAATCTATTTAGTTTAGTTCTCTGGGAAACAAAAAGAAAAGGAAGACTTAAAGCAGTTAATATCAAACGCATAGTTCCCGGTTTTAAAACATACGATATTTTTGTATGCGGACCTGTCTCAATGATAAAAGACCTGAAAAAACAGTTACTGTTATTGGGTGTTGCAAAAGACTCAATTAAATCTGAAGAATTTCAACTTCTGCCGTAATATTTTTGAATAAACTTACCATATTCTTACTTTTTTATTATCGTGCATTTGTATGCATAATATAAATTTTGAGAATTAATTATTCTAGAACATATATGAAAATACAAACAGTGGGTATAATTATTGTCCTCATTCTGTTAGGTGTCTTGGCAATTATGTTTTTCCAAAAACAACCGGTGCAGCAAATGGTGACAGAACCTTTTCCCTCTCCCATGGTGAGTGTTGAACCAACTCCTGTTGTCATGACTTTTTCGGTTGAAGGAACTCCATACTCCTTTACACCTGATGAAATCAAAGTCAAGAGAGGCGATCTTGTCCGTATTGAGTTTACGAGCGTCAACGGATTACATGATTGGGTGATAGATGAGTACAATGCACGTACTGCACAGCTAAATACCGGTCAATCCGAAACCATTGAATTTATTGCGGATAAAACAGGCACTTTTGAATATTATTGCAGTGTAGGCAACCATCGGCAAATGGGCATGGTTGGAAATCTTATAGTTGAGTAGCAATTCTTTTCAATATATTATTATATATGGCTCCGTATGTCATTTTTTGTAGCATATAATCCATGGTAAATAAATACAACTGGCTTTATAGTAAATCCAATGCTTGCAAAGGTATTCTCCGGAACAACCGTAGGATTGGATGGTGTTCTTATTGAAGTTGAGGTTGACGTTGCAAGCCGCGGTTTTCCTACATTCAATCTTGTCGGTCTTCCCAGCAAAGCGGTTGAAGAGGCAAAAGACAGAGTAAGGACTGCAATAACAAATACGTCTTTTGATATGCCCGACTCCCGTATTACAGTAAATCTGGCCCCAGCCGATCTGCGAAAAGAAGGTTCCAGCTTTGATCTACCTATCGCAATAGGCATACTTGCAGCATCAGGTATGATTGAAAAAGATATCCTTAACTTCGCTCTTTTTATCGGTGAGCTGTCTCTTGAAGGCAAACTCAGAAAAATACCCGGTATGATATCTATTGCATTGATGGCAAAAGAAAAAGGGATCAGCACTCTCTTTGTCCCTTTGGAAAATGCAAAGGAAGCAGCGCTCATCAACGATATAACAGTATTCCCTGTTTACTCAATTGAAGATCTTGTACTTCATATCAATAAACATAAGGATATTGCACCATACGACAAACCTGCAACAGACATACTGGCAAAAAAAGCTGTGTATGAGTTTGATTTTGCTGATATAAAAGGACAAAACCAGGCAAAACGAGCCCTTGAAATTGCAGCTTCAGGATTCCACAATCTCCACCTAAAGGGCGTTCCTGGCGCCGGAAAAACCATGCTTTCCCGAGCTTTTCCTTCAATTCTTCCTCCAATGGATTCTGACGAGATACTTGAGGTATCAAAAATTTATTCAATTGTCGGACTTATTGCAAAGTGCGGATTTATCACTCAAAGACCATTCCGCTGCCCCCATCATACTACATCGCGTATCGGGCTTATTGGAGGTGGTGCGATACCTACTCCCGGCGAGATATCGCTTGCACACAGAGGAGTATTATTTTTGGATGAGTTTCCTGAGTTTCCACGCTCAGTCCTTGAATCCATCCGCCAACCTCTTGAGGATGGAATGATATCAATATCCCGCGCAGCAGGAAGCTTGTTGTTTCCTTGCCGTTTTTTACTGTTGGCTGCGTCAAACCCATGTCAGTGCGGATACTTGGGTCATCCGGTCAAAAAATGCAGATGCATGCCCGGATTAATCATTAAATATAGAAAGAAACTCTCCGGCCCGCTTCTTGACCGCATAGATCTTCATATTGATGTACCACCTGTTACTGAGGAAAAACTCACAGCACACATAAATGCGGAGCCAAGCAAAACAATAAGAGAACGTGTCGTTGCAGCAAAAAGCCGTCAACAAAAAAGATTTATAAAAAGTATTATAAAAACAAATGGTGAAATGACACCAAAGGAAATCAAAAAATTTTGTACACTGACTACTGATGCAATGCATCTTTTAAAGGAAGCAATCGCGCGTCTTTCCTTATCAGCACGATCATATTTTAAAATAATAAAAATTTCACAGACAATTGCCGATCTTGAAAGTAAAAACAGCATTGAACCCACGCATGTTGCCGAAGCATTACAATACCGGGCAAAAGAAGAATGGTAATAAATCACATTTCAAATTGACAATACTGGGACAGGTAGTACAATGTGGGTATAAATTATTATAAACTTTTCAAAAATAGCTATGAAAACAGATGCAAAACAAGAAGTAAAGGAAGTAAGAAATCCTAAAAACGAGGCGGTTAATCTGGCAATTGATCAAATACAAAAACAGTTTGGCAAAGGAGCTATTATGAGGTTGGGTGATAATCCGATTGTAGCAGTTGATGTGATCAAAACCGGCATCTTACCTTTGGATGTTGCGCTGGGAGTCGGAGGCATACCTAAAGGAAGAATTATTGAAGTATATGGACCTGAATCATCAGGCAAAACTACTCTCTGCCTCTCTCTTATCGCTGAAGTACAGAAAACAAACGGGGTTGTTGCGTTTATTGATGCTGAACATGCACTTGACCCTGCATGGGCGCGCAAAATCGGAGTAAAAGTCGAAAATCTTCTTGTCGCTCAGCCTGATACAGGTGAACAGGCTTTACAAATAACCGAACAGCTTATACGCTCGGGGGGTATTGATCTTCTTGTTGTTGATTCTGTCGCAGCCCTTGTTCCTCAGGCAGAGATAGAAGGTGAGATGGGAGACGCACAGATGGGATTACAGGCCAGACTTATGTCTCAAGCTCTTCGTAAACTGACAGGAATAGTTTCCAAATCAAAAACTACCATCATATTTACCAATCAGCTCCGACACAAAATCGGTATCATGTTTGGTAATCCGGAAACAACCACCGGAGGACTTGCCTTGAAGTTTTATGCATCAGTACGGATGGATGTCAGAAAGATCGAAACGCTGAAGAAAAACAATATTCCGTATGGAACACGCGTCAGGGTAAAGATTGTCAAAAATAAAATAGCTCCTCCTTTCCGTGACGCCGAGTTTATCATAACCGGAGAGGGTATAGACAAACTTGAAGGCGTTATCGATAGTGCAATTTCAGCGGGGATATTGACCAAAAGCGGATCTTTTATACGATACGAAGACAGGATGCTGGGACAGGGTAAAGAACAGGTAAAAGAAACCCTGCTTCAGGATGAAAAACTCAAACAACACATTGTACGGGCCGTTGACCAAAAAATATTAGGGAAAAAATAATTTGAAATGGATTCACTTTTCCAAAAAGCACTCAGTCTTGCTTATTTTTTTCTTAAATTCCGACCTCGCACAAAGCAGGAAATCGTCCGGTATCTCGAAAAAAAATCACCTAAGTACGGTTTTAGTAAATCAGTAATTGACAATGTCATTTTGCAACTTATCAGTGAAAACCTGATTGATGACGAAAAATTTATCGGGATGTATGTAAGAGACCGCAACCGATTTAAGCCCCGAAGTGTCTTCCTCCTGCAAAGGGAACTGCTGAAACTGGGGATTTCCAAAAACTTACTGGATGCATTTTTTTCAAAACATGATCACGACGAGACTGCCCTTGCTGAAAAACTTCTTTCGAGAAGAAAGTATACATATTCACGGCTTGATAAAAAAAAACGCTTTCAAAAAAGCATATCCTATCTTCAACGAAAGGGATTCTCTTATGATATAGCCAAAAAGGTATATCAGAAAATATTTGAAAAGTCTACGGAGGTATTTTAAAGAAATATAATTATTCTTTATTCAGATTTTGATTCTTCAGAAAATCATTTGAAGATTACCTGCAAAAGAGGTAGAATACATACAATTACCAATTGTTTCGGGGAGAAGCATAAACAATATAAAAGATTCATATCATTTAAAGCATGTCGTATAGAGCTATAAAACATTATTTGACATATCTATAAGACTCCTCGAACATCCTTTTCGATGTTCATATGATTGACTTTATTAAAAAACTTTTGTTTGGGACGGAAAAACGCAAAGAAGAAGCCACACGACTATCTGAAGTTGAACAACAAGCAAAAGAAATAACACTGAAGGCTAGTGAAGAGGCGCTTCGTATTAAACAGGATGCACAAAAAACTCTGACAGACGCCATTGAACTTGAAAAAAAACTGGCAGTAAAAGAAGACCAGTACACGCAAAAAGAACAATCTCTTTCTCAGGAAAAGCTACAACTTGAGCGTGAAAAACAAAGTATTAACGATATGAAAAAAAGCGTTGAGGAAAAACGCGATATGATCCTGCAAAAACTTGAGAAGATTGCTCAACTTTCCAAAGATCAAGCACGCAACCTTCTGCTTCAAGGATGGGAAGAAAAATTAAAAGCAGATATCTCAAAACGCATCAAGCAGTCTGAGGAAGAACTGAAACAAACTGTAGATGAAAAAGCAAAACAGATACTGGTTGATGCCATGAGATATGGAGCAACAGATTATGTTGCAGAATACACATTGTCTGTCATTCATTTACCAAGTGATGACTATAAAGGAAGGATAATCGGAAAAGAAGGCCGTAATATACGGGCATTTGAAGTCTCAACAGGTGTTGATGTGGATCTTGAAGAAGAAGGTGTAATAAAACTGTCTTCTTTTGATGCGGTACGAAGGGAAATCGCTCGGGTTGCTCTTGACAGACTTATAAAAGACGGACGCATTCAGCCCGCTCGTATTGAAGAAATTGTAGCTAAAACAAAGGAAGAGATAGAAAAAGTAATATTCAAGGCCGGAGAAGAACTTGCACATAAGGTAGGTGTATTCAATCTGCCAACTGAGATAACCAAACTTCTTGGACGGTTTAAATACAGATATTCATACGGACAGAATATGATTGTTCACACGCTTGAGGAAACCCGCATTGGTGTTGCTCTTGCTCATGAATTAAAAGCTGACGTAAACATAGTCAAGCTGGGATGTCTTCTTCATGATATAGGAAAAGTCATTGATACAAAGGAAGGTTCACATATTGACCTCGGTGTGGAAATTGCCAAAAAATATCGATTTCCCCAAGGAGTGGTGGATTGTATAGCGTCTCATCATGAGGACGCTCCTTTTACTTCAATTGAAGGTATTATTGTTTATATTGCCGATGCAGTATCGGGCGGAAGACCGGGCGCTCGCCATGAAGATCTGGAAGACTATCTAAAGCGCATTAAAACAATTGAGGACGTGGCAAAAACCAAAAAAGGGGTAAAAGAAGCATATGCTCTTCAGGCAGGACGCGAATTGCGTGTTATTGTAAAACCGGACGAGATAAGTGAAGATGATATGACCGTTCTTGCTTCAAAAATCAAGCAGGAACTTGAAGAAAAATTTGAAGTTTTCCCTGGTCAGATCAAAATTACCATAATCCGTGAACAAAGAACAGAAGAACATACCAAAATATAAACAGAGATTAAATAAATACATCTCGGTTGGTAAAGTGTATGTGCCTCTGTTTATTTAAAAGCCTCCATTAATATATTGTCCCAACAATCTAGAATTGATATAGATTGTTATAATAAGATATTCTTAATACGGATTGACAAGAGGCTTTAAACTGATTAAGCTATTAGTGTTTTATTGTCCTCATTCACTTAAGAAGAGATGAGGAATTCATTATCAATTCAGTCACAATAAAAGGAGGTGAAACACAATGACAAAAGCAGATCTCGTCGCACAAGTAACAAAAAAAGCAGGACTTACTGCAAAAGCTGCAAAAGATGCAGTAAACGCAGTTTTCGGATCAGTCACTGACGCTCTGAAAAGAGGAGAAAAAGTAGTTGTTACGGGTTTTGGCACGTTTATGGTAAGGAAAAGAGCATCAAGAAAGGGAAGAAACCCTCAAACAGGTGCTGAAATACAAATCCCGGCAACAAAGACTCCAGGTTTTACGGCAGGAAAGAGTCTTAAAAGATTAGTGAAATAATTTTTTTGTAAAAAGCCCCGCCTTAGGCGGGGTTTTTTTTTATATGATATACTTAAAAAATATGACGATCTTTATCGCAGCTGATCATAGAGGATTTGAGCTGAAAAATAAGATTATCGAATACCTGCATGAAGAAAACATCCGTATTGAAGATTTGGGCAATTATGAACTTGATCCCCTAGATGATTATCCTATCTTTGCCGGTAAGGTAGCACAAGCAGTACTCCAAAATCCTGAAACCCATGTAGGTATAGTAATCTGCGGGTCAGGGGTAGGTGTCTCAATCGTTGCAAACAGATTTACGGGCATCCGTTGTGCAGTTGGCTTCTGCAAAGAACAGATTGTTCACACGAAACAAAACGATCACATCAATATACTTGCCCTTCCTTCAGATTATATTGATTTTGAAAAAACGAAGGAATTGATTAACGTTTTTTTGAAAACACAACCCAAGCAAGAGGAAAAATACTACAGGAGAATTAAAGAACTTGATAAAATTGCCTCATCCAGTCAGTAAGGCCTGATATTTCCCTTCACTGTTTTTTTCAATCAGACCACTTATCTCAAATGTCGAAAGGATATATGATAACTCTGCAACTGACAGTCCTGAAAGCTGCAGTAGATCATCTGCCGATTTTGCCTCCTCAAATAACAGATTATAAATTGATTTTTCCTTTACTGACAACTTGGGAAAAGGAGTGTTTTTTACATGTATTTTTTTTATTCCGAACTCTTCCATGATGTCTTCAAATTTGGTAACTAGCTTTGCCCCTTGTTTAATAAGGTTGTTGGGAGCTTCAGACATAGCCGAGCTTACTGGTCCGGGTAACGCAAACACTTCCCTTCCTTGCTCAGCTGCATAACGGGCAGTGATAAGAGATCCGGAATTATCCGCTCCCTCAGTGATAAGTACGCCTATAGATAATGCTGATATAAGACGATTCCTGGCAACAAACAATCCTTTTTTTACCATCTGCTTGGGAGGAAATTCTGAAACAACAATCCCGCCTCTCTGTATGATTTCATGGTATAACCTATGATTCACCTGCGGATAAACGATGTCTACTCCACAGCCAAGTACTGCAATGGTCTTGCCATGTTTTTCCAACGCTGTCTGGTGGGCAATTGTGTCAACTCCCATGGCTAAACCTGATACGATGATGAACCCACGCTCAACTAGTTTTCCTGAAAATAAACGCGTCATATACTGACCATATGAGGTTGGTTTACGTGTTCCAACAACACTGAGACATACATCTTTTTCAAAATCAATCATCTCTTTTTTTCCTTTTACATAGAGACATATAGGCGGATCGGAAATCCGTTTTAGGGTTTTTGGATATGATGCGTCCCCAAAACTCAACACTTCTATCCCCTTTTTATAAATCGTATCAAGCGTGATCATAGGATTAAAAACAGTTCTAAAGCCACCAAACCGCTCTGTCAAATGATCCCCTAATATGGGTCTGAGTTCGTGCAAAGGAAGCCTATATGCTTGTTTTGCCGATCCGAATTGTTTATATAATGCTCCAAACGTAATCGGACCGATTCCATGGAAATGGGAAAATGCCACATGGTATGCAGTTTCTTCATTCACATTCTCATAGTATGAAGAAGTTATAAAAGTCACAAGAGATTATATGCGACAAAAAAAGGTTTCTGTCTTATCGCAATAATAAAAAAAACTAAAAGCACCACCATGCTTTTTGTTTGATATCATCAGTTGCAAAAAACATGGGATTGTCCCTATTTTTTTTGTATATGGTTTGTTTGATAAAACATGAGTCGGGATTTATTTTTTGCGCTTTTGAAAATGCATTCATCGCTAAATCATTTTGACCCATGATAGATAAAGTGGAGTAAAGATGCAAAAGCGGTATATAACGGGTCTGTTTATTGATTAACTTTGAGATATGATCTGAATTATTTCTGATATCTATATGATCCGGATCATCTGTCATAACGACAACTGTATCGTTCAGAAAAACCATCTTCCACTTCGGATCCTGCGAAATGCGTGAAAGGAATTGGATACCCCAGGGTGTCCCATCAGAATGCCCGAAAAAAATAGTATGGATATCGTATTCGGAAAAGACTTTTGTTCTCAAATTTTCATCATACTGCATATCTATATATATGTTCTTAAAAAAATCCGCAGGGTATGCTTCGGGTCTGTTATCAACAAATACCTTATATGCAGGATACAAACCGTATATAGCATATCCTCCTATGTCAAAATTATTGAAAATATTGCGAGGAAGATCCTTGCTTATAACAAACTCAGCCGCCTCTTTCTGGCTTTCATCAAATCCGTACCCAAAGGTTTTCTGTGTATCAAATATCAGATGATACCGATCTTGCACAAAAAGTAGAATACATACCGAAATTACTGAATAAAAAATAAGTATAAAGGTTGTTTTAATAAAACCGACATGTTGCCTGCACATCTTTTTTACAAAGGGAATCGTTTGTGTATAAGCATAAGAAACAGGAGCAATGGATGCGAAGACAAAAAACGGTAGGTGGCGCACCTGCCAAAAAGGAAGCATAAAAAAAACCAAAAGTACTGTAAATAAATCATATTTTTGCTTTATCAAAAGTATGAGAAGTGCAAAGAGGACAAACGGAGAAATGAAAAAAAAATATCTTATACTCATATTGGATATATAAGAATTCATGAAAAAGATATTTTGGTTTTCTGCAATTGTGTATCCATAATTTCTGAAAATGGAAAAGGGATATAATAACCCCACCACTCCATGCGGATTAATGCACAATGCGACGATTGTTGACAGTAGAAGCAATTTCATACGTTTGGTACGGTGTACTAAGCGGGGCATGATAAATACCGCAAACAGAAATAATCCGAGAACAAAAGATATGTGAGTATTTATCCATAAACCAAGTATAAAAGGTGCTGTATACCAAAGTTTTTGGTTTGATTGGAAAAAAAGGACATAGTAAAGAAGGGCAAAAAAAAGATAACCAAAAAGCTCAGGTCGTATATTCAGTCTATCTATGAGCAATAAAAAAAAAGCCGGTGACAGGAAAAAAACAATTGTACTCTTCCCTGCTTTAAGTGCTCCTTTGACAGTAAAGTAACCTGCAAAGATAAAAAGCACTACTTTCAAAAAGATAAGCGCAGATAAACCTGAGAAAGAAGATATCAAATGAAATAATACTTCGGAAAACCAGTGGTGGTTGATGAATTTGAATGAGGGATATGTATAGGAAAATAAATTCGTCTTGGGAATGGACCAATTCTCAACAATTATTTCCCCAAGTTTCAGATGCCTTCCCAAATCCTGAGAAAAATCATTGCTTGTTGTAAAGCTCACAGAAAACAGAAAAACCAAAAAAAACACGAACATGCTTTTTTTCAGTATATTTTCCATAGAAGATATCTATTATAATAATATACATAATGTCAACATATCCAAACACTTTTTGGAATAAGTTTTCGGTTGCGATAGGCACTGCATTTTTTATCCTTTTTTTCGCAGCTGGATCTTTGTACGCAGTGCCGGGCGAACTCAACTATGATATGGGTTCTCCTGATACTGTGTATATCAAAGATACTCAAGCAATTGATGAGTGTAACAAAAAACTGGCAGAGGAAAAAACACAGCTTATCAATTGTCGTACCACTAATGGCCTTCTGCAAAAAACTCTTCATGAATCGGAGAATAAAGGAAAGAAATATCTATGGTATATGATAATAGCAACTATTTTGAGTGTTTCTTTAGGGATTTTAAATCTTGGATTAATTCTCCGGATAAAAAAAATGCAGCGCAATACCCTTGTCAATCCAGAACCACAGATGCAAAACGCACAATAAAAAAATCAATTTGGTTTTTTTATTGTCACAACTATTTGATCTTGCTTATAATCAACAACGATCCTGTCTCCTTGCTTTATTTTTCCTTCAATAATCTGTAAGGCAATCTCATCAACGATGATCTCATTTATTATCCTTTTCAGTGGACGCGCTCCAAACACCTCATCAAATCCTGACAAAGACAGATGTTTTTTAACCGCGCTTGTTAACTCTATAATATATCCTTGTTTTTTAAACCGTTGCATCAAATCTCTCAATTGTATTTCAACAACCTTTTCCATGGTTTCCTTATCCAAACCATGAAATACAATAAGCGAATCAAGTCTGTTTATAAATTCAGGAGGAAAAAATGTACGTACCTTTTCCAATATAAGCTTGTTACGGGTTTGTGATTCCTTATCTTTAGCAAACATCTCGCTTCCAAGGTTTGATGTCAGGATGATAATGGTATTTTTAAAATTGATTGTCCTACCCCGACCATCAGTCAACCTTCCTTCATCAAGAATCTGCAGAAAAGCATTGAAAATCTGGGGATTTGCCTTTTCCACTTCATCAAAAAGAACGACAGAGTATGGTTTGCGACGGACAGCTTCGGTGAGCTGTCCTCCCTCATCATATCCAATATAACCTGGCGGTGCACCAATGAGCCGTGCAATGCTGTGTGCTTCTTGATATTCGCTCATGTCAATCCGTATCATGGATTTCTTATCATTAAAAAGACTGTAAGCCAGGCTTTTTGCTGTTTCAGTCTTACCAACCCCGGTCGGTCCCAGAAAAAGGAAAGAGCCAATCGGTCTATCCTCCTCGGATAATCCTGCACGCGTCCGCCTAATAGCCCGTGCAATTTGTGCCAAAGCATGATCCTGACCAACTACATTTTTTCTTAATTCATCCTCAAGTTTTTGAAGCTTTACCGATTCAGATTCAAGCAGACGGGTTACCGGTATGTGTGTCCATCTACTCACAATAAGAGCTATGTCCTCCTCTCCAACCTCTTCCCTCAAAAGCTTTTGTTCTGCAGGTAAAGATTTCCATTTATGTTCAACCTCCTGCAGTTTTTTTTCAGTCTCAGGTATAGATCCATACTTAAGTTCTGCTGCTTTTTCAAGCAATACATCTCTTTCCGCTTTTTCAAGCTCACTCCTTAAGGAATCCAACTTCAAGCGGTATTGTTGAAGATCTTTTATAATTTTCTTTTCATCTTGCCACTGTTTTTGGAGAGCATCAAATTTTTTTTTCATAGCGGATTTTTCTGCTTCAAGCTGTTTTTTCCGTACTTCAAGACCTTTCTCTTTTTTCAAGGCTGCAAGTTCAATATCGTATTGTATGATCTTACGTTTCATCTTATCCAGCTCTTCGGGAAGTGAATCTATCTCTATTTTAGCGCCTGATGCCGCTTCGTCAATAAGGTCAATTGCCTTATCCGGAAGATACCTGTCGGTAATATATCTGACTGACAAATGTACTGCCGCAATAAGAGCATCATCAGAAATCTTGATTCCATGATGTACCTCGTATTTTTCTTTTATCCCGCGCAGAATTGCCACGGCATCCTCAACCGTCGGCTCATCAATATAAACGGATTGGAAACGTCTCTCCAAAGCAGGATCTTTCTCTATGTGCTGCCTGTATTCACGTACTGTTGTTGCGCCAATTGCATGAAGTACTCCTCGGGCAAGGGCGGGTTTAAGCATGTTGCCCGCATCAACCGCCCCCTCAGCTCCTCCTGCACCCACAATCATATGAAGCTCATCTATAAATAATATGTATTTTCCTTCGCTTTTTTCAATCTGATTCAGTACATTTTTTAATCTATCCTCAAACTCTCCCCGATATGAAGCTCCAGCCAAAATACCTGACAAATCAAGCATAACAAGCTGTCTGTTTTTGAGCGTATCCGGCACATCACCAGCGATAATCCTCATGGCAAGGCCCTCAACAATTGCTGTCTTACCCACACCCGGATCACCTAATAGTACAGGATTGTTTTTTGTACGTCGAGATAAAATCTGAATCACCCGTCGAATCTCTTCATCTCTTCCGATAACTGGATCAATAAGGCCATCCTTTGCTTTTTTTGTCAGGTTGATTGTAAATTTTTCTAAAGCTTCTCCATCATTTTGTGGAGGCTGATATCTCAAGTCCATATTAGCAATTAATAGATAACTCTGCTAATTATAGTTATATAATTGAAAAATGTCAAGATTATTTAAGAGGATCATACCCACCCTTGGACCACGGATGACATCTGACAATACGTATTAATCCAAGAAAAAGTCCTTTAAAAGTCCCGTATTTTGAAACAGCCTGATAGGTATATTGTGAGCAAGTTGGAGAGAAACGACATACTTGATCTGTCAAAAAAAGAGAACGGGCAATATAACCATGAAAAAAAGATGTGTTTTGATAAAATCTGATAAACCTTAAAACCGCTTTTTTAAGCATATTCTGTATAATACATAAATATGGAACTGCTGTTTATCAGTATAGCTAATTTTTTTTGCGTACTTGAACTAATTCTAAACCGAAAGTTTTTTCAGCGTAAAACTCATTTGTTACCCCATCAAGAATATATATCCTAACATGAAAATATCAATCATAACGCTATTTCCCAACATGATTGATTGTTTTATGAATGAAAGCATTGTAAAACGTGCACAGGAAAAAAAAATTGTAGAGATAAACATTTTCAACCTGAGGGATTTTGCAGTTGACGACTATGGTTCGGTCGATGATCGTCCATATGGTGGCGGTCCTGGTATGATACTGCGTGTTGACGTATTGTATAAAGCTATACAAAAAGTGAAAAATCAAAAGGTCCACCTTCGCCAAGGTTATGGTGCGCAAGAAAAGGTCAAAGACGCAGATCAAAAATCAAAAATTGTACTTACATCTGCACAAGGCAAAACTTATAATCAGCAAAAAGCCAGGGAGTATGCTGAGTTAAACCATCTTATTCTTATAGCAGGACATTATGAAGGCATTGATGAACGAATCCTCGATTATGTAGACGAAGAGATATCCCTTGGAGACTTTATCATGACCGGAGGCGAGATCGTATCCTGTGCTATTGCAGATTCTGTAGTTCGCCTTCTGAAAGGAACTCTGAAAAAAGCAGATGCATCCCGGATCGAGAGCTTTTCCTTAGTTGAGGGTAAAACTCTTCTTGAATATCCTCAATATACAAGACCAGAAATATTTATGGGTAAAAGGGTTCCCGATATATTGCTATCAGGAAATCATGAAAAAATCAACCTTTGGAGACAAAAAAAATCCCTAACCGGAACAAAGAAAAAGAGACCTGATCTTCTTAGATAAATTCCCTTGACAAACAACTTTTTTTTATGCTACAATAAACTATTACTAGTTTAGTAATATTTATAATGAAATTTATGCCAATTAACGAGAAAAAATTTGATGATTCAATCTTCAACCTTAAAGGTATATCAAAAAAAACAATAGAAAATCACCTCAAGCTGTATCAGGGATATGTAAACAAATACAATGAAATCAGCAAAAAATTATCGGATCTGAAAGACTCGGACTATTCTGAGGCAAACCAGGTCTATTCCTACATAAGAGAACTCAAGATCGAACTTAGCTTTGCATGGGGAGGTGTAATAAATCATGAGATATATTTTGGACATTTAGGAACACATAAGGGGACGACGAATGACAGGGTGCCCGATGGCGCCCTGTCAACACAGATAAAAAAGGATTTTGGATCGATTGAAGAATATTATATGGATCTCAAAGCTTCGGGTATGGCCGCACGCGGTTGGGTGTGGACAGTGTGGAACATACGGGAAAAAAAACTATACAATCATGTGGGTGATGCACAAAATAGTTTCCTTGTATGGGAAATGCTCCCCATTCTTGCACTTGATACGTATGAACATGCGTATTTTATAGATTATGGCACCATGCGCGCATCATATATTGATTCGTTTATTCAAAATATTAACTGGGAAACAGTAAGCAACTCATTTAAAACAGTAATATCCTACACCTGAGGAAATAAGTTCATTATAATGAGGTTAGAATGAAAAAATACCTCATCATCTCAGGAGCTGCTTTAGTATGTATCGTGATTCTTGTTATCCTGGTACAATCTCTTCTTTTTAGAAAAAGTGGAGGGTCATCTTCATCACCCATACCGACTCCGGTATCAGGAGGCAGAGTAAGCCGTACCACAGGTAAAACAGAAGATACATCCTTCCGCTTTCAAAGTTCCTCTTCCCGTGCTTCAGATTCTGGAGCTTCGCAATCAAGTACTTCTTCCAAAAATCAGGAAACAGCACGCAGGCAGATGGATGCGGTCAAAAAACTGCTGCCTGTTCTTGAGAAGCCCGGATATGAGGACTCTTCTTTGGTATCTCAAAGCAATACCACCGGACAGGAAACAGGTACTCAAACCCTAAGTTCCATAGAAACCGATGACTTTATCCTGGCCTATTCCCCAAACCTGGATAGGCTTGTTGTTACCCGAAAGACGCCACAAGCTGATGAGGCTTTTGCACAATGGGCCCTTTCCCAAGGATACCCGGCACTTGTTGACAATTACCAGACAACCATCGTATCGGACAAAACCATGGAAGAAGTACAAACGCCCTATGTCACCAAGAGTCCGGAGGAGACCATGACCGGCATGCTCAATCTGTTTTCCGCTCTTTTCCGCACTCCATCATTTCCGAAAGAGACTCCTGTCCCTCCTTCTCCTACCCCGAAGGTGGAGAGTTCATCGTCAGTATCCTCATCATCTTCCCGTGAATCGACTCAATGCAGCGACCTTGATGCAAAGCTTGCCCGCTACGATGTTTTTTACCCTGATGGGTATACTGGAATTCCCCGTATTAATAATCAAATATTAAATTTTGCACGTGACAATCATTATTCTATTCCCTATAGGAATCCAAACTGTACGGTAACTGAACCTGTTATACGCAAAGTGTATGAAAAAATGAGACCGTTTTATCCTTCATATTGGGGCAAAACACAACTTCTTGATCATTGGCGGATTGTACAGGAAAAGGCAAAAAAATATAACTTTAATCCACTTTTTGTCATCTCTCTCTGGATTGAGGAATCCGCAGCCGGAGGAGCAACACAAGCAACTCAGTTTGGGTGCGACTATTTGAGAAATGCTGACGGAAGCTGGACAAAGCTCAAAGGCGCTCCTTCAAATATCTGCGACCAGATGCAATGTCTTTTTGTTGTCGGATCTGCCAATCCAAAAGATTACCTTGAATTTTCCTGCAGCTACCAATTCGGTTTTTCTCAATGTGTACCATCCGACGCTGTTCGCTGCCAAACATGTAAAAAAACCCCGTCTTTTATCCGGACAATAAATTTTTGGTACGAGTTTATGTCTGAAGGACAACCGGATGCATGCAGGGCAAAGTATTGTCCGGGGATTACCGGGTGTCCATAACAGTAACTCTATACAATTTGCCATTTTTTTTACTATATGTTATAACTTGTATCTATGATTTCACTTTCCCGTCTCACAAAAAAATTCGGCCACAAAACCGCGGTAAAAGACTTTACCTTTTCAGCAAAAAAAGGTGAGATCATCGGATTTCTCGGACCAAACGGAGCAGGAAAAACAACAACAATGCGCCTTATCTTGGGATATCTTTCACCTTCCTCCGGTACTATCATTGTCAATGGATTAAATCCAGGCAGAGAACGGGTTCAGATGCTGCAAAAAATCGGCTATTTACCTGAAAACAATCCCTTATATCCTGAGATGAAAGTGATTGAATATCTGAGATTTGTTTCATCCTTAAAAAAAGAAGAAGACCTTACAACTGTTATAGACTCAGTCGGGCTAAACGATGTATACGATGAAAAAATCGACGAGCTTTCACGCGGATACAAGCAGCGGGTAGGACTAGCGGCAGCACTTTGCGGTAATCCGGATATTCTCATTCTCGACGAACCAACCTCCGGACTTGATCCTCTTGAACAAAAAAAAATCCGGGATTTGATAAAGCGTCTATCAAAATATAAAACTATTTTATTTTCAACCCATATTCTTTCCGAAATTGAAGATGTAGCAGGCAGAGTAATCATCATCAACAAAGGAGAAAAAATATATGACGGAATAAAACCGAAACAAAAAGGCGGAGTCGAACAGTTATTTAGACGGATAGTCCGTGACTCATAATCACATATGATCATATTATTAAAAAAAGAACTTTCCTACTATCTGAATAATGCTGTTGGATACATAGTCATCATATTGTTTGCCGTTTTTGCAAACTTTCTCTTTATGAGGGATGCCTTTGTTACCGGATCGGTTTCAATGAGATCTTTTTTCAATCTGATCCCTTGGTTATTTTTGATATTTATACCTGCTGTTGTCATGAGGTCTTTGTCTGAAGAGAAAAGACTGAATACTGTTGAAATTCTTCTTACGCTTCCCATATCAGAAACCCAAATCATACTCTCCAAATTTATCACTCATCTTATCCTGCTTTTTTTCAGTCTTTTTCTGACAATGCTCATACCGGCTTCTTTTACTATTCTGTCAGGGTTCTATATCCCAGAGATTGTCATCGGATATGCAGGATGTCTGATTATGGGTGCATCTTTTATCTCAATATCATTATTCTTTTCAAGTCAGACCAAGAATCAGATAATAAGTTTCCTACTGTCGTCTCTAGGTTTATTTTTACTTATCGGTATCTCATCCGAACTGTTTTCTTCTTTTTTACCGAAAAGCATGCAGGATATTCTTATCTTTCTTGGACCGATAAACCATTTTCAGAATTTCATAAAAGGCATAATAGATCTGCGCTCTGTTTTTTATTTTACCAGTATAAGCATCGTATTCATTTTTCTTACAATCGTCCAGTTGGAAAAAAGAGATTAATATGAAAAAAATCAAAAATCTATTGTTAAAATTGAAGACATCTCGTTTTTTCCGTATAAAAGCCTTAGACAGACAAACCATACTGATTACCAGCTTGATACTGTTGGTAATAAGCAATATCCTGATTAGCAGGATATCAATACGGCTTGATTTATCAAAAGGAAAGGCTTATACCCTCTCCCCAGCTACTAAAAAAATTCTTGGCAAACTTGACGATATCGTACATGTCACATTCTATGTGTCGGCAGATCTTCCTTCACGGCTTCTTCCGATAAAAACAGAGGTTATTGATATGCTTGGTGAATATGCCAAGGAAAGCGGTAATAAAGTGACTTTAAAAATTCTTGACCCGAAAAAAGATGAAAAAGCTCTTAAAGAAGTAAATGAGATGGGTATTCCTGAACTTCAGTTTTCCGAACTCCAAAAAGACAAATATCAATTGACATCATCATATTTTGGTTTAGGGATACTCCATGGTGATGAACTTGAAACTCTTCCGCAGGCAACAGATCTGACCAATCTTGAATACAATATAACCTCCCTTATTTATAAATTGACTGTAAAAGAAACTGTAACAATCGGAGCGCTTGGCATGGATGATGTATCAGATCCTCAAAACGATCCCTATCTTATTTTCAAAACCATTCTCTCCCAACAATATGAAGTAATCCCTCTCAATTTACAGAATGATACTATTGATAATTCATACAAAACCATTATCTTGACCGATACAAACGGATACTCCTATACCGAAGATGAAATCAATAAAATAAAAAAATATATTGAAAGTGGGGGGAAAATGATCTTTTTCATTGACGGTGTATGGGTTGACGATAACTTGGCGGTAAATCCTGCAGGACATAATCTATTTACGTTACTTAAAGAATGGGGTATCGGATTGAATCAGGATTTGGTTCTCTCACCATCTGCCGAGTTTGTGAATTTCGGAAATGATGTATATCAATTCTTGACGCCATATCCTTTTTGGCTCAAAACCAACAATCTCAACCGCAAAGCAGAGTATTTTGCCAATGTAGAAGAACTGACATTCCCATGGACCTCTTCCCTCTCGCTTGATAAAAAAGCTGAATCAACCTTACTCATATCTTCTCCGTCAAAATCATGGACTCAAAAAAATGATTTTGAGCTTATGCCTCAAAACATACCGCAACCCATTGAAAAAGATCTGCGGGCGTATCCTCTGGCCGTTGAAGTAAAAACAAAACAAAATGGTACTGTTGTTGTCATATCCTCCTCACGTTTTATAAATGCCAGATACCTCAGTAAAAACACAGCCAATATCGATTTTGTTTTTAATCTCGTCAACAATGCAGCCTCAGACGGTGCGTTATCCGGAATACGGTCTCGGTCTGTGAATTTTTATTCGCTCCCTGATCTATCGGATAATCAAAAAGAATTATTAAAATACATAAACATACTAGTTCTTCCTTTGTTATTTGGACTATATGGTGTATGGAGGCTTTTTAAAAGAAAATAATCAGACCATGATATAACGTGCTGATTTAGTGCTTCCAACCTTTTTCAGAATACCTTTCTTAATTAAATCCTGTACATCTCTTAAAACAGAATCTTCGGATATGTCGGAAAACAATGTCGTAAACGACTGGTTTTGTAAATATCCCACCTCTTGTATATATTCGATTATCTTTATTTGTCTCTCTGTAAGAAATATCTGCTGCCCACCCATCCTTTCCTTTAACTTGACATCTTTTGAAAGCTTGAGAATCTTGTCTTTAGTTTTAGTAAACTCCACAGAAGCCCCAAACGTAAAATATTCAAGCCATGCAGTCAAATTTCCTGAAGTGGCCAAACCCAAGTGTTCATAATATACAACCGCATCACGGTCATAGTATTCTTCAAGGGAAAAAAACCGCCTGATATCATACCCTCCAAGCAGCAGCATGAGTGTTGCAAGAACACGTGCAACCCGTCCGTTACCGTCAATAAACGGATGAATACGCACCAATTCATGGTGGGCAATCCCCGCACGCAAAACCGGATGAATTTGCTGTAAATCTGTTTTGTTAAGCCAATATATAAACTCCCTCATCAAAAAAGGAATCTCCATGGGTGCGGGGGGCTTAAATGTCACCTCACCTGTTGCGGAATTTCGTATAACCACCTGTTTTAGCCTGTATTCACCCGCCTGGTCAGAGTTGAGAAGTTTAGCAGTTATGATACGGTGTATTTTTTTAATGAGAGGCTCTGTTATTTTTTCTATTTTCCGGTTTGCCTCCTCGTCAATAAACTCGATTACTTTTCGATAGTTTATAATTTCCTGGATATCTCGTGGCCTTCCCAAAACCTCTTTACCCAAAAGAACGTCCTTGGCTTCATCCTGTTTAAGCATGTTGCCTTCAATATGAGTCCCGTGATAGGCAGAACGGACAATTGCATCCTCTTTAAATTGTTTTTCCCATAAAGGTAATAAAGGAGAGTGCCGGATTACCTCCTCAGCCGCTTCAATTTTGGCAATGTTGTTTAATGTTTTGTTGGTGATTGAAAACGTAGGATTAAACATATCATACTATTATACAGAACATGTCTCATCACTTACCAAACCTTCTGTTTCTTTTTTCAAATTCTTTCACACACTCTTCAAAATCATCCGCTAAAAAATCCGGACAATGCTTTTTCACAAACATATATTCGGCATAAGCAGACTGCCATAACATAAAACCGGAAACCCTATTTTCACCGCTCGTTCGGATAATAAGATCGGGATTAGGATGGGGAAGGCTTTTTGTATCAAGATAATGATCTATGTCATTTTCTTGGATTTGTGAAGTGTCGGACCGGGCGCCTTGCATCTTTTGTACAGCGCGCACGATTTCATCCCGACCTCCATAATCAAGGGCGACCACAAAAAAATACGAATCAAAATTCTGTGTTTTCTCTTCAGCGTTTGCTATTTTTTTCCTGAGTGTCTCCGGCATCCTGTCCTTTCTGCCCAGATGCACGATTCTTGTCCGCTCCTGCAGCGCCTGTTTTAACTTCACATCAATCGTTTGTTCGTAGAGTTTCATCAGATACCCAACCTCCTCTTTTGTCCGTTTCCAGTTTTCGGTTGAAAATGCCCATAAAGTAAAAATCTTTATTCCCAGATCGCGTGCTCTTGAACTTATCTTGATGATGTTATCAAAACCCCGTCTATGTCCTTCAAATGTTGGCAGATTTCTTTCTCTTGCCCAACGTCGGTTACCATCAGGAATTAGAGCAACATGAAATAAGTTTTTTTTAGCATCCATTCGTATATTATAACAAGTCTTAAAGCCCGGCTTGACATAAAAACACAGTTTATATATAGTTACTATATGCATGTGTATGCCCTCAATCTTGCCGATAAAAACGTAAATCCCATTGCTCAAATTTCTACTTTTGGAGATGTCCTTAATGTCCTTATACCTATTCTTATGGTGGTTGTTGGTCTTCTATTCTTTTTTATGCTGATTGCCGGAGCATTTAGCTGGTTAACAAGCGGAGGGAATCCGGAGAAACTGAAAAAAGCACAAGCAACGCTTACCTCAGCCTTTATAGGACTCATCATTGTTCTTTGCAGTTATCTCATTATTAAGTTAATAGGTTATGCGTTTAATATACAAATGCCCTTATGAAACTACTAGCAGACAATGTTTCAGATATTTTCGGCACCGTAAATAAACCTCCCGGCAGTGAATTTGTTACGGATAATCCGGTGCAAGGGGTTGGCAATCTTATCACGTTTCTCATATCCATAACTTTATTTGTAGGCGGCCTAGCAGCTCTCATCTATTTGGTGTGGGGTGCCTTTGAGTGGATAACCTCATCTGGAGAAAAAGAAAAGATACAAAAAGCACAACAGAAAATGACAAATGCGGTCGTCGGACTTATTATGATCGTATTTGCATTCACTATTTTCATCTTTATAATGGGAACTGTTTTAGGAGGAAAATTCGGAATAGGTCCGAATTTTGAGATAACCATTCCCAGAATAGGCCCGTAAACATTTTTAGAAAAGATGTGCTTCCGTAAGAGATGCTCCTTGTGAGGGATGATTTACTATCGTTTTTTTTACTTCTTTTTGTTTTTTTAATTCCTTTTCTACCATAGCTGCCTTATTTCCTTCACAGATAACATGTATATTCTGCCCGGTATTAATCGTAAAATAACATTCCATACCGTTTTTCCTCCAATCCATGATTTTTCTCATAAGCGCAATTGTTGCCGGATGCCAATAGAGAAGAGATGGCGAAGATGTGAGCATAATTGCATGCATCTCAAGTGCCTCACTTTCGATAAGGTTACCAAAGGCATGGTAATTACGCTCTTTTATGTATTTGTTGCATAACTCATTTTTTTTCTTCATCCCAATCACCCTATCAGCAAAAAAAGGACTTGTCCAGGCAAGTCTATGTCCTTCGGTTGTGGATACCGTTTTTTTGTCCTCACTCACAACAACAACAATGTCAACTATATCCCAATAATCAGATGGAAAAATACTTTTTGCATATGAACTTTCTGATGAACCTTCATGCCACTGCACAAAACCGTCAGGAATTGATCTGCATGCCGACCCTGATCCAATTCTTGCAAGAATTGAGAGTTCTTTTTCGGAAAGCGTCAAATCAGCAGCAGTTGCAGAGGCAAGGGTAAGCGCTGCAAACCCTGATGCAGATGAAGATAATCCTGTTGAAACGGAAAAGTTATTGATTGATCTTACTTTTGCATATGCCGCAATACCTGCCTGTTTTCGAATCCTGTCTAAATGTTCGGAAACCTTTTTTATAACTTGAGAAGTTTTTATTTTGTCTATAACAATATCATCTTGGATAAAAGCCTCATTAAATTCAACGGTTGTAGTTGTATGAAGATTGCTTAAGTTCATGGAAATATTGCTGTTTGCGGGAAGCCTCAGTTTCTCATCACGTCTTCCCCAATATTTAGTAAATGCAATATTAGATGGTGCTATTGCTGTTTTTTTCATAACCATTTAATAATTTCCAGGCTTTTTCTGGAACATGGTGTGATATTTCTTTTTATTTTTTCCACATGCGCCTTATTAAAATAATGAACACTTTGCACCTCTTCAGGAAAAAAACGTATTTCGCCATTATATGTTGCGCTATACAATACATTCATCTCTACCTCCTTGTCTGATCTTACAATATGCTTTGACACCAAAGTAAGGATTATATCTTTTATACCCATCTCTTCTTTTAGTTCACGCAGCGCCGCCTCTTCATAGGATTCCCCTTTTGACACATGACCTGATGATGATATGGCATACATCCCCGGATATAAATCTTTGGTTTTGCTTCTCTTTTGAAAAAGTATCTCACCTTTTTTGTTAAAAAGAATTACGCCAACCGCACGGTGGATTACTGTCCTATCATGGTGGCATTCCTCCCTTGTCTTGTATCCTAACACGTTATCCAATTCATCAACAATTATAAAAAGTTCGGTTTGGTCATCTGTTGTTTTCATATGTCATCTTTCAATAATCATGCCTTCTGTATTTACCTGTACTCTAATTATCTCACCGCCTGCCTTTTCAATTGCGCGCTCAACATGAGTTCGCCTGTTTTCATCGACAAGGGCTATCATGCAGTCACCTCCTCCTGCCCCTGACAGTTTTGCTCCCCACGCACCTGCATCACGAGCAGCTGAAACCATATCATCAAGCTTTACCGTACTAACACCAAGACGCTTCAGTAGCTCATGATTTTTATCCATATATATCCCAAGCTCATCAAACTTTTGAGCAATCAAAGCATGTCTTGCGTCTTCAACGAGTTTTTGTATACTGCAAAAAATGTTTTTCATTTCCTCGCCTTTTGTACGAAAATCCTCTTCAACTTTACGTACATAAAAAGGAGTATCTGCTTTCACTCCCGAGTACCCTACAACCAGAGGAAGTTTCGCAATATGCAAAGGATCAATTATTTTACCTGCAGTCACATAATAAATAGTTTTTCCATATGTTGCAGCAGCTATGTCAAATCCTGATCCCAATCCCTGGATTCGAAGTGTTACCTGGTAGCTCATATCAAATAATTCCTTTGTTGTGATCGATATGTCATAAAGAAGACTTAAGGCTTTAAATGTTGCAACAGTGACCGCCGACGACGATCCCAGACCCACCTGATGGGAAAAATCCCCATTAGTTTTTACGCGTACCGCGGAACGGATTCCATATTTGTTTTTGAAACAGGAAATTGACTCCAGTACAAACCTGCATTCTTTTACTTGAGGCGTTATGATGTCATCGCTTTCTCCGTCTATTATTTCGGCTTCAACATAAAGACGTTTATCAACTGCGGTTACAATACACGGATATCCGTACACTACGGCGTGATCTCCAAGTAACATAAGTTTTCCCGGTGCTGATACTTTGATCATATAACCTTTTGTACTCCTGTCAATGATGGGGTAAATGATAAAAACGTAATATTATTTTTACGTAAAAAAACTTCTGTCTTAGACCGGCTTGATGTATAAAATAAGATATATCCGGATCCGTTTTTTATACCTCCAGCTCCGGTGATCTTACCTGTCCCGTAGGGTAAAAGCGAATCAAGAAGATGTTTTGCGGTATGAGATACCACACCAAGCAGCTCCAGTTGTCTTTGTGCTTCCATTATCGTATCTTTAAAAAACCGGACATCTTCCTTCATCAGTGAAACAATCATCCGTTTGGTAGTTCTCTCAAGATTCCATAATACCTTTTCGGTAAAAGCCGTTTTTTTATTATATAGTTTTCCTACCAAAGAAACCATATCCGCAGTTGTCTCAAAAGGCTTTCCCGAGTCTATAAGAATCATATTGTTCTGTATCTCTTTGGGGAATTTGAGAGGAAGACATGATATTGATTTAAGAAATTCAAACTCCTTTCTGAAAAAAACTACGCCACCAAAGCTTGAGACGCTTGTATCGACACCTGAAGGATTCATATGATATAACTTCTCAACCTGATAGGCGCAGTTATTTATCTCCTCTTTCTCAAACTCATGGCCGGTAAAGAAATCCATTAGTGCGGCAGAGGATGCAACGGATAATGCAGAAGACGAACCTAATCCACGTCCGATAGGAATACCTGAATTTACGGAAAGCGAACATTTTTTATTTTTATATGGTATTTTTTTTCTTTTTAAATATGTTTGTACTGTTTCGATAATTTTTTGCTCAGCTCTATTCTCCTGCGCATTTTTATAACCGCAAATACTGACATTTAAACTCATATCAAGAGCTGTTACAAGAGCAGGCCTCCCGTATACGACGGCATGCTCACCACAGAGAATCACTTTTGCAGGTGCACTGTATGAAATTTTTCTCATATAGGTTTAAATTTAATGCCATACGCAATAACATCGTCACGCGATACACAACGGACTTTCCGTAAAACCGATATAACGGTCTTGCCTATGTGCATATCCCTCGGATCATAATCAACAAGCTGTCCATATGCTTTTTGGTTTCTATCAAACTCCACAAGCACAACCGGATAAGGCGCATATGCAGCAAATCCGTCAGGAGGCGTATATATCATAGTCCATGACACTATGGTACCTTTTTTATATAAGAGTGTGCGTATTTCTTTCTGACGCCTCCAGATTTTTATTGGGCTAATTATCATAGTTTTATACACCAAAAATACTAACAATTGCCGTTCCTCCTGATCCGCCAATATTATGCGTCAATCCTTTTCGTGCTTTTCGTACTTGGCGTTTGGCAGCTTGACCGGTTAATTGCAGATAAATTTCTCCAATTTGTTTTACTCCTGTTGCTCCAACCGGATGCCCCGCCGCCTTCAAGCCTCCAGACGTATTTACGATAAGAGGGGCTCCCGAGCCAAGCATAGTCTCAAGACTACCTATTCTTTTACCGGCATCGCCTTTTTTCCAAAATCCCAGATCCTCCATGGCAAATAATTCGGCGATTGAAAAACAATCATGAACTTCTGCAACCGATATCTCCTCTCTTTTAATTTTTGAGATGTGAAATGCCCTATCGGCTGCAAGTTTTGTGGCTTCAATCCCGTCTAGATATTTTCGCTTTTTGAGGGATATTGTATCTGTAGCTACTGAACTTGCAAGCACTTGCACAACATACTTTTGTTTAGTGCGCTGTTTCTTATCTGAAGTAAGAATAATTGCCGATGCTCCATCAGATATGGGCGAACAGTCCAGAACTCCAAGAGGATATGCGACAAAGGGGCTTGATAGAATATCCTCCAATCTTATTTTTTTTCTGAAGTGGGCATTTTCATTCAAACTGCCATGGAAATGATTTTTATAACTGACATATGCCAATTCTTTTTTGGAATAGTTATACTTCGTAAGATAAATCTGAGCCATAAGGGCATACAGTCCGGGAAACGTTAATCCTGATTCCTGTTCTTCGCCTGACGATGCTGAGACAAGTGCGCTTACCGTTTCTTCAGGAGAGTAATCCGTCATTTTTTCGGCACCAATTACCATCACAGTCTTTCCAGCACCTGCCTCAAGATATTTGAGTGCTAAGTAAAAGGCTGCACCGCCTGATGCACAGGCAGCTTCAGCCCGAAATACAGGAATATGAGAACCCATTATTTCAGCGATTTTTGACGGACTGTGAAGATTGTTTTCCAATGCTCCGGCCATCATATTACCGAAAAAAACCGCATCTATTTTTTCCTGCTCCAACTTCGCATTTTTTAATACACCAAAAATGACATCTTCAACCAGATCAAATAAGGATTTATTCCATAACTCTCCAAAAGGTGTTGTGTAGTATCCGATAATTGATGTCATTAGTGCAATATGTTCATATAACGCAAATATGTTTGATAATCAACATACTGTTTCTGTTGTACATCCTGATGAAAAGATTGTCTGGCCTTATTAATCTTTGAGGTTACACGGAGTATAAATGCATCTGATCCTGCGCCTGATCCGTAGGAAGCTAAAAATATGTTTTGTCCGCAACGGGCAACATCCAAAACTGAAACCAATCCAAAAAGCGCAGAGGCTGTATACGTATTTCCCAGATATTCAACTGCAAGGGACTGTTTTATCTGCTCTTGGGTAAATCCAAGCTGGGACGCAACTTGGCGGGGAAATTTTCCGTTTGGCATATGAAAAACCGCATACGCAAAATCACTTGGTTTTAAGCTATTTCTTTTTAATATATGGTGTGAGGATTCCAGAATATGATGAAAATAGGAAGGTTTTCCGGTAAATCTACCTCCATGGGACGGGTATCGAATCCCTTCCCTTCTCCAAAAATCCGGTGTATCAGATGAAAACGAATTCATATCAACAATCTCAAGAATCGGATCTTTTTTTCCAATAATCAGGCTAACCGATCCTGACGCAGCCGTATATTCAAGAGAATCATGGGGTTTTCCTGTCCCTTTGTCCGATGCCGCAACCAGTGCGTATGATGCATGATTTGATGAGACGAGTCCGGATGCAACAATTATTCCACCCGTTGCAGCCTTACACGCAAATTGCAAATCAGATGCCAGATAGTGTTTGTCTATCCCCAAAAATTCCGCCAGTATAGTCGAAGACGGATTAACGGCATAGGATGGTGTTTCAGAACCGAAAAAAACTGCTTTTATGTTTTTTGTATCAATCCCTGACTCCTTGATTGCAATTGATGCAGATTCGTAAGCCATAGTAAGTGCGTCTTCATCGGTTGCCGACACTGCTTTTTCATAAATCCGTAGGGAAGAATAAATATCTTTCGGATTCTTACCCCACATCCTGGCAATATCCTCAATTTTAATCCGGTATCTGGGCACATAATACCCGTATGATACTATTCCTATCATGATTAACGTCCTAATTTTTTATGAACTTTTGCTAATGAACCTTCCTCAAGCGAAGAAAGGAGCGACAGCTCACCGGCCAGAACAACACCTACAAGAATTTCGGTCAATGCTTCAGCCCTGTTCACTTTCATGATTGATATGGCTTCTTTCTTTATCTGCAAGTTGGTACCACCTCCGACAGTACCCACCATAAGAGCAGGAAGATAAACGCTTATATATAAATCGCCTTTTTCAAGAATCTCCAGAAAGGTTACACCCATGCTTCCCTCAACAACATGCGCAAGATCCTGACCTGTTGCTGCAAAAAAAGCAGCAATAATATTTGCATAATGCGCATTGTATCCAAGAGATCCAGCCATAAGCGACCCCAACAGGCATTTACTCAACCATACTTTGTATAGTTTTTCAGGAGTTGTCTTAAGAATGTTACCTACAGTACTTTTTTTGATTACTGTCTCAGCCCATCCGGTTTTTCCGCGGCCTGAGATGAAATTCAACCATGCCGGTTTTTTATCTATACAGTAATTACCTGACAAGCAAATACATTTCGTTCCTCGTTTACTCTGTATGTATTTGACTATACTGTCTGTTGCAATGGTTACCATATTCATTCCCATTGCCTCTGCTGTATCAAAATACAAACGGAGAAATACATATCGTCCCACAGATTTTGATTCAATTTTAAGGAGATTGATATATGATGAAGTCAAGCGTACAACCTCCTTTATCTGGGAAAAATGTTTTTCGATCCATTCTTTAAAATTTCTTCCCTCGTTTAGATTTGACACCAGAAATACCGGTCCGCGTGTTGCACCAACCGTTTCCACATAGGTATTTACTCCTCCTGAAACTGTAATCGCCTTACAACCTCTGTTTACCGAGGCAACAAGCGCGCCTTCGGTCGTTGCCAGAGGAACAAAGCATTCTCCTTTGGTACATTCGCCATTAATAAGAAGAGGTCCTGCCACTCCCATGGGAAGAATTGTTCCTCCGATAAGATTTTCACAATAAACCTCATTTTCATCAAATAGGACACCTGCAACCGAAGGAAGACTTATATCAAGCTGTGACTCTATAGCTTTTCTTCTTTTGGCTGAAGAAGAATACTCTGATAATTTCATATACTATATGAGTCTTTATATTAGAAAAAATCATTTGAAATCTAGATAAAGGGAATTCTGAAGATTTTCAGATGATACAGAAGGATTGATAATGGTATAAAGAGAACCGCATAAAGCAAGAACGCATATATAATGCGGTATAACCCGAGACGATAGGAAAAACGCAGTGAAAAATATATAAGAATAAATTTCCACATAAGCAGACTCATGGAATATGCAATAAAAAAAATGCTAAACCCTTTTCCCAGAATTGACATAGTACGCGGTGGAGGAAGAATAACAAACAAAATTAAGTTTGTTGCAAACCATAATAAAGTTGGCATAAGAGTGTATCCAAATGAATAGACAAAGATTTTGATATCTGCCTTAACTTTAAAAGAGGAACTGATTAAATGAAAAAATAATACGGTCAGGAAAAAAAGGAATAAAAACATTGCATAAGCGAGAAAACCCCATATCACATCGCCCCGAAGCAAATGAGAAACAAGAAAATATAAAAACGCAAGAAATAAAATGACAATAAGCTGATATAGATCGGAAGAGAGAGATATCCTTCTCATGGTCTTATACGGTACAAATAAAAGAAGTACGGTACGTCGGATAACTATAATAAATGATGCAAGAAGATAAATGGTAATTTTATTAAAATCCATACTGCAGAATGCTTGCCAAACGGACAACCATATATCCGAAAATCAAATAAAGAAGAAGCGCCCCCAAAAGCGAAGCCGGAACTACAATCCGAAAGGGCATCCTTTTGAAATATTTGTTTACTCTCCGGTACCATAACGTCAAAAACGGTAAACCCAAATCATTGGGCTCCACGTTATACACCTCATTTAACCGGTGTTTTAGTCTCCCAAAATTTGATTTCATACAGGACTTATCTTGTAAACGTCTTTATAAAAGCGTGCCTTGCACGATACAAAAGACTTTCGGTTGTCTTAAAGGGTAAAGCAAGCTTCTGCGCTATTTCTTTTACCCTATGGCCGTCCATATACTTTAGTCTTAAGATGATCTGATAATCATTCGGCAGTTTCCCTATTGTCTTATCAATTTTTTCAGCCAACTCGTTTCTTTCAATTTGGTCATCCATAAATACCGTCAAGACATTTTCAACAACATATCTAGGGAGAGCAGAAAATAAAATTTTCTTAATCTTTTTCTTTTTAATATGGTCAATGACTTTATTACGCGCAATGCAAAAAAGGTATGTTTTTAGCGAACTATTTCCCCGAAAATCCCGTATTCCTTCGATAAAATCATAAAATACATCCTGCGTCAACTCTTCTGCCGTTTCTTTTTTCCCAAGTTGTTTAAAGATAAATCTGAATATTTGTGGGTGATGGGCATCATAAAAGTGGCGCAACATTCTCGCATCCCTTTTTTTAATTTTTTCAAGAATTTTCGCTTCATTGCCGTCCATAAACATAGTATAATATTGTATCATTTATGGAACAAAACCGCAAAAGGCTGCTTGTTCTTTTGGTACTGCTTCTTTTTATGGCAATAGCCTTTATCACATCCTCTTTCCTTCCTTCTTTAGTACACAAAATGAGGCAATCTCTTTTTTCCCTGACTCAGGAAAATCTCCGTGGTTATATCATAACCGGAGATATAAAAAACCAGTCTCTTGTGCATGATAAAAATGTTTGGGTCGTCAAAAAAGACAATGTCATATTTCCTGCAGATCCGGAAAAAATTAACCGGATTACCGATATTTTAAATAATCTTACAAAAGAAACGGTTGTCTCTGAAAATATAAAAAAGCATGCACTTTTTGGTATTGATAAGAAAAAAATCACTATTCAGACAACAGCAGGAGAAAAAAAGCTGTATATCGGAAAATATTATGCGGGTAATGCTCATTACGCCCGTATAGGTAATGAAAATCAGATATTTTTGGGAGAAGGACTGGGTGAACTGAATTTGGATGAGGACTACCGTGACCTTAATACGGATTTCATTGCAAACAAAGAGGATATCAATTCGATACTGATTGAATCCTCGCATAATACTACCACTCTTGCAAAAAAAGGGAAAGAATGGTCTATCGGTGCTCAACGCGCATCAATAACAAAAGTGGATCAATTCCTGAATGATTTAATTACGCTTGAAGCATCTGATATACTGCCGGAAAAAGACAAGCTGCAGACAACTGATGAGTCATTTTCCATAACAACAAAAGGAAAAGATTCTGCAACGCACATATTGTTTGTCCCTTATAATGAAACCTCTTACAAAGTCCAATCTTCCTCATCCACATTGACTTATGTTGTTGCGGATGTATATGTATCGGCTCTTCAAAAAAATATTGATGATTTTCTTGAATGATTTATAAAGCTATTCTCATGATTTTTGCTTTTAGCAGCAGATAGACATCGCTTTCAAACACCACAAAATCCGTGGCCTCAGACAAGGATCGTGATCTAATCTGTTTTAAATAGGTACCGTCTTTGGAAAAAACATATAGAATCCCTTTTGATTTATCCCAGGCAAAGACCTCATCCAGATCCTTATCCGTGTATATCTTTACCAAGCGCATTCCTGAATCTGGAAATTGAAAGTCCAGGTCTTCTTTTATCCCTGACAGATATTTGACAATCCTATCCTCAAGCCCTACATATACAGCCGAATCTATAGCGAGTGAATTTGCCTGTTTCAGAGCCTGAATACCTCCTGCTTTGATATATGAGGATTTTCCCGAATACCCGTTTTCGGCAACCAAATATTTGTATATTTCCTCTTTACTTTCATCCAAAATATAAATATTGCCGTTATATATATTCATATCAATGATATTACCCCAATCATCGTCATCTTCAATGATGCGTTCAGGCTTTTCCTTATCATCTGACCTAAAAATGCCTGACCCATCTTTGTAGAAATATACTGAGTTTTCGTATGAGGACACAAGACGCGCATTGGCAATGGTGCCGGACACAATCTTTTCGAACGATTTATTTTCCAAGGACAATATATATATTTTCCCTTCCCTGTTTAAAAGAACAGCTTTTTTATCTGACATATACATCTCATCAGCTTTCGCATCTTTTTCCTCCAGATTCAGATCGTAAAACTCAACTGCTTTTTTTTCTTCCAGCTTCAATGCCTGTGCTTCATAACGCGCTATAATACTTTCAATTTCTTTTATCGAAGCTGTATCTATATTTTTTTCCTTCTCTGCAAAATCACTCAGTATCTGCCTTGCTTCCGCGATGATTCCTAAAGATCTGGATATATCACTATTTGTCTCAACTGTCTGCAGTTGTGCCTCAATTTCCTGTTTGATGGTATCTGCCGTACGCTTTTGTATGCCTAATTGTTTTTTTCCGAATAAGCTTCCTGCGTTCACCACAAGAAGTAAAAAAATAAAGATAATAGCAGCAAATACTATCCGCTTTTTTTTATTCTCTTTGAGAAGATCACGAATACGCAAAAAAAGAAGGTATGGTTTTGAAGGTTGCGGTTGATATATATGCGGTTGCTCAAAAGATGGTTCAAGGGTATCAGAAGTAGATAATTCTTCATATTCATCAACCCTTTCATCAAATACTGTAAATAAAATAACACCGGAGTCTTTTCCTTCCCTGTGTGCGCTCGTCAGATCCTCCACCATTTCTCCCGGAAGTTTTTTTGAGTGGATTATTTTCTTGATCTGTTCCTTACTCTTCATCGTATCCATAAAATACGATGTTGAAAAGATAAACAGATCTCCTTTTATGATATGTCCGGAGGCTGTATTATTACCCTCAATAATGAGTTTCATTTGGGATTTTCTTTGTATGTATATCTGCCCGGTACCCACGGTTTTCAGATAGAAAATAAATCCGTTGCAATATCCAGTTGCAAGAGAAAAATCAATTGGAATATCTTTATTCCCAATGGCTGTATGTATTGCTTCGTCAAATTCGTCGAGTGAATGTGGCTGTTTTTCAATAACCTGCCTGCCAATCTCTTTTAATAATGCCTCCCCGTCAGTATGAGAGTAATCACCAAACACCTCAAGAATACAAAAAAAGTTGTTTTCCGCAATAAAGGAAGCATATGCTTCTTCCTGCTCCCGCCCTATATATCCGGCAAAAATTGGATGTAACATATTAATTCTGTCCTAGACAAAAAGAATTGAAAAAACCAGTAGTACAAATCCGATAATAATCTGAAAAAATGTAAAAGACACTATAAATGCGTTGCGTGAATTCTGAACTGTCTTGGTGATTCCCTGAATTTGTTTAAATATCACTATGGCATAGGTGGTAAACAAAAGAGAAAAAACAACGCTGAATGATTTTATAAAAAAAAATCCCAACGCGTCTCCTGAAAAAAAATTTCCTATCGAGTCAAGCGATATGGTTTCCATGAGGATTGCTTTGGCTTTGGATAATTGAATTAATAATTTTTGCTGCACTGGATGGATGTGGGATATTCAGAAATTCGGTATTTGTCTCTGTTCCGGCAGTCTGTATAAATAAATTCCCGAAATTAAAAACCGATTCCAAAAAACCGCCTGTCTTTGCGGTCACATCTTCAATGTGGCTTATCAGCGTATATGTCACTTCCTTGTATAAAATAACGTTAAAATCAACATCTACCACCCGTTGATTTGTCACTATACCAACGTTAAAATACCAGTTGATAAACCCAAACCATACATAGTTCACCAGAAACACCAGAAAAAAAATATTGATAAATATTATTTGAGAAATATTGAGAAATGAAGGAAAGAAAAAATTGACAAAAAACAGGATGAAAAACAAAGCAAGGGTGTTTATGAAAGTGCGAAGAAGGGTTATTGGGTGAGCCCTTAAAACCAAAAGAACCTCTTCTTTATCATTTTGCGCTTCAAATCGTGTTTGCGGTCGTATACAAAACGAGTGCAACAGCTTATGTGATGTTTTCAGCTTATCCATCATCATTATTATAGCCTAAATCATGAGTTTCAACTACTTATCCTTACCTCTTGATAAACTTGCGCGAATCTTTTATAATAGACAGTGTCCTGGTTATTGAAGCGATTTGGAACCACCCTTCCCCATCCCGAACAAGGTCGTGAAACAAATCAGCGCTTATGATACTCTCACATTTCGTGAAGGGAAAGTAGGTCATAGCCAGGGCATTTTTTTTGCCTTTATTCCTTAATGTCGGTAAATATGATTTTTTTCGGAACTTCAAAAATACCATCATCCTGAACACTGATGTTTTTACAGGTACGGATTAAAAGGTCAGGATTTATTCCCATTGTCTGAAAATCACTACCCACTGCATTTTTTGGAACCATGCTTGCAACGGATGATAGGGATACAAGTCCTGTTGAAAGCACTGAATCAACCATACCCAGTATTTTTCCTACTCCGCATTTTTTGACTCCGGCGCGTGATGATTTACCCCAGTTGTAAAGACAATCACCCGACAAAAGATAATACTCTGTTTCTTTTTTGCCGATAATAGAAACATGTAAACTATTTTCTCTGCGGTATGCGCTCACCGTTGCCTCCTTATTTTCATACTCACAGGCAAAAGAGTCGGTAAATCTGAACTGGTTCTGGCTTGACTTAACGGATACAGGCACCGGTGTTGGTGTATGGAAATTTTCGCCAACTGTACCACTGCCAGAATCCGTATTACGGGAAAAAACATCATACCTTACGGAAAAACCGGCAATAACGATAAAAAGCGGGATAACGTAAAGCACCGGGATACTGCTTTTGAAAAAAGAATGTATAGAGTCGTTTCTCATTGACTGGACTGCATCTGTTCAATCAATTCCTGTGCTTTTTGTAAATCATCGGCATCATAAGATGGAGCTCTACCTACATCTTCGGAATCCTGATCTTGCTTGATCAAAGACGGCTCTTCTATAGTTACCTTTTTAAATTCAAATGTGCTTTCGGTAACCATACCATTTGCAAACTCCATCCTCATTTTACGCATAATATATTCTTTGTCATCAAAATATATATATTGTTTTGGGTCCGCGATCATCTGATTAACAACCTGATACTTAAAACAAGTCAGACTCCCGCAAACTTCTTTGCCCATGGCTTTATAAACCAAAGCATCATCTGTTTGTACCGTATCTGCAAACTGACTCATGAGCTCTTCTGGATCAAATCCTGCAAGAGGCGTCTTTTCTCCCTCAGTTTTCAAAACAAACTTCATCCACGTTCCGTCAACCATATCTTTTGTATACGTGACGTTTCCGATTGTTATCATATTTGATATCTCTTTACCGTTTTCTTTTGTCACGAAATGAGTTCTGTCTCCAGCAATCTCCCAAGCACTTTCTGTTTTTGTACCGGCAGAATCGATTGTAACCGATGAACCCGTGTAACCCGATTTCAAATCTGCGGCCATTTTTGTCGTTTTATCCATATATCGGCATAACTCATCATCATTTAGAGGACAATCTAAAATCAATTCTGAACTGTTGCTGCCGGGAAGCTTTGGCATAATTCCTGCTTGTTTATTTCTACCGAAGACGAAAAAACCAATACCAACCATGATTAACATTCCTACACCTATATAAATCAAAAGATTGTTTTTTTTCATATCTGTTATCCAATCAATTTATAATTCCAAAACAAATTAGAGAATAACGCTTTTTTCCTTTGCACTGCTGCCTGAAACATCAAGAATGTACATGTCTTCCCTATAACTGCCTAAACCAACCAACTCGGCCTCTCCCCTCAAAATCGCCTCATAGGGACGACAATCGCGGCAGCCGGATGTTTCAGGACATTTAAAAACAGATAGTTGTCGTGCAAGTTTCATTTTTTTAGCAATCTCAAGTATTTTTTCTTCCTGCTGTTTCATGTCCGGCATGATTTGTTTGGTCGGTTCATCACTACGTCCAATATACCAATAGCTTATTTTTGATACGGGTTTTGATTGGCAATTTGCGGTTAAAAGGCTATAGATTGAAAGTTGCAATGACCCATCCTCTTCATCCTTTTTGCTGGTCTTGAAATCAATAATATGGACACTGTCAGTATCAGGAATATATTCCAACCAGTCTATTTTTCCGCATAATATAATATTGTCTTTTGTCGAGAGCCAGTAATATGGAAGATCCATTTTTATCTTTACGGCAAGATTCATAAGAGGGCCAGGATTTTTCATGACCCGGTTTAACATTTCCTCACCTCTTTTTTTATATTGCTCTTCTACGCTTTCATCTGTAAAGCCTCCTTTTTTTCCTTTTATTTTTTTCCAAAGCAGATGATATGTCTCAACCGGAGATTTGGTGAAACGCTCTTCAACAGGCAAAGTCGACAAGGATTCCAGTACTTCATGGACAATTTGACCAAGCGCCAATGGAGGGCTTATGAGCTTTATTTTATGTCCTGTTTTTGGGTCACGGTACATGTTTTTCAAATAATATGCCCGCGGACACCTAAGAAAGTCGCTGATTGAGGTGTGAGAAACCCATACGGCAGTAAATTTATCCTCAGCCATGTTGTTATTGTACCACATATGGACTTGACAAATGTATGTTACTATATTAAACTTACATATAGTATGAGAAAGAATTGTCCACCGGTGATTTTAGAAAATTTTTTTGAACCGTGTATCCTATACTTACTATCAAAGAAATCAAGTTATGGTTATAAATTACTTGAGGATCTGAAAAAGAATTGTTTGTGCAGTACAAATACCGGAAACTTGTACCGCAAACTTTCTTCTCTTTTGAAAGAAAAATATATAGAGAAGAAAAAGCTTTCCGGTACAATCGGACCTGATAAAAATATGTATATAATAACCAAAACAGGAAAAAAACACCTACAGATGTGGATTTATCATCTTGAAAAACAAAAAAAGATAATCGAATCGCTTATTATCAATTACCATAAAATATATGAAACAACTGGATAAAAATACATTTACCTCAAGCGTTATTAATCGCAAAGGGATTGCGGTTGTAGACTTTTATGCACCGTGGTGCGGACCTTGCAAGTCTCTTGCTCCTCTCATGTCGGACATGGACTCTGAAAACAAGGAGAAAGACGTCGTCTATGCAAAGGTTTATGTCGATGAAAACCCGGAGATTGCACAAACTTATGGAATTATGAGTATACCAACGGTTATTTTTTTCAAGGACGGTAAAGTTGCGGGTAAAAAAATCGGTCTTCACACAAAAGAAGATTATACAAAAGCGCTTCACGATGCCAGGGCATTCGATGCTGCTGTCGGCAAACACGATATTACGGTTTTCTCAACACCTACCTGTCCGTACTGCCATATGGTAAAAGACTACTTGAAAAACAAAAAAATAGACTTTAAGGATATTGATGTCTCCGTTGATCAGGAAATGGCACGCAAAATGGTAGACAAATCCGGACAAATGGGGGTACCACAGCTTTGGATAAATAACGAGGTGGTCGTCGGATTCAACAAAGGCGCAATTGATATGATACTGGGGATCTGACAATTACATCTGAGAGCTTGATGAATCAGAGACAGGCGCCATAAGCTTTCTTGCTTCTTTAAGATATTTATGCGCGTTTTTATTCATATCCCGCGCGGCCTGAAGCTTTGTCTTATTTCCCGGATATTCCTCAGGTATGAGCGGATATACTGTGTCTATTGCAGCTTGGGCTTGGGCTTTAGCATCATTTATCTTCGCAAGAACAGCAGGATCATCAGTTAAACTTGACATCTCATCAGCAAGCGCAAGTATTTTATCCGCATAAGCCATGATATGAATCTTTGGGATAAAAAGAACATAAATCCGATAGGATGTAACAATCGACCTTTTCTCTTCTTTCAGTGTGGCAGAATCTGTCTCTGCTTCAATTGTTGTTTTTAGGGTGTTTAAATTTGTTATTTCAGCCTGGATTTGTCCAATCAAAGCTGTTTTTTGCGAGTCGGTCAGTCTTCTCATATTGGTAATCCGCGCTTTCAATCCCTCAAGTCTTGACATACGACGCTCAATTTCTTTTATTGCATGCTCTTTTCTTAACTCATTTCGGTTTTCCTGCTTTTGCTGAATGCGTTCAGAACGAGCTGATGAAGCGGCAGAAGACTCGGCATGAGTAACTCCCGCTATGCTGAAAAGCATAAGTGGAATTGTCATAAATTGTATCATCCGTTTTTGTATCAGATTATTTTTCATATGTTGTCTCTTTAAATAATATATATAAATGCTAATGATATATATGCAAAATTCAGACACAAGTTTCAAAATCCTTTATCTCCATATCACTCGGCCATCACGTCTATGGCAGTATCATTAAAACTGGTATCAACTTCTTTTTCCATATTGTCAAGATCGCTGAGTTTGGCGTCAATATCGTTTAAATTCACCGATGTTGCCTCATTCTTTTGGACATCTGTTACAGATTGCGTAGTACTCTTTATAGTCTCGACGTTTGACTTATTTTCAACAGGTGCAGATGTAAAAGGGGCTTTTTCCCTTTCTGCTGAATTTTTTTTGTTTACAATAAACGCTCCAAAAATAAGAATAATGATAAATAAAACAAATAAGATGTAAAGAGATCCTGATCCTTTTACCTGATTGTTTTGCATAGTATTAAAATAATAACTTCACATTATAAGGTTAATTATAATATATAGTACAAATCCATATAAATAGTTTCACGTATTGGTAAATAGGATGGTTTTGCGCCATATTAATAAAAGGAGAATAATATAGACTAAGATAAGTTTGGGATGATATGCTACCTGTATGGAAAACATCGCATTTGCAAGCACAAGGATCGCTGCAAATATTTCTATTTTTTTCTCTTTTGCCAGAAGAAAAAAATTAAGGATAAGCGGTATAAATACAGGATACGAGTATCTCAAATTGGAAACATGGACTTGAAATCTGTCTCCGTTTGGAAGAAGACAAAACACGAGAAAATTCGCAATTGAAAGAAATGTAAAAACAATCATGTTTGTATCTTTTTTTTCCTTTTTTTTGCTACGTAGAATCATATAGATAGGTAACAAAAAAAGTAAAAAACTCCAACTAAGATATTCATTGATTAATGCGCTCATCATGCTTGCAGGGTATGTGATGAAGGCTTTCCATGTCGGTATTTCAAGCGCCCAGTTCTTGATGCCTGGAAATAAAAGAAATGCAAGAGGATAAAAAGGGTTTCCTGTAATCACATAATTACGAATATACCAAAAAATGCCAAAAATACTAACAGGCAATATAAAGCCTATGAAACGCTTCATGGTTATCTTGGGAAGTATCTTTTTTCCAAAAAATAAAACCAGGACAGTCCCGTATAACGGACCGGAGTATTTAGTCCCGATAAGCATCCCCGATGCGATCCCCAGCTTAATAAAATAGGAAAATTTTTTGTTTGGTTTAAGCACAAGGGATAAAGAGTATGTATAAAATACAGCAAGCCATATATCTACAATCTGTACATTGATCCAGCGGGTAATTCCCGTACTGAGCGATATGCCAACGCTCAAGAGTATTGCCATATCGCATGTCAATCCGGCTTTTTTTCCTAGATTGTAAGCTGCCAAAAACAAACAAAAAATTGCTAAAACATTATAAAGATTAAGAGGTATATGAAGAAGCATAAAAACAGCAAGTATCCCTTCGGACGCACCGGGAAAATATCTGTGAAGAATTGATGAGGCAGGATAAGAGAAGATTTTTCCGGCCAGATACCACTTTGCAATGGGAATGTGATACATGAGGCTGTCAAGTTCTGTTGCCCGGGTTATAATACCCGTATAAAAACCATGAAGCAGGACAAATATAAAAAAGGATAACGCAATCCTGCTAAAAAAATAGAGCGTCCGGTTTTTCATTTCAGGATTATTATATCTTACTTACTCCTTGCTACAAAGAGCTTTTTTACTTGATAAGACAGACGCATGTTGTGGCTTATGATAATAAAAATACTTCCCGCAAGTACGGGTATGAACAATCGTTTATCGATAATGTAAACAGCGTAAAGACCGGCAATTTCCCCAATGATTCTTCCCAAAATCTGCTCTGAAATTGCATGAAAAACCGCATGAAGTCCAAACGGTTTTCTCTGAAAAATACGTATTACAATTTCAACTGCCATAATAAAACTGAAAATCGTCAGAATCCAGCCGATAAATACAATCGGATTATAATAAACCATTACTCCGATAAGGCATGCTGCACCCTTACCCCCTTTAAACTTGAGAAACACCGGATAATTATGACCCAATATGGAAAATAATGTACCGACAGTCATGGCAAGTATTGGGTTTGGTATAAAATACTTTGAAATAACAACCGCAGCAATTGCCTTTCCCATATCCACAATAAGTACGATAGTGAAGCCTAGGATAGCATGTGACATACTCTTGTATTTCTTCAACATCCTGAAGGTATTCATTCCTCCAACATTTTTTGATCCCTCTGATCTCACATCGCGCTGCGAAAATATACGGACTACAATAAGTGCGGTCGGAATAGTGCCAAGCAGATATGAAACTAGACAGGCAAAAACAATGGAAATCATGATAATAAGTGCAATTTATAACACTGCGCAAATCAGGGAATCCGGACCGGTATGGATACCCAGAACCGGAGAAAGCGGACCTTCATATAAGATCTCCATATCAATATATTTCAATTTTTCTTTCAGTCTTACAGTCTCCTCAGGATTATCCGCATGACTCAGTACCAATTTTAATTTTTTTCCATTATACTTTTTTTTGATTTCATTGTATATGACCCGTGACAGATTTTTTCTCCCGGGAACAAATCCTTTTAATGCAATTTTTCCATACCTCAAATGAAATACCGGCTGCATAAAAACATTACTTAGAAACTGCATCACTGTTCCCTGCAATTTGCTTATTCTTCCTCCTTCAACCATCCATGCCATATCTTTTGCAATACCAAAGACACTTATCCGGTGTGATATCGTCTGCATATGTTTCAGAATCTGATCTATCCGATACTGTTTTTTTATCAGATGATAAGCTTCAAAAAGAAGTATGCCCTGACCTCCTCCAGCCTGACGCAGATCCGGTATATACACCCGTTCGCGGTCTTTTGGTGAAAGCATTTTTCTGGCTTGTACTGCGCTATTATATGTTCCGGATAATTGTGAGGAAAGTGTTATGCAAAGGACCGTATCATACTTTCTCAACTGATCTTGGAACGCCTGATAATAAAGTTTCTGGGAAGGCTGCGATGTTTTAGGCCAGCCATATCTTGAAGAATTGGTTTTAATGCAACGCATCTTCTCATAAATATTTTTTCCTGTCATCTCCTGTGTTGAGTCAAGAGCAGCCCATGAAGATTGAAACGGAACAACAACAATATCCAAGTCAACTGCAGTACCAAGAGGCAGACTGGCACCTTCATCCGTAACAAGACCTGTCGTCTTTTCTTTTGTATCCGACTGCTCCATCCCCTCTGTCATATCGTGAGTACGCATCTGAAGAACAGTGCCAAAAGATGAAATTTTTCCAATTATTTCATCCGGATAATCCGTATGAATATGTATTTTCATTTTATTATTTGCTTCGACTATATCAATACTGTCTCCCAGTTTATGCAAAACATCAACAACGTCACCTCTGGACACACGTGGAGACTGAAGAAGGGATACCACCTCATACCTGTTGGACAAAATCTGGATAAATCTTTTCTGTCCTGATTCTTTCTTTTCCCTATATACTTCCCTTAGGGTCTTTTTATTTTCCAACCCATCCAAAAAACCTTCCATTATAAGAAGAAACCCATATCCGCCTGCATCGACAACCGTTGCTTTCTTATATAATTCCATTTTTGTCTCGGTCTGAGCCAATGCCTGTCGGGACTCTTTAATCATATGAGTAAAAAGAAGAATCAAATTGTCCATATGAGCAGTGTTTTCAAAACTGTTTGATGCCGCCTGAATTACGTCAAGAATTGTCCCCTCCTGAGGATCTTGAATTGAGTCAATAGACTGACGCGTACCTTCTTTAAACGCTTTCTGGATGTGCTGTCCATTGATATCCCCCAAAGGCAATAGACTTAGGAATCCATTAAAAAAACTTGTGACAATTATCCCCACATTACCGGCTGCACTTGTGAGAGCTGCATCAAGTATGACTGTAGCAAGATCCTTGATGTGATCAAATCTCTGTTTTTCAAGTGCGTCATGAATACCCTTTAGGGTACGAGTCAAATTATCTCCAGTATCCTGATCCGGAACGGGAAACACATTGATCTTATTAATGGCGCTTCGATTATCACGTACTTTTGTATACGCTCCTAAAAACATCTGTCTGATTTCTCTGTGTGTAATGCTCTTCATGATCGAAGCTTAACCGTTTAATGATTTCTTTATTTCTCGAAGAAAACGCACCATTGGTTCTTTACCTGCAAGTCCCATCGATATCCCGAAAGATAAAGAAACAGTAAGAATAAATCCGATAAAAATCACCAGAATAAGCTGAGGAACTATTGCAAGTTGATAACAGATTGCAAGTACGGCAAGTGTTCGTATGGAAATATCAATGGCTTTACCCAAAAACCGCGAGTAAGTTATTTTCTCCATTTTTTTAGTACCTACAACAATTTTTTGTGAAATATCAATAAGATAAACGGATATAACAAAAATCATAAGCGATATAATGATATTTGGATAATATACTATAACTTTTTCCAAAAGAGCAGAAACAAGCGCCAAGCCAAATATCTCCATCGAAATCATCAGAAAAAGAAGAATAAAAAATATCTGTATTATGCTTCCACCAAAGTGGGAAAAATCTATCACCATCTCAAGTTTTTCAAAAACTCCGGTCCACCCAACCCTCTCAAGAGCCTGATTAAACCGAATTTTTTGAAAAAAAAGGATTGTCATGTTTTTTATCCATACTGAGATAAAAAAACCAAGTATGAAAACAATAAGAGCGTTAAATATGTGAACATTGTCAAACGAAGCTTGTTGAAGTAGTATATTCCAATCCATAAAAAATAGTGTTAAATTTTCAATTTTAATTCCTTACCTTTTATCAGCCTCCCGATATTTTCACGATGTGCATACCATATAAGTACAATTGACACCACTCCAAAAAACACATATGCTGTCTGATCGAACATCAACCATAAAATCACTGGAATCGCCAAAACCATAAAGATATTGACCAGACTCATGATTTTGGTAATTTTAAGAATAACTAACCACACGCCAATCCAAATCATTAAAAACTGCCACCCCACAATAATAAGCAGAGCTCCCATAAGAGTTGATACGCCCTTACCTCCTTTAAAACCCAACCAAACCGGAAATATATGACCAATGGTAGGCATAAGAAAAACAAAAACACGATGCCAGGGATCTTGTATAAGTAAAACTGCAAGCAAAGAAGGTATCACGCCTTTGGTGAAATCTAGGAAACCTGATACCAAACCCCACTTGATACCTAGTGCACGACTTACATTAGTCCCTCCGATATTGCCGCTGCCGATTTTACGTATATCAATATGTTTATATTTGGATATGATATAACCGAAAGGAATAGATCCAAGAAGATATCCGAATCCCGCAAGAATAAAACTTTGCATACTCCATTATATAAGGCAAATAAAAAAAACACTACCCCCTCCGAAACTTCAGTCTTTTGTAAGACCCGAAAAGCGATAGTGTTTTTTTGTTAGTAAGGTCGTCTGTTGTCGCGATTGTAACCACCGCCACCTCCGCCTCGAGGTCTTTCCTCGCGGGGTTTGGCAACGTTAACAACGATTTTGCGGCCTTCAAGATCTTTTCCGGCCATCTCAGCCTCAGCTTGCTGGGCTGCCTCCTCAGTTGCAAATGTTACGAATCCGAAACCTTTTGACCTTCCTGAATAGCGGTCTTTGATGACAACGGCCTCAACGACTTCTCCATAAGCTGCGAAAAGATCTTTAAGCCCTGCATCTTCAAGAGACCAAGGTAAGTTTCCGACGTATAATTTCTTTTTGTCCATGTATGTGATTTCACCTCCTTTCATGAAGAAAAGCTAGTACCCTTAAAGAAAGTTGTTTTCCCCTAATCTCCAAACCGAGACTCCTCTGTAAGTGACTCCATTCTTCTAACAATAGAGTATACCATTTTTGAACAAATAATCAAATGTGTTTTTGCAACATAGGATAACAACCTATTATAATAGTGGTATATGGACTCATATGTAGTCTCGTTATTATTCTTTCCGGCATCGGTCATTGCATCCTATATGACGCTTTGGTTTGGTATAAGTATCATAGTAAAACGCAATGATATTGCCGATATCGCATGGGGGCCTGGATTTATTATTGTTGCCTTGTGTCTTATCATAAGCAGTCAGACATATCATCCGCGGCTTCTTCTTGCATCACTCTTGACTTTTCTTTGGGGAATGCGGCTTGCAATCCATATATTTATAAGGAACAAAAACAAAAAGGAGGACTTCCGGTATCTTGCATGGAGAAAAGAATGGGGGGCATGGTTTTATATCAGGACATACCTTCAGGTATTTCTTTTACAAGGAGTTTTTATGCTTTTGATCAGTATGTCTGCAATCACCCTTTCTCTCTATCCCGGTAATTCTATCTCTGTTTTGGATGTTGTGGGAGTATGTGTATGGATTGTCGGATTTCTTTTTGAAACGATTGGTGATTTACAGCTCTCACGATTCATAGCCAACTCAAGAAATAAAAAGAAAATAATGACGGAGGGACTGTGGCAGTATACGAGGCATCCGAACTATTTTGGTGAAGTCACTGTTTGGTGGGGAATATTTCTGATTGCCTCCTCTTCACCACTTTGGTTTATCGCATTATTAAGCCCTCTTACCATATCATTCTTGATACTGAAAGTCTCCGGAATACCTCTTCTTGAAAAAAAATATGAAGGAAATAAAGAATTTGAATTATATAAAAAAAGAACAAACGCTTTTTTTCCCTGGTTTCCAAAAAAAAACATCTGACGCCTACAAGATTTTTTTGCCGATCATAAAGCTTACTCCGGCAACTGTAGACGAAAGGATCACTCCCCACATCATATCGACAATTGTCACAATAAGCGGCCAATTTTTGATCGTTGCCAGATTTGTAAGGTCGTACGTTGCATACGTACATAATCCATAAAGCGCTCCAAATAAAACAGCCTTCATGACTGTGCCTTTCTCAAGAGCAGGGCTTACACAAAAAAAGATAATACCAACAATATTTATAAGATAAAACAGTATTGCCGCAGACCAGTTTGGAGAAGGACTCATAAGATACCCTAGATATTTTCCGTAAAAATTTTTTGACATTGAAACAAGCCAGACAATATCAATTGCAAAAAAAACCGGAACCGTGAAAACATAAAGTTTAAGAAAATCAATTATATTCATAATTAAATGATACACCAGTTAATTGAGATATTTTTCAATGTTTTCCCTGTGCTCGTCAAATGTCTCTGCACAGTATATCTGCTTATCCGAATCATGCAAATAAAACAAACACGAAGTCTCGGCAGGATGAAGCGCCGCTTCAATATAATCAATGCTGGGACTGCATATGGGTGTGGGTGGAAGACCTTTATAGAGATATGAATTGTAGGGAGAATCTTTCTTTTTTTCCCGGATATCTATTGCCCCCCACCACAGGCCGTCTTTATTTTTACCCAAGGTATATTGCATTGTCGCATCAATTTGAAGAGGCATATCAATATTCAGCCTATTCCATATGATTCCTGATACCAGGTGCATATCCTCCGCACCCGCTGCTTCACGCGCAATAAGAGAGGCTATCTTTAGCCCGGTTGTCCATCTGATATTTTGTGCGATATAGTCATCTGCATATGGCGCAAATTTTTCATTGAACCGGTTAATCATGCGACGGGCCACATCCTCACCTGTCTCATTAACTGGAATCAAGTAAGTATCAGGGTAATATACTCCTTCTGTATATTCGGGTTTACTTTCCGTATATACGGTGTTCCACTTAATAAGTTCCTCATCTTCCCATCCAAGACTTTCGGCCAATATCTCACCTATCTGTTCTTTCCGGAGACATGCTCCAAAAGTGATCCATATGAGGTCCGGTTTGCCTGTCATTTTTTGTGCAATTTCCCATGCGTACATATTATGCCGTAATACATAACCACCGGCCTCAATTTCCTGTTTATAATAAATCAAGCCTGTCAAAAACCGAAAAGCACCCTCATGCTTTATATATCCCTTATCCTGCAGTTTTTTGATAATAGAATCCGTGCTTTCATTTTTTTGAAGAATAAGCGTTTCTTGTTTTTCAGACCTATCCGTCGGTCCCAAAAAATAATAGAACAAAAATAATCCGGTGAAAAAAAGAATTAAGCTAAAAATGGATAACCTCATGATAATTTTCATCTTATTCGACCTCCTTTCGGGATTTTCTTGGTTTCATTATCAATATAGCGGCGCATGATGCCGCGCATGGGTCCTTTTTGAAGCCAGATAGCATCAAGTCCTGTCGCATCAATAAACCATCCCGCAGCAAAAACAACCGCAATAAAACCGATAACAATAACCAGAAAGTTTTTTTTGTATGAAAAATCATAATGTCTTAATAATTTTATGCCCGCAACAAGACCAAGACATGTCAGAATAAGCGCCCACCAGGGAAAACTTGCAAGCAATGCTTCATACCGATACTGACCCATGGGCCCATGTGCCCGGAGTACAAACCGCATGAGACTTATCAAAAATACCGACACGATAACAGTTGCAACAAGACCAACAAAAACCAATACTGATCCCAAGACAAAATATATGCGGGGTCGCATAGTGATCTTCCCTTTTTCAATTCTGTCCATCACTTCGTTTGTTATTGTCTTTGGGTTTTTTGACATAAGTGTTTCATATAACTTTTAGCACGATTTATTCGCGTGGCAACGGTTCCCTGCGGAAGACGTAAGATGTCCCCAATTTCTTCGTATGATTTTTCTTCAAGAAAATAAAGAGCCAGAGGCTCGGAATATATAACAGGTAATTTTTCCAAACAATGGGTTATTTTCTGCTTCATCTCTTTTTGCTCAATCTCCATCTCAATATCGGTATCATCTTTAAAATCATGATCAGGCAATGGAATCTCATTTTTGTTTTTTTGAAGAACATTCATGGCCTCATTGTGTACAATCCGATATATCCAGCTTGAAAACTTTTTACTGATATCAAAACCAAACAGATTCATATACGCCTTTATAAAAGATTCCTGAACCGTGTCCTTTGACATATGATAGTCACGGAGTAGATATGTGGCATACCTCATAAGCTTATCTTCATATCTCCTCATAATCTCACGGAATAACTCCTTGTTATTTTTTCGTATATGTTCAACAAGTTTCTCATCTGTGTACTTCTTATAATCCGGCATATGTCTATATTACTTAAAAAAACGTACTGATTTCTTACAACCCTATACGCCTATACCCCGATATGTATCGGGGCGGCGGTTACTTGGAAATAGGAAGATTCAATTATCTTGTTGCGTTTCTTCCCATACCCTGTCCTTTACCTGAACCGTTTTGCAGTCCAAGTCCTAAAGACTGTCTTAGTTTGTTTGCCTCACCACTCTTGCCTTGAAGGCTAAGTTCATGAGCTTTGGCAAATGTTGCAAAGTTGTCTTTGTTGATAACTTGGCTTACTCGTCCTTTTCCCTGCATAAGATTCTTCCATGCATTGTAGTCTTTTGACTCAAATGCCTTGACCATGGCAGTATGACGCTCTTCACTATAATTGGGTCCTTTGACATTAATATCTCCTCTATAGGCTTCTGTTGTCTTTGGAAGCATCATAGCTCCGGTCAGAATAACTGTAAGTGCAGTCAACATAAAAAGTTTTGTTTTCATATATTTTCACCTCCTTCCTATATGTATTACAGGAAAGAGTCCTTTTTTCTTTCATAGTATATCAATATCCTTTGTATCAGAATTCTAAAAATTCCTATCATGATTTAAAATCTTGATAAAGGAACTGATTTTTTATACAATCAAGATATGCCATGGTATATTGCAGCACTATTATCTGCGGTCTTTGCAGCACTCACCGCCATACTTGCTAAAATCGGCATAAAGGATGTAAACAGCAATCTGGCAACAGCAATACGCACAACCGTCATATTGGTATTTACCTGGGGTATTGTGTTTTTCCAAGGAACAGCATCCTCTATCTTAAAAATCGGAAAAAACAGCATGATATTCCTTATCCTGTCAGGTGTCGCAACCGGACTTTCGTGGTTGTTTTACTTTTATGCGCTGAAAGTGGGGCAAGCAAGCAAGGTCGTATCGATTGATAAACTCAGCCTGATCATCACCATCATCTTTGCCGGACTGCTTCTGAAGGAAAAGATATCAGTGCAGATCATGCTTGGCGCTTTTCTTATCACGGTCGGCACCATCATGATATCGTTTGCAAAATGAAAAATGATAGTTAACTATTCGTATAGAAATAGTTTTTTCTTCTTTGTAAAATAAGAGCATGGATCCTGATAAGGACGAAACGATACCTGATCCGCTGGAAAATATAAAAAAAATCCTCAGTGTTGTCCTTGATGTACTTCTGGTGTTTTTCAGTAAAGTAGTACCTATTGTAAGTCTTGGATTTTTAGGAATACTTCTGCTTTTGTATCTTTTTTTCAAACTCTTTGGTCTGGGTTAAAAAAATTCACTATTTTTTCTTCTTATGATTATGATTGTCACCTGCAGACCTATCAGATCTATTTACCCATGCAAGAAACTTATACCTATATTGATCTGCTGAATAATATCCCGCATAATATCTCCTTACAATATCCTCAGGCAATTGTCTTAATAAAGCTTCTACTTCTTCCTGTTTACCCCATATACCCTGTAAGTTCATAACTTGGATAATAAAATCCACTATAATCGTATCCTCAGCCCAACATCCATTCAAAAGTACCATGTGCTGATCGCGTATGGTTCTTGCAGTTAATCCATCTGCAGTTTGTTTACCGTTAAAACTCCGCATATAATCTTCATCTACTGTTTTGACTCTGACAAAACCTAATGACGACCAATCACCAAGCTGTATTTCAAAATCATGTATTTCCTTAGTATTTACTCCTATAACATCTTGCTGTTGGCGGAAGCGGGCAGGCTGAAATCCTTCAATCCAAGATGCATTGTAAAGAGGATCAAATAAGCGTGCAATTGTTGTACGAGGATCATCAAACTCCATAGCAGGATAATGACAACCTGAACTTGCCCTAGATCTTGTTAAAGCTTGCGTTAAGAGAATCTGTACTCCAGGTTCATAATGTGTCATATATCACAAAAATGATATTGAGCTCAATTGTAGCAGATGTTTAGTAAAGAAGCATTCATTTTGCCCAAGGCATCTCACAAAGATCCTGTCTTTTTCTCATTGAACACGCGAATGTTGAATATCCCGGGTACTGACAATGATCTTTTTGCGTAAGACTAACACTGCATAAACCCCATGCAGGGATGTCTACCGGCCTCATACCTGCAGGAAGGGGTATGGTATCCGGCATGATACGTAATGGACAGAAGGTTGCTGGATCAACAGCAGCCTCTTGAGCAACGGGTAATAAATGCATGATAATAAATTGGAGAATATAAGCAAACTTATTCAATCTTTCTCTTGATAATAAGGTGGAAAGCAATAAACCACGCTGTACTTCCATATACTATGGGATTATAGCATATATTGAGCAAAAAATCATCAAGTCTTTATTTTTTTATTAGTGTTGCCAAACTGCATAGCCTTGTAAGCGAAGATAATCCGCAAGTTTTTCTTCCTGCTGTGAAACACGTATATGATCGGCTATAGGATTGTAGTCAGAGCAGAGATCAGGTCTCAGACGCAGACCATACACGCCCGGATAATAACTGCCCCGCGTATGTCCTCCTCCGCGAACAAACTCTTTGAATACTTCTTTTCCGTCACACAAACACGTATATCCAAGAGACCTTTTTTTTGCATGAAGCTGATGCTGTATAAAACGGCATTCACAGGTATGGAGCGTTTTACCGACATACAGGCAATCCATATCCGTCTTATGCCGCGGATTTGCCCTCATGAACTTTTTGTTTTTGACCAGATCATAATCAAGCTCAACCACATAGAGATGATGCATACCGCATCGTAGTTTACCCGAACAACGGGGACAACATACAGCTTTTTTCATGTTGATATGATGACAAATGAAAGATATAACATTAATCCCCGATGTATTTGTTTTTTAACTCATACGAGATGATTGTCGGGATATAAAACGTGATATCGGCCGCAAACTTGCCCAAGATCAGTCCGATATACACATTGTGGATGATCAAAGGAAAGATATACATTGCAAATGGTCTTATGATAAAACTGTCCAGATATTCGCTGGGTCCGAATTCCACCAGAAGATTTCTCAAAAGCTTTATCACAATAGGAATGGTGACTTGTGTATGTTTTGTTTTTAATGCTCTGAGATCTTTAAGAATGATAACTCCATAATAACCTGCAAATTCTCCCCATGTACCGCCAAGCGCTGTCAATATGGGATTATGAAATAATGAATGGATCGTCATGCCACCAATCAGGGCTGTGCACACTGCGATGACCTCGGCAGGCAGATATCTTCTTAACCATACCTTTACTTTTTTCTTCATTGAAACAGTATATCAAGTTCTGACTGTTTTGAAAGTTATAAGGCGATGATAAAAAAACAAGATTTTTCAATATTGTTGAGATAGTTTCAAAAGATTATCCAATTGATGAAGAATACGCTCTGTCGTTTTATATCCACCCCTACCATAAGCTGTCTGTGAAAGCGTTGAGGATGAGTAACCCAACTGCTTTGCAATTTGACCAAGTGTCAACCCATATAAAGAAGCCATTGCCGCAATTTGCGCGCGTATATGTGGAGCCGGAGGTACGTCAACAAAACGCATATCGATCACTCTTCTCCCACCCATAATCTTATGATAATCCTCTACGTTCATACCGTTATTATAATACTCAAAGAATCAGATACCATACATACCATTGCGGTCATCCCGAATTTTATTCAATAGATCAAATATTCGTTTATGTACTTTTTTAAAACTTTTTTTGACCTATTCCTTATAATGACCGGAATAGTATTATGAAATCTTCAATTATTGTTTTGCGAAAAATCCCGATTATATGTTTTTTCATAGTAGTTGTTGATTTATAACATCATTTCTTACTCATCATCTTTTCCGCTTCTTTTTTTTCTTTTTCAAAAATTTCATCAAGTTCTTTTTTTGCTTTTTCGGACTTTGCTTTTCCTTCCTTAACTTTTTCATTCATACGATTTTTCATATCTGATACAGCTTTCTTTATTTTGCTGCGTGTTTTCTCGTTTGTTAGCACAGTGGTTGCAGCAGCGCCTACCCCTGCTCCTACTATTGCTCCCACAACTCCTGCCTTGACCCTACCGAAACGTTTGTTGTTTTCTTTGTTGTCCATCATGCTTAAACACCCCCCTTCTTTTAAATCAAATATCTGTAACTTAGAATTACCTATCATAAAATATGGCGACCAGAAAACAGATACTATTGCGTAATAAAAAAGTAAGAAAAAAAGCTAGTATTTGAAAAACGCTTAGAGGAGATACATATCTTTCAGCTTATGGAGCCAGTCGTGATACATCTCGTGTTTTCCGCTTCCTACAACATTATTCTCAAGGACCTCAAAACGCTCCTCCATATTTCTTTGAAGCTCTGGCGGTAATCCTTTATCTACCTTTATAAAAAGGATGTTTTCTTTTTGGATGTGTTCGGTTAAAAGTTGGATATAACCATGCATATTTACGGCAATATGATATGCATGAGGATTCCCATTGTTATACAGTTTGACTGATTCTGCAATTCCCCAGATATAGTCACGGCCTGTCATATGTTCACCCAGTAATTCATGTACGATCTGTTCATATGAGGCATCTTTGAGAAGCTCAGGAAAGAGTATCTCTTCTTCTTTTCCATGATGGCATTTATCCGCAAAAACCGTAAGATACTCAAGTATCTGATCCAGATGTTCTTTATTGACTTCTTTTTGGCTTTTGATCCTTCCTGCAACCTGATCCATGACTTTTAGCATCTGCATGATGCCACCATGTTCTTCCTGCAGATCCTGAATCGGTTTATTCATAATGAAAGTATAGCAAAAAACAAATGACTGATATACTTATATCAATGAACAGGTTTTTGAAACTTATCACATCAGTTGTCGCATGCATGAGTATCGGTGCTTTGGGCGGATGGTTTACTGCATCCTCGGTACGGACCTGGTACGTGACGCTTGAAAAACCTTTTTTCTCTCCTCCTAACTGGGTATTTGCACCTGTCTGGACTGTTCTTTATATCATGATGGGTGTTTCCTTTTATATTATCTGGACAAGTAAGAAAGGCAATAGGAAAAAGGCAGTGGCGTTTTTTTTCATACAGCTTGTGTTGAACTTTCTATGGTCTTTGGTTTTTTTCGGCCTCCGCCTTCCTCTTCTTGCTTTTTTCGATATAGTCCTGCTTTGGATTGCGATCGTGGCTTCAATCCTGCAATTTCATAAAATTTCAAAACCATCAGCTTACCTTTTATTACCCTACTTTTTGTGGGTGAGCTTTGCCTCTCTTCTGAATCTCTCAATCGTCATATTAAACCGTTGAGAACTTATTTTGCTGAAGCGCGATAGATTTAACAGTAGTTTTTTCTTTGAAATCCTCTCATGGTCAATTCGTTTATGGAAAGCGCAAAACAGTCATGACATCCGTTTATCCATTGACTCCTGTAGTAAACTTCTGTTTTTTTTGAAGCGATGATATGACGGTTACAAAATGGACAGACATACATAGTTTGTTTTTTTTGTGTTTGTTTTTTCATCAAATCTATCTAATTTCTCTTTAACAAAATCATTATACACCAATATAATCCGCCTTTACCTGGAAAGAAGAAATATATTACACAATCATTACTGAAGTCTTATATACTTGTCAAAAAAGGATATTACTATTTTTTTATGCATATGATGAAAATCAGGACACTTCTCATTATGGCCTTTCTTCACTTTATTGCCATGTATTTTCTTATGTATGCTATGGTGGATCGCGCCGGATATGTGTACCTGAATCTCAATAATCTGTATATGGCATCTCTCATGACCTCTCCGATGCTTATAATTGAGATCATCCTTATGGGCTCCATGTATAAAGAAAAAAAGATCGTGCAGTTTCTTCTTGCAGTAAGCATTGTGCTCTTTGCCGTATCTTTTATTTTTATCAGACAACAAACCGCAATTGGAAATAAAGAATTTATACGGTCCATGATACCCCATCACTCAGGAGCAATCCTCATGTGCCGGGAGGCAGATATAAAAGACAGGGAACTCCAACAATTATGTACATCAATCATAAAGTCGCAACAATCTGAGATCGATCAGATGGAGGAAATATTGGGAAGATTGGACTGAGAGACACCGTTCCTTTAAGTATGAGATCTATGGTGACCTAATAACTGTTCTGTTTCTGTACCAAGCATACAAGAATATCTTGTCCCCATTTCAAGTTCAAAGTCAAAATAGGTTCCAGGAGTCTCAGCTGCATTTATCACGGCAGCTGCAAGCTCGGCACGCCAATCCTGGCTTTCAAGACTAACAACAGCAGGTTCGCGACCACTCAGAACAATAAGAGTCTTCGGATCATTGTACGGACTGAGCACTTCAAACCAAACTCCCATAACATCAATAGTGGGATCAGTATATCCTCCTGTCATAAATTGAAAGTGGATACCCTGACCAACTACTCCATATCCTGATAAAGAAAACGGAGTAGGACCCATTGGCCTTCCAGGCCATTCTCCAATTCCAGATGCTTTTTCGCATACATCCCATATAGGAGTACCAATCTGCACTAGACTTTCGGGAGTAGCACGCTGTAAATCTGGAGATACAGGTCTTCTATATGATTCATAGGTAGCCATACATCAAAATGATAGCATATTGATGCTCTAAAATCAAAAAAATTGTTTCCGATATGCTATTATTCAAAGTTGTATTTCTCAACCATCTTCAACACGCCGGGAGTAGATGATGGTACGCATTGTATAATCCTTTGTTCTTGTATCGTAGTCTCCGGAACAGGTGATGAGATTAAGATTATATGCACTGCTTGAGCCGTATACTTTTTCAACAGAAAAAGACATGACATCCACCAATTCTTTTTCCACAACTCGGTAGTGGTGTTTGTTTCCTTCTGAATCCACAATATAGATATCATCTCCTGTTTCAAGGACAGACAAGTTTCTGAAAATTCCAGGAGTCAAGTCCAGATTGGTTGAGTGTCCTTGAAGAACAGCGTTTCCCGGATGACCTGGTTTTGCACCTTGCCGATACCATCCAACATCATATAAAGGCACATCAACCAGATTTTCCTTGTTCAAGTCAACCTCACATATCTTTGTATCCATTTGTATCTGGGGGATAATCAGTCTTTGAGGAATAGCCGGTTTTGCCGCAATGACTGTATTATGAAGAACAGGTGAAGTTTGTTGCGGAACTGTAGTATTTTTTCCATGTAAAAAAAAAGACGTCAGCGTATATAAGACAGCGATCAATAAATTCATGGCAAAGTATTGTACCGTAAAACCACTAGTTTATCAAGCGTGCAAAAACGACAACCCGAGATGAATATTCATCGGTGTATTTATCATATATACCGCTACACGTGATAAGAATCAAGTTCGATTGATCCGAGGGCCCGAATATCTCATATATCGGGAAATTATCAACAGGTATCTCTTCCACTTTAAATACTTTAAAAGTATATGTATTGTCATTATCATCCTCTACCATGACAATATCTCCTGCTTTCAAAGACTCAAGCTCAAAGAAAATTGAGGGTTGAAGTTCCGGAGTATTTATATGACCGTCAATTACGGCGTTGCCTTTGTCTCCGGGCTTCACCCCCAATTTATACCATCCTGCCTGATACACATCCTGTGGCACTGCCATGCGACCTTCCTCATCTTGACCTACTTGCTCAATCAAAGTGTCAACTTTGATTGCCGGTATAACTAGTCTTTGAGGATATCCTATATCTTTTTGGACTAGGTCAACTTTCGTCTCTGAAGGTATCCTCAAACTAAGCGCAATAACAACCCCCATGATCAGTGCCCCCATGATGCCAAATCTAAGGTTCATATGTTATTTGGCTTTAGTATCCGAATCCTGTGCGCGGTGCGCCGCTTGGCAGGGTGTTGTCGTTGGTATTGGTGTTGTTATCCGTATCTTGCTCTTGCATCACACCGGTGTCGTTTGTCTCATTGACATTCATATCAGTTTGAGCCAAAACTCCAAGCGCAATAAAGAGGGATGCGAACATCGCAATACCCATGAGTGTTATTTGCTTTATCATGTTACTCATCCCCTTTCTGATATATCAATTGATAATTACCCGCATCTTATTACGGTAAGTTCAAATATGATACATAGCTTGGTAAAAATCAGGTAAGGACAAATGCAGCGCCCAATCGTTAAAAATTTTTTATTGTATCATGTATCTCAATGCTACATATTATAAAAAACACATCGCACAGAATATTATTGCTCTTTGTCTTTATGTGTCTCTTGACATTAATTTTTTTTCTTTTCTATCATGCTTTACAGCCAAAAAAATCACTTGTCATATGTATCGAAGGCGACCGCAATGCCGTGGCCTCATCCTCTATCCTTCAGTGGTATCAAAAACCGTCAAGCATCCGTTTTGTCGGAGAATATGACCGAACATATATATCGTGGATCAGCCAAAGCGGTAAAATCCAGATACGATACTATGACAATATAAAAAATGTTTTTTCCCCTGTCTATACGGTTGACGATCTGTATCCGCATTTCAAAATAGAATCAAAAGACGATCATAATGCGCCGTCACTATTGATACTGCCTGACGGAAATATCCTGATTTTCTATGTTGTCCATGACGTAAATGACTCTTTTTTCATGAAACAGACCGTGCGTGCCGAAGACATCTCCTCATGGACTGCCCGAAAGAACATAAGCGACCCTGGCCCGTCCTCCCCTTACAATTATCCTCAGGCAAGACGTTTGGAAAACGGTGATATTTTTTTATTCTACCGTCATGGATACCATTACAACTCCAACGAATACTACAAAATTTCAAAGGATAATGGACAAACATGGGAGAGTGCTGTAAAACTAATTGATTTCGGAAGCGACGGTGTATATGCTTTGATTTTTGCAAAAAACGAGACTATACATGTCACCTGGAGCGAAGCATTACCTGCGCCTCCAAGAAAAAACGTCTACTATATATACAGTCCAGACAAGGGTATCACGTGGATGAAAAAAAATAAAACAAAGCTTACTCTTCCTGCAACACGCGATAACGCGGATATGGTATTTGATTCGGAGTACGAAGCCAACTCCGTATGGGATATTGTCGCAGATGAGAAAAATAATCCCTTTATCGTATTTGCTTATAAACAAGATCCTGAACATCAGTACTTATTTGCCCAGTGGGATAAGGCGTCATGGACTACTGATTTTATTACAATGTCCGAGCAGTTATATGGAAACGGACATTTTTTTTCCGGAGGAATTGTCATTGATCCTCATGATGTCTACACGGTATATCTGAGTAAAAAAAGGGGGCGGCTTGAGATTGAGAAATGGAAGTCAAAGGACAAAGGAAAAACATGGCGGCTTGCCGAAGAGATTACCAAAGACTCAGGACAGGATAATTTCAGGATGCAGCTTGTCGAAAATTATACCGATAATCTTCGTCTTGTCTGGGCAAGCGGAGTATATGAGGGGCTTGTGGACAATCAGTGGACCGGATTTTCACATGTCAATATACAGTCAGACAAGACAAAGGAAAGCATCCCCCGCAAAGACTGTAAAACCCGGCCTTTATAGCCTTATTAAATGGCAAATTTTTTTGCCACAACAAGCCAATACAAACAGCTAAACATATAGGTCCCATATCCTGAGGTTACTTTTTCCGGAGGAACTGTGCCTTTAATAAACCGGGACTGGAATCTGTGTTTATCAAGAAGCGTAACCAGCATCTTTTTTGCTTCATGTTTTGTATAAACGACATCTGACCTTTGCATATGCTGACCGTCTTTGTTTATCCTTTTGATATCTGTTCCAAAATCAAAAATAAAAAGACCACCCGGCTTCAAAACCCTGGATGTTTCTTGAATAATCGAGTCAATGATTGACTGCGGAAAAAGATGTAGTGTACCTGTATTAAATACACCGTCAAAAATCTGCCTTCTAAAGGGAAATACCGCGGTAATATCCTGCATCTGTATAAAAAGTTTTGGAGTAAGTTTTTTAGGTGTTGAGACGCGGAGTTTTATCAATGCGTCCTTGTCGATATCAGTCGCCACGACCTTATCTGCCTCCCGGAGCAGTATATTGTTATACCTGCCGTCTCCTGCTGCAAAATGCAACCATTCTCCATAGATCCGCTTGTCAGCCACGAGTTTTTCCAAGACAACAAGCGTATCCCGATCGCCTTTTCCCCAGATGGATGTTTTGGGTGTTTTTGTATAATCCAAGTCTTCAGTAAAAATGTATTTTTTAGGATTGCTTTTCATACTAAAATTAAAATGCAAATAAAAACCGTTATCTATAGCTTGCTAATTAAACAAGCATTTATTTTTTTTTGAAAGATTGCCATGTGTTGGTGTTTTTTATATTATTTGTATCCCTCGTTTTTTCAAAGCCTCCTTGCTCTCAAATTCAAGATAGTTCTGGGTCAACTCCTCACCTGACTTTATATCTCTTGCAGCAATAAGATATGTATCTTTATGCTTAGGGTCTTGAGTTAATGTAGGGGTAAATGAGTGGTTAATGAACTTGGAATTGTCAAAATCAACATGCCATTCATTATGAGTTTTATCCCAAAATCCCCAATATCTTATTTCATTTTTTTCTTTTTCATCCAGTGAATCAAATTCATTCACAGTGATATTTATATCAAGAATAGGACTTGCCGAATACACAACCTGTCCTTTTTTCAAATCTTCTTGAGTGAAAAGGCCTATCCCATGTATGATTGATCTGTCAAGCTTGTATTTGATGTGTATCATTACTTGTGATTTAAGATTAAGCAAATCGTGATATTTACAATTTCGTCCATTTGGTGTGCTTACCTTTGGATTTCTCAACCGGATATTTTTTTTGGTTTTTTTTAAGTTTCTCGGCTATTGCCGCATCGATATCTATGCCCAATACCTCGGCAAGTTCAAAGGCAAACGTAAATATATCGGCAATCTCGCCTGTTATCTCCTCATGACTTTGCCTGTCTTTGACATAGTCCTCTATCTCTTTTTTGTTTTTCCAGAGAAAAAGCTCCAGAAGCTCTGAAGTCTCAATAGACAATGCAAGTGCTACATCCTTGGGATTGTGAAACTGCAGCCAGTCACGCTCATCCCGGAATTTCTGAATCTTGCGTATTATATGCTCGTATTTCTTGTTTACCATATATGTTAAAAAAGGGCTTCTGTTAGGTCTAGTGTAATACTATTGGGAAATATTTGCAATAAATAGTGTGGCTATATCGTAAAAGATTCTGACCTACAGTGGCGTGTGTGAGATAAATCATCCCTAGTGTTTATGCTTTATATCTATTTTCTTTGCTTCGATTTGTTTTAGGATTTTCTCCGCCCTTGAAAATCCGATCTTGAATTTTTTCTGTATCAAGAATGCGAGTGGAAAATCAAATCTATTCAGATAATTGACAACCTCGAGTAAAAGAGGATCCTCGATTTTGTTATCTGTTTTACTGATTTTTTGTTTCATATGAGTCATTTTTTTAACCGATTTGAATGACACGATATTCCTAAATCCGATATGCTTCCTTGTTTTGGATCTCACGGATAATGACTTCAATCATGTCTTTATATGTATACGGAAATAAATGAAAAGAGTTGAATAAACTAAGGTCGTCTTTGCTTGGCAGGATATCAATATGTTTATCGATTTGTTTTACCTCAACTCCAAATTTGCTGAGAATATCATGTGCTATCTGATATTGTGTCACAATCTCATCAATAAAAACCGGTATTACCGTATCCCGGATATCGGTTTCTATCACTTTCTTGATAACCTGTGACAGATGCCCGATATAGGTTGGTTGCAGTTTCCACGATATATCAAACTCTCCACTTTCCTTATGATCCAGACATTTGAGCATACTGTTAAACTGCTTGCAATTGCCGGTATTTGGACTCAAACCTACTATAAAGGAAGGTCGAACGATTATATACCCTGCATGCACTGATTTGACCAGTTTTTCTGATCTTACTTTTAATTGACCATACACAGTGCTAGGATTATTGGCAGCTTGGGAAGATACGAATATGAGTTTTGCACCGACTGCGTTTGCTGCATCCACAATATACCCTGTTGCCTTACCGTTTAATTTACTATATATCTCTTCGTTGTGAACGGCTTTGTTAAAACTCGTAAAGTTAGCAAGATGGATTATTACATCGGGCTTGACTTCTTTACATTTTTTTAAAACCTCTTCCTTATCCGTGATATCCAGCTTGATAAATGATTTTGATAAAGGATTGTTGTGGTATGTCCCAATAACATTATAGTCATCTTTTAGATCCAAATAAATCCTTGCTCCCACATATGAACTTGCACCGATCGTCAGGATTTTCATAGAGAAATTATAGCAAAGACGAAAACCACTAACTTTGTGTTTAATTCATTATAATAACATGACGGTTCGCTTAAGGTGAAAATGGAGAATCAAATAACAAATGATTTTGATACCATAATATTATGGGAATAAGTCGGCATGATAAAGAGCTTTACCCAAGAAATGTCCGCGATTGGGAACCAAAACCATTTAATATAATTAATAGCTCTTTTCAGGAAATATGCGCTGAATTCTGTAGGTTGTACGGAGAGTCACCTTCTGATTTGCAGAGACGTCTTATTGCAGAATTACGATCATCGGGCAACCCTGTAGTAATTGATCTGATGACAAATAGTACAGTTACTCTTGCCACTCTGTATAGGCAAATATATTCCATTTATCCAGGCGCACCATTTTTTGGAATATCTTGTGGGGATTGGTTGTATGAACAAACAGAAATTGATAAAAATATGGGACTTGTTTATGTCAGTGGTAATTTACGCAGCAACGAAACCTGGACAAAAATAGAGGATCAATTAGGACAAAGAAAAGCTCACTTAATTATTGAAAGAGCGCATGGCGGTTTATCTTATATACCAATACGCCCAAGTTTTCTAAAAATTGCAATGGCAAAAATGTGGAATATGCTCGATGAAAATAACGGACTCCTCTTGCTCCAAACTCCCCCCTTTGATGTATTGACTTATAGAGGAATTGAGATTGAACCATGGATACAAAAAGTTCGAAATACTGGTATAAGCATGGATGTGGTTTCATCTTATGAACACCCCTTTGATGGGCAAAGATTTGGATTGTTAGGATTAAGAAAAAGCGGAAGAGGGCAACAACTTCCTGGTCTATAAATTCTGAATTCTCTATAATATTTATGATCGAGAACTAATGGAGTTGTGAAAAAACAACCACCTCGGTTGTTTATAAGGCTTTCATTGTATTGATAATTCAATAAAAATTGCTATATATAATATTATGAGTGAAGGTCCAAGAAGTCCTCTGGGAACAACAGGTTTTAAACCTTGTTCACCCTTAGGTGAGTTTAGAGCGCCCGATAAACCGACTACTAAAGAAGCTCCAAAAAAAACCGACCATACGCCCTTGGGGCCAAGGTTATTAAACCTTCTTGGTTTTCAGACAACAGATCAAAAAATTGCTGCTCTCCAACAACAACTGCAAGAGGCACAACACCACAAACAACAAGTTACCGGGTATACCGAACAGGGCGATGGTCAAAGCGATTTTCCTGCAGTGAGACATCCGGGTGATAAAGGTGTAATTGAAGCAATTGATGCAAGAATAACAGGCATCCAAGCACAACTTAAGACACTCCAGACACGTACAAAAAGATAAAAAAACAAAAAACTTTTTTTTGCCCTATTATTTTTTTTAATTTGTTGTTTTACTCTTGTAATTCTATTTCAAGTACATTCCTGATATTGCCTCATCTCTTCATTGGCTTAAGTGTTTATCATGCAATGACAGTCTAAGTATTGATATTTGGATATTTATATCATATACTACAGGATTAATAATCAATCATATGGAAAAGGCACGTCATAATGAGGTAACACATCGCACCAGTAAACTCCGACTCCTCCAAGACATATTTGCGCCATATATCCCGGGTATGCTGAGCTTAGGTGATCGGCTTGGCGCATTCCCCAATACTAAAATCCACGATGCCCGGATGGGGCGGCGCGACATTGAGGCAGATGAAATCACCCTTACGCAGCTTCAGATGACCGGACACATTTGTGACGCAATCTCAGAAAGAACATTTTACCCCGGTTTTAATCTACAGTATATTCTTACCAGTATGTTGGACGCAGCAGACGGTCCGGTAGCTCGACTTCGGGATACTGTCACAAAGGAGGGCGGGATCAAGGATGCTGCAGTTGACCGGCTTAGCGAGATCATGATTACCCGACTTATTGGTCGTGAATTGGGATTGCCTGACAGTAGAGTGCATGAGCTCCAAATCGCATTTCAACTTTCCACCCTTACAAAAGCAGCGTGTGAGATGACTGGTACCAGGACAAGCGAAGGCGGCATGGGAAGCATGATTGAGAGAAGAAAATCGTTGTTTTTTATCATGAATGACCTTATTCATCTGAAAAAAATCCCAAAGTCTTTTACTCCTGTTCGCAATAAAATAACTGCGCGAATTGAGAAAAAGCTACAATCTTTGATTAAGGGAAGCAGAAATAGGGCTCAAGAAAGAATTAAATCAATTGCAGAAAATACAAAGAATGTCAACGCTCCTGAGGATCCAGATTCAACCGCTGCTGATGAGGCGCGCAAGTATGCAGGAATAGTATATATGAATACGCGCATGGGTATTGATATGGTTGCAGAACTAAATGAACTTGCGGATGACGCAGTGGTATTTCCATCCTTGGAATCTCTCAAAGAAAGTCAGCCGTATATAGCAGAAACACTTACCAATGCGGAAAAATTCCTGGATGAAGCACTACAGATTGCAGGATTCAATTAAGCTGGGATTACTTTTATCCACTGACACAAGAAGTTTCTACCTCGTATATTATTGTATTAATAACTTAAACCCGAAAGTTGCAAGGCCGACCAGATCATGACTGCCGCCGCTGAAAACCGGACAACATAGACCTTGAAAGTGTGTTTTTCCAACAAGCTTGGTTTCAGGATGCTGAAGAAAAAAGCCAAAACCATTGATATGGGAAGAGATATGATGACTGACGAAATCCCCACATTGCCGGAAAAAGCCTTGTATGCAGCAAGGTCACCCAAACCCCCTAATACGGCAAGTATCAATACTCCGATATAATCACGCGGCTTTGACCGCCTCACATCTGTTTTGAACCGGGGGTAAAAAAGAACAAAAGAAAACAGTATAGCAAGTAAACCCATCCACATATTGGCAGTCCAGTAATCATTTGAATCAATTGCCCTATTGATAAAAACCGATTGGATAGAAAGTATGGCCATATAAAGTAATCCTACACCCACACTTTTGTGAAAAAACGACCTGATGCTGAATCTCTCATCCATAGTTGCAAAAAATCCTGCAAATACTACCAAACCCACCAGCCACAAACTTCTTGCGGTCAAAACTTCGTTTAACAAAATAACACCTAAAAATACAGTGATGACTACCCGTATGTTGTAAAGAGGGGCCAGGACAGAGATGTCCAACCTTTTTAACGCGGCAATATAGGCGGTAAAACTCAAGGTCCCGAATAGTCCTGCCAAAAGAATGAATGTCCAATCAACCGGAAATGTAGCGCCGTTTGCAAGGGAGATAGCTGTGATTGTGAGTCCTCCAAAAAGAAGTGAAAAAAAGGAAAACTGCCAGATATTTTTAAGTTTATATTTGCCTATTAACTTTGCGACAATGGTGTATAACCCATACGCAATTGAGGCAATCCATGCATAGAGATAAAACTGCATATCAATGATTATATTGTACCTAAAACCAAATCACAAATTGATTTATTACACATTATCCTTTGCTTTTGCTTCTTGCCAAAAGCTGAAGCCGATTATACAGCGCTTCTTACAGATGAAGAAGCTCAAGAATTTTATACAAAACAACCGCAGGCCAAAAAATAGCCATTACGATCCCCCACAATACAGCGCCAAATGAGGTTGCATGCTGCATAAAATAGATAAAAGCTCCAATCACCCCTATACCATATAAAGCATCACTTCCAGATTTATGTTTCATATGAGTTTTTTCGTCCGCCTGACAATTTTTAATGCATGGTATGACTTTACTCAGTTTGGTTTTAAGGTTCATTTTTTAGTAAATAAACGGATAGTAAAGGCTCCGGTCCCGATCCACCAAATCGCAAGGCCCAGAACAAATCCGAGAGCCGGAATCATTTTTAAAAGGTAAAAAGCAGCTAGACCAAGAACAAATGTCTTATAACTTGTGGTTTTCCAGCTCATTTTATGCACAAGCCAGTCTCCTGCGACCATCCCCATAGCTATGGTGGATAGATACGCATATAATCCTGCCAAAAGCAGGACAAGACCAACAAGCGGTATCCCGATAATGGTTATGAAAAGGAAAATAATACCGGGAACAAGGGCAATTGAAAGGAGAAAGCCTATACCAAAACATTTCCAGAATGATGTCTTGATAAGCTCTTTTACTTTGCCGGACTCCGTTGGAAAAAACTTCATATAAAGGTATCCGATAATCAATGCACCAATAAATGATATGATCGTCGAGGCTATTTTGAAAAACGAAAATACGGCCAGAGCTTCACGCCTGAGAGTCTCTGGTTGCTTTTTGGGTGTCTCAACCACTTTTTTATGTATAGTGCCGCCTATCTTTGTCGTATCTGCAATCATAACACTGTCCTTTTTGTCTCCTGCAGCATAGAAAAGATCTTTGCCTATTGTGGCGTTTTCTCCAAGAACAAGGTTTCCTGCGCCAACCATGACATTGCGGCCGACTGCTGCATTGATATTTACTGATCCTGCACCAGCCAAAACAGATCCGTCAATAACAGACTCACGATCTATATCCATAGTTGCGCCTCCCGCAATAACTGAGCCGCCGATATTACCAGCGCTTAGTATGATATTTTGACCTCCCGCGTAGACATTGCCCGTGACTGCGCCTCCAAGAAATATGCTGCTTGCTCCTGCATGAAGATTGCCGTTTATTGTACCCGTGACCCTCAAAGTTTGAGCACCCACAAAAACATCACCGTTTACCGTGCCTTCAATAACGGCAGACTGGGCGCCTATAAACAGATCATCATCCACAACCTCATCCTGCGCGATCTGCACATTTCCGTTGCGAGCTGTCCTGATTTCGGCAGAAACTCTTTGTACTGAACATGCAGCAAAAAAAGTGAGTGAGATTAGTATGGATACAATGAATTTTTTCATAACATTATTGTACCAAACTCATTTAGTTCGTTGCAACCCAATAATCTCACCTGGGAGACGGGATTTCAATAGACTATGACCTTTTGTAAAATAATCTGTTGCTTTTCGGTAAGGGTAATCACCCCCTGAGCTTATTTCTTTTATTGATGTTTTATATATATCGATCAATAAACCAAGAGCTCCCATAAGTGACTCAGACTCAAGAAGGAAATATGTATTTGTAATATCCTGTCTTATTTTCTTGTCAGCAATCTGTTCAAAATCAAATATCCTTTTGTCCCTTGATAAAACATATATCTCAAGTATTGTCTGTCTCATTTTATTGAGGAAAAATGCTGCGTTTATCAACCTGTCTCTTTTTATGGAGAGCCTTGCATAGATTGCATGCTCCAGGAATTTATTATGCAGCATTTGGAGACTAGTTGGTTTTTTCAACTCTCTGTTTTGTGATGCTTTTATCTGCTCTTTCGTCAAGTCCCCATATAAGATCCTCATCGAGCTTATGATCGCCGGATGAGTATCTTCAAGCGTATGGAATCTAATACTCATGCGGTCAAGCGTGTCAAAAATAAAAACAAATTCGCGATGGTGCTCTTCAAAATGATGCAATATCTTTATCTGTCTTTGTAAAGCATCAACCATATCGGTAACTTCCCTATCGATGAGATCTTGTTGCGTCTCATGTACCACTATATCCAAATCCAGATCAGAATATTTGTCCCAATCACCTCTTACTAATGAACCGAATATGATAAAAGCTCTCACGTTTGGATCTTCTTTGACAACCTCAAGAAGCATGCTGAGAATTTTTTGATGTATTGCTGTCCCGGATAAATCTACTGACATACAAGATAATTCTAATTTATTTAAGTGGAAATAACAGGAACTTTACAAAACATCAATTAAATCTCAATTAGAAGATAAGTTTAATTAAAAAAATTTTGAGTTTCATTGATTTACAAATTAAGTCCTATAGTATATAATATGGAATGAAAGAAAGGCTATTATACAGAGGTGTTCTCCCTGAACTGTTAGATTGTCAACAACACTCTCTTGGTTTATTTGGTCAGGTTCTACGGTATTTTTATCTTAAAGAAAGTCCTTTTCTATGCGCCAATGGAGGGTTAAATTTTGTCGGTGCACTTATGGTAGAACGTGATAGATCAATTTATCAAAAGCTTACTCAAGAAAGTGGATTAAAGTTATCTGAAATTAGAAACTTCATAACTATTGACACAATTCCAATCAAGATAGGTGAACAACAAATACCCGCGAGCATATTACATAATATCGCCCATGCAGTAGGAGATAAAGAGTCTGGAATAGTATTGACAGGAGATTGTGCCGGCACAGTGGTATCATTCTGTGATGGCATTGCTCTACCTGATCGGATATTCAACGATGAACCCATACCAGAAGACCAAACAAAATATAGACCGTATACACCCATATTTATTTTGCGTGACGATCCTGATGAACTCGATGTAGAAAAACAGATGGAAAAAATATATAAATCACAGTATTATGCATTGGTTGAGGAGGTAAGAAGATCTGTTGGAAGAGACAATATTTGGACAACTGACATGCTGTTTTACTTATGCGATCAAATGGGAGTAGTGGTTGATATAGATAGATTTACCTATACCAGACAATAAATCGTTCGACCTGCCGGACTCTTGAACTTATAGCTCATTATAAATATGTTTTACGAATCATTACAAATGAATATAGTAATTAAGATAAATATCGATACATAGCAAAATATCAAGAGATCATATCTTATTGAAATATTTATAATTAAATCCTATAATATGTTCCTTTATATACAACCATGCCAAGAGCTGTAGAATATCAAAGTAATTACTTCGACTATCTCCGATCATTAACAGGTGTACAGTTACCGACAGCTTGGTCATTACAACAAGATATGGCCGGCATGATGGCCCAAGATGAGCCTGCCCAGGCTGAGTTTCTGACAAGATCACTTCTTGGCGGGAAAGGCGCGCATCTAAATAAACTTATCGCGCATGGATTTCCCGTACCTCCCGGATTTGTACTGACGACACATGCTTGGCAATTATTTAATCAGGAAGACTATAGCGGTTTAACCCGCCTGAACCGTAATACAAACAGACAGATAGGGTTATTGGAGACGCAAACCGGCTGCGCATTTGATGATCCTGACAATCCGTTATTTGTATCTGCACGCTCAGGTGCACGTGAGTCTATGCCGGGTCAGATGAGCAGCATATTGAATATCGGCCTCACCGACACAACACTTCCCTATTTGATAAGAGAAATTGGGGAACAAAATGCACTCATATCATATTTTGGTCTTATCAAGGATTTGAGCGTCTTGGGTGCAGGCATTGACAGTCAACAATTTGACGATTTGCTTGGTGGCCGAACTACCCGAGATCTTCCGATCCTTGAGCTCATGACACTCATCCAAGATGCAAAACACATATATGAAGAAAATACAGGTCATGAGTTTCCTTCCACAGCCCGGCAACAACTGGATCTTGCCATTGCCGGTGTTTTTAAATCATGGGATAGTGTTGGGGCACGAACATATCGCTCCGCACATTATATAAGCGATGAGATTGGCACAGCATGCACTATCCAGCAAATGATATGGACCAATTGTGATGACGGAGAATCAGGAGCCGGTGTGTTATTGACCGATGATCCAAATACGCTGAGCGGCACACCCGTATTCTCTTTTGTAGAGTCCCGTCAAGGGACTGAGGTGGTTGGTGACGAGAGGCAGGAAGTTTATACATTAGACCGTTTATCAGACCGTCCGATGATGAGTCAACTTGTGGCAATAACAGATGCACTGAAGGAAGCGGGATTATCTGACATACCCCAAGATGTTGAGTTCAGTTATGCTCACGGAAAAGTGTGGGTGCTTCAAACAAGAGATGTCTCGCTCTCAACAGTCGGAAAATTCAGATATATTCATTTGCTTTTGCAAAACGGCCGGATAACCCAAGAAGATGCAGAAAAAGCACTCTCAGGACAAGATTTAGAATCACTTCTCCAACCCAAATTGGATAGGGTCGCAGTCGAGCGGGCCATAGCCGAGAATCGTCAACTGGTATCTGCACTTGATGATGCGGTAAGGATTGCATCGGGAGTCGCAACGGCACCGCTTGTCTACTCAATTGAAGAAGCTAAAAGAAGAGGCGCTGAAAAAGTCATCTTATTTATCGATAAAATAACCGTTGCCGGGCTCAATGATATCCCGCAAAATGTGTGCGGTCTTCTGGCAAATAATGGCGGATTAGGTTCACATGTGGCGCGAGTCGTTGAAGGCTGGAGCAGCAAAACAAACGGATTTGGAGTTTTTGGCATCAAAAAAGACCAGCTACCCAGTGAAGGCGCAGAAATAACAGTGGACGCAAGCATGGATAAACCAACAATTTATTCAGGCACGATTGACCGGGACGCATCTGATAGCTCTGTACTGGAGCATCATGAACAAGAGATTGTAATGCAATGGAAAAGCAGAAGGGAAAGAAACCCATGGAGAGCTCTTGTTGATGATAGCCAATATGCTCCTCTGACTGAAAAAATCCGTGAAGTACTTAAAGAACGCAGCGGGTATACCAGCCACAAAATTGCAGAAGTACTGGCCATGAATGCTGCTATTGCACAGCATATCACTGAAACTGCAGAAGTGTATAAGCCTGATCAGGCTGAGAAGATCAAAGCCCGTCTTAAACAAGCGATCCCGCGCGGATATCATACTTCGCTCAGAACAGCATTTGTTGATGCGACAACCGATGAAGATTATTCGGGAAGAAGTCCATGGAAAGCATTTAGAACAGAAGCTGAAGTTGATGATTTTTTCAAACCCGATGAACAGGGTGTATCAGAATATGACCGCATGGCAACAGGAGAAATTGGCGATGGACAAAACACCTATGTCCTTGACGGCTTCATTGCAAGCGAGTTTTCTGCCGGCAAGCTGGAGCCCAAACATGCAGGTGAACATTGCGCATGGAATCTGGTTTGCACTCCGGACGGCAAGCTGATTCTGCAACTTATCCCATATACCACTCAACTGCGGCAAATGAACCAGGCCGAGCAGGAAGACATCATATCCTGGACCTTGAAAATAGGAGATGGATGGAGCCGCAATATGTCCAAACTCAGACATATGCTTGATATTGAAGCGGGTGAAACAAACTGGGGAAAATACAAAGAAACACCGGGAGAACGAAATGCTGAGAAAAAAAACGCAGCATTCATGTTCTATGTCGTAATGCAACATCTGTTTGACTATATATCTGATGATGGGTTACTAACAAGCATGGCGGCAATTGCCGATGTATTCCCGGACTCTGCGCCTCCTGTCCTTGAAGGCCAGATGCGTATCCGGTTTGCGACCGCAACAGACCTAGAAAAAGGCGTAGAGTTATGGTGCAAAATCTATGGAATCAATGCTGATATGAGAAGCTGAGGATAAAAGACATGTTAGTTTTTATTCATAAAACCAACTCATAGCAGGATTATCGACTTCGACAATTTTCCCCTTTTGGATCTTGTATACCCCCTCTTCCTTGACCATGGTCCAGGTGCCTTCATAGTAATGTTTTTCCGCTTCTCCATCCACCCAGTTTTTGGTTGAGAACTTCACAAAAGCTGTGTCTTCGGAGTCCTCATAAGGCTCGGACTTGATAACGTCAACATCCAGTATATCGGTAAATCTGTTAGTCCATTCTTCGAAGTTGGTTTTTTTCAGATATTCCTTGCTCAGAAGGTCAAAGCCTTCCTGCATTCTCCGTGCTTTGAGGAAGGTATAAAATGCTTTTACTGCCTCGGCAGGAGAAACAGACGGATCTACTTCGATTTTTACGATCCCCTGATCAGTAAATGAGGGTATGAGAGTCCTTGCATCGGTTCCGGTGATAAACAAAGACAGCCCGGCCAGACTTAGCGTATTAATGCCTACCACCTGACCGCACTGATCTGCAATCGGTCCGCCGCTCATGCCTTGGACCAGACTGATATCAGTCTGGATATACCCAACCGGAGATGCCCTGCGTTTCCTGAACTCAACAAAATTGCCTCTCATCACAGTCGCTTTTCCGCTGAGATCTGTACCCAGTGGATACCCGGCAGATATCAATGGCTCTTCTTCATAAAAGCTGATGTCATCAGGAAGCGGAAGGACCAGATCAGGAAACTTTTTATCTACAAAAAGTAATGCCAGATCCGCATCCTTATCCCCCAGTATTTTGACAGGAGTCAGGAAGCTGCCGTCAGGCAGTATGATCTTTGGACTTGGCTCATCGGCAATCACGTGGAAGTTGGTCAATATCTGATCCTCTGTGATAAAAAATCCTGATCCTTCCGAATATCCACCCACTACCCGCACAACCGTACTCTGCAGCTTCTGCTTAATGCCGTATCCGCACATGAACTTGCCGATATACCCGTATTCCCTGACAATATAGTCTGCGATGACGAAAAGAGTCGCAAGCAGATATAAGAAAACCGCGATGATAACTATCGCCTTCAGGAAATTCTTCAGACTCCTAAAAGGAAAAACGACACACTCTATCACCAACCCGAAAAAAGCGATAATCAGCTTGAAGATAAAAATAAACAGATAGTAAATCGTGTAAGTTGCGAACTTTACCGGGAAAAGATGGAGCGGAAACAGGAGTTTTTTGAAGTAAGCCTTCAGACGGCTTACTGCATGTCTCCATTTGGACTTGATCTTGTTTGCCAGGATATTAAAATAATCCATACATGAAGTGCTTTTTAAGGGAGCGTGCCCTATAGCACAATTGTGACACAGTCTCTTATAAAAGTCAAAATTAGGTAATGAGTCTCTGTATTTCTCCAAACAATCCGTCCTCAAACTTACGCATATCCTCAACCGTCTTAAGCACGGTTTTTGTCACTCCCCTTTTTTTCAGCTCTTCATTGTAGGGCAGGTGCATGGAGATCGCTATCACCTTTTCCGGTCCGAATTTCTCGATATTGAGTGTATGAAACGACCCGCCCAGAGCGCAGTCGCGGTCAAGAAGGATGATATCAAAATCCATATCCGAATCATTCATAAGCTTCTCAACCTGTAAATAAGTAGACAAGACAACAGGCCGGAATTCCGCCATCTCACCAAGCTGACTTAACACCCTGAAAATGACCGAAAGCGCCTCCGTGTCATCCTCAAGAATCAGGATATCTATCTTCTTCATACGCTAGCTCAATTGTGGCAAATGAGGATGAGAATGTCAAATCAACCAATTTTTAGATTCATTGCTTTAAATTGTTTTGGAAGTCTAAGCACACTTCGGGGGTGGTTTTACTTTTTCTCCAGCCCTTCCCAAATACTTTCCTTCATTGACTCAGGAAGATCCCTAAACTCTATGACGCTTCCCTCGGCCATGAAATCGGTAATGTTTGGAGAACCTCCGTCTTTTATGATTTCTATGCCACCTCTAGGTTGGGGAATCATGGCGGCATAAAATCCTTCATGTTCGAAAAACGCAGGCATGGGGACATCATGTTTGTCTCCCGGACGTTTTACGTACTTCATTTGGTATCACCCCCTTTCTCTTGAAGACAACTGTAGCTGCGATGGTCGCAACCGGGAAGAAGGTTGGTTCCCGCTGTAGCTACTTTAATTATAGTATAAATTACACTAGATTTCAAAGAATATAGAAGCTCTTATAAAAGAAAAAAGGCGAGAATGTGTTTTGCGAAATTTGTCAAGACTGACTAAGCTAAATCCTAACAATAGATTGATATACTTTGATAAAATATACTTTATGGATTGGGAAGTACTAGGAAAATGGTTTGAATATCAATTCAAGCATCTTGGTCGCATACAACCGGATTTGATTGATACCAATCTTCAAGAGTCTTTGTCTCCATTAATACTACTTAGTTCGGGAGTTGCTTTAAAATTTTTTGACAGCAAATCAAGAGAAAAACTAATACTCTGGTTTCCAAGCCGAGAAAATATTTCGAACTGGATTGTATTCATGTGTGTTCTTGGAATTATGAAAGATGACTATGATAAGAATTTTATGTTGCGTACCAATTTCACCCAAGGACAAAAACTTCTTATAAACGGCTCTGTTGTTGAATATCTTGGCGAAAGCATTAAGGAGGGTGTTGGAAATACGATTTCAATCAAGTTCAGAGACAATAAAAAAGATCCTTTAGGTAGAGTGAGCTATATTGAATATACAAGACCCTGGAATGAGAAGTCATATTTTCAGCCAATAACAACAAGTAAAGATGTATCCACCGCTAGAAAATTTTACGAATCTTTAACAATTTTAGCAAATAAGCCTTATCAATTAGATCTTCTGTTGGATATCAAGTCAAACGGAAACAGGAATTTTTTTGAGCATAACCTTATTTTTGTTACAAAAATAGGTGAAGCCGAAGAATTTATTAAAAATCACAAAATTAATGGAACAAAACTTAAAGAAATTTTTTTGTGGGGAAAAATTGACGCAGAAGGCAACGTATCAACAATATCTGATCACCGAATCGATGCCGATCCTTCCTGTCTTGTAGCTTCAGATTTATTTAGCGTACTTGCTTATTTGTCTAATAATAAAAACAAAACAAAGGGAATAATAATCGATGGCTCTTCTAAATACATAGATAGCCTGCAAGCCCTGGATGATTTATTGGAGTACAAGATTAACACGATGGTAATAAGCGACATTAAGGACAGTGTAAATTTAAAAGCATTGGTTGACCGTGACTTTCTAATCTGGCAGTGGAACAAAAAATGGGTAAAGTTAAACAAAGGTCCCTATACTTCGGTTAAAGAATCCAATTTTTATGAATTCGAAAGATCCTTATCTTTCTTCTGTGATACGACTGTTCGGATTGAGAGGGCAAAGAATGAGACTATCGAAAAAATTATTGATCTATGTATAGCTTCGAGTAAGAATTACTACGATGATGCAATCGAGATCAATACAATGAAAAAAAGACTTATTAAACTGACAAACAACTTAACCCGTTTGATAAGGACTCCGGATAAGAAAACACTTGCAGACTTGAATGATAAATTGGAGAGAATAAAATCCACTTTTAATGCACAGAAGCAATGGCTGTCTCCTGAAGATATAGAGAACGTTTCTTCTTTGCTTCTAGAGCTGAGCGATTATATAAAGAAACCCCAGGCAAACCCCGAGGATAAAACTTCCATTTTATTTAAATATTTTGTTGAAATGACAAATAATTCTTCTTGTCGGACAAAACGGTTAATCGTAATTACGCTCTCACAGAAGGAAGCAGAGGCAACAGAAGAATATTGGAAGCAAATACTAAATGGGGAATATCAAGAAAATATTAAGTTCATTTCCTACGACAATTTTATTAGACTCAAAAACATCTCCTGGGACAATCAGGTGTTTATTTCAGGTTGGTTTAACAGCAATAAAATTAATTGTCTTCTCGATTCTTTTATTGCACAAAATTATATTTTTCTTCTATATCCTCAGGAAGAAAAATGGTTAGACGCATTTCAAAAAAAGAAAGAAAAAGATAATGAATTTGAAATAAAGGCAAAAGATTTTTCCGATCTGTTGAGAACAGACGAAAGGTATCTCGATTTTCTCAATTATTCCCCGTCTTTCCTGACTTCTTCTTCAGACGTGCAGCCTGATGTTTTCGATGATTTTGAACTCAAATACAGAAATAGTCAGTATACGAATTATTTATCCACTGGACCGGCCGAGGAAAAAATAAAAGCAAAGCTTATTGCTTTCAACGATAACAATTTTTCATTTATTACACAAACCCATAAACTTTACGTTATCAATGATTTTTTTAGCGCAGAAAGCAGTAGGAAAGAAATCCTTCCCACTTTAATAGATGATCTTAAAGTTAGCGACCGAGTCCTTTTTAGGGAGACCGGAAGGGACATAATCCGTGAAATTGCCGACTCGGTTTTAATAAAATCAGGGAGAGAAGATGTCATTTCAGCTTCAAGATTATGGAGGGAATCTTTAAAAAAAAGTTATGAAGGTTATCAAAAAGACTACCAGGAATTTCTCCAGGATTTAAGACAAAAGGGGTGTCGTAGGCATTCTGCAACTATCAGGATTTGGTTAACAGACGAAAATATTATCGGTCCCCATGATGAATCCGATTTAGACATTATAACTGCGGCAATTAAAGACGAAGTTCTAACCACAAAGCTTTCTCAGGTTAAAAGAGCAATTAAGGAAGTGCGGAACGCACATCTATTAGCTTCCAATTACCTTCAAAAAAAATTACTGCACGTTCTCCCAAAATTATTAGATAATAATACAGGCAATCCTTTATTACTTACAGCACCACCAAGAGATGTAGACAAAACCAATATGTCAATAAATATCGAAGGGCTAGGTAAGTTGCACATTCTTATGGTAGAAGAAATTTCTAATGAGTGGATGGATGTCGATATTCGTAAAGTAAACAAGTTATACGTAAGAGAGGAGGAATAATGGCAAAAATGCTACCTCCATATATATCTTCTGATGTAAAAAGTACTGGCGAGATACAAATTTTTAATTACTTTGAAACAGATCCTAATACAAAAAATTGGATCGTCTTGCATTCCCTGAATTTAACAAGACACTCCCAAAAAATATACGGAGAAATTGATTTTGTTGTTTTGGCTCCGGGACTTGGTATATTTTGTCTGGAAGTTAAATCGGGCGACATCAGAAGGGAGAACGGAATATGGAAGTATATAAATAGATTCGGGAGAGTAACAGAATCACCTAGAAGTCCTTTCCAGCAAGCAAGAGAAGGGATGTTTGGAATAAAAGAAGCCATTTCGCGCAAGTTCGGCTCATCGCACCCGTTAAATCGGCTTCTGTTTGGATACGGCGTATTGTTTCCTCACATTGTGTTTGATATTGCCAATACCGAAATAGAGTCTTGGCAAATATATGACAGGAACATGCGCACACTACCAGTAAGTGAATATATTAAGAAACTCTTCAGACATTATAAAAAAATGTTTGAAACCTATGACTGGTTTGATAGGGGTAAAAACATACCAAGTGTTTCTCAGGTTGATTCGCTGGCAGCTTTTTTTCGCGGAGACTTTGAAAAAATAATGCCTCCAAAAGATTATCTTAATGAAATTGATCAGCAACTTGACAACTACACTAAGGAACAGTTTAACTGTCTTGACAGATTGGAATTTAATGACAGATGTTTATTCCGGGGAGCTGCTGGAACCGGAAAAACAATGATCGCACTAGAATCGGCCAGAAGAGATTACTTTAAAAACAAAAAAATTCTGCTTCTATGCTTCAACGCTTTATTAGGGAGGTGGATATCAAAACAGCTTCCGCCAGAGTTTAATAAAAACGGCTCGTATGCTGGCAATTTTCATGATTTTTTATCAAAGATTACCCGTAAGAATGACGAAATAATTAATGACAGGTCCGACGAATATTTTAATACAGAATTACCACTCTTAGCTCTTGAAGAAATCGATGCTGGACGCATAGAACCGTTTGACGTGTTGATATTGGATGAAGGTCAAGATCTGATCAGGGTTGAATATCTTGACGTGTTAAACCATCTATTAAAAGGTGGTCTTTCAGAAGGGAGATGGCAGATATTGTGCGATTTTGAAAGGCAGGCCATCTTTTCTTCCCTGTCTAAGGAGGAAATGGTAAAGAAACTTGAAAATAGAGCGGTTTTTACACAATATAAACTCGATATAAACTGCAGAAACACTAGGCCAATCGGAGAAGAAATTTCGCTTGTGTGCGATATAGATGAAAGTTCTTATCTTCCAAGCAAATTTGATGGTGCACCCGTCGAATACAATTTTTATGGAGATGAAAACGAAAAAATAAACAAACTCCAAAACATTTTAATTAAACTTCGAAGGCAAAGGATCCCTGCAAATAAAATAACCATATTGTCGCCTTATAAATATGAAAATTCTGCCGTTTCTAAATTACCCAAAGATCGATTCAATATCAATCCCCTTTATAAGCACGGTTCTTATACAATTGGAGATGAAAGCATTTGGTTTTCGACAATTCAAGGTTACAAAGGCCTTGAAAATGCGGTTATTCTATTATGTGACATTGACAAGATCGACGAATTAGAGTTCAATAAAATTCTTTATGTTGGCATGTCTAGGGCAAAGACAAAACTTTATGTACTAATGGACAGAAAAATTGAAAATCACTTTAATAATATTATTAAGTTAACAATGAAAAAAAAGATCATCCATGATGAGAGATAAGTTAATCGAATTTCTGAAGAAAGAGCTTGTTGGTCCCGATCCAAAACCGCCCTATGTTCAAGAAAACGGAGAGGAAATAATTCCGAGGTTGAACCCCAATACACGCTATAGTGTCGGTATTCTATACCCTCAGGAGGATTTATTTACCAACAATGAGGAACTTGAAACAAACGATGAATTGGAAGACGATGAAGAAGAGGATAATACAGACATTGATTCAGCACAGGAAAAGTCTTACGAAAGGGAAAGTATACTCCATAAAATTAAAACAAACACAGAAGATAATGATGAATTACTCAACCTTTCCAATGCATATCTGCCTTCTGCGATGGGAATTAGCTGCTTTCTTAAAGTACAAACGGGAGGATTAAAAGTTCTTATACGAGGTGGTCGGTATAAAAAAGGAAAATATCCAATAAAAAAGAACGATGGAACAGTAAAAGATGTAAGCGCGTATTACCGAGAATCTATCGATACAGAAATATATATTCCGCACGATAAAATCCCAACAATAAAGAATCCTCAAAGCACTATTCCAATCTTAAAACAGAATAGAGAAACTGGCTTGTCGCTTTATATAGTAAACAGATCAGGAAAGATTGCGGAAAACTCAGAGTATCAAATCATTACCTTTTCTCTTGTAAATGAATTAAGAAAAAGTGATAAAAACGAAAATATTAACTGTTTTTTTCAAGTTGGTTTTGAAATGCGATCAAATGTCGACGAAGAATGTTTTTTTCCCTACCCTACAGCGTCGATTGATTCTGATGAGATATCCACCCAACTCTTGTATTCGCACAAAAAAACCTACGCCATTGGGCATGGATGTTCTCCAGTATGGGAAGACTCTGACAACAGCACTTCAGTTTCCAAGATTATCGCTGAAACTTTGCCGATGTATGAAATGAAGCCAATCCTGCCCTTCAGATCTCCTTCGGTTAACCTTAAAATGTACGACATGATTGATGAATCGGCCATAAAGAGCATTACGAATAATCTTAACCAACTGTGTTATGAATATGGCGAATGGATTAATAAACAAGAAGGGATTATTAATGAGGGAACATCAGAAGAATTAAGTGAAGCGGCAAGAAAAAATATTAAGAACTGCAAATACTGTTTAGAAAGAATGAAGGAAGGAGCGTCTCTTATTGAAGATAATGAGCACGTAAGAAAGGCCTTTCTGTTTATGAACAAAAGTATGCTTCTACAGCAGCTTCATTTTGGACTTAAGACCAGAGAATGGAAACCTGGTAATAAGATTGAACCTTGGAAGGCTCCAGAGATCTCTGATACTCAAACCTGGCCAGACAAAGGGACCAGGTTGGGGAACTGGTATCCATTCCAGCTCGCTTTCATCATGATGAATATAAAGTCCATTTTCGACGAGAGCTGTGAAGAAAGAAAAATTGTGGATATAATATGGTTTCCAACAGGAGGCGGTAAAACAGAGGCCTATCTTGGATTATCCGCATTTACAATCTTCCTAAGAAGACTTCGAAATCAAGATGATGATGGGACGGCTATCCTAATGAGATACACTCTACGCTTACTTACTGCTCAACAGTTTCAGCGAGCTTCTTCAATGATCTGTGCTTGTGAACTAATAAGAAAAGAGCGTGAACACGAGCTTGGCAAAAACAGAATAACAATAGGATTGTGGGTTGGAGATGATGTTTCCCCAAATTCAAGAGCGGATGCAGTACGCAAATTTAAGGATATTAAGAAGAACGAAAACAAAAAATACCCATTCATTATATATAAATGTCCATGGTGCGGAGCAGGAATGGGGCCAGTTATGGAGAAGGATCAAATAAAAACACCCGTTGATATTAAGGGCTATTCAATTTCGAGGAATCCGTCTACAGTAATTTTTAAATGCAGCGATAAAACCTGTTCATTCTCCACAGAGCAGACGAGTTTGCCTTTACTAGTAATAGATCAGGATATTTATGAGTCTCCACCCACTTTAATTATTGGCACTGTAGATAAATTTGCCATGATGGTTTGGAAACCAAATGAAATTCGGAGCCTCTTCGGTTATAGAGACAATTTAAGAATTAAACCACCCGAATTAATCATACAGGATGAACTTCACCTGATATCGGGACCTTTAGGCTCAATGGTTGGACACTACGAAATTCTGGTTGATGAACTGTGCAAGAGTGAAGACGGAAAAACCAGTAAGGCAAAAATTATTGCTTCCACAGCCACTTTAAGCAGGGCTAAAGAACAGGTTAATGCCCTTTATAACTGCGGAGAAAAGAATGTGTTTCTATTTCCTCCACAGGCTATAAACGCGGCGGATTCCTTTTTTGCCAAAGAAGACTCAACACAAAACGGTAGAAAATATGTTGGAATTCACGCGTCTGGATTATCTCATGCAACGGCACATATAAGAGTAATCTCTGCTTTACTGCAAGCTGTTAGATCCGTCGATGCTCCGGATTCAGAGAAAAACTATTACTGGACGATTCTTGATTATTTTAACAGTTTAAGAGAGCTTGGACATGCAGTAACAAGAATATATGCAGACATCCCAGAATATCTTAGCAGAATGTGGCAAAGGATGGGTTTATCGAGTAAAAGTATCCCCGATTTGAGACGGCTTATTAATAGTCACATTGAATTAACAAGTAGGGTCGAAAGCGGCGAGATATCTAAAGCACTTAAGGAGCTTGAAGTTAATTATCCGCAATTGGCTGAAAGGATTAAACCCCCTGTTGATGTCTGTTTAGCCACAAATATGGTTTCTGTTGGAGTTGACATTCCAAGATTAGGATTAATGACCGTTACAGGTCAGCCTAAAACAACTTCTGAGTATATCCAAACAACTAGCCGAGTAGGAAGGTCAGCTTCTGGACCTGGGCTTGTTGTGGTTGTGTATAACACCTCAAAGCCAAGAGACCGATCCCATTACGAGCGATTTCATTCATATCACTCAAAAATATATAGTTTTGTAGAACCAACAAGCATAACGCCTTATTCCACTCCGGTTATGGAACGTGCATTGCATGCAATTCTGGTCGGCTTAGTAAGGTATCTTGGCAGCGAAAACAACAGAAAAAGTCCCGATCCCTCTCCAAGTAATAGTCTTTTTGAGCGAATTGAAGATATAGTCAGAAATCGGGTATCGGGAGTAGAAATTTCCGAATTAAAGCAAGCAATAGATTTATTAAAAAGGAAGATTCATCATTGGCAAAAACTTCATCCTCCATATTATGGAAGTTCATTTCCCACATCATGGGATAAAACAGTACTGATGTTTCCGAATAACGTAAAACCTCCAGATGAAACAGAAGAGGTCGCTTGGCCAACCCCGACATCCATGAGGAATGTAGATGCAAGCTGCAATGCAAAAGTGAGTAGTTATTATATGGATAATAATAAATCCTTTAATCATGAGTAACGAGAAACGTCTAATAAGGCAAGGGCAATTAATATCGCCCTGGGGAGTGGGGCAAATGATAAATTTCCCTAAGGGTGAATCTTTAATGGTCGCAGGGTTGGACGCTTGGGAAGAAACATACAGAAGCGCACAAACAAAAGAGGAATTTATTATTGAAGAAGACAGGCTTAAGCAAAGGCTTGGGGTTGATCATTTTCGTCTCCCCCCCGATTTCAGGAGTGGTCAAAGCGTTCAAAACCCAGAACTATCAATACCTTTTGTGAGATTTCCTCAATGGCATTATTGTTATTGGTGCGGCGGGATGGAATTTTTGTCGCTATATGATAATAATTTAATGAGATGCAGAGGATATAACTTTGGAGACAGAAGATCGTGCCATACTTGGAATGAGAGAAAAAGACAATATTTAATGCCTGTTCGTTTTGTTGCTATTTGCGGAAAAGGCCACATTCAAGACTTTCCTTTTATGGAATGGGTTCACAAAGGTAAATCATTTGGACAAGATTGTAAATTGCGTTATACAATCCGTCCATCAGCCAGTGCATTGGGCGCAATTAAAATAAGCTGCTCGTGTGGTGCAAATAATAGCATGATGAACTCCTTTGAAAAAAATGCTCTTTCAAATTTAGGTATCAAGTGTTGCGGGCAACGACCCTGGCTTGGGGAAACCAATGAAGAAGCCAGAGGTTGCTCAGAAGATCTTCATACAGTTCAGAGAGGCGCCTCAAATGTATACTTCCCAATCGTAAGAAGCTCGATTTATCTGCCAAGTTTAGAAGATACTTTCGATCCAAAAATCAATGATATTATTGAAAAATATTGGCATATATTAAAGACAAAAAAAGATGGAAAATTAATGAAAAACAAATTCGATACGATTGCAGAATTGAAAAATGTTGACGCAACAGAACTTTATGAAGCGGGGCTAAAGCGTGATCTCCAATTTTCAGCACTTGATAAACAAAATGAAAAAGAAGAAGACTTCAGAATGGCAGAATACAAAGCAATGAATGATTTGATAGGAAAGTCTACTCGAGACTTATACATAACATCAAAAAACAATAACCTTTATTCTAATTTGTTCCAAAAATTTTTCAGGAATATTTTACTTTTGCATAAACTCCGTGAAACAAGAGCTCTTGCAGGTTTTTCTAGACTTTTACCCCAGGATGGCTCGGATGACATTTTCAAAAAAAATCAACTCTCAATTAATCCCCTGAATTGGCTTCCTGCAATTACCGTTAAAGGGGAAGGAATTTTTTTTGACTTCAATCCTGAATTAATTAATAGTTGGGCAAATCAAAAAGAAGTTCAAGCTAGAGCAACTATCTTAATTGACAACTATAATAAAGGAAGATTAGGTTTTTCACTGCCAGAAAGAGTATTAAATTCAAGGTTTATCTTGCTACATTCATTTGCTCATATAATAATAAATCAACTTAGTTATCAGTGTGGCTACGGGACTTCTTCTATCAGGGAAAGAATTTATTGCAGCATTGAGAGTGAAGATTCGAATACAAACGGTATCTTATTATATACTGCTTCGGGAGATTCTGAAGGCTCGATGGGAGGTTTGGTAAAACAAGGCGAACCGGGTAATCTCGAGAAGATTGTAGAAAGTGCTCTTAATAAAGCCGAATGGTGTTCTTCCGACCCTATATGTGTTGATAGTAAAGGGCAAGGTCCAGGTTCATGCAACCTTGCCGCCTGTCATAACTGCGCATTGTTGCCCGAAACATCTTGCGAAGAGGGGAACAGACTCCTTGACAGAGGATTACTTGTGGGTCTATACAACAAACCAGATATGGGCTTTTTTAAATATAGTCATTTATGATAAAAAAATTAAGTGTCATTGATCTTTTTTCTGGCAGTGGTGGGTCTGCTTTAGGATTCCAAAATGCTGGTTTCAATATTGCAGCGGCGGTTGAAATTGAAAAAACAGCAGCTGAAACATTTAAGAGGAACTTTCCCAAAAGTGTTGTCCTAAATGAGGATATAAGAAATATTTCTGGAAAAAAATTATTAAAGCATGCGAAGATAAAATCCAGCACAAATGTTGTATTATTGGCATGTCCTCCTTGTCAGGGATTTTCTTCTGCAAGACGGACTTCACAGAGATTGAAGGATCCGAGGAACCAGCTTGTATGGGAATTCATAAGATTGGTTAAGGAGATAGAGCCTGTTTTCTTTATCTTGGAAAATGTCCCTGGTCTGGCCAGAGGTGTTGGAAAACCGATCTTTAAATCTGCAGTAAATGAACTTAAAGCATTTGGATATCATAATTTTGATTATGAGATAGTTGATGCTGCAGATTATGGGGTTCCACAAAGACGACACAGACTTGTTTTTATTGGAACAAGACTTCCAGGTTTACATGTATCAATACCAAATAAAACAAATCAGGATCCCAAGTCCTCAGATCCTTTTTTGAAACCCTGGAAAACCGTCAGAGATTCAATAAGCGATCTGCCTTCGATAAAGGCTGGTGAGAAAGATAAAAAGGACGAACTGCATATTTCGGCAAACGTGTCTGAAACTAACCTCAAACGATTACGGCATACACCAAAAGACGGAGGAAGTAGGACAAACTGGCCTAAAGAGCTCTTCCTCAAATGCCATCTGAACGTAGCAGGTTATAAAGATGTATATGGAAGAATGAGATGGGACGTTCCTTCCCCCACTATAACAGGAGGCTGCGGCATGATTACTAAAGGCAGATTTGGTCATCCAGAACAGAATAGAGCAATTTCACTCAGAGAAGCGGCAAGACTGCAATCTTTCCCTGACAGTTTTAAGTTTATCGGAACATTTGGAGAAATCACAAAACAAATCGGGAATGCAGTTCCTCCGTTACTTGCAAGAAGAATTGCTATAGCCATTAAACAAATGCTTAGATTTTATTACCGGGATGAAGAAGCCGTTACTTTTCCTGGAGAATACGTACCTTCTCAACACATCTGATAATTTTTTCGACCGAGCGCTCCGGATTTTTTATAACGGCTTTATCCCACAAACGAATAACGGTCCAGCCTTTAAGTTTTAGGAGTCTTGTATTTTTTTTATCACGTTCAATATTGGCAGTAATTTTTGTATGCCAAAATTCGGATAATTTACTTTTCCAACGCTGAAAGTTTTTACCGTGCCAAAACTCTCCATCCACAAAAACAACTACCCTGTGTTTTCTAAAAACGATATCGGGTTTTCCTGTAATAATTTTGGCATGTTTCGAAAATTTATATCCTCTTTCTTTTAGCAAACGGAAAACAAGCAACTCTGGTTTTGTATTTTTTGATTTTATACGTGACATATTATAACTTCTTTGTGTTGGTGTGTGACGGTCCATAGGGATATTTTAAACTCTTTAATTTTTTTAAATTAATTTATTTGCAGTTTCAGTATTTTGCAGGCTGTTTCTGGAGAGAATATCAATTTCCATTGACTGTTTGGGCTTCTTTCATAAGCCAGTTGATATCGGCCCCAATTTGTTTATCTTTTAAATCATCGTCAAGACTTCTTACTGAATCGTAAGAAATAAATTTTACGGCGTAATCAAGTGATAAATATTCATTGGAAAAAGTCGGTCTGCGCAGTTGTTCAAAAACTTTATTTTTACGCTCCCTGTCTGCAACAATAAAAAGAGGATAGGTTGAATTCGGAGTTAATGAACGAAGATCTGATAGTCTTAATATGCCGGAATAAATGCTTGTTGAATGCTCGACTTCAAATGCGGACTTGATTGAATATCCGAGCTTCCATACAATATCAATGTTCCGGATATAGGGGGGGACATCGATTGATGCCTGGAATTCTTTTATGACAAAATCCCTGAATCTTTTTCCGTCGAACTCTTTTGACTGATCGGCTGTAGGGACCCAAACGTCAAAATTTGCCTGATTTCCCAGCCTGATTAATCGCCACTGCATTTCGGTGTGTTCTGTCGGGGCTCTGTCGATATGTTCATCAATTACTTCATTTATTATCTGCTTTTTTTCGATTTCTATTTTTTCCAGATTTTTTCCCTCGCTCAGTTTCTGCAGGAGAGAAATAAGATCACCGTAAATAGAAAGTAGTTTGTCTGCTTTATCCTGCTTGATAGCCATGAATCCCTGCGGATGATAACTTTCTTCATAGCCTAAATACTTATTCAGCTTTTCGATGGGGAGGTCAAACGGCACGTCATTAATCATGAAATAAATAAGTTCCCATGTCTGTCCGTCAGTATCTTCCTGCCAGAAATATCGTGCCAGATTTTCATTCCTCACTTTTAAAGCAATTTCCGCTGCAAGGATTATTTTACCGTGCCGATATACCATGACATAATCGCCTTCACTCATGATTTCCCAATTACGGATATTACTCGATCCCGGAACTGCTCCCCAAATTGCATAAGGTCTGCCGTGTGAGTATTGTTTTAATTTATTTACTGTTTCTTCGTCAAGATATTTTCCGAACTCTTCAACGGATCGCCTTGTTTGAATAGTGTCAAAGTAGTGCCTATCTGTTTCATGACCTCCCCCCGCCATTACAAAAAAGATTTTTCTGTTTTTCATAGGTTATATGCTTTATATATTTTTTCTTTGTATCTCTTAACCTTCTAATTTTTACTTTTATTATCAAGTATATTCCTCAAAAAAGGCCTTAATATGATCTAGTTTAGTACTTTTGTGGATTATATGCAACACAAGGAAAATTACAAATTTTAAATAAACAAATGTTAAATCAATACCAAATGACAAATATCAAATTAATAAGCAGTGATGAAACAAATTGGTCTTTGGTAATCAACCCCAAAGGTTTGTAAAAACAGGTAAAAAGGAAAAAGGTGAGGTATTGACAGGATTAGGAGAGGCAATCCACAAATCAATGATTAATCATTAAACATTTTGAAATTTAAAATTGAATTGTGTATTTGTGGATTTGTGCAATTTAACATTTCTTCAATCTCTCAATCGTCTTGATATTGCGGAGAAAATGAGGGTTAGTTGGTGGGCTTCGCTCCAGAGAGTTCTCAGATAAACCTTATTTAAACTTATAGATCCAAGAAGCTCCAGCCAGTACATGGTTTCCTTTGCTTCCTTTTTACAGATACTTATTTTATTTCTGAAGTCTTTCTTGCTGTCTGCGCCGTTTGCCTCACGATAGTTTGCACCGATACTGGTTGCGCTACGGATGAGCTGCTCGATGACAGGCTTGGAAGTAGTTGAACAAGGTTCCCTTTTGCAATACGCCAGTATTTTGAGCGCAAATGCAGTGGTACGTTTTTCCAGATCAAACTTCCTGTTTTGACATGTATCATTTTTCATTTCATATTGATTAAAAATTTGTATATTTGTGAATTTGTGTTATTTGAGAATTTATCATTTAACATTTGATCTTGGTTTATAGATTTGTTATTAAACATTTGAAATTGATTTGAGAATTTGTGGATTTATCATTTGTTATTAGTGTAGATTACCCTTTGTCAATTTTCAGTCGCTTATAGACAACAAAACGGTATAAAGAGAGCGAAGTAACAGAGGGTTTATGCCAGAATAAATTCAAGTAGCTCAGGGAATCTCGTAGTCTTCATGTCTTCGGCAAGGAAGTGTCCGTACCCGGGAAACTCCCGGTAGCCGATGCCGGGGAGGGCTTTCCGGAGAATATTCACGGATGTGTGCACGCTCTCCTGGTCATTGTCTGACGCAAATATCATGATCCCGGATGACCTCTTTATAAGTTGGGAATCAATCTCAAAATTGTCAAAAAAATCCGTCGAAAGCTCATCATCCGGATCAAGCCATGGAGCGACTAAGATCATCTTATTGACCGTGATATTTGTATGAATGCTGAGATACTTTATGAAAAATCCGGCGCCGGTGCTATGGCCGACAAGGATAGTCTCAGGACCCATGTCAAACCGCTCCACTTCGTGAGTCCATGTGTTCCAATTCCGGTCAAAAGAAAACGGGATCTCAGGAGTGGAGGTCGGTATATCTGCCTTCAGAAGTTGTGCCTGCAGCCAGGGAATCCAATGGGCATTACTCATACTTGGAGCTTCAGGATCATAGTACTCTTGCTTTGAAGGCCCACCATGCAGAATTATGGCATTTTTCATACAAAGTCAAAAAAGTATTTATCAATACCCTGCAGTTTAATGTTTTTTTCAAACATATGCAACAAAAAATGTAACACGCAGATGCTATAATCACGATAAAGAGACTATGTATAGCAATACAGGAGTTCCTTACCGGTATATTGAACAGATTGTACGGCAACACGAAAAACAATTAGAGAATTCTCTTCGGTATGAACGCTTTGTGGTCGATGAAACAGTCCAGGATTGGAGGATGCTTTTAGGAGACGATGTCATAGCATTGACCCACCCCTATAGAACAGCAAAAGTTGCTGAGAAATGCATCAAGTCTGATATGGAAAATCACCTCAAGCTCAGTAAAAAAGAACAATTGCTGTTGTATACAGCCTGTTATGTCCATGACTTCGGAGAGTTGTTTATAGGACATGAAGGTGTTGGAGACATCACTTTTGAAAAACACAACAGCGATCACATGAATATTGAGAAGGATATTTTTAGCAAACTTCTTGCAACACTTGCAGACAACCCACAAAAATCATTGATAAAATCAGCATACTATGATGTGGTAATGAAGAAGACAACAAAGGTTGGTGCCGTATTTGATATAGTAGAAAGAATCGGATATTTGGAAACTGGTCTGCGTGCATTTGTGGGTGTTGCAGGAAAACGGATAAAAAATTGGAAGGGTTTAACCGGCAATGTACTTTCAAATCAAATCAAGCCTTTATTGGCATACAGTGAAAAATATCCTTTTATCGGCCGCCTGTTAAAAAAATATCAGAAAACAATCACATCCGCATTCAAAGAGACCATATCAGGAGATGTGCCGCAGGATAAAAACAATGAAAAATCATTTGACTCTCAAAAGCTTCAGATGAATTATGAGTCATGGAAAACCTCTGCCTTCTTCGGTGGTTAAATATGAATACCACCTCAGGACGCATAATTCCAGGACCATCACGGGTTTATGCGGGCAAATAGAATCATATAGTTGTGACCGTATTTTTTCTCACAACCCGGACAATATGCATAATGGACATAGTACTCATCACTTTGAGGCGCTTTTTTTCCTTGATTTTCCAGATAAAGACTCATGTCTTTTATAAATGCGGGGATCGCATTATAGGGACCGTCATAGACTTTTGCCATAAAAGTACCTGATATGGTGACATTACCTGCTCCGGGGACATTGCCCATAACCGAGATATAAATATGTGATTTGAAGGCGCTTGTATCCTGAAACAATACCAGGACTTCGTCCTTTTTGGGATCGATCTTGTCTGCGCGTGTTGCCAGCTCCATCATGTGAGTAATCTTTTTGCCGATCATCGGAGGAAACGGGATATGAAAAAAGGTAGGAATAGTTTCTTTGATAAACTGTTTGTTTTCCCACTTATACGTTTTCTTATCCCATTTTTTTGGATCAAATTCAGGACAACAGACAGGGTCTTGGTTTTTCATATAAAAAGTATATCAAATACGAAGAAACCGTTAGAGGATGATTAGTACTATAAAAAATACCAAACTATGAAGATCAATAAAGCAAAAACTTCTACCCTATTTATCCATATATGGTTTATTTTCCTGTTGTGCTGCGTGTGATGTAAACGTAAAGACCGCTTTATCTTGTAGTTCTCCTATGCTTTTCGCTCCAACATAAGACATGGCACTTCTTAGACCGCCCCTGATATCGTTAACTACATCTTCAACTGACCCTCTTGCAGGAACTGTCACTTCAACACCTTCAGCTGCTCTATATTCTCCAGGAACTACACCGCTGTCTTGCATATAACTTGTAGACGCTTGACCTCTCAACCTTTTCTTACCGTTTGTTACATCACCCGGAGTCTCCTGTGTACCAGCAAATAAAGAACCAATCATAACCATATTTGCTCCAGCCGCAAGTGCTTTTGCCACGTCTCCAGGATACCTTATGCCTCCATCAGCAACCACATAAATACCGGATTCAGTTGTCTCAAAAATAGCAGAAACCTGTGGAAAACCTGCACCAGCAACTAACCGGGTTTTACAAACTCCTCCCGGGCCAACACCAACTCGCGCTATATCCACTCCAGCTTTGTTGTATGCTTCAGCTTGAGGGTAAGTAACAATATTTCCTGCAACTATAGTCAAACCATGTCTGTTTTTTATTTCGCCGGCTACCCTTGCTACTTGTTCCATACCGCCGTGAGCAACATCAAGAAGTACCATCTGCGCACCACGTTCTTTGAGTTGACCGGCTTGATCAACTGCTTGAGACAATCCTAAAGCATAAAGACAGGGCACATCATCTTGTGATAGGCTTTCACAAATACCCAAAACTTCACCAAAATTATTACTTCTTGGAAGACTGCCAATGGCGCCAAGTTCTGCCATTCTACGAATCATCACTTCTCCAGAGATGGTGTCCATAGGAGCAGTCACGATAGGCGTGCTTAATGTATATGGTCCAAAATTTACTGACAAGTCTGGACTTTTTCTTGACTCAATCATGGTATAAGCTCCAGGTACTAGGAGAACATCATCATATGTTATTGAACCAGGTGGCGGAAAATTTGGTTGAGATGCAAAATCAGGCCAACGAACTGTTCTTCCTAAAGAGGTATAAAATTCTTTGGACATACTGTTATAAAATGGTTACCACCCCAAGGTGTATCAGATTGTTATGAAGCTCTGATATTGAAAAATTTGACTTAACTTGTCAACTTTTTTCATCTTCATGAAATAAAAATTATACGTTTACCAAGATAGCTTTTCAACTGGAGTATGGGATATTTTATTTAAATAAACTCCTATGAAATTACTTTGATAATAGTTCCTTAGGAATTGTCGCTCTGATTGTCATCGGAAAGGTAATGTAGGCAAAAAATCAGAGAATGATTTGTACAATATAATTTGACTGCATCAATCAGTCTTCTTTGAAGATTTTCTATACCACCGTCTGTTATAGATACTCCCAGTTGTCGAAGCTCCTCTGTCGTAAAAAACCGGAAGACCACTGCATTTTGCCCGCTCTCCCCCAGTTGAGTTCCCCACATTTCCGCAAACGGCGGCCTGTCACCATTATGTGAAGAATCAAAAAATAATCCGTAGGCATGTGTAGGCTGAAGCCGCGTTTGTGTTGACGGATCAACCGAAGGCAATGGTTTGTCATAGTTTCGAGTATCAGTCCATATCTGCCCTTTTAGATCTCCATAATCATTGCCGAAAAGGATATCTCCTACCTGTAATCCAGTGATTACAATTGACTGGGGAATTCTCCCTGGGATTTCCTGAGGCGCGCGTGGCATTGCACACCAATTTATACTTTCGACAACCATCAATTACTTTATTTTGTAACTTGCAACAAGATAATAAAAGTAAGGATTATTGTCAAGACAATATGGGAATATAAAATTGATCATATGTCATTTTTTATCTTTAGGACCCTGCTGATTTTTTATAACCAAATAGGATAAAATAGTTAGTAAATGCTGAGGAAAAATATTCTACTTTCGTACGTCTTAGCTTTCTCCAAAACAACTTGGTTCTGGCTTGGTATATGGATATTTTATTATCTAAGATTCACAAATTATGCAGGAATAGGAATACTTGAGACCGTGCTCATTGTCACGATGACTTTAGCCGAAATACCGACTGGTGCTATTGCTGACCTTGTGGGTAAGAAAAAAACCCTGATTCTTTCTTTTTTTCTAGAAACCATTGGGGCTTTAATGATGGCGGCAGCACCTGATTTTCAAATATTAGCTTTGTCTGTCTTTATTCTATGTGTCGGAGGTGCATTCTATTCGGGGACAATAGATGCCCTGGTTTTTGATTCACTGAAAGAAGAAGGAAAGGAAGAATCCTATGTTAAAAAGATTTCCAACATAAATACTATATCATTGATATCCCCTGCAATCTGTGGTGTCATCGGTGGATTCCTGTACAGATTAAACCCTTCTTTTCCATTTTACGCTAACGCAGGAGGATATTTTTTGGGACTTATTGCGTCGTTTTTCTTAATTGAGCCACGCATAGATACGGAGAAATTTTCACTCAATAATTTTCTAAAACAAAGCAGTCAGGGATTAAAAGAATTGTTTAAGAAAAATGACATTAGAAGACAGACTACTCTTTTACTATCAATAGGATTTTTTATTGTTATATCTTCGGAAATGATTGACAGTTTCCTGGGATTTGAGTTTGGCTTTAATGAAATCCAACTGGGAATACTTTGGTCAATAATCTTCGTTATTTCAGCACTTGCATCTCAGTTAACTCCGCTAATCCAGAAAGTTCTAAAAGGAAACCTGTCAATTGTAGTAATTGGCCTTCTTGTGGCAGCAACATTTATCGTATCTCCAATGGCAGGTTTGTTTATCGGCGGTGCATCGCTTATATTCCGGTCGTCACTTCAGGGAATATTCGGGAATCTGGTGTCTATAACGATTAACAATAATACAGAGTCCAAATTTAGAGCAACAACCCTCTCGACTTTTAACATGATAAAAAATGTTCCTTATGTTTTGACTGCTTATTTCATCGGTTCTATTTCAGACAAGTTTTCAGCAAGAGATATCGCTTTATATCTTGGTTTTCTATTAATTTTTTTAATATTAATCCAAGTAATACCCTCTAAAAAGAATGTAGAACAAGCCTAAATTGTTTAATCACTATATAGTTTTGAAGTAAAATTTCCGGGCTGGCGCTGGTTGACTATGTGGGAACTTTTTATACCAATTTGTTCTTAAACAACGTCGCGTTATCCTTATAGTTAAAATATATAAGCTCAACAGTAGCCTATAATTAAATCGAGTTTATTGATAGTTTAGATTGCTGTAAAGCTACGAAGTTAAAATAATCCTAAGGTGCTAAACTGCTCGAAGAAACATCACTGCCTTGCAGTTTAGCACCTTCTGAGACAAAAGTCAATGGGTATCCTATAGTCAGATACGAAGTTATTCTTTCTCCGCATTTTTCGTTAGTTGACACAAGTATATTTTCTCCCTCATTATTGACGATTTCCATACCTATAATTATAGTTTTTTTGTCAAGGAAAATCAAGAGGATTAGGACATATTTAAGGGCTAAAACACGATTTATCTTGAAAGAAATAAGCACTAGAAAACGGCACAAAAAGTAAACATAAATTACCCGGGGTGTGGTAGAATGCCTTGCCCGAACCGGATTGCAAATAGAGCTTAAAATCCTTTGCCTCTTTTTCAGTACTGAGGACTCCATACCAAATCAGTGTCCATGGGGCATGAGGTAATGTTGATTTCATTTTACCACTGTTATGTTCCGTTAGTCGCTTTTCAAGTCGGAGGTTTATCCGTAGTAGAATATGTGGGATTTTAAGCTCAGAAAAATGTACACATAATACATACAGAAGGTGCAATGCCATTCCGTATCTTCAGCGAAGATTGGTTGGCTCTGGTTGACTATTTGGGAACTTTTTATTTAAACACTGTGACCTTGGAAATAACCTAATGAGTATGTATAACTATGAAAAGATTTAGTAACCTCACGAAATTTTTTTATATAAGAATCTAGAATTTCTATTGATATCGGGTCAAAAAAATTCCTTGGTGATTTAACTTCAATTTTCTTTAGATTGGATATCATCATGATGGAATTATCTTTAGTGTTATGGAAAAATACTTGCGAATGTGCCAGTGTATTCCTAATTTCAATACACTCTTTAATTTCCCTATACAATATTTGAAATATTTCATATTTTTCGCTATGTTTCTCTTTTAGTAAATCATTTAAAAATTCAAGTCTCTTTGAGAAACTTGATCGTCTAATTAACGAAATGATTGATGTTTTTGCTTGGTAGCTATCATCTAGGTTTACTATAGCTTCTATAAAGATCTCTACATTGTAGTCTAGATTGCTTAATAAAGTAATAATTTCACCAATTCTCAAGACATATTTACCTACGTCTGGATTGTTTGTATCTATTAGTTTTCCAGCACCCATATTTGATGAAATTTAATAATTAGTGATTATGTAGGAACTTATTATCCTGAAATAAAATCTTTAGTTAAAAAAGCTCCATTTGATCAGACTTTCTTTTTGGACTAACAATTGTAAGAATCATGAATTTATTCCAATGAAAATCAGTTCCAACTACAAAATATGATTCCCTATCTTTAAAAAAGTGATCTAGCCAGCGCTTTTTTAACTTTTTTAATACTAGAGCCTCATTCTTATATAATTTTTTGAATCTCCAATAACTTTGTGCGGCTTCCCAGTCGAATATTTGTATATCGTGACCTTTACAATCTTTATTATTGCATGTAAAAATATAACGGAATTTATACGGAACTTTTCTTAAAGTTGCCTTGTCTTGATTAAAAAGAGATTTCTGTTCTAATACTTTTAGTTGTTTTTCATTCCATTGACCACTATCCGATTCAATTATAAAATCTTTTACAGTGTGTGGTTTAAATGCGCCTAATGATGTACCATTTTCTTGTTTCTTTAATTCTATTTCCTCTAAAGATTTAGAAGTGGCAGGAAGAAAATATTTTGTTCTTTCTATCCAACCGGAACCAGGAGGAATTTTAGATAAAAGTTCTATACTTGAGGCGTCAATTTTATGGCTCTCTGGTCTTCTAAGCATTTCATTTGAAGGAGTAACCTTTACTTTTATCCACTGGAATTTATCATAATGTTTATCAATAGGTAAATCTCTATAGGGAACAGGGTATAGTCTTATCCATTTACTATCTCTTGTTATACCTGCAGTACAGACGGTTTCACCGTATTTATTGCTAGGAGTAGGATATACTTTAACAAGCACAAGTACTTCAGTTGTAGTCCATTTCATCATCTCCATTATAGGTGAACCACGGTTATTTTTTTACCAGAGTATTCTGAGAGTAATTCCGCCACTACTTTTCTATGACATAAGTGAGGGTCTTTTTCAAAACACATAAGACAAATTCTTTTATTTGAGCCGATATCTATTAAATCATCCAATGAATCTTTGTATTCAAGTAGATAATTTCGATAGTTTTCAAAAAAAACACCATAATTACCTTTCAAAGCCAAATCTTCTCTTAGAGGTTTTGGTGTGCCTAATTCTTGAAAGTGGTAGTATTTCACGCCAGAAGCTGTGAGTTTTTTACTAAGTACTTTCCCACTAAAACCTGGTTTACGACTAAAGGGATTTTCTCTAATATCAATAATTGCATCAATCTTTTCCTCTTGTAGCTTCTTTATAAAGTAAGATATTGTTTCACCCTGATAACCAGTCGTAAATAAAGTCATAAAATCAATATATCACAAAAAATACTTAGTTTATTAAGCAGTTGATGATAATTAGGTTAAGTTATTGTGACAGTAAAATCGGAACAGATCCTTTTTATTTATGTCAATTCAGTTGACAAATAGGTTCAAATTTAGTAATGTTATATATGGAGTCTGTAATAGACTGCTCTTTCAAAAATTTCATCACCATTAAGTAGATCCAATAGAGCAATAGGATAGTCTATCCTTGCTTTTTTTTATGGAATAGCAATATTCCGCAAGATTTTCTTGCTCGTTGCTGGCTGATATCACATCACGCGATAATCGCTAGCTTGTCTTGAATGCGACTGATACGAGATTAAGCGTAATGATAAATGAATGTGTGATCAGCAGTGAAGAAAAGGTTAGTCAGAGTATAAGATCTTCTCCAATAAGGATCTACAAGACAGCAGGAGTAGACCCTTGGTCTATTTCCGGAAAGGAGGTGAAATTATGAAAACGGAAGTGAAAGCTCTAATTAGAGTTATCAATTCCCTCGTAAAGAGCGGAAGATTGAATACCGAGGAAAGTGATTGTCTTGTAAGAACAACGAAAAATCTGACACATGCGCTTCATGCACATGATACTAATCGTGTCAGAAAACAAGTAGCGATATTGACCAAAACGATATTAAAGATAATTGCTTGAATCAACTAACCACTTTCTGAAAGGACCTTGATTTTAAGGTCCTGTTATAAAGTAATAATAACAATGAATTATAGCCGAGCAATAAAGATAATTCGGGCTGCAATGGGAATCTCACAGCAAGAATTTGCACAAAAAACTTCAATTAGTAAAAGTTTATTATCACGAATTGAATCGGGAGAAAGAAAATTATCTAAAGCTAATCTTAAAAAAATGTTAATAAAAGTTAATATTCCTAAGGATTTAATGGATCTTCTTGCGCTTGAAAAAAAAGAAATAAGCAAAATCAGTGAAGATGAAATTGAGAAGCTAGGAAAAGCCTTAGTCAAAATTATTCTTCTTAATGAAACTATCAAGTAAAGACAGACAAAAAAGCTTTACTTTACAGGATGTATTTGGTGTAGTTTCCGTAAGAAAATGCGAATACATTCTTGGAGAAGAAATACAGCAACTAGAAAGGATTGCCCGTAATGTGGACCCCTACTACAATCCATTTCAGAAAAAGAAAGGTAAAAAAATTAGACAGATTGATAATCCAAGAGGTGAACTGAAATTAATTCAAAGTAAGATCAAAGACAGGATACTCAGCAAGTTATCACTTCCTGAAAATATGCTTGGTGGTGTTAAAGGTAAAAGTATTAAAGACAATGCATGTATTCATAAAGATCAAAAGGTCGTAGTGAATATAGACCTAAAAAACTGTTTCCCAAACATATCCCATAAAATGATTTTTGCGATATACAGAAACGTATTGTGCTATTCAACTAAGCTCTCATCACTTTTAACAAAACTGACGACATATGAAGGTCATTTACCACAAGGCAGCCCCGCGAGTACGATTTTAGCGAATTTAGCATTGATTCCTTTATATAACTCAATAAAGGAATATACCGATTTTCATAAATTAAACATGTCTATGTGGGTTGACGATATTACTGTTTCCGGAGATTATGCAGATAATCATCTTATGCAGATTGTCAAAATGGTCCAAAATCATTGTTTTTCGTTGAGTAATGGAAAAATCAACATAATGAAACACGGAATGAAAAAGCCCCAAATTGTTACAGGATTAGCGGTAAATAAAACCGTTGGAATCCCGAAAGAAAAGATGGCTCTTTACATTAATGAAATTAAGCAACTCCTTCTTAACCCACAGACAGTAAAAAAAAGTTCACTTGATGGTAAATTAAAACATGTAAAGTACATTAATCAGAAACAGTATAAGAAGTTGGACAAATTGTTACAAATTAAAACCTTGAGATAATTTCAGCCATCAACATATTGAGTTTTATCAAGGTTTTTCAAGGTTGAAATACTGAGGCTTATTCTACTTGCGGATTACTAATTCTATAGTCTTTAGCATATAGAGAGTCAGTAAAACAATTAATGATAATGAGTCTTATTCTAATAAATCAATGGGAGCAAGCGGCTTGTGCCAAACAAGAAGGTTATTATCTAAGATGAGAAGTTTCTTCACTTAGATCATTATTTTTTTCTTTTTCAAATTTCTTTGACATCCTCCATCTGTAATATAAGTAAGAAGGTGAAACAATAATAATAAAATAAAATAATAGGTTTAAAACGAATTCAAGTTCAGGCTTATTTGATTTGCCGGCACTTTTATATGCAAAAAAAATAGATAGAAGCAATAATAATCTTCCCCATTTTTCTTTAAACAGATAATTTTTTAAAGACATTCCATTAAATTGTGAAGTTTTATTCATTGTTTTTATAATTTGTTATTCATTTAATCCATATTCTCGTAAACATTTTCTATAAAAATATTCTTCAGTATGACCTCCATAATCTTCAATCTTTGTATTGTTACATTTTATTCTTATCTGTGTAGGTCGCCATTCGAACCAATAAAAACCTAATACAACTAAAACCGCACTAAGGATTATTATCAATAAACCAATATATAGAGACGTGTGTACTTTCACTTCTTTATCCTACCTTTTTGTATGAGTTTATGTCAAGCGTAATAATGAGGCTCTACTCATACACATAGTATGAGCATGAAAGTCGAATATCGTAAATAATATTCGCATGGTGAAAAAATCTCCTAAATTGCTGGGGGAAAAAGTGAAATACTATAGAAAACAAAGAAGTCTATATCAGGTTGAATTAGCCGATATTGTTGGAGTTAGTACAGGATATATAGGTTCGCTTGAACAAGGAATAAGAACTCCTTCGTTAAAGTTATTAAAAAAACTTGCAAAGGCTCTAAAAATATCCCCAAAAGAACTTCTTTAACAATGCTTATCTGACAGCTTTGAACAAAGAATGTGAAGTCTAATATTAAGTGCCTTCGATATTTTATAGAGTGTGCCGATAAGTGGATTTCCTTCGCCCTGTTCAAGGTGTGATAAGGTGTTCATACTTATTTTTGCTTTTATTGCAAGCTGGTATTGGGTTAAATCTTTTTTAATCCTTAATGCTTTAATTCTTCCGCCAAGAATTTTAATATCATTACTTATATTATTGTCTCTCATAAAATACTTTTTATTAGTTAATACAAACCTTAGTAATAGTTTGCAAATACTTAGGAAAACTTAGTAATGCTCAACAAAAACTCAACGTGTTGAAATACTTAATAATACTTAATAGTTATGATATCAATAGATAAAAAAAACTTAACAAAAGATAACAGTTTAGAAGAGTTTTTGGACTATTACTTATGTGCGCGTATAATAAGAGTAGATGAATATGAAAAAAACAGATTCAAACGTCTCATATGAATTTAGAACCTTACTTAAGGATGAATTCGTGATAAAGCTTATTTTGGAGATATTTGATAAGGCTAATAAAGGAAAAACATTTCATTTATATCCAAAAGTAGTGAATAGTTGTCTTAATAAGGCTTACGGTGATAAAGAAAGGTATGATCAATATGGAGGTGCAGCTTATCAATCAAATATAAATAAGTGCTATGAATTATTAGAGAGCAAATATATAGATCTTCTTATTAAGCAAAAAATAGTAGTAGGTAATTACTTATTAGATGAGGATGAAAACCTAATACTTAATGTAAAAAACATAGCGATGACCAAGTTTATTAGCATGGTTAAATGGGCAAAGGAAAACAGATATATACTCAACTATGGATTATTTTCGCTTAATACCCTAACAGGGGAAGCATATTTTAAAGATTATAAAACTTCCTTTAGACCCGGTACAGGATACTACAATCTTTTTAAAGAGTTAATAACAACTAATAAATCATATCTTTCTTTTGATGAAATTGTAGAAATTCAAAGACAGAAAAAAAATCTATTTGTAACTGAGGATGTAAAAAGTTTTGCAAAGGAAATAATAAAACATTTAAAAAGAAAGCTCGCAATAAAATCTAAATCAGGAAAACTATTTGTTATGCATGAAAGATGTGGATACACCCTACTTAAAGGTGAATAAATAAATAAAACCCCCCTCAGATACCCCCCGATATCTCCAAGAATAAATCTAGGATCTAAATTACTCTTAATTTGACATGGATTATTTAAATGAAACCCTCAAATTAGAAGTTAGAAAGGTTTTTGAACCTCGTTATAGAAGAGAGCTTACAAATAATGAAGTGGAAGACATTGCAGAGAATCTATCCGTTGTAGTTGAGGAAATATGTAAATTCAAATGGAAAGAAAAATATGAAAACCAACAAATTAAATCTTAAAAAACAAATAAAGGTCCTCCGGAAGAATATCTACTTAAAATGTCTTGAATGTTGTAACTGCCAAGTACAAGAAGTAACCGAATGCAATATAACAAGTTGCCCTCTATGGAAAGAAAGACCAACAAAGGCTATTGGCTTATACACCCTCATTAAGCAACTATCAAAAAAGGATCTTCAATTTTCTGAAGCTAAAAAGTAGAGATTTATTTATAAATTAAACAATTTCAACAAATGGAGACAGGCAATATGGGGGAATATAAAACTAAGGACTTAGCAGAGTCAGGAATTTTAGTAGTAAAAAAACAAACGCTTTTGAGAATGGAAAGAGAAGGAAATGTTTGTTGGTTCGTTTTTAAAGGTAAAAAAGAATGTTTACAAATATCAGGTCAATTCTTTTTTGGCGAATTATTAGTTAATGGAAGAGAGTATTACGAGACTATACAACGACTCAAAAGCAGAATCTTTTCCCAATAATTCTTATGAAATACCACTATGAAGATGAAAATATAAAAATAATTATATATTTCCCTAACAAAAAAACAGCTCTTCTTGCGAACGCTTCAGTATCAATAAGAACTACTACGTTTGGTTTCTACACAACGAAAGGTTTTCAAATATGGACGAGTTCTCTCTTTAACGAAAGATTAAGTGAACAAATAAATATCACTCCACCAAAATTAAAATACTTTGGATATAAAGAAATAACTTATGTTGAAGATAAAAAAGATTGGATTGAGTTAGAGCGGTTGATTTATTCAGCATATCAGTTTGCTCGTTCTGAAAAAGAAAGAAAACAAAATATGAATACCGAAATTATTAACCCTAGCGATGTTCCTATATAGTAAGCAGTTACTTATATAGTAACAGTAACTATATATTTACTATAAAAATTACTTTTAATATGAAGTTACTGTTATTACAAGGACCTTATTAGTACGATGTTGGAACCGGATTCTCTTGTTCTAAAATTATTAGTTTCATACAATAAAAACATATAAAAATGAAAATGTTAAGATATATTAGGTATTCTCGCAAATCTTCAGAGGCGAAAGAAAAACAAGCTCTTTCTATAAGAGATCAAAACTCCGAATGTGACACGATTATTATTAGAGAAGATCTGAATATTATTGCAAAGTTGGAGGAAAGCAAGACAGCCTTTAAACCTCATGTAAGAGAGCAATTTGATAGAATGATTGGACTACTGCAATCAAATAAAGCCGATGCAATCCTTACTTGGAAACCAGATCGGTTATGTAGAAATCCAGAAGAAGGAGGAAAATTACTGCAAATGCTTCAAGATGGGCAAATAAAAGAGATTAGGACCGCAACAGGAGATATTTATACACAAGAGAGTGATCATCTCATACTTCAAATACACTTTGGTATAGCAAACCAGTTTAGCCGTAATCTAAGCAAAGATGTTAAGAGAGGTTTAAAAGAGAAAGTACATGATAGGAAAGAGTATCCTAGACCGGCAATAATCGGTTATGAAGGTATTGGTGAGCGAGGTCAAAGAAATATTGCGCCGCATCCTGTTGATAGTTTTCATATACAAAAAGCATTTCAATTAGCGAGTACAGGTCTTTATTCGTTGAGAGAAATAAGCGAGACATTAAATAAAGATGGATTGCGAACAAAAAACGGCAAAAAAATTGGGAAAAGCCACCTTTATTCAATACTAACCAAACCAACATATTATGGCTTTTTCTATCATAATGGTGAACTTTGTGAAGGTAAATTTGAACCGCTTGTATCAAAAGGTTTGTTTGATCTGGTCCAAGAGAAGTTAAACGATAGAACAAGACCAAAAAAAGCCATCTGGGATAAAGAATTCCTTGGACTTATTAAATGTGGGTGGTGTGGTTGTTCCATAACAACCAGTTACAAGAATAAGTCAATAAAAAAATTGAACAAAGAAAAATTGTTTATATATCACCACTGTACACATAGAAGAGGAGGGTGTAATGAGATGCCTGTTACAGATAAAACATTGAAAGATATGTTGTATGGGATGATTGGATCAATTGTTATTGATAAAGAGGTTTGGCAATTAGGATTAAAGCTTGTTAAGGCGAAAAATGCTGAACAGATGAGGAAAATTCAAAGACAATATCAATATATTAGTCAACAACAGGTGAGAATAAGAGAGCAAATTAGTCGCTTAATTGAAATGAGATCTAACGGCGAATTGACCAAAGAGGAGTTTATTGAACAAAAAGAACGATTAAGCGGAAACCTAGCTGATATGGATAACAAAGCAAACGACAATAGTCATTCTGTAAAAACATGGTTGGAACTAATGGAAGAGTTTTTAAATACAGCTTTTCAAGCACTAGATGTGGCAAAAGGACCCGATTTTCTGCAAAAGCAAAAAGTATTAAATAGAATCGGTGAGAACTTTATTCTTAAGGATAGAAAGCTTGTTATAACCTACCGGAAGCCATATGATATCTTGCTTAATCCGGCTTATCGTACTAACGTGCTGGGGGACATGGATTCGAACCATGATACTCAGATCCAAAGTCTGAGGTCCTACCATTAGACGATCCCCCATATTACTACTTATCTCTAAAGTATTTAAGAAATCTTGACCTGTTTCTAAAGCTTTTGATTATATAAATGAGGATTCGAACCATTCCGCCCAGGCGGACAAAGTCTGACATGTCCTACCATTAGACGATCCCCCATATTCTCATATAATCCCTTGCGTCTTTAGAAACTCTCTTCCTTTCCCTGTTTTCAAATATCTTTCATAGAGAATTGCGGATGATTTATTATCGAATTCTCTTGTAAAAACAACGTTCCATCTACGCCCTTTAGTCGACTTTGTCAATCCGCAATTATGTTGTTCTAATCGCCTCGCAATATCACGCGTATAACCTGTATATTTCTTTCCATCAATACTTTGTAACACATAAACAATGTATATCATACATCATGCGGATTGGGATTCGAACCATTCCGCCTAGGCGGACAAAGTCTGAGGTCCTACCATTAGACGATCCCCCATAGCGCATATACAAGCTTTATTTTACCAAATAAATCGCGTTTCTTTACGGGGATGTCTGTGAGGTATTGATTGACAAAAAAAGAGGTTATATAATAACCGTATATGAAAAACTTTATATTCGGATTTGTTGTCGCTTTGGTTATATTGGGTGTGGGTCTAAGTTCGTACACATTGGGAAAACGCAGGTCAAATACAGGTAATACTCCTACTCCAAGCGTCTCTTCCCGTATTTCACCTACAGCTGAGGTCTCGGAATCGGTTGTCGGTGGAGACCGCGACGAACACGGATGCATCGGGTCTGCAGGCTACTCGTGGTGCGAAGTAAAACAAAAATGTCTGAGATCCTGGGAAGAGTCCTGTGAAGGTCCATCAAGCCTTGACGCGGAAAAGATAAAGCAAGCCCTTGTTGCAAAACATTCATGGAACGCAGACGATATCATAGTCACGATAAGCACCAATGACGGCACCTATGCCTCAGGCAGTGTAAATGAAAAAGACGCGCTTGGTGGAGGCGGATACTTTTTTGCAGCAAAAAAAGGAGGCACGTGGAATATTGTGGCAGACGGAAACGGTACCATATCCTGTGAGTCCCTTGTGCCATTTCCGGACTTTCCATCAAAACTTATCCCCGAATGCTGGAATGAGTCAACCGGAAAAGTGGTAGTGCGTTAATGGTATAGACAACCCATACCTTTTCCCGGAAATCCGGATCCGCCCAACACATACATCATGTCTATGCCGTTTTCTTTTGCCCATTGCTCCAGATCTTGTCTCTCTGTGTCAATCATCTGTCTGTTTTCAAAATCCATGCTTCTTTTCTCCAGCAGCTCCTTATACTTATCCAAGATAAGCCCTTTTTGAGTTTCGGTTATCCTGCCGTCTGTGACAGCTTGACTTAACCTTTCCTCAATCTGCTGCTGCATGTATTCATGTTTTGTTTGCCGCCCTTCACTAAACACAGCACGGACATCATCTTCTTTCAGATCAAATTTTTCGGCAATCCTTTGGATCATTGGCTGATTTGCCTGCTCCTTATCTTGTGCGGACGTACTTGCTGCCCCGTATACCACAAGTGCAGCCGTTGCAACAAGAATGAGCAAAGCGATCATGCTTTTCTTCATATAATCCACCTCCTTTCATAAAAAAAAGTATAAGAAGTGAATCTGAATCAAAACTGAATGATATCCAGGTTATTATCTTGCCGATCCTGAAGCAGGAGTCTGGAAACGCAAAACAGGATTTAGTTGGATATTTTGCGCGCTTACGCTTCCGTCTGTGTTTTCAGTCCCGTACACTGCTATTTTCTCTCCGGGTTTGAGATCCATGCGGCTTCCCTCTTGCGCTTTATTTATGGTTGTCTTATCGGTGAGGATCACTATCCTGCTTCCTCCATCCTCAAGCTTGACTGTCACTGAAGTATCATCTGCCCTCAGGATCTCCCCTGCAACCGGCCGGAAACCCCTTCCGACTCCTCCGGTTCGTACCCCGTTTCGAAGATCTGACATAGACCCGACTGTTCCCTGCCGAGTAAAACCGGGCTGTTTGCTTTCCTGAAACTTCATCCCCCCGAAAAAGGCAGCTCCTGCAATGACCGCAAAACCAACAACCGTCAGAACCGTATATTTTTGTTTGTTCATATAAAAAATAAATTAATAATAAAACGATAAAATCTCATATTCTATTCATACCTCAGCGCCTCAATCGGCTGCAAGTTTGCCGCACGCTGCGCCGGGTACCATCCGAATATCATGCCGATTGCAGCTGACACACCAAATGCCAGAAAAATAGCGCCCAGTGATATGACAAAGGGTGTTTTTGCAAAATCCGAGATAAAATACGATACTGCAATTCCCAAAACAACTCCAATCACGCCGCCCGAAAAGGTAAGTATGATAGACTCAAGAAGAAACTGCATGGTGATAACCTTCTTTTTGGCTCCAAGCGCCTTGCGGAGTCCTATCTCACGCGTACGCTCCGTAACCGTAACAAGCATGATATTCATGATGCCGATTCCTCCCACAAGAAGCGATATGGCGGCAATGCCCGATAAAAGCGTGGTAAATGTTCCTGTCATGGATGTTGCGGTGTTCAGGATATCCTGCTGGGAAAATATGGAAAAATCAGCCTGAGTCGGATCGTCCAGTTTATGACGTGCCAAAAGCAGATATCCGACCTCATTTTGTGCATCGGTCATGACATCTGCGCTTTTAGCCTCAAGTGCAATAGAGCTCAAGTGTGTCACGCCATACAATTGTTTCTGTGCCGTGGTAAGAGGTATATATATAACATCATCCTGATTCATGAATCCCGACCCTCCTTTTGAAGCAGTGACGCCTATTATACGCAGAGCCTGGCCTTCCACACGAAGCGACTGACCAACCACATTCGTATCTTCACCAAAAAGGTCGACTACAACCTGCGGACCGACAACCGCTACTTTTGCCATGACATCAACATCACGTGAAGTTATAAAGTTACCCTGCGACATGGTGATTTTATGAACATCCGCATACACGGGCTCCACTCCTATGATCTGCGTGTTGGTATTGCTTGATCCGGTTGTAACCTGTGATCTGCGAGACAGCTCAGGCGAAACTTTGCTTACCGTCGTTATCTGGGCAGATGCGGCTATCGCCTTTGCGTCCTCCCGTGTCAGACTGGTATTCCCTCCGGAAGCTCCACGCACTCCACCTGACCTTACTGCTCCGGGATTTACCGTAAGAAGGTTTGATCCCAGAGACTCAATACTTGACTGGATTGACTGCTGTGTGCCCTGACCAAGAGAAACAAGGGCAATAACGCTTCCTATACCTATAACAATCCCCAAGATCGCAAGGCCTGTCCGTGTTTTGTTTAATGTGAGAGTGCTTACGCTCTCAAGAAATAGCTCAATATAATCCATGTATTGTATTAATTTGTTTTTCTTTTTTTACCGTTTTCCCTGTCTTCTATGATTTTCCCGTCCCGTATATGGATGATCCGCTTTGCATATGCTGCAATTTCCTGCTCATGGGTTATCATGACAATGGTATGTCCTTTGCGGTTTAAATCCCGGAAAATGGACATGATTTCCTGCGCCTGGTTTGAGGCGATGTTGCCGGTGGGCTCATCCGCAAGAAGTATGGCAGGATCCATGACAAGCGCACGGGCGATCGCAACTCGCTGTTGTTGTCCTCCGGAAAGCTGATTTGACGTATATTCACAGCGGTTACCCAGTCCCACCATCTCAAGATAGTGTCGTGCTTTTTGTATCCGTATATCCTTTGGAACACCCGCATACATCATGGGCAAGGTGACATTTTTTGTTGCGGTAGTCCGTGGAAGCAAATTGTATGCCTGAAATATAAATCCAATTCTTTTGTTTCTGATATCTGCCAGTTCATCATCGGTAAGACTGCTTACATTTTTTCCTTCAAGAAAATAACTGCCGGATGTAGGCAGGTCAAGCGCTCCGATTATATGCATGAGTGTGGATTTTCCTGATCCTGAAGGCCCCATTATGGCAACAAATTCACCGCGCGTAACCGTGATCGACACATCAGACAAAGCAATTGTTTCCATCGCACCTGTTTTATATATTTTGGAAAGACCAGAGGTCTGTATGATAGGCTGCATAATTTTTTATTGACGCATCCGTATGCCTCCTCCAATCCCGCCAAAGGGTGACTGTGACCCGGTGCCAGTGCTCTGGGTTTTGGCTGTGCTTACGCTATTGATAACAACGATATCCCCCTCGGATAGTCCGGAAACAATCTCCGTATGGGTGTCTGAGGACAACCCTGTCTCAACTGTGTATTCAATCGGTTTTTTGTTTTGGAGGATCAATACATACGGAGTTCCATCTGTTTTTTTCTGTATTGCTGCGGAAGGTACCATCAATACATCATCCTTTATGTTTGTTATGATGTTTGCTGAAGCTGCCATATTGGGAAGAATGGTATTTGATTCAGTATCAAGACGCACTACTGTCGGATACGTAGTGACACCGCTTGAAACCACGCCTGCAGTATCAATACTTACTACCTGACCGGTAAACGTCTTGTCTGAAAATGCATCAAAAGTCACCGTTGCTTTATCCCCAAGCTCGATCTTTGGAATATCTATCTCTGTCAAATTAATAGAAACCGTCGGAAGGGCTTGTGTTTTAATACTGGCGATTTTGGTTGCGCTTTGTGCGTTGTTGGACGTACTTGTGTTTGCGACAATGACTGATCCGACCTGAAGAGACAGACCTGTCACTGTACCGGTTATCGGAGCATATATTGTCGGAGATGTCTGTTGATATGAAGACCATGCCGCACTCTGTGCAAGCTGTGCTTGTTTGACCACATTATCCTGTATTTTGTACTTTGCCTCGGCTGCAAGCCAGTTGTCGTTTGCGATATGAAACTCCGGTAAAGACCTGTTTATATGATTCGGGCTTCCGTCTTCATTTTGGTATGTACCGTTTTGGGCAATCTGCATAAAGCTATCCCAGTTTGCAAACATGGTCGACTGAAGCGAATACATATTGGCCTTTGCCGTATCAAGATTGTTTTTTGCGCTCTGGTAGTTTGAAAGTGCGCTTTGCGCATTTTGCTTTCCTTGCAAATCAAGATCAACTTCGGCTATCTTATCACCGGTTTTGACACTATCGCCGTCTTTTACATAAAGCTTTGAGACAACGCCTGTTGCAAGAGTTGATATGGTACCGTTGTTGGCTGTTGATACTTGGCCCGATCCTGTTACCGAGACGATAAGCGTACCCTTTTCAACCTCTGCACTCTGATAGGAAACACTCTGTTTTTGCGCTTTGGTGATATACGTGTTTGCAAGAAACAGTATTGCGACAAAACCGATGATGATTGCCAGCTTTATAAACCAGGAAGTTTTTAAAAAATGTTTCATAACGTGAGAAAATGCAGAAAATAATGTATGCATAATATTTTAAAATAATAACTTAGGCTGAAAAAAACCTGAAAACTAGTGCTTATCTTTACTTCACAACAGGGATCTTTACCACGATCTCTGTTCCTTTGCCGATAATGCTTTTTGCAGTGATCGTACCCTGATGCTCTTCAACAATACGCTTTGCAATTGAGAGTCCCAGTCCAAAGCCTCCCTCACCCGTTTTGAGACGTGCACTGTCTGCTCGATAAAATCTGTCAAAGATAAAAGGCAGATCTTTTTTTGCAATACCTATCCCATGGTCTTTGACAACTGAGACTGCATAGCCTTTTTTCTGGGAGACTGAGACATGTACTTGACCTTTGTCGCGGCTATATTTTATCGCATTATCCAAAAGGATGACAAATAAGTCCTCAAGAGCATCTGAACTTCCACAGACATGTATATCAATTAGTTGATTTATTAAGTCAATGTGTTTTTTTTGGGCAAGCGGTTCAACTTTTTTTATTGCATGATTTATTACCTTTCTAAAGCCAACCTTATCTTGCCTCGGTTTACTGTCTGTATTGTCATACTGCGTAAGCTGCAACAGGTTGTCTGAAAGCTTTTGGAGTTTATTGACCTCGGTAATATTATCTGCAATCAAGATGCGCGCGTCTTGAAGGGACAGCTGTTTATCCCTGAGTGATACTTCCATAGCGCTTTTGAGGGAAGTAAGCGGAGTGCGCAGCTCATGTGAGGCATCGGTTACAAAACGGTTTTGTTCATCAACCATTTTTTGGATGGGCGAAAGTGTCTTTCCTGCCAGAAAATATCCTAAAATGCCCGTTATTAAAAGTATTGCACCGTTCAGGATTGCAAGTATGGTCACGATCCTGGCTTTTACTTCCCGTATAAGATCCCGGTCAACAACCACAACAGGAGGAGCCTGCAATACAATTCCTTCATCTCTGAAAAACTCATTTTCAAACGACCGCTCTATGCGAAACTGCTGCATCCGTGCAAAACGCTCAACTTCAAGACATAAAACCCGGTAAATGATAAAACTGAATAACACACAAATAAGCATGATGATGAGAAGATACCAACCGGTTAATTTCAAACGTGCTGACTGGAACATATGATTAACCGCTTATTCTATACCCGAAACCCCTGACTGTTTGTATAAGCGGTTTTTTTTGCGGAAAAGGCGAATCTATTTTATTGCGCAGATTACGGATATATACTTCAACGGTGTTGGGAAGAATGTCAGCATCATAATCCCAGACATGGGTGGTTATCTGTTCTTTTGACAATATCTGACCTTTGTTTCGCATAAGGTATTGCAGGAGCGAGAATTCTTTACTTGAAAGACGCACCGGTATTCTTCCTCTTTTTACCTCGTACTGTTTTGAGTAAAGAGTAAGATCCGCAACATGAAGAACATCATCAATGATTTTTTTCGGCCTGCGCAAAAGCGCACGTACCCGAGCAAGAAGTTCCTCAAAGGAAAACGGTTTGGTCAGATAATCGTCAGCTCCAGCATCAAGTCCGGTAATCTTGTCCTGTGTCTGACTTTTAGCAGTGAGCATGAGGATTGGAGTATGTATTTTGTTTTTTCGCAACTCCCGGCTTATAGAAATCCCATCCATACCCGGAAGCATAAGGTCAAGCACAATAAGATCATAATCCTCAGTCGACGCCAGATCATATCCCTGGGTCCCGGTATAGGCCAAATCTACTGCATACTTCTCCTGCTCAAGACCCTTTTTGATGGATGCTGCAATCCTGTGCTCATCTTCGACAACGAGTATCCTCATAGCGTCAATTATAGAATTAATGCTGAAATTCTGCTGAAATGAACATGTACTTTTTTTACTCTACGTCTTTTTTGTTCCGCTTACGCTTTTCAATTTTTTTCAATGAATACATAATCCGTTTATGGAGATTCAGATTTTTTATGCGTGCAAATCTGAGGATGGCAACCAATATGTCCCCTAACTCCTGCTCATATGTCTCATCTTTTTGAGCTGCGATATTAGTTGGTTTTCTTCCGTGCTTTGCCAGATATGCACGTGCCATCTCCCCTACCTCTTCAACAAGGCTGAGTATCAAAAACGAGCCGAATTCCTGCGGTTTTTTGATATCGGTATCCAATCGGTCAAGCAGTGTAAAATATTTGCCGAACGGTGTCTTTATCAAAGAAGATTGTTGTCTGTTTTTAGATTTTTTCATAAATTAATATTCCCTATTGTACACTACTGGCTGTTTTTTTCTTTTGGTCTATTGCTATAATGGTGCTATGAAACAATATACAACCATACGACATAAAATAAAAAAAACCATGGAAGTCGTGCATTCGTTTGAAGGACGGATTGCTGAGCAGATAAATCACAGTGCCGGAAGTATGGGATTTATCTATTTTCATGTTGTCTGGTTTGGTTTATGGATTCTGATCAATCAGGGTTATATAAGTGATATCCCCGTGTTTGATCCGTTTCCATACGGACTCCTGACGATGATCGTATCTCTTGAAGCTATTTTTTTATCTACGTTTATCCTCGTTGCACAAAACAGACTTGAGATGCTTGATACACTGAAGGAGCTGGAGGAAGATATTGAAGAGATTGAAGAAGACAAAGAAATTGCCGATATCCAAAGTGACCTTGAGGAAATAAAAAAATTTCTGTCAACCATCCAAAACAAACTCAGCAAAGTAGAACAAACGGAAAAAAAATCATGACAGCACTTTCGCCTGACCAAAAAATCGGCCTACATCAGATACTTGACTGGTATACCAAACACAGTAAAGAAAAACAATATATCACGCTTGGCGGATATGCCGGCACCGGCAAAACCACCCTTATTGCAGTATTGCGAAAAAAGCTGAATAAGATAAATAACAAGCTGAAGGTGGGTTTTGCAAGTTATACCGGAAAAGCAACACGTGTCCTTGGGACAAAGCTTCATGAGGCAAAAATCAATCTGCAAAAAGACTCCGTTAGTACCATTCATTCGCTTATTTATTCACCCATTATTAATGAAAGACAGGAAATAACCGGATGGAAACGGAAAGAAAAAATAGACCGTGATATCATCATCATTGATGAAGGTTCGATGATCGATGAAACAATCTGGCATCACTTGCTTGCGTATAAAATTCCCATCGTTGTTGTGGGTGACCACGGACAGCTTCCTCCTGTTACCGGTACGTTTAATCTTATGAAAAAACCTGATGTAAAGCTACAGGAGATCCATAGACAGGCAGCAAAAAATCCGATCATTGCCTTATCAAAACAAGCACGTACTCACGGATTTATTAAGCCCGGTGATTATTCAGATACAGTCAAAAAAATCGACATGCAGATAAGTGACAATGGCGATGCCTTGCAGGAGATGCTTTACAACTTCCGGATTGACACTCTTGTTTTATGCGGATACAACCATACAAGAATCAGATTCAACATGATGATACGCGGGATGTTGGGATTTGAAACCCCATATCCCACACAAGGCGACCGGGTAATATGTCTGCGCAACAACCAAAAGGCACGCATATATAATGGCATGCTCGGTACGATCGCCATGATAGAAAAACAAGATGATGATTGGTATCACGCCGAAATCTTGATGGATGGTGAAGACAAAAGATACAGTGGCCCTATATCTGTCGGGCAGTTTAACAATACCCCTTTAAACTTCACCGATAAAAGACGATATATCATGAAAGGAGATCTTTTTGATTTCGGATATGCATTAACCGTACACAAAGCCCAAGGGAGCCAGGCAAAACGGGTTATCCTTTTTGAAGAACGGTTTAAACGCATGACACAGGAAGAGTGGAATAGATGGCTTTATACTGCAGTTACCCGTGCTGAGGAAGAGCTGTATATTTTTTCTGGTTCATGATTTCTTGAGTTTCCGCTCCCTGTTGATTTTATTCTCAGCTTTGCGGTTGAGAGCCCTTTGCTCGCTTCGCAACTTCATCATATTGTTTTTTTCCCGCTGCCTTCTGTTTTCCAGATCAACTTTTCTCTGGCATTCAGGATGAGGACATGCAGTCTCCGTATTTACAACAACGGAATTACCTATTTTTTCTTTCCATGTCCGTACGATTACTCTTTCGGTACCGCATAAGATGCAGAGATTTTTGAACTTTCTTGTTGCAGGAGATTTTTTGGATGATACACTTTCGGATCGTATGCTTATTGAGGTCATAATCGTATGAGTAAAACTTAATCTCCAGTATACCATATTCCTGCGTATATAACAATCCGAAGATCCGTAATTTTTTATATTGAATGCCAATAAAAAATCCTGAAAAAACAAAATAACATTTGACACAAATTGCTGAAACTGTTATGGTTTATGTATTATTTATTTATCTAATTTTCATGAAGAAAAAAAAGAAAGTCGTAAGACGGAAAACAGTCGGGAAAAAAGTTACAAAAAAGAAAACCCTTCTTAAGAAAAAAACCAAAGGCGCAGTGAAAAAACTTACTCGTCGAAAAAAGGCAAAGAAATAAAATACGAATACCCTTGAGAAACAGTTATCTTGCTGCTATATATTATATGCATGAAAAACTGTAAGGTTATAGTCGTTCACGGAATGCGCGGGTCTTCAAAAACCGATTTTTTTCCTGCACTGGCTGAAGAATTCAGGAAAAAAAATATAGATTTTGTAATACCGGATATGCCGGGTGGGATTTTAAACAGATTTCCCTGGGCGCCTTTTTGGCTCAGAAAAATCCACGAGGAAGTATCTGCTACAAAAAAACCGGTAATATTTGTGGGGTTCAGTCTGGGTACACGGGCAATCCTACTGTATCTTGAAAAATACCAGATACATGTCAAAGGACTTGTCCTTGTTGCAGCTCCTCCCAATATGCGGCTTGCCGCACTTGCAAAACAAGGAAGAGTCGCCTCATTTTTTATGCATAAAATCAATCCGGAAAATATACTACCGCTTGTCGACACCTGTCTACAAATACACTCAAAAGACGATCCGAAAGTTTCTTATAAATGGGGACTCCACTTCTCAAAGGAATTCAAGACCAAGTTGACAACCTTCAAAGACCGCGGTCACTTTTCAAAAGCGGAGCATGCATCAGACATTGTCTCGATCCTGGAAAAAGAATTGATGTGATCTCACAGTTTCTTATGTCTTCTCTTAAGACGTGCAAGATCTTTTGGCGTAATGTTATATGCACCATTTTCGCTTAAAAGCTCGCTTACTCCTGTTACTAATTCTTCATCATTTTTATCTATATAGGAATCTATGGAAGAGGGCGGATCATATACATATCCTACAGGCTCAACATATGAAAACAAAACACCCTCATAATTCCGGAACACCCACTTGTTATGACCCTGTGACACAACATAGTTAGGTCCGATCGGTACTTTTCCTCCGCCACCAATACCGTCAACTACAAAAGTCGGCACGGCAAATCCGGTTGTATGTCCGCGCAGATATTCGATGATCTCAATCCCCTCAGAGATACGCGTGCGAAAGTGCTCTATACCCTGGCTGAGATCGCATTGATATATGTAATATGGCCTGACTCTGTTTGCAACAAGAAGTTTCACCAATTTTTTCATAATAAGAGGATGATTATTTACTCTTCTCAAAAGCACTGACTGATTACCCAAAGGGATACCATGATCAACCATCATCGCGCATGCCAAAGAAGCAAGATCTGTCATTTCTTTGGGATGGTTAAAGTGGACATTAACCCATATAGGATGATATTTTTTAAGCATGCTACAAAGTCCCTCATCAATTCTCATAGGTAAAGTCACCGGAGTACGAGTACCTATTCGAATAATCTCAATATGTGAAACTGTTCGGATCTCTCTTATAATTTTTTCCAGATAGGAAGTTGAAAGCGTAAAAGGATCTCCTCCGGAGATAAGAACGTCCCGTATTGATTTGGTTTTTCTCATGTATTCAACCGCCTTTTTTATCTTGTTCCAGGGAGTAGGCAAATCTGTTTCTCCCGCGTGCCGTCTCCTGGTACAGTGCCTGCAGTACATCGCGCATTGATAGGTAGTGTATAAAATCATCCTGTCAGGATATCTATGGGTCAATACTCCCTCCAGTCCCTCCGGACAATCCTCTTCCTCGTGCAGTGGATCAAATGCTTCTCCCTTTACAAAATGCGCCTCAGAAGTTGTCGGAATAGCCTGTAGCCTGATTGGACAGTCAGGACGATCAGGCTCGATCTGAGACAGATAATAGGGAGTTATCGCCATACGAAGGATGCGCAGTGATGCTTTAATATTGCGTGTCTCATCATTTGAAAGACCAAGTATTCGTTGCAAGATATCGGGATCAGTAACCCTGTTTGTAATCTGCCATCTCCAATCCATCCATTGATTTGACGGAGTTCTTTTCCAAAAAATATGTCTGTTTGCCTTTTTGAAAAACAACATGAAAAAAATGATAAATAATAACTATCTGTTTATTAAAACATATATTGCAATCAAAATGTCAATCAACCACTTATCAATATTGATAATATTGGCTGCGCCATTGTGTATCATAATATATAAGCTTGATTTTATACCATGAATATATCTAAAAAAACCAAAATACTGGTGTCGATTTCCCTGTCTCTTTTGTTGATTTTATTTTCAAGAAAATATCTGAATCTAAAAACACCGTCTGACCTGACACAAACAGAGGGTATTTTATTATCCTTAAAACAAGACATCCAATCTCTTGCAGGCGTAGTATATCCACAAAAAATTACTCCTTCTCCTGTCTTCAATACTCCCTCTCCAACACTGCCACCGCCAACTGTTTCTGAAACCTCGTATCCTACCCCAAACAAAAAAGAACCGACCAAAAAACCTGTCATACCGACAAAAAAAGTTTCCCCTCCAACCAGGATACCGACAAAAAAAACCAGTCTGCCAACCCCCATACCGACCAAGCCTCCTTCTTTTTCTTGCCCAAGCTCATCCGGTGAGTCATATAATTCTCTTCCTGTTTATAACTCCAATCTCGGGGCAGGTCTTGAATCTTCACCTGATGTCAATCTGTACCTGAGAGGATTTGCCGAAAACAATGAAGGAAAAACACTGATAAGCAGAAACGGCAACTGGGAGGGTTATGACCCTATCATGCCTCCGCAGATAAGCTCGCTTTACGGCACAAGTATTCCTAAGATAGTCCGGACCTATGATATATATGAATGGGATTTTGACAACGGCCGAAGTCTTGCCCCAGAGCGTGCATCACCAAATTACCCCGTACATATGCTTGGCCTTCAGGCAAAAGCAGGACAACCCCTTGTCGGGCTTAAAGCAGGACGTGAGATAGGACAGGGAAATGTTTTTCTGGTTTTGTATGCAAGCAAAAATTATATTTTGTTTACTCACTCATCAGGCGACAACCTGTCAGAGGGATATTTATATTACTTTCTTGATATATGTGTTGATCCAAATCTTGTAGCGCTCTACCAAAGCGACTCAGCTCAAGGAAGAAGTAAGTTGCCTGTTGTTGCCACAGGACAGACTTTTGGCTACGCGGCAGAAAACACTGATGTAAAAATTGTTATCCGTGACACTATGTCTTTTATGGATACAAGATACCGAGAAGACTGGTGGGAGTATGGAAAGTAATTCTTAGTCTGAAGGGGTCGGATTGACTGCAGTCACTCTAGGCAGCTTCATAATTTTATCGGCGTTTATTGAGGCTGCTTCTCTATCCCACAACACTCCTTTAACCAATAGTCTATCTCCCGCAATCAAATCCCCGTAACCGATAGTTTTATTTTTTTCTTTTATCACAGTTGAGTCTGTGACGTACACTGTTTGCTTACCCCGCTTTGCTGTTTCAATTGTCAATGACGTGTCAGTTTTTGATGTTACAATTCCGGAAAAAACCGTGTTTCTCCGCGCTATGGAAAGATTGCGTATATATCTGGCCGCCAGTTCATTTTTATCCGAGCTTTCGGTATCTCCTTCGCTTTGTTTACCGATAATGGCAAGATTGTCGCCTGTTTTAAACTCATCAAGGGATGAATTTCCACCAAATTTTCTCTTCAGGACAGTCTCTTCTGTCACATGTACGGTGATATTCTGACCTTTTGTGTCAGTGACATATAACGTCTGTCCGGAAACCGATCCCAAAGTCGCACGTATACGACGGACAAAAAAATTCTTTATCCTGTTTTTCAATCCTTCAATAAGTCCTTCATTTGCAACTTGTTCCTGAACTCTGTTTTGATTCTGTACTTGCGCTGCAGTCTCTCCTGTGTTGTGATATCCTTCCTGATTCTGATTTTTTTGTTGGACACTGCTATTTGATCTGCCGGATGATGCCGCATATACCTGCCTGCCGTTTACGGCATATAGAGCGATAAGACACAAAAAAAATGTGATTTTGATCTTCATATACGTATTATATGTTATTTTTTTGAAAAAAGTTTCATTCATACTCAAGCACCTCCGAGATCACAGTAAGCTCCTGCTCTGCTACATTACCGAGACTGTCATAACTTACTATGCTTATGTAATTTTCCCCTTCGTCCAGTACATACTCTTGCGAAAAATCTCCTTTGGCATCTGATACCAGTTCATGTTCATTGATGATGACATCAACTAAAGGAGCGGTTTTACCCTGAATTAATACAGAACCTGATTTAACCACTTGATTATCTTGAGGATGAATAATAGTGAGGGTAAGACTATTTTGGAGTGTATCAATTGCCGGGGTTGACTCAAGAATCTCTTTATCATAGCGTGTGTTTTGCGGATTTCCGGTTTGCGCTGTTTTTTGGAAGTTTATAAGTCTGCCGGATTTTTGTTCACCCATACGAATAACCAGCGCCACAACTGCACCGATTGAAAACGCAAGTAATAATGCTACAATTACAAACTTTTTCATTTTTGGTTTTTTTTCAATACTGTTTTTTCCCAATACTGAATCAGGTCATGTATGACATTCTTCATTTTTTTTATATTTCTTACAGTAACATAAATCGTTATCAATAGAATACAAAGCCCGACCCCGATAATCATAAATATTTCTGGCGGTGTCTCACTGAAGAGTATATACAGGATATCAGTCAAATGCGTACGCATTACTTCAGATCCTTCAAAAAAAACAGGAAATATATTTAGAGATGCCTCATCGGTAAATATTTCAATCATAATCTGGATAAACAAAAATGTGACAAATCCTGCGGCTAAAAAAATAGCCAGTTTTGACGCAATGGAAAAAAGCGTGTTTCTTGTTTCCATAACGTATACCTTTTTCAGTATTTTATGTTCCAGTGTTTTCATTGTTTTTTTTGGAAATAAGTAATTGACGTGCCCGCCGGATAAGAGTACGCGTCGTATTTAATTTTTTACCGAGCTTGTCGGCAATTTCCTTATATGAATAACCCTCAGATACCATGACAAGCGCTTTTTTTTGCAAAGGGCCCACATGGGTAAGAAAAGATTCTATATCCTGTGTTTCTTCAGTCTGGGGATGTATACATTGTTCGTTTATGATTTTTTCATCAAATGAAAGCATTTCCTTGTGCTTGCGGTAAAACATCTTCAGTTCGTTTTTTGCTATCTCATAAAGATACGGCAACACAGGTCTGTCGTTATCAAGCCGATTAATAGCCTTATAGAAGGCTATAAAACTATTTTGAACCAAATCATCCGTATGGGTTTTGTCAAATAACTGTGATGATATATATGTATATATGCGCGGAGTGAATTTCTTTACAAAATGCGCAAAACAATCAATCTCTCCGTTTTTTACACGGATAAGCATGTCCCTGTCCGATATGCTTGGCTTGTCCATTTCTTCAATTATAGAGTATGCGCTTTTATATAAAAAGTTTCATTCCGATCCCCGGTCTGTTACAATACGTTACATGAAACACGGACGAGTTTTGCTTATCGGAAGACCAAATGTCGGTAAATCCACTTTTTTGAACAATCTTATCGGCACAAAAGTTGCAATCACCTCTCCCAAACCTCAGACAACGCGTTTCCCTATCAAAGCGCTTTATGAGAGTCAGGAAGGGGTTATCGTCTTTATCGACACACCCGGCATATTCGGAAAAGCCGTTGATTTACTGTCAAAAAAAATAAACGAAAAAACACTGAAATCATTACACGAGGAACTTGATCTTATCATCTATATGGTTGATCATACCAGAAAACGGGATTTTGAGGAAGGAAAGGTCCTGGGTATCGTACGTAAAATTGATAAACCCAAAATACTGGTAATCAACAAGATTGATAAAAAAGAACCAACCTATCTCCCTCAATACCGCTTTTTGGAAGACGAGTTTGAAGATGTATTCCTAATATCAGCGCTCAATATGACACACGTCAAGCCTTTGATAAAACGCGTGCTTGAGCTTCTACCTCAAAGAAAACCCGATGATACCTTATCCGAGGAAACCCAAAAAGGAATATATCCGCTTCTCAACATAGACAGCCGCGTATTTATAGCCGAGCTTATCCGGGAAAAAGTATTTCTCATGATGGGAGAGGAAATCCCTTATACGACAACTGCGGTCGTTGACGAAATAAAAGAAAGAAAAAACGGAATCCTCTATATAAAAGCCCGGATTCTCACAACTGAGGATCGGTATAAAAGGATGCTTATCGGAGCTTCCGGCCGCAAAATAAAGGAACTTGGCAGTTATGCCCGAAAAGAAATTGCACTTGCAACCAATAAAAAAGTGTACCTGGAACTTATAGTTGAGATAAATCCCCACTGGCAGGAAACATATTATTGACAAAGCAGGTTAAGCCCGTGCACCTACCTCCATAACATTAAGCAGGTGTGTCATGATGACAGCTATGTCGTCTTTGGACGCATCCTCATGCCCTTGAAAAGGGGTTCTTTCAAAAGACCACAAATGCCTACGGTCAACAAGAGCTCTTTCCCAACCTTCATGTCCGGGAGAGGAAACAAACACATGCATATGTGGATCATCCATTTTTTCGCTGACTTTTTTCATCACAATTTCTCCTTTCTTATTTTTTCCCAAAGCAAAAATAACGATCTCATTTGCCTCAATAATCTGTCCTGCTGGATTTGGTGGCAGAGATCTTGTATAAGTTTCTGAAATAAAAACACATTCGCGAAGCAGAAGTTCTCCTATTTCAACGTCATCCACCTGGTTACCCCTCTCGTTGTGAGGTTTTTTAACCTGTAGTCTGTTGTCCGATGTTGTATCCACCCATTTATCTGGGGGCGTCCAAGTATTTTTACGGCCTGATTCCCTCTGTTCAATCTCTGCAATCCTTTTTGGATCTGTTATAATGCCGCTTCTTATTAATTCACGTGCCGGAAGCGGCGGCAAGACCAGCTCTCTGTTGCCCAAGATGCTGTCACTGAATACTCTGTGTAAGAAAAACAATGATGCTGTTTGAGGATCAATGGATCCGGTTAACAAATCTGTTGTAAGATAAGACTCGTTGCCAAGCAGAGCATCCCTAAGGATACGGATACTACCTGCGCCATTCTGAAGAAGCAGCGGAATATTGGGAGGCTCTGTAAATACCACACCCCTGGTCAACCCCAGCAGTCCAACAGTTAATGAAGCTAAACTTGCCTTCTCCAAGTTAGCTAATACTTCTTTGTCACGTATAAAATTCGGGATTTGTTCAGCTTTCTGCATACCAACATTATACAAGACCTATAGTATCATTTCAAGGGGCTGTCACTCTCCTCAAGCGCATACAGCACTCATTTTTTCCCAACACCTCCATTGACTCATTGAGGGGAGGGGAAATCTTCTTCCCGGTTATGGCAACCCGCAGCAGCATGAAGAACTCACTGTTTTTCAATCCTGATTTTTCCGCGGTTTGTGCTAATTGTTTACCGATAGTATCAGCTGTCCAATCGCGTATCTTTTCCATGTCTTTGGCAATTTCTGCGAACATTTCCTTTTTTACCGACAGATCAATTTCATACATTTTTGGTGCTCTGAAAAAAAACTCGCAGAGAAGAAAATAATCTGATAGTTTTTTTATCCTTTCTTTGATAAGAGGAACTGTTTTCCCTATCATATCCTCCGGATATTTTTTATCGTAAAATTCATAAATTTGACCGGTGAGTTTTGCATCTGGAGTTTTACGTATATACATCCCATTCATCCATGCGAGCTTGACCGGATCAAAAACCGGCGCGGTTTTTTGGATATCTTTGAGATCAAAAATCCTGATATATTCATCAAGAGAAAATATGTCCTTTCCCTCAGGATGACTCCATCCCATAAGTGCAAGGTAATTCAACAGGGCTTCAGGAAAAATACCCATATGAATATATTCGGATGTCCACACCGGGTTCTTTCTTTTGGAGAGCTTTGATCTGTCAGGATTGCGAAGTACTGATACATGGGCAATCTCAGGCACCTTCCAACCAAACGCTTCAAACAGGATAATGTGTTTTGGTGTTGACGGTAGCCACTCCTCACCGCGGATTATATGGGTTATCTCCATAAGATGATCGTCAACTACTACTCCCAGATGATAGGTGGGGAATCCGTCAGACTTGAGAAGAACCTGGTCGTCCAGATTATTGGTGTCAATTGTGATATCGCCACGGATTATGTCATGAAATGAGATGGTTTTTTCAGGCATTAAAAGACGGATTACGTGTTTTTCACCTTTTTTGACTTTTTCCAAAACTTCCGCTTGGTGGGTTAAACAATGCCTGTCGTATTTGGGCATTTGCTTTTCTGCCTGTTGTTTTTTTCTCATGCTGTCCAGGCGTTCCGGGGTACAAACACAGTAATATGCTTTGTTGTTTGCAACCAATTCTTGGGCGTATCTTTTATATATATCTAAACGCTCCGATTGACGGTAAGGAGCAAACGGACCGCCAACAATAGGCGACTCATCTGCCATAAGGCCAATTGACTCAAGCGTTTCAAGCATCTTTTGTTCTCCACCGACAACAACTCGGGTCTGATCCGTATCTTCAATCCGGACAACAAACTTTCCCCTGTGCTTTTTCGCCCATGCAAAATTCATCAAGGCTGTTGCAACTGAGCCTACATGTACATCTTTTCCTGTTGGGGATGGAGCAATACGGGTGCGTATCATATAGTGATTATATAATACCGGGATATGCTAAGCAGTGGAAATAAAAAAGATAGGGGGGTGTTATTCTATAAGTCCGCGTTCCTCATCAGATGCAATTGCGCGAAACCCGACGTGGGACTGTCCGGCGAAAAAAAGTCCTTCTCCTACGCCAGCAGAAAGCAGGAAGTGTTTTTCGCCTCCTGTCAGATAAAAGGTTTCCGTTATCTTGTCAACCGCCGCAGTTGACTGTTTGAGAATTATTTGCAGGCTTGAATTTGTGACAATCGCCTTTCCTTCTTCAGTTGACAAAAAGTCCTCAACGTCCTGTGTGATAGTCGTCAACCCAAGATGATATTTACGTGCGCGTTTGGCAAAACTATGCAGATACGCACCTGAATCTTTATGTTTGATAAGATACCACGCCTCATCAACAATAAGAACGCGTTTCTTTGATTCGCCCCGCCGCACCGTATTCCAAATATAATCAAGCACAATATACATGGCAACCGGCCTTAAATTTTCCTCCAGGTCTCGGATGCCGAAAACCGTAAAATGATTTTTTATGTCAAAATTTGACTTTTGGTTAAATATACCTGCAGCAGAACCCATAACAAATTTTTCCAACCGGCCGGCCATCTCCTTTGCCTCAGGCGTCTCCATCCCCATAAATACTTTGTACAAATCTTCAAGCAAAGGAGCGTCATTTTTAAATGTTGCTGGATCCTGGGTTATACCGACCTGACGATAGGTCAGAACAAGCGCGCGGTCAAGGAGTGCGTCTTGTGCCGGTGTAATATCTCCCATAATGACCTTTATCAAAGAATGCAGATCCAGAATCTTGTTTGAAAGTTCATCAGGCTCCGGATGATCCATACGCAGATCAAACGGGTTAATCTTATATTGGGACGTTGTTGAGAAAACCACAAACTCACCTCCCATTGTCTCGGTCAACTTGCGGTATTCGTTTTCCGGATCAATGATAATGACATCCACATCCATCATAAGAAGGCGTAGCGCTTCAAGTTTGACGAAAAAGCTTTTTCCTCCACCTGACTTACCCAAAATAACCGAATTAGCGTTTTCAAGGGTAAAACGGTCAAATATGATAAGACTGCCATCGTGTTGGTTTATACCGTATAAAATCCCCTCGTTTCTCGTCAAAGATGCGGTGGCAAAAGGAAACGTTGTCGCAAGAGAGGTAGTGTCCATATTGCGCCATACGCCAAGCTTGTCATAAAACATGGGAAGGGTTGATTTAAAACCCTCCTCCATCTCCAGAATCGCCTGTTTTGCAATGACCAGGATCGAGGACAATGTGGAGTCGACTTCTTTACTGACTGTTTCAAGCTCTTCCTTTGTGTCGGCCGGAATCGTTATGTATAAACCAAACTGGAAAAAACGTTCAGCACCTTTGGCAAGTTCAGCCTGAAGTGAAAGCGCATCGTCAAGTGCAACTTGTACTGTGGGGTCAACTACTTTACCTGCTTTGATATCCGCCTCAATTGTTGCCTCCATTTCTGCTATTTTCCGCTTCAGCTCATCAAGTACTGATTTGGACTCGGTCGGATAAATATACATGGAGATATAAAGAGGATGGTCAAACGTGATAAGGGAATACAGCCAATTGGCAGACACATACCGCGGGTAGCCTACAACATATAAAGTACGATAGAATTTTTCATCGATTTTAAGATGCGTAAAATCAACTTCGATAAACGATGGGGCAACAAGATCTTTTATTGCAACAGTGCCTTGAGCCATGACTTTTGCGACACTCTGTGCGTTTCCCGGTGTTGTGGATTGTTGGTTTGCCATATCAGATACTTGTCATGATAACATCCGTATAACTTTCAACAGGCGCAAGCATCCGTCCTGTTGATGACGGATTATACAGATTGTAAAAAAGTTCTGTCAGTTCCTGTTTTTGCAGCACAAGCGCACGCAACCCGATTTTGGCTAGTAAGCGAAGCAGATGATCGCGCTTCGGGTAAAGGGCTGCTTTTGCCCGCGCGATAACATATTCTTTTTTTAAACCTGAGCCTACCCCTTGAATACCCAACTCAAGCGGTGAAAAAGGTACAACAAAATAGAATTTTTTTTCCAAAACCGTGTTTTTTTTGACAATTGATTTAATGAACTCCCGATAACCGGTAAGTCTCGTCTTCATAAGTTCGTCTTTTTTTTGTTTCATTTTTGCATCAAGGTACTCAAGATAGGAGGATATATCCATTTTTTTTGACAAAATAAGGATCTGTGTCGGAAAAGAAAGGGAGTTTATGAGACTGGCGTATGCATATATGGTCGATGTCTGTTCCTCAGCTGATAAAAGCCAAAAATTCACTGCGCCAACTTCAATAACAATTGCCGCTGAAAAGTCCTTAAGCAGTAAAACATCATCCTTGATGTCTTCAAGTTCAATAAAACTTTGTGTCGATGCTTTGACTGGTGAAACCGGTTTTTGTACGGGCATGAATAAAAATAACTTTAAAGCATTTCTTTTGAAATTATCTCGATATTTGCTGTGTTTTGATCTGTTATGTTTATTTTCATTGTATCAAAAAAATAGATATTCTTCGGATCTTTAATCTCAAACACATATTCACCTGCGGAAAGTGGATTGTATGTTGCAAAAATACCATGCGGGTTTGTCTTAAGGAGCCGGACCGGTGTACCTTGTTCGTTTTTTACATAAATAAGGATCCCGGGTAATGATATATGTTTGTTATTTTTGACCTCACCTGTGAAAAACGGTTTTTTTTGACCTGTCTGAACCGGTACTTGACCCACTGGCTGTGAAACAACCTGCGCATTATATAAAGGAGCTTGCGGTGCAACGCGCGCTCCCTTTAAAGGTGGAGAAACACGCAGTGCATTTAAAGGCGAAGAAACAGTTTTTTGTACCTGTCTTTTTCTCATGTTTGCAACAGCAACCTGCTTGGTTGATGCCAGATATTTTGAAAGCATTTTCTGCGACTCGATATGAGCCACTATCCTGTGAGGGTCAGTGACAAAATACAGATTTTGGAAAATGGAAAGCGGAGGATTGTTTTTGTGATAAAAGTACTGTGTAGGAGAAGTAAGTCTCTTCCAAAAATTCCGTATCCATACATCAAGTGGTCTGTCGTTTATCGGAATAAAAGCAAAGGCAGGCCCCAGTGCTGCAACAACAATCCCAAACAGGATATTAAGAAGAGGGATAGGAAAGAGAGCATATACAATATAGCCTATGGGCGCAAAAATTATAATATAGAGAAACTGTTTCAAGGTCATAAAACCGATAAGCTTGAACTCAAAAGAAGTAATCTGGCGTGGAATCGGATGCTGCTCCATATATTCAGTATAAAGTAGCTCAGAGTCAGTAGCAAGTAGCTTAGCCGGTTATCGGTATGTTACGGGTTTTTCCTTTTGGGTAAGAATAAGACTCATTTTGCGTGATCTTTTATCTGCTTTTTCAATAAATGCTTTTATTTGTGTACCTATTTTAAGTTCTTCCTTGCCCGTCAGTTTACTTATGTGGACAAGGCCTTCAATACCGGGCTCCAATCTGACAAAATAACCATAACGCTCCTGGCGGACCACTTCTCCTTTGACTTCCTTGTCTTTGGGATATTTTTCCTCGATAGTCTCCCAAGGATCCTGGCTTAAGCGTTTTATGGAAAGATTAAGCTTCAGGTCATGTATGTTTTTTTCAACCACAACCACATCAATTTTATCGCCGATTTTGGCAAAAACCGAGGGATCCGATACTTTTTCCCATGAGATTTCGGATATGTGTATCAATCCTTCAACTCCTTTTACTTCACAAAATATTCCAAACTCTGAAACTCCCAATACAGTCGCTTTGTATGTCTTGCCTACTTCTATTTTTTCAAATCCTTCAAGAAGTTCTTTTTGGGAGATTTTGAGAAATGCTATTTTTTGTGATACTACCAAGCGGTTCTTTTTTTCATCCACTTCCAGTATCTTGACTTTTATCTTTTGTCCGCTCAGTTTCTCAGGGTTCTGTAAAAAATCTTCGGTAAGCTGTATTTTAGGTATGACTCCGCGTATACCCATAAAATCCACAAATACTCCGCCCTTGCCATATTCTCCGCAAACAACCTCAATCTCATCTTCATTTTCTTTCTTTTTCTGGAGTATCTCCCATTTACCTTTCTCAAAAAATCTCCTGAGAGAAAGCACAGGAAATCCTTCTTTCGATTCCTCGGATATGATACGCGCCAGCACTTTTTCACCGACTTTGAGATACGGAAGATAGGTGGATATTTCTTTAAGTTCCTTTTCGCCAAGTACCGCATATGCTTTTGCGCCTATATCAAAAAGCGCTCCTTTTTTGGATATGGAAATGATGGTGGCTTCAATTTCGTTTCCTTTTTTAATCTTAACTGTCACTGATTGCTCCAAAAGACGCTCCATTGGATTGACAGCAGATGGTGGAGTATCGGTTTGTTGTGTTGATTTAGGTTTATTAGTTTTGGTTTTTTTAGGCATGTATCTCTCTCCTTTATTCTTACGGCAAAGCCAGCATGAAGAATTAATATATCAAACAATTGCCAAAATAACAAGCTCAATTACAAAGATTCCAATCCCTTTCGCACGTTTTCATTGATTGAAAGGACGGCTCCTATATCCTTTTCCTGTCCTTGAGGCAAATCCTTCATGAGTTCTTCTATGACTTCACGATGCTTTACATTGCTTAATTTCAGCCTGTATACAAATCCTTCCTTAGGACTTACTCCTTGTTCTTTGGAAGAGCCAAGAAGCTTGACTATCTGAAGCGATTGTTTCTCGGCGTTTTCCAGAGTGGTTATCATCAGTTTGGTTTTTCCTTTTTCAGCCAACTGTATTGCCATATGTATTTTTTTGTCAGACGAAACAAGGAGTATTTCGGATTTTTTGATCTGATCCCTTGTGATAAACTCAATAACCGAGTCCCTTATGCGTTTGAAAATATACAAAGGATTGTCGGGTAGTATCCCTGCATACGGAAGGTCGTATATCACCTTATTATCGGAAAGTGTAATCGACTGGGAATACGAATACGTGATGATGTAAAAAATAGTTGGTATGACAAAGAAAAATGCCGCACACAGGATCGCTAGTCTTTTTTTCATATCTATACCCAATTATAACAAATGAATACTCTTTTGGAGCTTGTCGATAAAAATTTAACCTCTTGTGAAAAAGAAAAACGTATACTATGATAATAGTAACATGTACAAGAAACTGGCATCATATGTGATAATCCTTTTTGCTTTTTTGTTTACCGCCCCCCATGTTCTTGCAGTCAGATTTGATCTTGTTCCCCCTTCAGGTCAACTCTATCAGGGACAGGAAGTGACATTTACCATAAATATCGACACGCAAGGAGCAACCATAAATACCATCCAAACCGGTATGACCTACGATACGGTATATCTTGAATATGTCAGTTCGGCAGCCGGAGCTGCAATGAACAGCATATCGGTTGATACGTCTCAAGGAACAGGCAAACTTGTTTTTACCGGTACAAATACTGCCGGATTTACCGGAACCGGTGTATTCGGAACAGTGGTTTTTAAGCTCATTGCCCAAGCCCCGGGATCAACTGAGATCTGTACGCTCTGGGTTCCAACACCTAGTTCAACACCTGCAGTATACCCAACAACTCCACCGGTCGTACCCACCACACCGCCACAGCCGACTGCACTTCCGCAAACCGGATTTGATATTCCGAAAAATGCCGGTACTATAGCCGGAGGCGCATTTCTTCTTGCATCGGGGGCAATAGTTTACTATTCGAAAAAAAACGCCTACACATCGTCACATAAAAAACATACGCACAAGAAATCCACATAAGAAAGGTCAGCTCCACTGGCTCGTCTGAGGTTGTTTATTTTTTATATACAGAAGTAGGCCTGCTCCCACTCCTCCTAAAAGCACGATAAGTAATATAAAAACAAGTATCATCGGGTTGGGAGGATTTGTGTTTGGTGAAGAATTGGAAAAAGGTGTTTTTGTATAGGTACCTGATTTTTCAACGCCTGATCCCATATTTGGGGATCTGCTGACACTACTTGATTGTGAATTTGTCCCAACAGATGAAGAAACCGTATCTGTTTTTTTAACTTCTTGATCAAACCGGTCAGATGCGATTTTATTGTTTTTGTCATTAGCTACAAACGGATCAATATTATTTTTTACTATATAATCCTGGTTCTGCGCAAGAAATTTTGTTGTACTGGTTTCAATAACCTTATTTGTTGGAGAAGTATATTTAAAACTATATGAAAAATTCGGAAGATAGTCAGATGTTAACTTGAAACGACCTGTTTGATCTGTTTTTGTTTCTGTGTACGGTCTTGTTGTGTGCGCGAGATACACGCCAACTATTGTATTTGGCATAGGACGGCCTGACTCATCATATGCATACCCCTCAATATACTGAGGAATGGGTTTAAACTTGATGACTGTTGTTTTTGATTGAGCATATACCCGTATAAGATGTATCAGTTTCTCCTGCACCTTGCGGATAAATGCTACCAATATATTACTGTCTTTTTGTACTGCAGGTTGCCGTAAATCAACCTTTTCAATGGTAAGGTCAGTAAATACCTCCGTATACTCTTTAGTATCCTCAAACTTGTCTCGGCGGAGGAGTATATCAAACCTCCCCCAACTATCCGCATAAAATACACCAAGACTTCTATATGGTGTTTGGATATCGGGATTTTGTTTTGATATTTTTGAGGTACCGGTAATTAGCTTTGAAAGAGGGTGTGATACCTTTCCCTGAACAACAACGTCGCCGTTTGAATTCACTTCATAAAAATATTCCATCATTTTGGGTTCTGTATTGATATTTACGGTTTCAATGGGGATATCTCTATGCTGAACCGCCCCTCTTTGCATGATTACATCTCCTGTCAAAAGCGGATAGATATCAGAATAAGCCTTTGTATAATTCAGATCCAGATTTGCGATGTCGCCAAGCATAGTATAAGGCGGCAGAACAAATAGTTTATAGTCTCCGTTTGGGACAATATAATTAAATTGCCCGTCTTCCCGTACAGTCTGGGGATTGGTTATGGTATTTGGCTGGTTATCAGGTGCAAAAGGATCAAAAAAAACAAAGTCTGTTCCTTTTTTTATATACAACGCAACCTGGGCACCTGAAACAGGCTCAAGAGTAAGACTGTCAAACACCCGGCCATATGGATCCCAAAATATCTGGACACAACTTTTTTCTGCAGTCTCAAAATCAAAAGTCCCCTGCTGTTGTCCTCCTTCGGCTCCTGTTGCAGCTTCTCCAGGATAAAAAATATTAAGACCCATCCATTTGTGCGCATTACCCGGCAGTTTTGTACTGTCCTGCCATTCATATGGTCCGATGTCTCCTGTCATCGTTGCCTTTACCGGACCCGGGTCTATTCGGGTAACGCCATCCGCTAAAAATAAACCCTCAAAATTGAATTCAACCTGCTGACGCAGTAAATCAAGTCGGTTTGATCCGACTCCATAAACAGTATCATCTGTCTCCTGTCTACCGGTTGTACAGATTTGTTCTGTTGCTGTTGCTATACAGACAATAATGTATGTATCATGTCCTGGAAGCAATTTTTGCTCCGGCTCTGGCTTGGTTGTCAACTTGACCCTGTGCCCGTTTAAGGTTGAACAACCTGCTGCAGGATCCAGACATGAAATGGGAATTGTTTTTTGCTTACCGGTTACCGGATCTATCACAGGATTTCCTTGTGCGTCAACTTCCGGTTTTTCAGGAGTTTGAAGACATACCCATTTTTCCGATCGGGTATCTTGGGCAGATACACTCCAAGGATATATGAAGTACAACATGCACAAGGCAACAAAGAACAATATTATTTTTTGTCTATACATAGAAGACCACTCCAGTTATCCTAACTATATAAAAAACAATGTCCTGTTGTCAATTATCGGTTTTTCATCTATCATGAAATGATGAGATCGCAGTTGAAATCAGTGGTTATTTATGTGAGTTCTTTTTTTATCTCAACCCTCTTTTTTATATCCTTTTTTTTGCATATAAGCTATGCACAGACACCACCGCCATCACAGATAAACCATGACCCTCTTCCTTGTTCGATGGCCCCAGGCCTTGGCAACTGCCCGACAGACCTTAAGGGAATGTATGCTCCCAACACCAGCGAACCGTGCGTATCAACATACGCTGAGTTTATGGAAAATCCCCTGCAAAACCATTACTGGGCGCTTGATGCGGAGATCACAGCTCAAGGAAAGGCAGATGAACGCGCGCGTCATTTTATATATTGGGCAATAAGCAAAAGCGCCATAGATAATCATCCGACGCTTCGCATCATATGGGACACAACAAAAAACGTTGCTCTTTTCCTGTTTATCCTTGTTGCCGCACTTTTTGGACTAGGTCTCATGATAAGCCAGAAATCAAACTTCAACCTCAAGGTTGAGGTGTGGCCGATTATATCCAAAATCATGTTTGGTCTTTTATATATTGTTTTTTCATATGCGTTTGTCATCTTTCTTGTACAGATCTCAGAAATCCTCATGAAATTTTTTATTGAAACGCTCGGCGGAGACAAGCTCTTCAATATCTACTTCACCGGTTCAGTCAGTCAGGAAAGCAGCTATGTTGATTTTGTCGGATGCCGAGATCTCAACTATCGTGTCCGGGAAGCAGTTGAGGCTGAGGTTATGCTTCTTAAGATAACTAATATCACCTACTATGTCATGGGAGTAATGCTGATATTGCGAAAGATCCTGCTTTGGTTTCTGCTTTTTGTTGCGCCTTTTCTTGCGCTTCTTATGCCGTTTGTCTTTATCCGCAATATCGGATGGATTTGGATCGGTACTTTTTTCCAATGGTTATTTTACGGTCCGCTTTTTGCCTTGTTTTTAGGAGCCATGGCCACCATTTGGAGAAACGGAATTCCCTATCCTTTTGACTTTTCCCGTACGCATAGCCTATCTGGATATATTTATCCGACAGGCATCAATTTAACCTATGGCGGCCCTGCACAAATCGGAGCTCAGAGAATCGGACCTCTTAATACCGGCAATTATATAGATACATATGCGGAATATATCATCACTCTTATCATGCAATGGGCAGTCATCTTTTTTCCATGGTGGCTTTTGCGAATCTTCCGGGATTATTGCTGTGATGGAATTTATGCGATGAAAAACATCCTGATGTCCATGTATGATCAGACACGGGGTGCGCCGGGTCCCAAACCTCCATCACCTACCCATCCTTCACCCACTTCAACCGGGACTGCCATGAAAATGCCAAAAAGTACTGATATGCATGTGAAGGTCCGGCTTGAAACAATGGAGGATGTTAAAAAAACACGCACAGAGGAAATAAGCAAGTCCCTGAATCTTTCGATGAATAAGATTACGGATATCGCGCGCTTTGAAACAAATAAACAAACGCATGAAACAGTGAAGAAAAACCTTGAGTATCTTGCCTCTCCCACAAAAGCTGAGACACCGACCGAGCGCCAGAAATTCATGAATATTCGCACCGAGCTCTTTAACAGGACAGTCAAGGAAGATCGTGTGGCAAAACAAATCCTATCATCTATCTCCTCATCCCGCATGGAACAAACGATCCACAAGGAGAAACTTATAAGTTCAGTACCTCAGACATCACCGATCACCCAGGTTGTATCCTATAAAACCAATGTTTCCCAAGATAAAGTATCCTCAGTCAGCAATTCTTTTGTATCTTCAATAAGCGCAAACAACAATTTGATCAATAAAGTCTCGACCAGCTCCAACGTATCTGCTCCTCAGGTACAAACAGTGCTTACTTCATATAAACAAAATATGCAAAGTGCATTCCAGGCATCAAAAACAATCAATACCGTCTCTGCATATTCTCCGTCATTGGCAAAACCCGGTGCAACATCGGTAAAACAGATGACTGTTCCGCCTGCACAAATTGTAACTAACATAAGTAAAGAGACCGGTATCGAAAAGGAAAAGGTTATTACAGTAATCAAAGAAACATCTAAGGTGGCGGTTGCCGACCAACAGACAATCAAGGAAATTGCTCAGAAGGAAAATCTTAAAGAAGAGCAGGTTAGACAAATCATCGCAACACAAACACCTCTTGTCACTGAACTGGAAAAAAATATCGAACAGACCGTATCTATCCCTCCAAGCGTATCTATCGAAGACTATGAAGAAGTAAAAAAAATGTGGGTTCAACAGTATGAAAAAGGTGAGGTACCTGTTTCAGAAAATCTCTCATCCCGTGAAGAATGGCTCGAACAAGACATACTCTTTATCACTAATACGTTAAATAAACTGATGTCGTCGGATGAAAAACTTAAAAACCAGGGAGTTGATGATCTGGGATATATCCTTCCCATATTCCTTATAAATAATCTGAAAGGTGAGGAGCTGGCCGTATATCTCAAAGCAAAGCTTGAAGCAGCCAAACACGTGAAGGAAATGAAAGATATGGAAAAACAGATAACCGCTAAATTAAAAGAGAAATCAAAAGATGAGGAAGATCTTGTCGAACTCAAAAAACCAGCAGTCAAAGAGGAAGCAAAACACATGGAAGTAGCACAGGAATTGGACATACCTGAAGAAGACAAGAAAGAGGAAAAGCCAACCGAAGAAAAAACCCCTTTGAGTATTGATACTTGAAAATTAATGAAGCAGCGTTAACTCTTTGTTGAACTTTGTCAAAACCTCAACTTTGCCTTTAACATTTATACATACCGTATCTTCAATCCTCATCCCCCATTTGTCCATCATATATAAAGCCGGCTCTATACTGAAAACATTGTGCCGCCGGAATACATCTTTTGATACTGCAGAGATTTTCGGATATTCATGTACATCAAGCCCTATGCCGTGTCCGGTCGAATGCGGATAATGGTCAAGGCCCTGATCGGTTAATTGGCTCCGGCAAAAGCTGTCTGCCTCAACGCACTCCATCCCCTCCCGGATAAACCTGATAGTCTTTGACTGCACCTTGTGTAGAATCGTATATGAATTGATGACCTCATCGGTCTGTTTACCCACAAAAAACATGCGCGTCATATCAGAATTATAATCCCGGTATCTTACTCCCATATCAATAAGGAGAATTGATGATTCTTTTATTTTTCCATTCCCCCGTCGCGTATTGTAATGAGGAAGTGCAGATTGAGTATCAACCGCTACAATCGGATCAAAACTCAATTCGTACCCTTTATAACGTATCCACTTTTCTATTTTCCATGCAAGTTCCTTTTCAGTCAGTGACGGCCGAATAAGTTTGGACAACTCTGCAAGGCATAAATCCGATATTTCGCATGCTTTTTTAATACAGTCCACCTCATAAGCTTGTTTGATTGCACGGATCCGACTCAATACTCTGTTTGTTGCGATAAGTTTGGTTGGGAGAAGTTTGCTAAGACTTGTATACTCAGCCCATCTCAAATCCTCCGACTGAAACCCCAACTGTTTAATTTGCTCATCAACAATAATTTGCTGCAAATGCTTGACTAATCCTTTATCGGGCGTAAGTAATATAAACGTTGGCTTTTCCATACCTAGTCCGGTCATACTTAAACAAAAGGAAGGTTTTTGTACTTTAAATTCTTCCTGGTATCTTGCATCACTAAAAAAATATATGCTTTGTTTTGTAACAAGCGCATATGCCTCCCTTTCGTGAGGAGCTAAAGTTGTAAATCCGGTCATATACCGGATGTCCGCATGATGGGACACGAGAAGAGCATCAATATTATTGTTTTCAAGAAAATTGCTTGGGTTTTTCACAAATTGTACCGGTTTCCTTCAATTGGAGGTATAAACCTGCGGGGATATGTCGGGTGCATAGGCCATAAAGGCATTTTTGTTCGTATCCAGCGGTTAAACACCGGATTGATACTGGCATAGGAAAACACGACGATAAAAAGCAGTATCATAAAAACAATAACACTGCTTATGATACGCGAAGCTATAGATTTTCCTAACATCACCTCGACTCCCCACAAAATAAGCAGGACCGGCCAAAAACGAAGCAGCTCCTCCCAGATATCCCAGCTTACATACCCCATGGTATTAAAAAGAAGAATAAGTCCTATGCATATAAACAGTATCCCTGTTATGGGTCCGCTGTCATTTGGTTTTTCGTTTTTCATTTTTCACAAGCAGCGAAATTCCTAACATAATAAGGATTAGCGGCCAAAGCTTCTGAAGCGAAAACCACCAGAGAAGTCCAAAATTGTTCAAAAGCAGAAAAATACCGATAGCTATAACGGTGCCCGCAAACAGCTGTTTTGAATTATCATCATTTTGCTTTACCTCTTGACCTGGCTTTAGAGTATCCTCAGGCATCAGAATCCAGAGAATGATATATATCAGGACTCCTGATCCTCCAAAAACCGTAAATAAAACAAATATAAGCCTGATAAGGTTTGCATCAATCTCAAAAAAGGCAGCTATACCGCCGGCTACACCTGCCAATACTTTATCCGAGGAAGAACGGGTAAACCTTTGAGTAAACACCTGTTTGCTTTCTGATTTTTTCATATTGAGATATATCATATTACCTTTACTAATATCTGTCAACCCACAAGCTCTGTCTTGCACACAGCCCAAAATCGGGTATAATGTCACAACTGACCGTACTGACGCGGTTTTTATCAAGAAATAATGTTATATAAACTAAAAGGGTCATGCATCTGTAAATCCAAATCAGGGTTTTTACCCCGGATACGTTATAAGAGCGAGACGGCGCTTCGCAACTATGAAGGATCGATTATCGGAAAATGCAGAAGCTGCGGAACTCTGAAAACATTTCCCTCTAAAAAAAACAGAATGTTTGACCCTCAGCATAGCTCAAGTGGCTTTTATGAAGAAAGAAAGCAGGAGTTTAATACATTATTTCGGCCGCTTGTTAGTAGAATTCAAAAATATTCACCAAAAGGAAAAATCCTTGACGTCGGTTGCTCATCTGGTATACTTCTATCCCTTCTGAGGAAAAAAAATCGGAATGTGTACGGTATTGAACCAAATAAATATGCATATAGGATAGCTTTTAAGAAACTGAAAAACCGTGTGCACAAAGGAACTCTCAAATCTTTTCGTACCAAAAAAAAGGGAAGCTTTGATTGTATTATCTACAACCATGTCCTTGAACATATCGAAAACATCGGAGTTGAGTTTGCGCTTATTAAAAAAACACTGAAAAAAAACGGCATACTTGTCCTTGGTCTGCCAAACACCGATAATGTTATTTTCCTGATACGGGGTAAATACTGGGAGTCTCTAGTCCCCAACGAACATATATGGCATTTCAACACTAAAGAATTGATCCGCTTTCTTGATAAGCAGGGATTTAAAATCAAAGATATATCATTTACCGATGACAAAAGAAAAGACTATCCTTTTATCAAAAAAATATATTTTCGTACACTGTCTCTTATTAACCGCCTCATCCATACCGGTGAAAACGTATTGATAATTGCGGAGAAAATTGGATAATACATGTATGGTAAAAAAACTAAGTGAAAAAGAAAAGGATCCGGGGTATGTTGCGGGTTTTGTAGAGTTCATCCGCGAACAGGGAGTCATAGGCCTTGCCGTCGGTTTTATCCTGGGAGGATCTATCTCCAAAGTTGTCTCATCTATCGTGCGCGATATCATAGATCCGCTTCTCGGGCTCGTGCTCGGGAGTACAAAGGGTCTGGACAATGCATATATACCCTTGTTTGGGGCGCGTATCATGATCGGACGTTTTGCGGCAAGTCTTCTTGATTTTCTCGTTATTGCCTCAGTTGTGTATTTCGGTGTACGGATACTGCGTCTTGACAAGCTTGAAAAAAAAGGCATTCCTCCCCCGAGATTAAAGCTCTAATACTATATGGGCCGGGCTTTCAAAGATGAAAGAAATCCTTCAACGTTTTGGGTGTTTATGACATCTTGGGGCACCGCCCACCCTCGTCTTGCCTGAGCAATCCCAAACTCCATAAAGCGCATATGCTCTTTTGAGTGCGTGTCTGTATTTATCACCATTTTCACTCCTTTTTCTTTTGCCGCACGGATATTCCTGTCATGAAGATCAAGCCTGTCCGGAAATGAATTGATTTCAAGGATGGTGTTTGTTTGTCTTGCCGCATCAAAAACTTTTTCCATGCCAATTTCGTATGCGTCACGCTTTAACAGAAGTCTGCCTGTCGGATGCGATATGATATCAACATGAGGGTTGTGCATGGCTTTTATAAGTCGGCCTGTCATCTCCTCCTCAGACATTTTCATTTGCGAGTGTATACCGGCAATCACAAAATCCATGACAGCCAGGACTGTGTCTTTTATATCGATTGTGCCGTCTCCCATGATGTTTGCTTCACAGCCTTTCAGTATCCTGAACCCGCTTAATTCCTTATTCATTTTGTCAATCTCTTTGTTTCGTCTGAGAAGCTTTTTTTCATCCAGACCTTTTTCAATACGCAGGAATTTGGTATGATCCGCAATGCCCACATAAGTGTAGCCCCGTGCTCGTGCATGATTCAAAAGTTCATCAATTGAATCCTTGCCTCCATCCCAGCTGCTGTGGCAATGCAGATCTCCCTGTATATCTTTTATGTGGATAAGCTCTGGCAAAGCCTTGTCCCGGGCCGCTTCTATTTCACCCTCATTTTCCCGAATCTCAGGCGGAATCCAATCCATGTGCAGCGCATTATATATATCTTTCTCAGACGCAGTTTTAATCATTGTATGTCCTTTGAAAAGACCATATTCGTTGAGTTTCATACCCCGCTCCATAGCAATGGTACGCATCCGTATATTATGCTGCTTTGATCCGGTAAAATATTGCAGAGCCGCACCAAATGCAGATTCAGACACTACACGCAAATCAACATCAAACCCTTCTTGCAGACGTATGGATGATTTAGTTTGACCTTTTCCCCATATTTTTTCGATACCCGGTATTTTCGTAAACACATCCATAACCATCTGCGGGTTATCTGAAGCAACAAGCAAATCTACATCTCCAATCGTCTCCTTCATCCTCCTTATAGAACCTGCAAGCGAAATATGCTTTACTGTCTTTTGTGTTTTTAAAAAATCAAGTATTTGTCTTGCTTTAGGCAATATTTCTCCCAATAAAAACCTGCCGGTATCTTTTTTTAAAAATCGTATACCCTGCAGGATATTTTGTTCCGTTGTCTCACCAAAACCTGCAACACCCGCAATCTTATGGAAAAGAGCAGCTTTTTCCAGGTCTTTGACGGACACAATACCTAATTTTTCATAAAGCGCCTTTATCTTGCGCGGCCCAATGCCTTCAATTGACATAAGCTCCTCAAGATGAACCGGCGTCTCTTTTTTCAGATGTTTCCAATAACCGATACGTCCTGTCTGTACATATTCTTCTATTTTTTGGGCTATAGCCTGACCTACTCCGGGGATTGACGTCAGTGCGGCAAAACCACCCTTTTCATATATTGTACGGATATCTTCGCCCATGGACTCAAGAACCTGCGCTGCCTTGCGGTATGCAACAGGCTTAAACTCAATTCCCTGCATCTCAAGATAGTCTCCTATCTCATTGAGTATTTTTGCAAGCTCCTTATTTGCCATGAAATTATTATAATAGGTAGCTCACTATTCAAAAAAATATATGGGAAAGAAGGAAGTAATAAACACGAAAGAAATATTGCCCCGTAAGCTTGTAATTGTTGATATCGAGACAACCGGACTTCATAGCGGTCATGACCGCATAATAGAACTTGCAATCTTGAAAGTTGAAAATAACAAGCTTATAGATTCTTTTACTACGCTTGTTAACCCGCAAACGTATCTGTCTCCCTTTATCGAACGATTTACCGGTATAACAAGTAGGGAGTTGCAAAGCGCTCCTTTGTTTGCCGATATTAACGAGAAAGTCTGGGAGTTTTTGGAAGGATCTGTTTTTGTCGCGCACAACGCCCGCTTTGATTATGGATTCATAAAAACAGAGTTCCGTCGGACCGGTATAACATGGAGCGCCAAAACTCTTTGTACAGTCAAGCTTTCCCGCCGCCTGTTTCCTGAGCACCGGCATCACGGGCTTGAAGCGCTTATTGAAAGATACAAATTCAAGTACAAAGCCCGACACCGCGCATATGATGATGCGCATATAGTCTGGCAGTTTCTGAAAAAACTGCCCAAAGAAGTGCCAAAACCAGACCTGACTGCAACCATTGGTACACTTCTCAAATCTTCATATTCAGGGACAGCTCACCTACGCGCTCAAATTGAAAGTCTTCCGGAGTCATCGGGCGTCTATATTTTTTACGATAACAAAAACAAACCTCTGTATATCGGCAAAAGCACAGTGATCAAGGAAAGGGTTATCTCCCATTTTTCCCGGGATTATGAGACGCACAAATCTCTGCAGCTTATCAGACACACGGACCGGATCGACTATATAAAAACCGCAGGTGAGCTCAGCGCGCTTATTGAAGAGTCGCGTATGATAAAGCTTCTCAAGCCTATCTATAACAAAAAACTGGTAGAAAAAAAACAAGTATATGTTGCACGCAAAATGGTAAATCCCCAAGGATTTCACACGCTTTTGCTTGAACTTATGGAAAACCTTGACAATATCAATCTCGATGAAGTGTTTGGACTATATAAAAACAAGCGCAGCGCAAAAGAGGCTATGCAGGAAATGACAAAAACATACGGCCTCTGTGAAAAACTGATGGGTCTGGAAAAAACAAATTCATCATGTTTTGCGTATAAGCTCGGTCGATGTAAAGGAGCTTGTTGCGGAGCTGAAAGTAAAAAAATGTATAACGGCCGCTTTATCATCGCCTATGCCAAACACCAGGAGTTTGCGCCATGGCCTTTCCGGTCCGCAGTTGCTATAACGGAAAAAGATGAAGAACATGAGCTGTATCAGACATATGTTGTTGACAATTGGAGGATAGTCCGTCAAATACAAGGGGAAGAATCAATAGATTATGAAAACCATTTTGACGTAGACATCTACAAAATCCTTGTAAGCTATCTAAAACACAAAAAGATTAATCTAAAGTTAGTAAAATAAACCAGTTCATTATTTTTTTTGGACTCTTTTATTTAATGCAGAAATACCTAATGAAATGGCTCCTGCACCGCTTATCGTATTACAACATAATCCTGCCACCATCGGATCTCCAACTGCCAATCCCAAGCTTCCCGAGATAAGGCCGATTGTTATCAGTGCAATTCCAAGTTTTGTTGTCGGCTGTGTCTTTTCATAGGAGTGAAATGCATTGGATACTTTACCAACGGCATTTTTAATTAAGTGGGATTTATCGACTTCTTGGCTTTTCATACTTTTTAGCTTTACAACAAGCTTTATTCTATCATGTTGTACAATTATATTCAACTATAGGCTATCTTTTTTTGCGGAATTAATGAGTACTCTTCTACATTTTGTATTGTTTCCCAACATCAATAATCAAAATTATAAAAAAGTTATAATATTTACAGATGAGATTCATTCTAATCCTTTTGATCTCTTTTTTCTATTGGCAATGGATAAGTCTGTATTTGCTTGCCATATCAATAAAAGGAAAAAACGACACGATACAAAAAATACAGGATAAGACGCTTCTTGATTTGGTCTACAAAAAAACAGGTCTTCTTCTTGAAAGCATACGGATAAGCTCAGCCAAAAGACTTTATGGCATGATGATCGGACTTCCGGGCAAGCCTTATATGATCCTTTCAAAAGGATTATATGAAAGTTTTGATCACAATGAAAAAGAATATGTGGTCCTGCATGAGGCCGGACATTATCTGCTTGGCCACTCAAAAAAACTTGCTGTTTCTTACTTTACGTTGCTTATAATCTCTTTTTTGTTTACCATTAGTGTTCAAAGCCTCTTTATATGGGTATGTGTTGCGGTCTTGATCGGCATCCTGCAAACACAGGTCAGCAGGATGTGTGAATACGAGGCAGACGCCTTTACTCTTGAACATATCACAAATCCGCAAGGCATGATAAACGCAACACAAAAGTTTGAAAAACAGTTCCTGTTTCCCGGGCGGTTCATACGGCTTGATGAAGACACGCTTATTGGCAGACTTATTTATATCAGCATTCCCTACAACATACGCAAACGTCGTGCATATGAGGAAATCCAAAGGAGGAAAAAGTGAAACATGCTGTCATACTTATTCCCGGACTTAGTGATAATGCAAATAATCTACAGTTTGTGACAAATAACTGGGAGCAAAAACACGATATTACTCCCTATGTGCATGTCGTACCTTGGACTTCCAATACAGAAAATTTTGATGCAAAGCTGGAAAGATTGATACATAAGATCGATATTCTTTCAGAAAAAAAGCATCGCGTATCCCTTATCGGTACTAGTGCCGGAGGAAGCTGTGTGATAAATGCATTTTGCAAACGGAGGTCACAAATACACAAAGTCGTAAACGTATGCGGAAGATTAAAAAAAGGAACTCATGTTTTTCCGTCACTTGATTTTGCATGTAGACGCAGTCCCTCGTTCAAAGATTCGGTCCTCTTATGCGAAAAAAATATTGAAACACTTTCCACCAAAGACAAACAAAAAATCATGACTGTCTCTTCTCTTTTTGATGAAGCTGTCCCTTTATCTCTTATGTCAATTAATGGAGCTTATAATATACGTATCATATCTCTGGAGCATGCGATAAGTATCGCACTTGCCCTGACTCTTTATTCACAAAAAATTACTGACTTTCTACTTACAAAAAATTCATCATCCTTTTTGCCTTATAGTTAATTTATCTTTCAATTGCCATGACTTGAAGAGCGGACACGTTGGAAAGAAGAGTACCTCCCGATGTCTTTGCCCGGATATCAATCGTATAAAATCCCTTACCAACCGGGATGACCGTATTCAAAGAAACAGGAATCGAAGATGACGATGTGGGAAAATTCGCCTCTGAATATATTCCTTGATCCGATTCATTTAGGAATAAGCCATACGAATTTGAGTACCCTTGTTGTGGAGGTGCTGCACCTGTATTCTGCGACGATGAATAGAAACTGATCCACAGATAACAGCTTTCCGGGCATCTGATATTGACATACATTCCCATTGGTGTGTAATTGACTGCACTTGTCGTAAAACCTGATCCTTTTGTATGAGAAACAGCAATAATAGATTTGGTCGACGGCATACCCGTTGGTTGGGCAGATGTCGTACTCATATATGTTGCTACATCCTGTATTGCCTGTAATTGACTATCCTGCTTGGTAGATAAAAAACTGATTTTTTGCTCAAGAGAATGTATTTTGCTGTTTAGGTTACTTATGACATCAACGTCCGACACCATTGTTTTGTTTTCATTTCCGGCAACTGAGGGACTCACGAAATAAGGAATTTGCGGTTTATAAAGAAAGATTAGGGTCGCGATTAACGCAGCAAAAAACCCAGCCATGGTAACTAACAGTAAATGTTCGTGATGTTCTCTTCGCATAAATATGAGTATATTCTTCTTGAAAAATGAATACAATATGAATGAAGACAAGCTATCTTGATTTATCTCAAAAAAACAATCTCTTGCTATTTGATCGTCCTCATATATAATAGAGCTCTATGGCAAGCACTGAAAACATATGTCCTCATCCCGCCTTTGCTACGGTTTTAGTAGAAGAGACAGGTTTTGGATCAAATGCAGACTTCCGGTGCGCGTTTGCTCAATTCTGCGGATCTGTTGGTTGTTGCCTTGCCCGTAGCTCACTTTCACCAACAACTCTGTCTAAATTAGGCAATAGACAGGTAACTCAATTCTTGAACAGATTGACAAGTGCTTACTCATATATACAAGCAAATCGCGCTCACATTAAAGCAAATCCATCATCTCTCCTTTAACATAATCTTAACGTGTGAGATCAGACAATGAAGACAAACATAAAACCCCTTTATTTGTGAATTCTTCTTTTTTAGTAAGACCGTTTGGGATCGCTGCAAAATGTATACCTGCTCCCATCGATGCCTGCATATCCCGGATATCGTCTCCGATATACAAGACTTTGTTCTTTGCTATCTTCATTTTTTTTAATTCGCCAAGTATGGATCGAAAGACCCTTGGATCAGGTTTATGAAACTTTGACTCCTTTGATCCTTGCAAAAACTCAAATTTTTTGTAGGGTATCCCGGATTCCTCCATATCTGCAATGACTGATTCCTTGGTCATGGAAGTAACCAGTCCCAGTATAAATTTTCTTTTTATCAGAAAATTCAGAACTTCTATGGTGTCTGCGTAGGGATATTTGTGATAAAGATGATCCAAAGAATGATAATTGCGTGACATATTTTCGATCGTGTCCTTATGTTCGTAAAACAAACCTATCATCTGCTCAAACGGCATCCCCCAATACTTTTTTATGGTATCAGTTGTCAGGTTGACCCCATAAAAACGTCTTGCTGTTTCCTGGTGCTATGACCACTTGACCGAATAAGCCGTGACCAAAGTCTCATCAAAATCAAATATGATTACTTTATATCTTGAGACAAACATAGGTGAATTATAAACGGATAGAATATCTTTAACAAATACAACAACTTCAGAAGTTGTTCACAGTAAGCTCGACAAAAATTGTTAAAATTATGTAATTATGAAAATTCGTGAAGCTACTATTGACGATATCCCCTCTTTATCAAAACTAGCTCAGCAAACATATATCAAAACTTTTGGTCACACAATGGATAAAAAGGAATTAAAACTTGCGCTGAAATCTCGATCTGAAAGCTATTTCAAATCAATAATTCATCAAGACACAATCCTTGTTGCCTGTGAAAACAATTCGTTAGTCGGCTTTATTCAATTTGGAAAAGTTGACTATGAATCGATCAAGACAACCAACAGAGATATCAAGTTAGATAAAATCTATGTTGCCTCTAACTATCAAGGAAAAGGGATAGGAAAAAAACTTGTTGAGACAATGCTAAAGCATAAACGATTAAGTGGCATAGAAAATATTTATGTAGATGTATTTATGAAAAATCAAAAAGCTCTTTCTTTATATGAAAAATATGGATTTAAAACAATCGGACAAGTACCGTTTAAACTTGATAAAAAAATTATCGGGTATGATATTTTAATGAAAAAAATCGGAACTCAATTCTGATTGTTAATCCAACCTGACTGTTTGTTATAATTTTTTCATGAAACAGGTCCTTGGGATAATAACCGTTATCATGGCATTTATTGGTTATATCCCATACCTTCGCGATACATTTACCGGTAAGACCAAACCCCATCTTGTTAGTTGGTTTCTATGGGCCTTAGTATCATTTATTACATTTGGGCTTCAATGGAGCAAAGGTGCCGGTGCAGGTTCATATGCCAATTTCGCAATGGGACTAATTTGTCTGATCCTAACTTTTGCTAGCTTAAAAAATGGGGTAAAAAAATTAAGGACTATTGATGTATTCTTTTTTGTCATGGCGATTCTTGCTATCATCTTGTGGTTAGTTGTCCATCAACCTGTCTTGTCTGTTGTATTAATAATACTCATCGATATTTTTTCTTTTTCTCCGACATTTATCAAATCTTGGTCAAAACCCTGGGAAGAAACTCTTTTAACATGGATTATTAATACTACTCGTCAAGGACTGGTGATACTATCTATTCAAAAATACAATCTTGTGACCGCTCTTTTTCCTTCATATGCATTTATTTCTAACATCCTTTTTTGCATATTATTAATCACCAGAAGAAAAGCAATAAAGTTTAATTAGAAATCACCCGGGAGTGTAAAAGTAAAAATCTTGCAAGTAGTCCTTGAAAAAATTCCTCATAACCAGAATTGTTATAATCAATTCATGCCATTCATAGGTAACGTAAAAAAGTATTATCTATTTAATTTTTTCAACAGCTTGGAGTTTTTTGCGCCGGTAATCGTACTTTTCTGGCAGTCAAAGGGTTTGAATTTTTCCCAGATAATGTTATTGCAGTCTATATATGCGCTCGGAGTCATTGTGCTGGAGCTGCCGACCGGAGCACTAGCGGATTATTTTGGAAAAAGAATAAGTTTGATCCTGGGTTCGCTTTTCTATACTGCCGGATTTCTGATATACGGTATAAGCCATACGTTTTTACATTTTGTTATTGGCGAGCTTACAGTCGCAACAGGTGCAGCGCTCATATCTGGTGCAGACAGCGCCTTTATCCATGAATCACTTAAGGCAATCGGAAAAGGCCATGAGTATAAGAAAACCGAAGGAGGTGTGAGAGGTCTGACAAGTTTGTCTCGAGCATTCGGGAAAGTTATAGGTGGTTTACTCGGTTCGATTTCCCTGAGCTACACATTACTTGCAACTGCAGTATCGACTTTTTTTGGTTTTATAACCAGCGCTACGTTTACCAAAACACAGGAAAATATTCCCAGGGAAGAAAAAACAGCCTATATGCAAATCATCAGAGACAGCTTGAAAATTGTGTTGGAAAGAAAAACAGTGTTATGGCTGGTTTTATTTTTTGCATTTTTTAATGCCCTTATTTGGTCAACTAATTGGTTTTCGCAACCTTACCTGCAAATGCTTGGTATACCTGTTATATATTTTGGCATAATTTTTGCAAGCTTCAGCTTGATTACAGCAGTTGGATCATCCTATATAGAAACATTTGAAAGAATAACCAAGCGGCCGTTTATCTTCATGGGTATTCTTACGGTTGTATCTTTGTTTTTACTGGGTACTTTTCCAAGTATTTACATGATTCCCCTTTGGGCATTTTTCAATCTTTTTTTGGTTTTAAATCAGACCTTTGTTTCCCATAAGGTTTTGTCGTTTGTCCCGGAAAATAGAGCGGCAACCGTACTGTCTTTTATGAATCTTATCCGCAGGTTCATCTATGCAGGGTTCGGTCCGATACTGGGATTTATCGGAGACAGATTTGGTTTGCTGTCAGCACTCCAATTTAACTCGGGAGTTTTATTGATTGTCTTATGTGGTTTGTATATCGCAAGAAAGAAATGGATAATCGCTAAGAAGTCATCAATATAAACACTATACCAAAGATAGAGAATTAACAAACATCAATTTATTTTTGTAAATTTTTAATATGAACATCTCCTATACGACAATGGGGTCCTGCATTTTTTTCGAAACTAAATAAAGATGGGGGCGCAAAGATAATTCTTTCTTCACCACATACTTCAGGTAAAAATTTAGCCATCTGTGTTCCCTCTAAAACCACATAGTGTTTTCCACCTCCTAGAACTGCAATGTTTAATCCTCCTCTATATACCTCCCATTTATCCACAGTCTTAATAGGTAGACCACTTGCTTTAAACGACGCTTCATTTGCAGCAAGATATCCTTCATCAACAACAGCAAAGGGTTGACCAACCCTGTCTGTTCCTACAAAAGATACCATGTCAGCATGAGTATGTACATCAGGAAAATAGTCATGTGGGCTTAAAGAATAAGATTGATAACCTATTGATTTCCAAGTTCTTAAATTAGTTTCTAATAATCCTTGATCGTCAGCACAAGTGAAGGCTATATTATGTGAGGGTAAAAAAACATGAGTACCTCCTTCAGTCAATCTCAATCTTTCTTCGTTGCTACGATCACCATATATCGCGGTCATTAATACTTCTTGTTGAATTGTCTGTCGTAATTTACTTCTTAATAAAAACTGGTCGAGCCATCGTGGCGCTTCATCATCGCAAAACAGGGTTCGTGTTCGAAGATCAATTATCGAGTCTCCCGGATACACATCACCTCCGGGAACAACATGAGTGGCATAGCCATTATTATGCAGTTGGTTTAAAAAAATCCTTTCTTGCTTGGTAGGAGGAAGCCCATAAAACAATATAAATAGTACTTCTTCTGGAAATCGCTGTTCTTTTCCGGATACTAGTTCAGCCATAAAGAATTATACTATAGGATAGTATAATTATCAAGGTTTATGCTTTTATTAAAAAACATCTTGTTACAGCAGAATAATTTTGAAAATCATATCAGCCTTTTGTTTCTGAAGGCAAAACCTGAGAGGGTTTTGAGGTATTTTTCGAAATCAGTTGCTTTTTTCTGGGTCAAAAATGCTGAATAATGAAGTAGTAAAACCGGTCGATAGTTCTTTGTCGAAGGCACCAAACCTTGATTATGATAAATAATTCTATTTTTAAGATTTGAAGTAAACCCAATATAAAAAGATTTGTCTTTTAATTGCAAAACATATACATAATACATTGAATCAAAATAATCTGAATGAAGTATTTTGTCAATGGACTATATGCTACAAAGTCAAATAATGAGAGCCCCACTTCGCCCTTTGGGCTTCGCTTGGGGCACCCTTCTAGGTAAAAATATTGAGTTATCTTAAACAATAAAGTGTGGTTTACCACTCCGAAGCTCTGTACCATTTGGTACAGAGCGAAGGGTGGAGATGCCGGGAATTGGACCCGGGTCCGAAGAAACACCTATATACAAATGTTTAGCGAGAGATAGAATATTTTTACTCCAACCTGTCTGGAAGTATACACAAACCATAACAGGTTGTCAGTTTAAGGGTTTATTCGAACTCCCCGGCTGACTGAAAAAGCCGGCTTGCTCTATCCCGGTTGGTTAATCTCTTATTCGTTGTTGAACCGGAAGGAAACAGGTGAATAAGAGGCTCTCTTAAAGAGGGTTTTTGCAGCTTATGCAGTTGCAAATGCAAATGAACGTTGGTTTTTTACACCAAGCACCTCTTTTGCAAGTTCTTTAAGAGGAGCAACAGCCTCATCAAATGATTTAGCAGTTGTTTTTTTCTATTTGACGCATAGATACGCCCTCGCCGTTTGTAAAAGTGCAATTCTCCGTCGATGCCTTGCATCCCCTCGTCGTTCGCTACGCTTACTCCTCGGGGTAAACCCCTGTTAGAACACGTTAGCTTTTCAAGTACTCTTTCATTTCCCGCTCCTCCCCTCGCTTCACATCCCGCATTTTTTCAAGCTTCCTTTTTTCGATATCCTTTCTGGGACGCGCCAAAGCTATCTTCAGCTTGATACGACGCCCCTTATTATAGCAGGAAAGTGGTGCTAAAGTCAACCGGCCGCCTTGACTGAGCTTCACCTGCAGCCTCAGGATTTCCTTTCTGTGAAGAAGAAGCTTACGGGTACGCTTCGGCTCATAATCCGTATCATCGGCAAAGCGGTACGCAGGTATATTTGCATTGATCAAATACACTTCATCTCCCATCATCCGGACAAACGCAGAGTCAAGCTGCATATGTCCGCCTCTGATTGATTTTACTTCGCTACCTGTCAACACGAGACCTGCCTCATATGTCTCAATCTCTTCATAGTCCCGGTGAAACTTGCGGTTTATGATCTTCATGAAACTATTGTATCAAACTGGCCTACCCAAAGGTTAAAGTATATTTGGTTTACAAGAGTCCCTTCTCAATGATTTTGCTGACCCAAGGAGCAAGAGTCAGATTGTGAGGTATCTGATGCATCATGACCTGTGTTTTGGGAAGGATGTGTATACCGTATGCAAAATCGGGATTGGGCTTAGGGATAGTGCGGAGATTGACCGCAAAAATATGATCAACTTCATGTTCAGTATATCCGCTTTTTTCATCTTTGGCTTGATAATGGATGACTCCTAAAAAAAGAGGAGGTGTCAAAACATCAGGCTTTTTTACATGCCACTCCCTGTCAAGCCCTGTATAGACCGCATCAACATCATCCTCAAGACGATCCTCCCGGTATGTCTGGTGCGAGGAAAATGACAGATCATAAACACCGTCAAAAACAGGATGTCTGCGGTGCTGCAGGATGATTTGTTTTCCCACATGGAGAATTGCGGTAAAGCCCCGATGTAAGACTCCTTCCTTATGCAGTTTCCATTTCTCCTCTTTACCGATTATCGTATCGTTTTCATTGACAGCTGCTAGCTCTTGTTTCTCGTGATAATACTTAGTCATTATTTGTGCTTTATTGGTGTAATCCCTGGTTTTTCTCCTTCAAGATTAAGAACATTCACAATATCGGACGACGTCGGAAGGACATATTTGGTGTTTTTTTCAAGCACAATTGACGCTACTTCAAGCCGCTTCCATACCTGTGCCTTTTCATCAAAGTATTTGTTAGCAGCCTCAGCCAGCTTTTGGATAGCAGTTGCCTCTGCGTTTGCCCGGAGGATCTTTGCCTGTGCATCTCCTTCGGCTTTAAGTATCTCTGCGCTCTTTCGTCCGTCAGCTTCCAATATCTGGCTTTGTTTGATCCCCTCAGACTCCAGTATTGCCGCGCGTTTTTCACGTTCTGCCTTCATCTGAAGACTCATGGCTTCAGTTATCTCAGCAGGCGGATCGATTTTTTGCACCTCTACCCGTGTTACCTTCACTCCCCAGTTATGGGTAACTTCGTCAAGCACATCCCTTAAATTCGTATTAATTACATCACGGGCAGTCAGGGTTTCATCTAGAGATTTGTCACCGACTACATTTCTTAAATTTGTCTGTGCTAAAGTTGTTGCTGCCGTATCAAAGTCCTCAACCTCAAACTCAGCCTTTACCGGATCAACAACTTTATAATAAATAACTGCATCAACCGTGACTGTCACATTATCTTTGGTGATGACTTTTTGCGGTTCGACATTGATCACCCGTTCACGCACATCTACTTTAATCATCGTCTCGATATAAGGTAGTATGACGTTTAGCCCGGGCTCGGCAACTGCTTTGAATTTCCCAAGACGAAGCACTACAGCCTTTTCCCCTTGATTTATGACTTTGACAGATGAGATAAGCGTAACAATTGCAAACACAACAGCAATGATAAAAATTATTGTCGGCATAGATTTATCCTTTTATACAGGTGCAACTTTTAATGTTATTCCTGTCACTGATTGTATCAAAACTTCTCTGTGTACATCTATTGCATCCTCGCTTTCTGCTCTCCATGTCTCGCCCTCCACCTTTACTTGTCCAGGGTGATGAGGTGTTATTTTTTTTACCACAACACCCTTTTTCCCAAGGATGCTGTCGATATTGGTCTTTTTCGTATCAATAGAAAGCGTGTTTTTCACAATCTTTCGCCCGATAAAAACATAAAGCAGTAAGAGAGATATGACAAATCCCATGGCAACAAAAAACGAATGAAAAACTACTCCCAGCACACCTGATACAACAAACACAATGCCTATTATTAAAAGATCAAATCCTGTCGCCGCTCCAAGAAGAAGTTCTACGATGATGGCAACTATTCCCAAAGCAATCAAGATATAGCTCTCTGTATCCATATGCTTATTGTATCATATGATAAAATGAGCTATGCAAATCATTGCAGATCTCCATATCCATTCCAAATATTCACGGGCAGTCTCACAAAAAATGGATCTTCACGGCATCGGCAGTTGGGCGTCTATTAAGGGTATTGATCTTGTTTCAACCGGAGACTATACACATCCTATATGGCTGAGGGAAATAACCATGCATCTCAAAGAAACATCGCCTGGTCTCTATGAACTGAAAAAACCCGTGATGGGTCAACAAAACCCTGTCAAATTCATGCTCACAACCGAGATCTCAAGCATCTATTCCCAGGCAGGTAAAACAAGAAGAATGCACAATATCATATTTGCTCCGTCAATTGCGGTTGCCGAAAAAATAAATAAAGAGCTTCTCAAGCGCGGTACCAACCTTATGTCAGACGGCAGACCGATAACCGGTATCCCATCAAAGGATCTTCTTGAGATGGTTCTTTCAATTGACGAAAGATGTCTTTTTGTACCAGCCCATATCTGGACACCCTGGTTCTCGCTTTTCGGTTCCAAATCAGGCTTTGACTCGATTGAAGAATGCTTTGGAAAAAACTCCCGATATATCTATGCTATTGAAACCGGTCTTTCAAGTGATCCTATCATGAACTGGGGCATCAAAGATCTGGAAAACCTTTCAATATTATCATTTTCAGACGCGCACTCAGGGCCAAAACTCGGACGCGAAGCAACAGTATTTGTGCCTGCTGGCAGCAATCCGAACTTATCACACAGGAATTATTCCTATGATGACATCATAGACGCAATAAAACAAAAAGCGATGTCACCACTCAAAATCGGCTATACCATAGAATTTTTTCCTGAGGAGGGAAAATATCACTGGACCGGACACCGTGCATGCAATATCCAGTACGGTCCTGATGAGGAAAAGAAAAACGGGGTCATATGTCCTGTGTGCGGTAAACCGCTGACCGTCGGTGTAGTAAGCCGTGTGGCAGATCTGTCAACCAAACTCCTGACTGACAAAGATCTTCTTTTTGCGCAAAACTCCGCAGGTCTCACCTTTATTGACGATACGGAAAAAAAACGAAGACCATTTGTATCAATTATTCCACTTCTTGAAGTGATGCTTGAACTTGAAGGCGGTTCGCCTACAAAAGCAGAGCGAAGATATCACCAAACAATCACGGATTTAGGTAGCGAGTTTGATATTCTTTTGAAAATCCCATATGCAGAGATTGCATCATATGGCGGTGAACTTATGAAAAAAGCAATAGAGACAATCCGCACAAGACATGCACATATTGACCCTGGATACGACGGCGTGTTTGGGACGGTCAGACTATTTAAAGATGAAAAGCAAATTAAAAAACTCCCGACAGAAAAACAACCAGTGCTCTTTTCCCAATAAGGCAAAAACTGTTTTCAGGCAGATGGTTTTTTTTCTGTTTTGTTTTTTCCTGCCGACTCAGCTGGGCAGGCACTTTTTTCTTTCCTTTTCCTACCTTTCAGGAATACGCATTGATTATCTTGCTCCCACCCTTTACCTTACCGATATCCTTGCTTTTCTTTTGATACTGCTTTACTGCAAGGATGTATCATCAGCGTTTCGTAAACGGTTTGTTTGGATAGTTTTTACCCTTCTTTGTCTCAACTTTGTTTTTGCACTATCCAAACCTCTGTTCATGTACCGGCTCATAAAATATATCCAATGGTTTTCCGTATTTATCATATTCAGAAAACATTTTTTTACATATAAAAAGTTTATAATCGCGGGACTCATCGCATCCGTTATCGTCCAGGTACCACTTGTCATAGGACAACTCACCCTCAAGCGATCGCTTCAGGGAGTCTGGTATTTGTTGGGCGAGCGATATATGACTTTGAGTACGCCGGGGATAGCAAAGGCATCCCTTACTGGCACCGAAATACTCCGGCCATACGGTACCTTTTCACATCCAAATTCCATGGCAGGATTTTTTCTTGTCCTCTATATTTTTTTCCTGACAATGTTTTCCAAAAAACAATCCTTAGGAAGTTCCCTTCTTCTTATCTTGTGTTCGTTTCTTGTATTTTTTTCCTTTTCCAAATTTGCCCTTGCAGTCTTTGTCCTCTTAACAATTGCCTGGTATATAAAAAAACAGGAGCTCACATGCAGGATATGCACTCTGGCACGTATCATAACTCCGCTTTTCCTTGCCGGAATTTTTTTTACGGCACAAACCGATCCGCAAAGCATACAAAAGAGAATTACGCTTATCGGACAATCAGTGCTCATCCTTAGCCGTCACTTGTTAACCGGTGTAGGTATGGGCTCATACCTTATTGCGCAACACAGATTTCCCATACCATATCCTTATTTTTTCCTGCAGCCGGTCCACAATATATACCTTTTGTTTGCTAGTGAAGCAGGCATCATCCTGATGTGTATCTTTGCATACAGATTTTTCTTTTTCATACGAAGCAACATGAAAAACACTGCCTTTGTGTTTGTTATTCTTGCAATTCTGCTTACCGGTCTCAATGACCACTACTGGTTGACGCTGCAACAGAATTTTTTACTAATGGCGACTGTTTTGGGCATCGTGTTATACAATAAAGTATGAAACGCTTGGATGAGATAGACGACATACGCGGGATATCAATGATCGTCATGATCCTTATCCACACGAATGCATATTACCTGAGCAGTAAAGTTGCGTTTTACACTCTTGAACTAAGCCAATTTGCAGTCGTTGCTTTTATTTTCTGTTCCTCCTATCTATATTTTCAGGTGTCCCACCCATGCTCTCTCAACTGGTTTGTATCCTATATGATAAAAAGGCTCAAGCGTCTCCTTATCCCGTACTATATTTTTTTTGTTTTCTATACTGTGTTTCTCATTCTTCAAAACCCTGATAAAATAACGCGGGAGTACTTTGTAAAAAATATAGTTCTGACCGGAGGCATTGAGTTCAATTGGTTGGTCCTGCTTTTTATATATCTTACGATACTCATGCCTGTTTTTGAAATTCTTAAAAACAGATATAGACTGCTATTGTATATATATACAGCAATAGCTTTTGCATCCTCAATACTCTTTCTCAAATATACTCCTCTTTCGTACTACCGGTATATTATGTGGCTGCCATGGTCTCTTGTAGTTATTTATACGCTTTATTTTGACAAGATAAAAAACAATAGTATGTATCTTGTGGTATGGACCGGCGTTTTTTTTCTCATGTTTATAGTTACCCGCAATCTTATCCTTATCCCCCTTGATCATCCGGTCCGGATGTACAGCAATAAATATCCGCCCAATATATATCATCTGGCATACAGCCTAATGTGTGTCAATGTCCTGTATCTTCTTATCAAATACAAAGTGTTTGTCGGCTTAAAACCATTTGTCCATTTTTTTAGCAGAAATTCGTATAGTTTATACTTTATCCATATTCTTGTAATCTATGTTTTCAGATCGTTTGTAAGCATTGAGTTTGGCTGGGTGGGATTCTTTGCGGTTATACTTGCGGTAACAAGCATCATACAGTTGGTTCTTAATTTGATAGGAAATAAAATCACACAGCATGCAATAATCGTTCCTGAAAAGAAGTAGTCTTTGACTTATCTTTTTTCTACATTGTAAAGTGGACCAACTATCTGGATATTGGCTGGAGCACGCACGTTAAAAAAATCTTTAAATTCTTTTCCATCAAAGTTTTGTGAACCCGCATCACCGGACACTGATACTCCATTTGTTTTCCCATAACCAAAATCGACATTAACCGAAACAGAACTAACAGAATTAAACGGAGTAACATTTCTACTCCTCAATTCTTCTTTTATCTTGTTTGGATCCCAAGTGTCTCCTGTCGGTTTATCCGGTTGACCAACATGTGACGCAAGCGATGAATCAGCCCTTACCAGTAAGATAGCGTTTACAATATCGGCAACTTCATCCTGTTTTAACCATGCGGTTTTATTGTACTGTGACCTGTATCCCCAATCGCAATAAAACCAAGGGGACTCCCTATCCCATGCTCGCTCATTAAGTTCGGAAAAATTGCCTGCAGAGGATGATGTATCCTGCATGTGTTTGGTCCATGGTCTATTCCCCCCCCATATCTCGCCTGATGTCCAGGTATAGCCTCCATGTGTTGATGCATACCATGCTTTTATCACTTCACTCGTGTCATTTGAAACCATAACCTGAACATTGTCCCCGCATTTCCCTCTTATATCATTTACTGCCTCTTCCCATTTTCCTCCTTTATTGTGTCCAAGATATACTTGACAGTCTTGGGTCGTACATATCTCGCCACTTCCTCCATTCGTAGAAGCATAAGCAAAAGATGCAGCTGCAACAACCTGTGCCTTGAGAGCTTCGTATCCACCTGTGTCTCCCCAGGAACTTGGCATCTCACCTATCCCTTTCAAATATTCATAAATATCAACTTCGCCATATCCTTGAACCCTGATTTTGTTGTTCTGGAAATTCTTACATTCCAATCGCACATTATTGTAATACGCATTCAAGATGGTTTCATAATTTTGCCCTCCATTTTTGGCTCTTCCATAAGCACCGAATTGGTTCATTCCTACCCGGTGAACAGATCCGTATGTATAAAAAGCAAACCCGGGACTAAAACCGGGGTCAATGCCTCGATCATCAACGCAACCGCCAAGAGAAACTCCGGCAGAACGGGGAAGGTTAAGCGCTGCCTGACGTCCAGCAATAATTGACTGCTGCTGTGCGGTAAGCTGGGCTATCTTGCTTTGCAGCTCCCCCAGATATTTTTTGGTCTTGGAGACTTCGGTCGACAGAAACTCTGACTGTTTGTCAACATCGGCCTTAAGAACCGCAAGACGTTTGTTTTCGCTTTCAAGTGACGCTTTTTTTTCTTCTACGTCTTTTATATATAAAACTATTTTTGTGATGGATTTACGGTCTTCATCAACCAGTGTTTTCTGATAAAAAAAATTCTGCAGTGATGTGGAAAAATTATCGGCAAGAAGAAGCTGTAAAAAAGAAAATGAATTTTTTCCTGCATTTTTATAATAAGAACGGGCGCGTTCGCTTAATAGTTCCTTTTGGTATCCAAGCACTTCTTCACCGTCTTTTACCTCTTTTTGCTTTTTTGTGATCTCTCCCTCCAGATAATTGATTTTTCCCTTAATGCCGTCCAACTGCTTATTGAGTCCTGCCAAAGCATCCTCATTTGTCTTGTTTGCGCTGCTCATCTCATTATATGTTTTTTTTATTCTCTCAAGCTCGGCAGTCACATCGTCCAGCTGGTCTGCATAACTTACGGTCACTGCCATGAAAAAAACAGCCAAAAAAACAATCACAATCATGACTTTTTTCATGCCCCCATTATAAGAAATTTTTATTCACGTTGCCAGCTTGAAATTATGTTTGCTATACTGAATTAATCTATGAAAAAGGTTTTCATTTTTACGTGCATTGTGCTTTCTCTTTTTCTTTCCTCGCCCAGTATGGCACAAGGTCCTGCAGTTGAACGCTTTGCTACATGCGATGCATGCGGTTACTGTCCTGAGGTTATAAACGGAGACCTTCCTTCATGTGTTGAGATAATACCGCAAAATGCAGCAACTCCTCCCATTAACAAATCACCCGGAAACTGGAAGCCCTGTGTACGATGTCTTTATCCTGATCTTTATCCGACAACAAGCAACCCTGATCCTGCAGCATGTGATACAGTCAGGATAAATCCTGATACCAATATGCCGCCAACTCCCTATATCGGCAGACAATACACCATGATTGGATGTCTTACCTCAGATGGAGGGTTTGGCAATAACACAGGTTCGGGCGCGTCAAGTTTTGTCCAGGCCCTGTTTGACCTTCTGGTATTTCGGATTATGGGAGGGATTGCATTTCTCTATTTGCTGTATGGAGCATTTCTTGTACTTACCTCCCGAGCTGAACCCGAACGGTTGAATTTCGGGAAAAGGGTGATAATTGCTGCTGTCGTAGGTCTTATCTTTGCTTTGAGTTCTGTATTTATCGTAAATCTTATCGGGTCAGGAATTCTTCGTTTGCCCGGCTTTACCGGCACTGCGCCTTAGGTATAGCCCTCCGGTTAAAACAGAGACAAAAAGCGGGATAGCAAGAGCCGGTCCTGTATTGGGAATTGTTTTTGGAGTCGTTGTCTGATATCTATTTGAATTTGAAGCTGTAGGTGTTGCGCCTTTTTGGGTTAAGGACATGGCTTTAGCTGTCGGAGTAGGACGTCTGGTTGGAGTAACCGTGGTTTTATTTGACGAGGTCCCTTTTGTAAAAGGAAGAATCCTGTTTTTTAAATTTATTTTTCCGGTTGCAACGGCAAGAAAGATAACAACAACAAGAAGGCCAAGAACAAAGGAAATTGCTTTATTGAATTGTTCCATACTGCTATTTTATCATTATAGGATAAAAAATGCAACTCAGTTTGACTTTTTCCTTAAAATAAACAAAAATAGATATATGGAAAACGACCAAGAAAGCCCAAACGTAAATACGCAAAAGCTGTTTTCATGGAAAGCGCCGCTTCGGGCCTATAAAAAACGAAGTCACAATATACTCAGATTTTATCTTGCATTGGCTCTTCTTATCTCACTTATTGTATTTTTTTTTGGGGATAGGATTCTTCTTATTCCCATTTTGTCGCTCTTGTTTCTCTTCTATGTACTTACAATTACGCCACCACCTGAAGTTGATCATGTAGTCACTACCTTTGGCATCGAAGCTGCAGGTGTGACATTACGATGGGAACTTTTATCGCATTTTTATTTTACCAAGAGATTCGGTTTTGATATCCTGACAGTCGTCAGCCATCCTCCGTACAATTATCATGCGTATCTTGTAGTCCCAAATGAAGAAGTAAAAACAAATGTGTTACATCTTTTTTCAAGACACCTTTTATATATGGAGAAAGCACCTCACAATATTACGGATAAGATGGTGAATTTACTTTCCAAGCTCATTCCTGATGACGATGACCATACAACTAAACCTGACCCCGGATCTTTGCACCAAAAACCGATGCCGGCATCTCTTTGACTCCCAGTATCCTACCCCAATGTAAAACTCCCTGATCCGTTGACACAATGACTCCGTCCAGTTGCTTTGCAAGCAAGATAATATCAAGATCTGCAAGACTATCCAAAAATCCAACCCGCGTTGCCTGTCTGTATCTGTCCCTGAATTTTTTCACTACTTCACCGATTGTCATCTCAAACTCCTTTTTTGAAGCGGTTGTCTTTCCCTGCATAAGTACTCCGGCTTTCTGTATTTCCTCCTCACCTATACGAAGCCCCCGATAACTTCTGTCCCGAATATCTGCAACTAATTCATAGATCACTCGGGCTGATATAGAGGCTGAATTCACACTCGGTGATTGGATCGTGACTTGTGCAAGAAAATCTCTTAAAAAAAATTGCTCCCTATCGTCAAAGAAACCAAGAAATTCCTCGACAATGCGCGGAGGCATATAAAACTCTCCCTGTTTACCAATTGTTAACCTTTTTGCTGCTTTAGTCAGATATACTACTACATCTTCTGTTTTGTCTCCGAGGTTCATACCTTCTTCCATATTAAAAAAAAGGTTCGTATCCAAAATATAGCGATCCATATAGATATATCATAGCATATGACTCGTTAAAAAACCTGAATCACAATCGGTATGGATTATAACATTGGTTTATACCTTCTGTTTTGTTCACAAAAAATATAGATAATGCAATTATTACTTTTCTGCATGGCTAGTGTTGACAGATGATATATTTAATTTATATTTTGACCTCTTGTAAACCTATCAGTAGTGTTTTACAGTTTAAGTTGGCACAACCTATATGTTTTGTATATTTTGCAAACACAAAGATTCGGAAGTAATTGAAACAAGAGTATCTGAAGACGGGACAGCAGTCAGACGTCGAAGAAGCTGTCTCAAATGTAAAAAGCGGTTTACCACGTATGAGCGGCTTGAAAGCTTACCGATTTTTGTTGTGAAACGGGGAGGTAAACGCGAACGGTTTGACCGTGATAAACTAAGACGCGGTCTTTTTAAAGCCTGTGAAAAGACAACTATAACAGCAGCACAGATTGAGGACATCACAAATGGAATCGAACAGGAACTAAGAGAAATGGACGGATTGGAGGTAGACAGTAATACTATCGGAAAATGGGTTGCAAAAAATTTGAAAGTTCTTGATAAAATTGCATACATCCGGTTTGCATCAGTATTTAAGAGATTTGTAGATATCGACGATGTAGAAAAAGAAGTAAAAACACTTGTGTAAGAAGTAAGGGTTTGGGAGTTTATGGCTTTGCCATGTGTTATCAATTTGTTTATATTCATGAAATTAACTGGAATCTCTGAAAAAGTATTTCTCGACCGCTATTCACTTAAAGATAAAAAAGGAGCACCTCAGGAAAAAACTCCAGTCCAGATGTGGAAAAGGATTGCAAGGGCAGTTGCTGCAAATGAATCAAAGGAAAACCGGAAAAAGTGGGAAAAGGATTTTTTTGATGCAATGAAAGATTTCAAATATATACCGGGAGGAAGAATTTTAGCGGGCGCTGGCACTGGCTTTGAAGTCACTTTTTATAACTGCTTTGTTATCCCAAGCCCCAAAGACTCCCGGGGCGGTATCCTTGAAACACTGAAACGCATGGTTGAAATCATGGCGCGCGGTGGTGGAGTCGGTATAAATTTTTCCTCACTAAGGCCCCGCGGTTCACGGGTAAAAAAGGTAAATGGTTTTTCTTCAGGTCCTATAAATTGGGCTGAGCTTTTTTCTGTTGCAACCAAAGATATAATCCAGCAAGGAGGTACTAGACGAGGCGCCCTTATGCTCATGCTTTGGGATTGGCATCCGGACATCGAAGAATTTATTACGGTAAAGCAGGATCTTTCACGGATAAACGGCGCAAATTTATCCTTGTGTATCTCTGACTCCTTTATGGAAGCAGTTGAAAAAGATGCAGACTGGCCGCTTGTCTTTCCTGATACCACCGACCCGCAGTATGATGAGAAATGGGAAGGAGATCTTGAAGAGTGGAAAAAAATGGGAAAGAAAATCATTGTCCGAAAAGTTGTAAAAGCACGCAAAATCTGGGATCTGATTGCTGAGGCAGCGTGGAAATCTGCCGAACCGGGTATTGTGTTTATGGAGCGCTACAATAAGATGAATAACAACTGGTATTGGAATCGTATCAATTGCGTAAATCCATGCGGCGAAGAAGGTCTTCCTCCATGGGGAGTCTGTAACCTCGGTTCAATAAATCTTTCAGCTCTTGTGAAAAGCACTAATATAGATAAAAAAGGCACATTTGATTTTACTGCATTAAAAAAAGCCGTACGTGCCGGTGTGCGTTTTCAGGATAATGTCATTGATATGGATCAATATTTTTTTGAAGGAATCCGTAAAACACAGCTTGAAGGAGAAAGAAGATTGGGACTAGGCACTATGGGGCTTGGAGACGCTCTTATTAAGCTTCATTTACGATACGGATCAAAAGAATCCATCACTTTTATTGATAAAGTTTATAAAATCATCAGGGATGAGGCTTACCAAACGTCTGTTGATATAGCAAAAGAAAAAGGTTATTTTCCCAAATTCGACAAAAAACAGTACGTAGAAGGTTTATTTATAAGCCAACTTTCCCCGTCCTTAAAAAAAGAAATAAAGGAGTCAGGTATCCGAAACTCAATCCTTTTGATGCAGGCACCAACCGGATCAACCTCTCTTATGGCAAATACCACCTCCGGGATCGAGCCGGTTTTTGAGTTTGAATTCCTGAGAAAGGACAGACTTGGAGAACATGTCCTGCGGCATCACCTCTATGAAAAATGGTATAAAAAACATGAAAAAGAGATCAAGGAAGGAAAACTCAAAAAACCTGATTGGTTTGTTTCGGCAAATGAGCTTGCGCCAGAAGATCATGTGCTGGTCCAGGCTGCAATTCAGAAATATGTTGATGCGTCAATCTCAAAGACAGTAAATGCTCCCTCAACGCATACCATTGAAGATGTAAAAAATCTGTACAGTATGGCCTATAAGCAGGGTCTTAAGGGTATTGCGTATATGAGAGAAGGATCTAGACAAGGTGTACTTGAACGGATGGATAAAAAAACAGAAGAAAAAAAACCTGTTGCACCTCAATATAGCGTAAAGCCTCGACCTATGGTCGTACATGGTTCAACATATCGCATTAATACACCCGTGGGCGTCGCATTCATCACCATCAATACCAATGGAGGGTCCCCTCCTGAACCTCTTGAAGTATTTATCAATATCAGTAAGCCGGGGTCCGATATATCTGCCATGGCTGAGGGGCTAGGAAGAACGATTTCCTTAGCGCTTCGTTTTGCATCGCACCTTCCTGCGCTTGAGCGGGTTGAAGAAATCATAAGTCAGCTTCAAGGTATAGGTGGAGCACGTACTTTAGGATTTGGAAAAGATAAAATCAGAAGCCTGCCGGACGCAGTTGCCAAAGTACTGTCCATGCATTACTCTCTCGGAGAACATGCAAAAAAAGAGGATAAAAAGGATGAGCCGAAGCTTATCACCGAGGTAACACAAGCATCGCTTATCCAACAGCCCCCAATCAAAAAAGGACTTTTTGACCTCTGTCCCTCCTGCGGTGAAGCATCACTTGCCCACGAGGAAGGTTGCAAAAAGTGCTATGGCTGCGGATACTCGGAGTGCTAAAAATAATTTGACATACACCTATGGCTGTTTATACAAAAAACGGCGATAAAGGAAAGACTACTCTTTTTGGAGGAAAAACCATCTTGAAATCAGACCTGAGAGTTGAAGCTTATGGCACGGTTGACGAGTTATCCTCATATATTGGACTTCTATCAATCAAAGTAAACAAAAAAAAAGACAGTAATCTCTTTATTCTTATTCAGAAAGATCTGTATCATATCATGGCATATTTGGCTCTAGGTAATACAGATCTCTCTTCTCTCTCAACACATATTAAACGCTTTGAAAAAATCATAGATTCATACGAAACAGTCCTACCCCGCATAACAAAATTTATCCTTCCGCAAGGAACTGAGTTGTCAGTGGAAGCACATATCTGCCGTACCATATGCCGCAGGACTGAACGGGCTGTTGTAAGATTCTTTTATTCATCAAAGAATTCCGGGCAAACATTGATCATCCCGTATCTCAATCGCCTTTCTGACCTTTTATTTACCCTTGCAAGAGCGTATAATACAAAAGAGATTGTTTTGGGTTAGTTTGAATTTCTGGCATTTTTATCAGTGTCTTGGATCAGGGAACGCTGTGTGATTCAGCGACTGTGCCGCAACGGTAGGCCCGCTTTGCCCCCTCGGGGCTTTGGCGAGGCAAGTCCGATACCTTCCAGGACAAGTACCCCGAGCAGGGATCTTATATGACTTACATTGAACATCGACCGCCTTCTCCATCAACAGATACAATCGCTCATCAGATAGCCGTATACGGCTATAATCGCACTGAAGCAAGTCGGTTGAATGAGATAAACGAAGAAGAAAAAAGAAAAAGATATCTTCGCCGCAACCTTGAAACCACTATTAATCATGTATATGATGATTCTGCTGTATCTTTCACCAATCAATATCAATTAAGCCCAAAAGGTGAAATCACAACCTATCCGGACAATATCCCTTTACACATAGATCCTGAGGAGCGTGGAGGTTTATATAGCTTTGGACTTGTCTCAGCTGTTGGAGCAGCTCTTGATAATCCGTCGCAGGTAGTTGTTTATTATAGTCCGGCCGGACCTGTTGTATTTGATGATAACCAGGACAATAAATATAAAGATGTTGAAAGATATGATATTGGACAGCTGTATCTTATGTATTCAGATCCAAATAGTGAGACCGTCAACACTGTTACGGTAAGCGTATCCCAAGAAGGAGAAAGTTGGGTTGAGACAATAATGCCCGCCATCTATCATGAAGCAAAAAGCAAACCGGATGAAATTGCGAAAGTAGGTCATTTTATCACACACCCGGTTTTAACCGGTCACGATATTGAGGATTTTTTGACAAAAATGACAACACAGGATAACCAAATCATTTACCGCAATAAAGACGGCGCTAGGTTTTCACTTTATGAAACTACGGCTCTTATCCGCCGTTCTCTTACTAATACTCTTCCTCATTCAAGCATCGTTGACGCGGTGATGGACCAGGTAGATATTACAAAGGTATCACGGGCAGACATCGATTTCATATATCAAACAGCAATGATCCTTTATATGAAACAAAAAGGCTTGACAGACATGGCTCTGGGAGGAAGCTGCGGAGGCAAAACAGTAAGTCTTGATTCATTATCAGGCTATGATATAAGCACATTATCCTCTGATTTCAGGACACTGACTCAGGGAGGATTGGATAAACTTCTTGAAACAAAAAATGACACCGCATACTTCATCTGTCCAAAGTGCGGCGGACAGATTGAATCAGGAAAAGGAATAAGCGTATGTCCGCACTGTGGCGTAAGTAAAGAACAGTATGCCAAAGAAAAAGGAAGTCCAATATGTTAGTGATTTTTTAGTTATACTAAAAGCATGGCAGCAAAAAACTATACGGCAATCGATGATCTCATACAAAAATATAAGCCTTCCTATGGCCAGCCAAAAGAAGCAGAGCCTGTCATACGTGCAACCGAGACCGGACATATGCAGGAGGCAGTTGAACATGAAGTGTCACCTGAGGTGCAGCCTTTTATAAAACCGCGTAGTGAAAGCATCAAGCTTCCTGATAATCTCAAGATGCTTGGTCTCCAGCAGGTGAAAACAACCCAGTTTCCATCCTATAAAAATATCAAGCTCCCTATTTCCGATGAAAAAGTCATTACGGGCTTGCATGCCCCGGTCAGCTCCTCGCGTCGTTGGCTTTCTGAGTTTGCAGTATTTCTTCTGCGGCAAGCGCATTTGAGTTTAAGATTGGTTAAAGGAAAGGTTATACGCGTGATTAAGTTATAGATACTTTTTTTATTTCATTCTCAAAACTTTCTTTTCCCATCCCTCCGGAAAACTGTGAGGTTACTTTTCCGTCTTTGAAGATAATAAAAGTCGGTATGGAAAATATCGAATATTGCGAAACCACCTCAGCATTTTCATCCACATTTACCTTATAAAACATCATATCTTTGTGTTCCTCTGCAAGCTGCTCGATAATAGGAGCGGTCATTTTACATGGACCACACCAATCTGCATAAAAATCAACAAACACTATGCCTTTTTGTGATAGAACAGATTGTTGGAACGTGTCTTTTGAAAGAGATGCAACTGCCATCAATAATTGCTGAATTACTAAAAACAGATTACACTATACCCCTAATAAAAAGAGTTGTCAAGAACATTTTTGATAGCGCCCGGCCGTCTTTGCATAAAGATGTTATGCTAGAATAAAGAAATTATGACGATGCGTACCATTCTTCTTATTGCCTGTTTTTATCTGATTTTTTTTGTTGCAATACCGCCGTTTCAGTCAAATGACGAACCTGACCATTTTCAATACATATATTACCTTGCGCAGGGAATTTACCCCAAAATACCTGATGTAGGGGGACTTGTTGTTTTTGATCCATCGGTCCAAACCGTATACGACATTATAGAGGTAGTGAGTAACGATTACCATGTCCCGAATTTTAAAAAAATACAGAAAGCTGTATCTCAAAATATTCCGTTTTCCGTCTCAGACAAAACAAAGCCTCTGACATACCAAGCCCATCATCCTCCCTTGTATTTTACGGCAGCTCTTCTGTTTTTTCTTCCCAGCTATAAATTTACGCAAGGACTTATCCCGACATATTATGCTACACGGCTTATTTCATCTTTTTTCTTTATCCTCTCTGTATATATCGCATGGCTTATCGCCAAAATCCTTATAAAAAACCGGAAAACTGCGCAATACCTTGTTGCCGTCTTTGCGATAAACCCCGTAATGCTCAAAATGGGGGTCTCCATAAATCCGGATATCGCCTCGACAGCCATAGGTCTTGCAACCCTTTGGTTTGTTTTGTCGGTCCTGCAGAAGAAAATCATTACAAAGAAGGTTGTTCTTATTCTTATCGGTATTCTTTCATGTGCCGTATACATCAAGTTCCAAAATATTGTTTATCTCTTTTTTAGCTTTATCTTTTTTTGTACCTTGGGTGTGCGTATTCACAAACCGAAGAGGTTCGCATTACTCGGAATATTTGTCGTTTTGATCGTCCTTATAATCTATTCTCCATGGCTTCTTCACTCATTTTATCATTATCGCACCTTTCTTCCCTCCTCTTTTGTATATACTTTTTTTTGCACGGCAAATCTACCGCACGTCTCGTGGTTTAGGATTCCGTTTGATACGCTTTTGGAGCTGCGCCATAGCTTCTACCATTTTGCGGGCTTTTTGGGATGGGGCGAACCATACCCGTTTTCCCAGTTTTTTTTCACCTATGCTCTTTTTTTTATGGTGTTTATCTTTCTTGGCGCCATATATGTATATAAGACAGCCAAAAATCTAGAGTGGCGCTATATGCTGCTTTACGCCATTTGTGTTTGTTTGTTTTTTCTTGCAGTAAGCTTTACTTATAAAGTAAACAGATATTCCTGTGACGTACAAGGCCGCTATCTGCTTGCGGCGCTTTTTCCCTTTATTCTCCTTGCATGGAAAGGCCTCTGTCTAATACGCCCCGAAAAAAAGGAATCGTACGCAAAGGCATTATATGTCTTTGGTGTTTGGCAATACTTTTTCATACTCTGTTATGTATTGATTCCCAGATATTATGTATAAAAAAGTTGTTCTATTTTTTTTATGTATAAGCCCGGTAGTGACAATGATTACCATAGGATATCCGGTCAATACTCATAAAGAGACTCTGTCTCAAGGTTTTGTCCTGACAAAAAGGTGCTTTAAAGTAGGAGAGTTGGGTGAGTATCTTTCATGTCTTAGGTCTCAGGATCGTATCGCAGGTAGCCGACTGATCTGGGACTTAAACATCAAGCTTTACTCATTGTTTCCCTTATTTAATATCATGTTTTTTATAGCTTTTGGTATGAGTATAGTATTTTGTTTACTGATACTTATAGAGATGCAAAGCAACAAATCAAAGGAAAAATAAAGGATCAAACAAACCATTTTTCGGCAATTGCCTCTTCTATATCCACTTCATTTGACTCGGCAAGAAGCAATACATGGCAAAACACATCTGCGAGTTCTTTTTTAAAATCAGATCTCATCTCTGTCTGCGATTTGTTTTTATTTCTTCCTTTTCCTTTCATCATAAGATAGCTTTGAGTAAGTTCCCCAACCTCTTCCTGAAGTTTAAGAACAAACCATGAAGAGCTTCTTTTTATCTTATATTTTCTTGAATAGAGTTGTGATATAGACTCAATTTTTCTTGTAAGTTCTTTTATACCCATATCCTATATTATAACATATAGCAATCATTGCTATAAAAAACCTTAGATCTTGACAACTTAGCAGATCCTTTGGTATACTGCTAAAAGAAAGGGGGTGAGGTAAAAATATGGCAATAATTCGATTTAATCAATTTCCCCAATCTTGGCTTCGTCCGCTAATGTGGCAGGACGAGGAATATCCTGATATGACAATGACTGACGGATTGAATGTATATGAAGAAAGCAATAAAGTATATGTTGAAGCATCTGTTCCGGGTATTCCTGAAGACAGACTGGATATCACCTATGAAGACGGCGTGCTGAAAATTGCTGGCAGATACGAGGAAAAAGAAGAGGAAAAGAAAAAAAACAGAGTAGTGCATAAGATGCAACGCGTCACCTCTTTCAGCTATACAACCTATCTGCCCAGAGCCATCGATGAAAAAAAGCTTGAGGCGGTTGTAAAAGACGGCGTTCTGACTGTAAGCGCTCCTGTTGCAGATGCGGCAAAAGCCCGGAAAATACAGGTAAAAAAATCATCAAAATAAATCCAACATATGTGATTTTTCCTCCATCGGTAAAGACGGTGGAGGTTTTTTGTTAGGTATAATAGGGATTATGACCATAGATGCAGAAAGGGTATATGAACTACTAAGACATATCCCTGCCGGAAAGTTAACTACATACAAACTCTTATCTCATGCCTTAGGTATCAAAGCCTACAGGGCAATTGGTCAAATATTGAAAAAAAATCCATATGCCCCGAAAGTCCCCTGTCACCGTGTGATACGATCTGACGGCACCATCGGCGGATACTTTGGCAGATCAACCCCCCTCATGGTAAACCGCAAGAAAAATCTCTTGCGACAGGAAGGAATCAAGATTTCCGGCAATAAAGTTATGCATTTCAGACAGATGCTTTATGATTTAAAGCTTGCGCGTATAGATAAACATGGCAATAAGAAGATAAATGGCAGTGCCATAGGGAGAAAGAAAAAGAGAGAATAAAAGTCCCAGAAGTGTGATAAGAATATATCCGCTATATCGCATCTGTGATACGGTTGATCTTGTTACAAGCATGAAAAGAAAAAGGACAACAAGTGATTCACGCCGAAACGGATCAAGAGGAAACGCAAAAATAAAGCTCGCAGTCAAAAAAAGACCAAATAATAAAGTAAATATATCACGCTCATCAAAAAAAAAACTGTCGAGTCGAAATATCATAAGGCTATAACTTCAATATATCAAAAAAAAAGCTAAAACCGCGTCCAAAAATATAATATTGGTCAATGACATAAGCAACAAGACATGATGCAAGGGCAATGAAAAAAATCCGTATTATTTCTTTTTTGTTTACCCCCATAAATTTTATTATACTATGTATCATGCGGCGTATTTGTTCATTGATGCTCATTATGTTCTGTTTTTTCTTTGTACCATCCTATACAGAGGCTGTCGTGATTGAGCTTGACCCGGCAGTCAATTACGGTATTGTAAACCAAAAAGGAATGATTGAGGTACCTGCGCTAATAGATCCCGGGCTTGCCCAAGCTATCGCATCTCTTTTTACCGGTTCCTCAGTCTACATCAAAATCACAGATCCTACACCTGCATTTGTATCCTCTCCTTCAATGGCCACGCTTGATGCTTTTGCATCCGGCTGGTATATCACCTTAAAACCAAATAACGCATCTGATGCGTTTATCGGAACACTTGATGCAAAAACCGCAAAACCCATTGTCGTTGAAGTTGTCCCGCCTGATACTGCTTTTGTACGTGATATCAAAACAAAACACCCTCAGATTCTGCTACATACTGGAGGATTTGTCTATTGGCCGCGTGAGGAAGTAAAGGGTGTGCTTGAACAAGTTGCACCTCCCACTCTTGAGGCAATAAGTTTTCAAGCGGAAGACCCGATTACTTCAGATATGTTTGACTCAGTAAAACTCATATTCGATACTTTTTTCGATGCCTCAAATGATATCCCTGGTACTTCCATAAAGATACATTATCCATCCGGAACCGTACTTTCCCTTTCTGACATCCGACCCTTTGAAAAATTCGATGATACCAAAAAAACTGCGTGGAGAATGGCAATTGCATCGTGTGCAACAACTACAAGTATTCAGACTCAAAAAAAACCGGACAAAAAAGCGCCGATACGGTATATAAACCTCGGAGCATTTGCAGATCTCTCCCAGTCAGGACGCATCATAGCAGCGCGCTACGCCAAATTTCTATCACTTCAGCCCGAACTCACCTGGCCATTGGCTGTTGCAGGAAATGGGGGCCCCTATGACGCACCAAAACCGATTGCAGGCGTAATAGGAAACATCCAGGGACAGAGCGAGGGAATCCTGATCAACACTTCTCCACAGCAAACACCCGTTTCTCTCCCTTTTTCCACAGGATCCAAAGCATACTCTTCCCTTATCGGATCCTTTAACCTTACCGCATCTTTTCAGTTGTCGCCCTATGAAACGGTTGTCTTTGGCGATACTATATCAAATAGTTTGCCTTCTCCCTCTTGTGCACCTACAACTCCTCCAATTGCACCTACTTTCCCTCCTGAACCCACTACTCCCGCTCAAAAGCCCGGGCCAGTATCTCCTCAACCGCTTGTCCCAACTACTGCGCCCCGACAAAATCCGACACCGCTTCCGTTTACATTTGGCTTCCCTCAACAAAATACACCACTTGCCTATCCAACACCTCAACCTATTGGAAAAGTAACCTCACTTGAAGACGGGATACGTCTGTCAAAACATTACGCACGCTATGCGATTATTAAAATAGATCCATTGCTCAGATTTCCTATCACAGCTGCCCGAACAGTCAAACAAGCAGATATGTCGCTTGAATCTTCCATACAGTCTTTTTGGCAAATGTTGGTCACGCATATACAACAACTACTGCAGCAAACCGGATAATTACATATGATTTTTGCAAAGTATGGTACAATAAGAACTCAATAAAAATCGTGACCATTTATGAACGTTTTGAATAAATTTCAGTCCTGGTATAGAAATCTTCCTGAGAAAAAAAGATATATTGAGTTTTTTACCGCTATCCTTACCGTTCCTGTTCTTTTGACGGTCATTATCCTCAACATTACTTCTTTGAGAAATTCGCAGAAAAAAACTGAAACAAATCCTGAAAAACCCCCCTCCATAATTACTATTGTTCAAAAAGAAGGAAATCAGTCTACTCCCTCCCCTCAGCCCTCCTCGCCTACTGCCTCGGCATGCAAAAAAACTGTGGGACCTGTAAAAATTATCTATCCTTCTGAAGATGAAACGGTAGATCGTAATCCCGTATGCATTGAGATATCATATCCTGATGAAAACTACTGTAGCGTAGTATGGTCATACCGTATAAATAATGAAGATTGGTCTGATTATACGGACAAATCAATCTGTATCTACAATCTTCCACCCGGGGAAAAACAGTTTGAGCTGCGGGTTAAAAGCATCGCGTCAGGAGAAACTGTTTTAATGAAACGGGTCTTTACTGTTGCAGGTAGCATACTTCCCACAACTTCAACTGGAACAGATTCAGCAAATCTTGAATAAGGTATACCTGCTTTCATATGCACAATTCCATTGCAATAAAGCACATATAGAAAAAAAACAGTATCAAACCTTCTTTTCGTGATATGTCGTTTTTCGTGCGGGAAAACAGATAAAAAAACCCAAGTCCTATCAACATTATAAGCATTGTTTTAAAAGAATAGATCTGTATATTGATCCTTTGTCTATTAAGAAGGGTTAATATTCCAAATATAAGTGTGTTTGCTGAAGCTGAACCGATATAATCGCCAAAAGCGATATTCTTTTTTCCCATAAGGATTGCTCTAAGTGCAATGCTTAACTCCGGCAAATTTGTTCCCAAAGAAAGAAAAAGTATGCTTACTAAAAACACCGGAATTCGAAGAGCCTCGGAATAAACAATAGTCTGATCAACGATATATTTGCTTGCTATAAAGATTACTACCATTGCAAACAGTGTTTTATAGAGATCAACAATAAAGCTTTTGCCATCAAAAAGAATCTTATCCTTGATTCTTTCAAGTAAGCCTTTTTTCTTCTCAATAAAATAAATAAGGATTGCATATATGGCAATAAGAAACACGCCCTCAGTCCTTGTTACGAGATTGTCTGCTATAAGAAACACCGGTGTCACGATCACCATCAATGCAAAGATCAAATCTTTTTCATTTAACTGATGAGTTATTTGTATACCGTTACCAAAGATTGCCAAGACCGGAATAACAAAGAGAAAAAGAACAATTGTTGCACCGATGAGATTGCCTACAAATATCTCCGGTTCATGGCTAATGAGGGAATTGATGCCCACTGAAAATTCCGGCAAAGATGATAATATACCAAGCAGAAAAAAAGATGCCGCAAAGGGAGACAGATTCAACCTGTGAGCTAGACGTTCAACCGATGCGATGATAAGACCAGACGCATACCATATTACGACAAATGCCGCAACATAAATAATTGCTTGTAAAATCTCAATCATGATCTATGGATGTTTGGATAACACTAAAAAGTATACTAAAACCAAAGCATCGTTGCTAATGCATCTTTTTCTTTACCCTCCTTTGCTTATTTTTCAGTGGAGGTACAACCCTCAATATTGATATAATAAGATCATGGATATTTTGTTTATACTCGGGCTTATTCTTTTCAACGGATTTTTTTCGATGGCAGAAATTGCCATTGTCTCTTCAAGGAAAAGCAAATTAAAAAATATGGAGGCTACAGGCAATAAAAAGGGAAAAACTGCCCTTCAACTTGCGGAAAAACCGAATCTATTCCTTTCAAGCGTACAAATCGGCATCACTTTGGTCACTGTGCTTGCAGGAGCATTCGGAGAGGAAAAATTTGTTACAAAAATTGCCGCCTATATAGAACCGCTTCCTTATATCGGTATGTTTCATGAAGAGATTTCCTTTATGATCATCATCTCGCTTATTACTTATCTGTCGATCGTAATCGGAGAGCTTGTTCCAAAACGCATTGCCCTTTCCAACCCTGAAAAAATTGCTGCACTGGTTGCTCCGGTTATGCTCGCATTTGCGCACGTAACATCTCCTATCGTGCGGCTTTTAAGCGTTTCCACGGATTTTGTCTTTAAATTAATTGGGATAAAGCCGGGAAGCCCATCACATATAACAGAAGACGAGATACGGATACTCATACGTGAAGGTACTGATATTGGAATTTTCAGCAAGACTGAAAAGAAACTTATCGAGCGTGCACTTATGCTTGATGACCTGCGGGTTGGTATGCTTATGACGCCAAAACATAAAATGACAACTGTCAATATCAAAGAGTTTGTCGAGAAACCGAAGTATTACCTCACTAATTACCCGCACTCGCGCCTTATTCTTACCGAAGGAGACAAGGATACTATTTTCGGGGTCATCCATGTCAAGGACCTTCTTTATTATTCTTTTGAGGACAAGGACTTGGAACTTGAAAAACTTAAAAAAATAACTGAAAAACCGCACCTTGTCTCCGAATCAATGAAGGCAATCAAGGTCCTTGAGATGTTTAGACACTCACCTGTGCATATTGCTTTGGTGTTTGATGAATTCGGCAGCATTCAGGGCTTAGTGACATTAAACGATATTCTTGAAGCACTTGTTGGTGAAATAAAATCCCAGTCAACCCAAGAACCTCTTATCATGGCAAGGGAAAACGGATCTCTTCTTATAGACGGAACCGTATCCCTTTATGACTTGAAGAAAAGATTACAACAGCTTGACTTGACTCATAAGGATCTGGGAACCTATCAGACAGCTGCCGGATTTGTTATAGCTCAGCTTGAAAAAATACCGGAAACAGGTGCTTCTTTTGAAAAGTCCGGGTACAAATTTGAAGTTGTTGATATGGATAATAACCGGGTAGATAAAATTCTCGTGAAGAAAATCCGTCCATAATCCCTGACATGTTATCTCTCAGGCTCCGAGAAATTTTACCCCATACATAATAAGGATGCCTAAAAGAAAAATTCCAAATGATATCATTGATTTCCTGAGGTTTGTTTCTTTTTTGATCTCCGGCATCAAATCAGAAGCTGCAATATATATAAAACCTCCGGCAGCAAAAGGAAGAAGGTATGAGGTCGTCTGTCCGATATAAAAACTGAAATAATAGCCGAAGATGCCTCCAAGAATAGAAACAGCAGCTACCAGAAAATTCCAGGTAAGGGCTTTTTTTTTGCTGAAGCCTGCATATAAAAGTACGCCGAAATCACCCAATTCCTGAGGAATCTCATGAAGAGCTATTGCAAAACTCGTTATCACGCCCAACCGTGTATCTGTGAGAAAAGCAGCCGCAATAACAAGTCCGTCGATAAAATTATGGACCGCATCACCAAAAAGATTCATATGCCCAAACATATGGACCGTGCATTTTTTCTTATGACAATGCCTCCAATGAAGTAATTTTTCGATCACAAAAAACAGCGCAAATGAAAGCAAAACTATTGAATACATCAATTCCTGTTCAATGCTTTCGGAAGCTTCGGGCAACAGATGAAGAAAAGCACCGCCCATCAGTGCGCCGGCCGACAGGGAGATAAGAAAAAGCAGGAATTTTGACAGGGTTTTTTCTTTTATTGAGAGACTGAATACTCCAATAAGTGAAGCAGCACTTATGAGAAATGTTGCAAAAATAATAAAAAAAAGAGTTTCGGTCATTTTAATATGTTATAAATAAATGCAACTCAGTTGCATTAAATAGTCTAGTGTATTAGATAAAAGCTGTCAAGTCAATCTATATAAATCCTTTTACAGTATAATACACATATGAAAACAGCTGACGATTTACACAAAACCGGATTAAAAAAAACACAAGGAAGGACAGCAATTTTGCGTTTGTTAACTGATGTGAAAAAACCTCTTGATATAAATGAGATTATGAAGAAACTTTATAAAATGAAGGTAACGGTTAACCGTACGACTGTATTTCGGACCATCAATATCTTGGTAAAAAAGGGATTTATACACCGAATCGAACTGAACGAAGGAAAATACCGCTATGAGAGTACATTGCTTCCCCATCATCATCATCTCGTGTGTACACTATGCAACAGGATCATTGATATCGAAAGCGACGAACTGCACTTACAGATTAAAAGCCTTGCAAAAATCGTTGACAGATCATACGGATTTATTATCAAAGACCATAAGATCGAATTTTTTGGAACCTGCAAGAGTTGCAAAGGGATATAGATTTTATGGTTTTTTCGACACCACCAGTGCGGCAATGTATGTTGTAATAGGCACTGATAAGACAAGCCCAATGCTCCCAACAAGTGTTCTTACTATTTCATCCGCAATAATTTCATAATTCAGAACTTCAGATATGGGGTGCGGGTTGTTGATAAAAAGCAGCAAAAGAGGCAGTGAGGCTCCTGTATAAACCAATATTAATGTATTTGTCATTGATGATATATGATCCTGCCCTACACTCATTGCTCTTGTAAAAAGCTCGCCCCGAGTCATCTTATTGTTTGATTCTTTTAACTGGTATACGATTGATGATTGAGAAACCGTAATATCATCTAGTACTCCTAAAACACCTATAATAATACCGGCAAGCAAGAGCCCCTTCATGTTAATAGACCCTGCTTTTGCAACCTGTAAAAACCCTGACTCCTCTGAGGAAAATCCTGTAAGATGAGCTATTTCAACGTAGATATGTGCGAGAATACCTGTGATTATCAGTGCAATGACAGTTCCGCAAATTGCCACAATCGTTTTTTTATTCATACCGTGTGAGAGAAAAAACGATACGGGTATTATGATAAATGAACCCAACACAGCAATTACCACCGGACTTGCTCCTGCCGAAATTTGCGGCAAAACAAAGTTAAAAATAATAAAAAAAGTTAAGGCCATACCCAGAAGAGACATAAACCCTCTCCATTTTGCAACAATCAAAGTCAAAACTACAAATATAAAAAACAGGCTCAGAATTGCACCTCTTCTTATATAGTCGGATATATAGTACACTGTCTCCCCGTCCATGTGTTTAACCATTGAAACCATAACCCGGTCATCAACGTAGTATTTTTGTTCATTTACAAGAGGGATTATACCGTTTTCCACAATGATCTTCTTGTGAAGAAGAGAACCGTTGGTAACCGTCAATTCAAGTTTCTGGTAAAGCTGCTTTTTATCCATGACAGTTATCTGCTTTTCTTCAATCACTTTACTCACAATTGCCTCAAGCGCTTCTTCTTTCGGCGTATTTTCTGTAGTACTGATTTGTGCAAGAACATGCTTTTGACATGAGAAAAAAACTACAAATAACAACGTAAATAAAAGAACTTTTTTCATAAAATGTCTACTATGCGTTAATCATGCTCATCAAACATCCGGTCAAAAGTCGGGTCGCTTGCCCGCAGATATTCAACAAGCATAGCTGCATGTTCTTTTTCTTCATCCCGGTTATGAGCGAGAATTTTTTTTAGTTTTTCGTCTTTGCTTGCCTGTATCCTTTCTTCATATACGGATATTGCGTCAAGCTCCTCGATAAGCGACTGTCTTGCCCGTGCAAGATTTTTTGCTTTGTCATTTTGTTTTTCTGCATCAGTCATAAGATTGTACGTCATTTTTTTCACCTCCTTACCATATGCCAAAAAAATAATAAATGCCAAGTGAAAACATTATCAGACTTTCCAAAAGGGTAATCCACGTGATAAATTTCGGGGACGCCAACCACAACCTTGTAGTAAAAAAGGCAATAAGAAAAACAAGAACTTCATCAAACATATAAAAAAGTACATAAAGGATTATATAGAAAAAATAAAGCCAGCCCGGAAGCTCAGCTTTGGTTAGAATACAGGCAAAGGCAACAGGAACAGCTGCAGAACAGGGAAACTCAACAACCGTAATGACTGATGCAAAAATCACTATTGATAAAAGAACCGTGAGGGTCCTTGCTTTATTATCTAAAAGTGACTGGAATTTCCTTGAAAAGCTTCCCTCAATTTTTTGTGCCGTCCCTATACTGCAGGTGGGTCCCTGCTTCCTAAACTTGAGAAATTCCTTGAAAAAATATAGTCCTCCTCCGATCGTCAAAATACCTATAAGTAATTCCAGTTGCCTGAGGTAGGGAGTTATCAAATTGAACAGTTGATACCAGAAAAAGATCAGGAGTCCATAGATAAGGGCGGTCATCAATATAAAAGCACCTCCAAAAACAAGAGTCTTGAATCTTGATTTCAATGCCAAAACCAATGTCAGGATAATAAGAAGCGCACCCAGTGAACAGACATTAAATCCATCCATTACTCCCAGCATCACTGCAATGACCGGAAGGGCAAGGGAAGAAGGATCAATCTTTCCTATAAATGGAGCTATGATGGTATCATCTACTACATAATCACTCTTATTAACTGAGACTTTATCTTCTGCCGCATTGACAACGCTTTTACCTACTTGTCTTGCTGTCTGGTCATCAAACCCTACAAAATATGTTTGATCAATAAAAATCACCGGTACCAATCCTTGCAGTTGTAAAGGAACCTGGTACTTTTCATACAATTCAATCAAACGACTGGTATTTTTTGATGATTCATACTGGTTCAAAGTAACCTGCGGATAATCGTGGGTCAAGTCCTCCAAAAATACTTTTGCTTTTGCACAATGCGGGCAAGTCGTGCTGTAAAAAAAGTCAATATGAAAAGATTCAGCAGAAAAAACAGTTTTCTGAAACGGAAAGAGAAAAATACAGCAAAAAAGTAAAAAAATGTATTTGATTTTCATACGATGCAACAACTATTCTTTTAATATCCTGACTGCTTTACCTTGAATAACCGCGGATGCAATTTTTTTTATGGCGCCGTCCAAAATCCTGGCAAATGTAGGTTGAGATATATTCATCCTGACAGCTGCTTGTTTTTGATCAAGTCCGTCAACTTCATAAAGTTTTAGCGCCTCAACTTCGTCGGGAAGCAATATAACCTCTTCAAGATAACGCAAAGGAATTCCCTGCGGTTTAAAATAAGATACATTTGGTTTAAAATGCAGACACCTTTTTATTTTTGGTCTCATATTGTTTATGTACTACAATATTACATGATACAATAACCGAAGTCTCTGCTTGGTCTGTTCCTGTAGATCATGACTAAGCAGAGACTTGTTTTACTCCTGTTTGTTATCTGCTAATTCTTTATCAACATCCTCCATCTCCTCTTGAAGGGCTTTTTTATAGTCTGCAAGTTCTTGTCTTGTCCACGATTGACCACCACCAAAAAACCTACCCAATCCTCTGCGCACTCTTCTTCCGCAGCCCCATCCAAATCCCATTCCTCTTCCTTTACCTTGTCCGCAAGGTCCCATACCGCGCCCTGTCATAGGTCCTACACCTTGTGGCCCTGTTCCGTCAAATGCTGGCATATTTTTTCACCCCCTTTTGAAACTTTATGAACTTATAATCAAATTAAGTAACTGCAGTTTATTAAACCCGTAAACAGTTGCTCTTTAAGTCGCGGGAAAAATCGTTTGCTATAACTCATAATAATGAATACCTATTCATTATAGTACTTGACCGGAGTCTTGTCAAGAGAAAAAAACTAAAGGAAAAGAAGACTAAAAGAAACCATCATCATCCCGGCCATAATCCCGACAATGGCATTATGGCCCTGCTCATCGCGGAAACATGCCGGAAGAAGCTCATCAAAGCTTATATAAACCATAACTCCGGCAACAAGTGCAAAAATATAGGCAAGAACGTTCTGACTCAGATACGGTTTGAGAAGAAAAAATGCAATCAATGCTCCAAATGGCTCTGCCATACCGGCTATGAATGCGTATTTAACAGCCTTACCTTTGTTTTGTGTCGAGTGATAAATGGGTGCGGCAACAGCAATACCCTCCGGAATATTATGGATCGAGATCGAAATCGCAAGCAATAGGCCAAGTCGAACGCTGGTAAATGAACTCAAAAATACCGCCATTCCCTCCGGTATGTTGTGAATAATAAGTCCAAGCGCCACCACAAATCCGGATGAAAACAGTTTCCGGTCAATATTGTTTTTCCTTCTGCACATTTTTTCTTCCAGATAATGATGCGGAAGAAAAAAGTCAATGCAAGCCATGGCTACAACCCCTATGAAAAAAAACGTGTTAGCACGTAAAAAACCCAGATCTTCAATCGCATAAGGAAGCAGCTCTACAAAAGAAAGATAAATCATAACTCCGGCTGAGAGACCTAGAAAAAACCCGATAAACTTTCTTTTGCAAAACATGTGCGATAAAAAAATGAGGCTTCCTAAAACTGTTGAAAGTCCTGCAAGAAGAGTCAGAAGAAAAGGAATGAGGACCTGATTCAAATTCATCTGTTCATTATATCAGGAAATCGTCTGTCATTATAATCCGATGCAAGAAATGGATCAATTTACAGTTTTGAAGGATCAACAACAAGTATTTTATCATCCGACACGGACGGAATCCCTCTTCCGTCTCTATTGCTGGTTGTAATATAAAGCAGATTGTCCGGTCCAAGTGCTACCTCTCTTATCCGGCCGTATTTATTTTTCAGGTGTTCCCTTATCCTGACTCCACTATCCTCAAACACCGCTTCATACAAAGCCTTTCCTCTGAGACCTGCAAAAAAAAGGGATTTACCATAAAAAGCAGCGCCTGATGGGGCCCATGTGACAGTACTTCCCGAATTAAGAATTGGCGATACCATCCCCTGTCGGCTTTCCTCGCCTTCAATAACCGGCCATCCGTAATTTTTTCCTATTTCTATATAATTTAGCTCATCCAGACCCGAAACAACTCCGGATCTGCCATGTTCGGTTGCCCAAAGCCTGCCTGACATATCCCAATCAAGCCCTTGCGGATTGCGGTGGCCATAAGAATAGACTGGATTGCCAAACGGGTTCCCATCGGGAACTTTTCCTTCATCGGTCACACGCAGGATTTTACCTGCAAGAGATGTTTTATCCTGTGCTTGTGAAGGATTTTGAGCGTCACCGGTTGTTATGTAAAGAAGTCTGTCCGGCCCGAATTTAATCCTTCCTCCATTATGATTTGATGCTCCGGGAATATTATCAAGAAGTATCTCTTGATTATAAAGTTTGTCATCTTGATATTTCATTCGAACTACCCGGTTTAATGTTTCCTCACCTTCTCCGTTATAAGTATAGTATAGGTAAATATATTTATTTTGGATAAAGTCTGGGTGAAGCACCATGCCAAGTAGACCTCCTTCGCCTATTTCTTTTACGTCGGAGATTGTTGCAAACGGATCATTCTTGTAATTGCCATTTTCATCTATTTGCCGAATTATACCCGATCTTTCTGCCACTAAAATTTTAGTGTCAGGAAGAAAAACAATACTCCAAGGTACAACTAAATTCTCTGCCATCACGGCAACCGCCTGATTTTTGTCTTGGTTTGACTGCACTGATTCAGGTTGTTTTCTTTGAAAAATAAATACGGAAAATACACCTGCAACAAGGAAAACAAACCCTACAATAGCGATTGTCTTTTTCACTGCTATGGTCAAGTTAATTGATAACTACTAGAGCAAGGTTTCTCAATCCGAAAACAAACTTAAGGCTTCCTGCGCCTCAGGTAAATTCCGGTTAAAATAAATAGCCTTGCTAAACTCCTCTTTTGCATTTGTCTTATCATTTAAATCAAAATATGTTTTTCCCCGAAGAATATATAGCTCTGAAAACGCTCTATTTTGATTTGAGATGATTTTATCAGTCATTTCCAATACACGCGTATAGTTTTTTAATTTATAGTAGGCCTGAATAGGTTCTATTTGATACCAGAGCATTCTGGATGGAAGATGGCGTTCAACCTTTTCAAACTCCCGAACCGCTTTTTCGTAATTGCCACCATAATAATAGGCAACCGACAGATTAAACCGGGCATAGACATTATCCGGATCTGCTTTTAAACGGGATTCTGTATCCTGGATAGCTTTTTTCCAAGCATGTGTTGGATTACCCTTATCCGGAAGGATTTTTTGTATTGTCTCTTTTTGTGCAGGTTCGGCAATAATAAAAAATTCATAATTAAAAGCTTTCCAAAGCTCCTCAAACTCCTTATAATCATACCGTATATTAGACCCTTGAAGAGAATCATCCTGCACAAATTCTTTTGAAATATCATCATACCCTCTCACAATTCGGTAATGTCCAATATCTTCGCCTTGTTTAGTCCATGTACGTACCATGACAGGTATATTCTCGGCAACCAAGCGTTTTAAAAGATTAACCGTACCGTTTGGACGATGATAGGCTACCAAATCATATTTCTCGGCTTCACGCGCAAGCTCATCCAAGGTCACAGACTTGTCATCATTGTTTCCTTGCGTATTTTGATACGGCCGCAGGATACTGCCGAGTTCATGCTGGGAAACAGAAATATTAACATATGACAATAACATTGAAAGGCTTGCCGGACCGCAGTTGTTGTACGTCTGGAACACATGGGTTTTTTGAGGAATGATATGTTCTGATGGCAACTCAACAGTCGTAGACACTGCTTTGACTAAAACAGGTGACCGGTTACCTGCCAATTCTCCCGCTTTTAAGTGTTTTTGAGATAACAGCAGTACAAAAAATGAGCCTACGCTAAGAAAAATCAGCGGTATGAATTTTCGATAATCTGCTGTATTTGATTTGTAAAAAATATTCATATCTGCAATCAGAACTTATTATCATATTATTTGAGATAAGTATCAAAAAACTTGACAGAACGCTCAAGCGCCAAAGAAAGGTTACGTGAGATGTTATGATCATCTCCTTCATACTTTACCAATTCAATGTTTTTTTGAGATTTTTGCCCCGTCTCATACAATATCTGACTGAAAATAAAAGGTACGTCTTGATCTGCAGTTCCGTGCTGAAGTTGTAAAGGACCGGAAATATCATTTATATAGGTGATGGGTGCAATTGACTGCCAGAATATTGGGTTTTCCTCAAAACCACCATACCTATCAATAAATTCCTGTCTTTTCGGACGTCGTACTGCCTGTTCCCTTTGTGAGGGAACAAACGTTCGACTGCTTCGGAAACGGCGCCAGTTCTCTGCCATATCCTTATAGGAGACGGTTACTCCTGCCCATATTTCGCCTGCTTTAATGTCTCCTGTCGTAACCATTGAACGCAAAGTCAACATACCACCCATGGAATGACCCCACATACCGATTCTTTCCGCGTCTGCATCCTTATATTTTTTTATTGAGGATACTGCGTTAAGTACATCTATTGTATATGCGGGAGAATAATACCCTCCCTCAGGATTTCCTTCGGAGTTACCATGACCGCGGTAATCGGATTTAAATACAATATATCCGTTTCTTGAGAATGCATCAGTGTATGCAACGTATTTTTCCGTTGTCCTATACTCTTCGGGCTGAATATATCCATGATTAAATATAATCACCGGCCAACCAGCCTCCGGTTTCTCACCCTGCGGCACCGTAAGAAGGGCAAAAATTTTCAAGCCGTCCGATTTATAGGACGCTATATATCTGTCATAATTTGATCCGGGTGGAAGGGTTTGTTCTATGACAATATCGCTGCCGGGATAAACCTGCTGCCTCATATATTGAACTGAAAGCGGATGCATCTCTGGTGCAGGGCCTCCTGCCTCCTCTATTTGCATATCTGAATCAATCATGGTTTTGGAGAAGGGTAAAACACCCGATAGCAATGTAAGTGCAATAAAGCTTAATGAAACAAATCCGATTATAAAAATAACAAATATATATTTTTTCATGACATATGGAGAAATTTGTTCCCTTTTTATCACTACTTACTGAAAATTTACTGAATTTATTTATATATATGTTTGTAACATGCGATAATAACGTTAAAATATGGTCATGACCGCGTCTCCAAAAACACAAATAATACAACCTATCCCCGCAAAACTTATGCATGGGACTCACTATACATTGGCAGGAATAATCAGTAAATTTCCAAATACCCATACACCTCTTATCATTTCTGACAATAAAAAAAAATTCCTTGGGTTAGCAACCGTTCATAATACTCTTTATAACCGAAAATTTACTTCTTCAACTCCCGTTCTTACAACGATCATCAGCCCGCCCAAGATCTTTAGAAGCAGTCCATCAGAAGAAATCCTTTCACACATGAGTAATTCAAGACTTTATACCCTTCCTGTATTGGATGATGACGGAAATGCAATCGGTATCGTTAAACTAAAAGCACTCCTTGAGAATCTGATGACAAACAATCTGTTTACCGAAATACTTCTTGATAATCTTTCAAAAAAGCCGGTGTACGTAGTATCGGAAAACAGCACAGTAGGTGAAGTATTCCAGCTTTTCTTAAAAAAACGGGTTTCAAGATTAATTGTGGTTGACTCTGATAAAAAAATGAAGGGGGTCGTGAGCAAGCGCAGCATGATGTCCGTATTTTTTGTTCCGACTACACGCCAGAGGTTTTCTACACGGGGATCACCCAAAAACTACTCCTTTGACACAGAGAGCATAAAACGGAATAATGAACCCCTTTTTCCGTATATATCTCCGATCACGGATGCCCTCCATGAGAAAACGGATATGCATTCAACCGTGGAAAGTTTGCTGAAAAGTTCATACAATGCGGTCGTTCTTGTCAACAACAATCGAATGCCTCTGTATATTCTGACGACAAGAAATCTTTTGAACACAACACTCAAAGTCATGGCAGAGTCACCATACCTTTTTACCGTCGTCACCAAACTTCCTGAGGAAGTAAACGAAACCGAACAAAAAATGATAAATCAAATTCTTAGACAAACTAGCGCATGGATCAATAAACAAACCAAGATCCAACAGATCCGTCTTTCGACGAAAACGGTGTTTTCCCCTGAAAGAAAACCGAATAACTTTGAAGTCAACCTTAAAATTACTACAGATTCCGGTATCTTTTTCTCCCAAGCTAAAAACCGTGTGTTACTTCAATCTATACGGATTGTTTTGAGACAATTAAAAAAACAGGTTAGACGATCAAAGCAAAACAAAAAATCCTGAGTATTATCCGTAAAATGGGCATTCACCGTACTGATACACAGGTCCAACACCCTCGTCTCCCCTTACCTTATCGCCTCCTGCCAACACAGGCTGTGAGGAAATCAATCCATATATAACGGTTAGAAAAAGAACAGAGAAAAATAATTTTTTCATATTCTCTATATGCACATATTGTAAAAAAGTTTCATTTTCATTACTCTTTTTTTCTTACGTTATTCATACTTTTTTGTTACCTGTCTTTTGCCCCGGTGTTGTTAGATTGAAATATGTTGGAATTATTACTCATCAGTTTAATTATTTTCTGGTTTTTGGGATATGTCAGAGTTGACAGCTTGATTCTTCCTGATTATATTTTATTCACCCTTAACGGACGGAATATCACATTGTGGAACATTCTCATTCTTGTTGTTATCGCATGGATAATAGGAGTACTACCCTCACCTTTTCGGGAGATCGCATCGGTATTTCTTGTGTTGTGGATATTATCGGTCTTGGGGGTTATAGGATTTGCAGGACTTCCAAGTATCCTGATTATATCCCTTATTATTGGGTTAATCGCCTATCTTACCGCATGGCGCGGTCACTCTCATGATGTATGATTCTTTTTCCTTACTTATTGTTGATAAAAGACATACGTTATTTTTAACTTCGAAGGTTAGAGTATGCGCATACTAATTTTATAAGTTATAAATTTATTTTTATAACCCATATCTTTATGGGAAACTACAAAAAAATTCATAAACAAGGAGGAATTTTCGGTAACAGTATAAAAAAAGGGGCAAATTATTATCAGTTTTTTTTGCATCGCAAGATAGAACGTATTTTTTTTAGACAACACGGAGGAAAACGCCAAAGTCGTATTCAACAAATTCAATGGTCAAAAAACAGCAGCTTATAATTTAGACCTATTATAAATTCACATGATAGTACTCAAATACATATACAATGTAGCATTGTCGGTAATAAGCGGTTTTTTTAGTTATGTGGGCTTCATGTATGTGTTGCCGTTTACTTTAAACTATTCGTTATTGGGAGCTGCGATAGTTTTTACGATGGTCATTGCATCCATATCTCTCAGCTTAGTTCAGGGAATATTTTTCCTAATAAAATTAATAAATTTTTATCCATTCGCTCATAAAACAAGAGTAAACCGTAATTAATGAAAAAAAATATACTTGTTATAGATGATGATCAAGCCATGCTTGATAGCTTAGACCTTATTCTTTCCGAGGAAGGATATGACGTAGAAACTATGATAGACGGACGCTCCCTGGAAAACATATCTCCACGATATGTTCCTGACATCATACTTATCGATTATTTCTTACCGGATGAAAATGGTATACAGATCGTCAGAAAATTAAAAAAGCAAAAAAATATGGCAAACACTCCGATCATTATGATGTCAGCCGCTTATCATCTCACAAAGCAAAACCTGTCCCCGGAGGTGGATGATTTTTTTTCAAAACCTTTTGATATCAATAAACTTATGGCGTCAATTAAGCAACATCTGCGAAAAAAAAAAGAATAGCCTTTTATTCTTGTTTTATAGTGTATCCGAACCCCCGAATCGACTGGATAAGCTTTATTTTATGTCCCGCGTCAATTTTTTTGCGAAGATAACCCATATAGACATCCACAACCCTTGTCTCAATGTCAGGAGATGTAAGCCAAAGGCGGTTAAGTATGGTTGCACGCGATAACACTCTTCCTTTATTAATTAAAAGATATTCAAGCAAACGAAACTCCTGAGGGGTAAGTTTTATTGATTTACCGTTGCGCTTGACTTCGTAGTTTATGGAGTTAAGTTCCAGATCAGCAGCAGTCAAAATATCATTTCCCTGATTTTGACGCAATCGTGCCTTGATCCTTGCCAAAAGCTCGTTTGCATTAAAAGGTTTTGCTATATAATCGTCAGCACCAAGATTGAGTCCGCGCACGATATCTCTTGAAGTGTCGCGTGCGGTCAATATGACAATAGGCAAGCTGGGATAATCCTTGCGGATTTTTTGGCAGAGCGATTCTCCGCTCATGTCAGGAAGTCCAAGATCAAGGATTACCAAATCAGGTTCTCCTTTTTTTAAGATTTCCAAAGCTGCAGCAGCTGTTCCTGCCTTTTTTACGAAGTAATCCTGCTCCTGAAGAAGCTCCTTCAGGAGCGCCTGAATATCTGCATTGTCTTCAATCAAAAGTATCTTTTTCATATATGTATTATATCAACCGCTACTTTTCCTGCTGTATATTAACATCAAGCCTGTCCGGCACCTGAATCTGGGGCGCACCTGTATTTTGACTTCTTATAAGCGGCAATCCGTAATAAACAAAGAAAAAGATAAGAACAATTAAAAGAATAACCGTTAAAAACAACCAGAAAGGATTGTTTGACCCAGATGATTCATGGATATGCTCAACCTGTGTATTTGCCATAATGTACTCCGCTATGCGGAAATATCACCTCCTTTAATATGTTGTCATTAACGTCGTAACAGTCGACCAATCCAGATCAAAACAGATGCCCCAATCACGGCAACTATGATGCTGTAAATATTGAATCCCGTAACACCCGGAGCACCCAATAGATTCATAACAAATCCTCCCACAACAGCACCAATAATCCCAAGCAGTATGTCTCCTATCATACCCTGCTGGCTATTTGTCTTCATGATAATTGATGCAATCCATCCTGAGAGCAATCCGAGTATAATCCAAACTAAAAAGTTCATATATATAATGTAATTTGTAATACCTTACAGGATATGAGTTATGCATATGCACATGGTAAAAATAATGTAAGGAAAAGGTAAGTCTGAATTTATATTAATTGCGTTTATAAAATAAATTCAGTTCATCCCAAATCTCCAAAAAACCGCAGTTATGTTAAAACCACCGCTTGCCAGGCGTATTGCCTTTTTAAGCTCATACTGACTTATGACCATATCCAAAGATTCCTTTGTCGGAATTATCCCTGTGTAATACTTTTTCAAAACAGGTAATGCCCGATCACTGCCTAGTTGACCTAACGCCCAGACAGCATGATTTCTTGCTCGAAAACCCTGATTTTTATCATCAAGCTGTCTAATAAGAGCTTCAACACAATCTGTCTTATTATATTGCCATTTGGCATCCTGACAAAGACTTTTCGCTTCATAACCAATCCACACATCGGCAATAAAAAAGAATAAAAACAAAATACTGATAGCAATTGTGGCAATATAAAACAATTTTTCCTTGATGACTTTACTTTTCATTTTTATCCTCATAGGTGAAGATATCCTCAATTGTAACGTTAAAAAGCCTGGCAATTTTAAAAGCCAATCCCAAAGACGGTAAATATTTATCGGTTTCAATTGCAATAACAGTCTGCCTTGAGACTTTGATCTCCTCTGCCAGTTGCTCTTGAGTCAAATCGCGCATAGCCCGATAAACTTTCAATTTATTTTTCATTGATATTCCCTCCGTATTTCCTATTAAAAAAGTGATAAGAGAGGGAATAAATAGCAATGACAAACAAAGTCAGATAGGCAAAGATCATGCCCAGGGATTCAATATAAAGCCACTCCCCTTTACTAAAAACATGAAATCCTGATTTTGATGGAAGAAGTAAAAAAAATGCAGTGATCGCGATAGTCGGAGTAAATACAGCATAAGTTGTCCTGGCGGCTTTTTCTTGGATAGTCGCCTCACGTTCGTCCGTTCTCATCTTTATCTTCGATCGGACAACAATCATAAAAACCATTCCTGTGATTACAGCAGAAACTGCAAGAATATAACTGTCACGAACAGTTGCCAGTGCTATTATGGCACCAATAAAAAAAGTTGTTGCTGCCTGTATTTGTTTATATTTTTTTTCATGCATGATAATAATGTAATAAATACTTTACATTATGTCAAGTTGTATTAACATATATCCGCTTTCGATTTAAACAAACATATATGGCAAAAGTAAAAAAATTCAACTATCAAGCAGTTTTTTTGCAATATATAGAGATCCATTTATTGGCGGTTTTTTTACTCCGGACTATTTTAACAACATATATAGACTCATACTGAAATCTTACTGATTTTTTACGGAAAACACAGAAAAAATGCACTTGCATTCTAAAAAAACCCATGCTAGTATGACTGCTCGCTCTTAATTTTTAAGAGTACTTAAGTCAGGATTTTATGAGATCGGTTTTATTAAAGAAAGACTATAAAAAACGTGGGAAAGCGCTTGGCATCACATTGTTACTGGCAATAACTGCATTGCTTGTTTTTCCAAAAACTAGTGCTGCTCAATCCGCCTCATACTTGCACACAGAAGGTAATCGTATTGTCAACTCTGACAATCAAACCGTATCAATTAATGCACTTAACTGGTTTGGCCTTGAAACTTCAACTTTTGCTCCACACGGTCTCTGGTCACGAAACTATAAAGATATGATGAATCAGATAAAAAATCTCGGTTATAATACAATAAGACTGCCTTTTTCCAATCAAGCACTTGATCCTTCAAGCAAAGCAAATGGTATTGACTTCTCAAAAAACAATGAACTTCGTGATCTGTCCGGAATTGAAGTAATGGATAAAATCGTGGAGTATGCCAATCAAATAGGTTTAAAGATAATACTGGACAGACATCGACCGGACGCATATGCACAATCAGCGCTTTGGTATACGCAGGCGTACCCGGAAAGCAAATGGATTTCTGACTGGCAGATGCTTGCACGACGTTATGATAAGAATCCTGCAGTGGTCGCAGCAGACTTGCACAACGAGCCGCATGAGAACGCATGTTGGGGTTGTGGAAACCCGTCAACAGACTGGAAACAGGCGGCGGAAAGGGCAGGCAACGCTATACTTGCAGTAAATCCCAACTGGCTTATTATTGTTGAAGGAGTACAAAATTACAATAATGATTATTATTGGTGGGGAGGAAATCTCATGGGCGCAAAAGATCACCCGGTAAACCTCAATATAAAAAATAGACTCGTATATTCAACCCATGATTATCCTTCTTCGGTTTCCTATCAATCCTGGTTTTCGGCATCAAATTATCCGCACAATCTTTCCTCTGTATGGGATACTCATTGGGGTTATATACATAAAAATAATATTGCACCCATCCTTGTTGGTGAGTTTGGCAGCAAGCTGGAAACATACACAGACCGTCAGTGGTTCGATACCCTCATAAACTATCTCAAAATAAATAACATCTCCTGGTCGTTTTGGAGCTTTAATCCAAATTCAGGTGATACGGGCGGACTTCTTTATGATGATTGGATCAACGTGAATCAAGACAAACAACAAAAGCTCGCAAGCATACAGAATAATGGCATCAATATACCGATTACACCTCTTCCGTCTCTTCCTCAACCCACCATATCACCGACTGTCCAACCAACAAGCCCAACACCTACACGCATCCCCAGTCCAACGCCTACTCAACAGGCAATCTCTTCGTCTATCTCTGTCTGGTGGCCAACGCCTTATGCGCGCATATCAGGAACCCAGCCTTTCAAGGCACTTGTCGAAAACATGAACCTATCCGGTTATGCCATGTACTGGCAGGTTGACGGTGGTCAGTTGAATCCGATGTACGACAGCTATACTGACTATCCTCACAAAGAAACAAACGTTGATGTATCCGGGTGGTACTGGAGAGGAAATGGACCATATATGATCAATTTCATAGCAAAAGACCGTGTCGGAAATATAATCGCACAAAAATCAACCCTTCTCTATATCTCGCGCTAATAAAAAAGGGTTTGATGACCGCTTTGACAGAACCATTGTAACCGACAACACACACGAATCAGAGAATATAATGGTATCATACTATACCATTATGAAAAAAATACTCATTATTGAAGATGACCGAGATGTTGCTCAAGCTCTTACTACGGTATTGAAAGATACGTATCAGATACAAGTCCTTTATCAAGGAGGATCTGTACGTAAAACAATCAGGGAGTTTAAAGCTGATCTCGTACTTCTTGATCTTCTTATTCCCGGAGAAAGCGGAATAGATATCTGCAAAAGGGTAAAAAATGAAGAGGATTTGAAACATATCCCGATAATTATCGTGTCAGCTCATCCGGGTGCGCGGGACATAGCTAATGAAATCAAAGCTGATGATTTTCTTGCCAAACCGTTTGACATGAAAAAAATGTTTAAGATAATAGAAAAACATCTTCAGAAAGTTTCAGAGTAAACTTAATGTGCTAGATTAACCGATGGGGTTAGTTGTTGACTTTGCCTTAACTGGAAGAGAAAAACTAAAAGTAGAACCTTTACCCTTAACACTTTTTACCCATAACCTACCTCTGTGTTGTTTGATAATCTGTCTACTTATGTAGAGACCTATTCCAAATCCCGGATATTTGCTTTCGTTTGTTCCGCTTACCCGATAGAAGCGGTCAAAAATCTTATCATGATGCTTTTTGTCAATACCAATCCCATAGTCCTGTACACTTACAATGGCAACTCCTTTACTTAAGCCCACGCTTACTCGTATCTGTTTTTGTTTTGGCGAATACTTGACTGCATTTGAGAGCAGATTTTCCATTACTTGACTTATCATATCCCTGTCTCCGAAAATCTTTCTTTTGATAGCACCCCGAACAACTATGCTATGTTCTGTTGTTTTTTTTTGTCTGATATATGCAACTTCTTTGATTAATTCATCTAAATCAAAATGCGACATACGAAAAGGTATTTTGCCCATTTGCATTTTGGCAACTTCCAGTAAGCTCGTAATAAGACGCGTAAGCCTGTCTATCTGTCCATCCATCTTTTTCAAATAAGTTCCGTATTGTCTGTGTTTATTTTTTCTAACAATCCTCTCAAGCAACTGTCCGTAAAGCTTAAGTGATGTAATGGGTGTTTTAAGTTCATGTGAAGCGACGCTTATAAAATCATCCTTCTGTGACTCAAATTCTTTTAACTTTTTCAGCTCTTCTTCTTTTTTCAGCACGTCTTTCTCAAGTCTTTTTTGATGTTTTTGTAATGTACCGGACATCTTTTTTAAGTTTATTGAAAGAGTTCCTATCTCATCATTTGATAAAACATTAAAATTGAAATTAAAACGGCCTTCGGCAATATTCTGCGCAACATAAGAGAGTTTTTTAAGGGGCTTTGTTATTGTTTTGCGCAGATAAAAAAAGAACAAAGTTGTCAGGACAACAAACAAAACTACAAATATCATCATAAAAACAAGAATCCTGTTTATCAAATTTTCGTACAAAGAATAAAGGTCTTTTGATAAGCGTTGTTCATAGCTGGTAAAATCCAATAGTGATGCGTAGTTATTATCCGATTTAATCTGCCATGTCTGAAATATCTTTTCGGCTGATCCTACATCTCCATTCTTCATAGCCTCAATCAACAAATCACCTTCTTTGTTTAACATATCCAGCGTTGCTTCAAAATCTTTTAGATACTCCCTTCCTTGCGGTGTTTGAATCAGGGGACGGATTTCTTTGAGAATCTGACCTATGTATTTTTTCGTTTCATCAATTGATATGAGATCAATGGGATCACGGCTTATGCGATAACTTAAAACACTGTTTCGTGACTGCTGGCGAAGGAATCCCATCTGCATTGACAAATCGTTTATCCTATTGATCCGGACAATTTCTCTCTCCAAAGCTGTTTTGGATACAGAGAAAGTGATCAAGGCATATGTAAATACGCAAACAAATACAAAAAGAAGTATAACAATGGGTAATAGTATCTTGGTGCTAAGGGACATATGATTTAATAAATTGTTACTCCGTCAGGTTTAACTTCCTTTAGATAATCGGTCAAGATGTATTTTCGTAAGTAAGGAGGGTCAGCCTTATAGATACCGGTATTCGTAAAAAATCGGGCCTCTCTTTCCATCATGACAAGAAGCTTGTTGTTTAATGTCAGTGAAAAATCAAAAATATCCCATGTGCTGCGCACACCCCCTCTGTCATAATTATCCAACGATTCATCAACCAGTCTGATCGATTGGTCTTTGTTTTCCTTAATAAATCGCTCTGCTTTAAGAAGAGCTCTTAAGATCTTGCGGATTTTATCCTGGTTTTGATCTATAAAAAGTCTTTTACCAGTAAGAACAGACATTTCCGTATACGCATCCGAATAAAAAAAAGTTACTTTGTCTTCCGGATATTTTTTACGAAGATTATATATATATGGATTAAATAAAACCGCAGCGTCGATTGTACTGTTTTCCATACTCTCAATTAACCCATCAGGCTCAATGCTTACCGTGTTTACCTCAGATAAAGCTATTCCCTCGGTCATGAGAAATGAATAAAGAAAAAACTCCGTACTAACCCCTTTCGTCATGGCAACTCTCCTGCCGCGTAAGTCTGAAGGCGTCTGTATGCCGCTTGTTTTAAGACTTGCAACAACATGATTTTTGCTTGAATTATGAAGAGTGGTCAAAATGGCAAGATCTGTTCCTTTGTTGATTTGGTTAAGTGTGGGAATATCAAATACGGTTGCAAGGTCAGCCTTTGCTTCAACCACGTCCTGCAAGGCGTCTCTGCCAAGGATATATTTCCGGAATTTCACCGTAATACCCTCATCCTTAAAAAAACCTTTTTTATCAGCAACATACATAAGCGCAAAAACCGGTTGTTTTGCAACAGCTATAGTTATCTCTTCATCCGGTTTTTTATTTCCTGATAATGATATATAAACCAAAAACAGTATAAAAACCAAGAGAGGAAAAAGAAAATATGTTTTCCTATACGCATGTTTTACCATAAGCTTATTTATTACTCCCTTTTATAGTACAAACATGCGTTAAATTCAACCGTATAATGTGGCAAGGGCGCAGTTCAGCAATCCAAACCCGTGTAACGATCTTTATTTTCACGGAGTTGCGATTCGTTATAATATAAATATATGGATGTAAAAGAGGCTTACAACAAATACCTCATCCCTCCGAATTTGCAAAAGCATATGCTTCGAGTTGCCGCATTGTCTCAGATATGTGTAGAAAACTGTGACTACCCCAACATCGATATGCAATCAATTACAACTGCTTGCCTTTTCCATGATATGGCAAATATCATAAAGTTTGATTTTGACAAACCGTCATTATTTAAAGACGAAGAAAAAAATACTGAGTACTGGAAAAGCGTCCAAAAAAAATTCATACAAACATATGGCACCCACATACATACAGCAACACTGAAGATAGGAAAAGAACTGGGATTATCCCGAAAAACCCTCACTCTAATAACAAACCTTGAGTGGCGAAATACCGACACATTATTGAAAAAAAACTTCATCGAATCGCTCATTTGCATTTATTGCGATATGAGAATCGGACCGTTTGGCATATTGCCATTGTCCCAACGGTTGGCAAACCTGCAGACACGTAACCCGACCCATGATTTTGAGCTTATACATAAATCAGCATACCTGCTTGAAAAAACACTACAAAAGCACATCGTAATCAATCTTGATTCTATTACCGACTCTCACATCAACAAAAGGTTTGGAAAACTTATGACAGCGCAACTATAGCATTGTCTTTATTGCGCTTGTTCAGGCTTCTCTTCTATCATCAATCCGTATCCGTCGTCCGGGTTTCCTACTCTGTTTGCGCGAAGTATTGATATATTTAGACTCTCTGCAAGATCCGGTCTTACGGCAAGCAATGCTGCCACTGACCATTCACCACCCCGGGGAAATATTACATACTCAGGCATATGTGCACCTGATGCAAATATTTTATATAACTCATCAAACGCAACCCTCTTACTGTTTAATGTCTGAAGCAGTTCATTGTTAACAAGAGTATCCTCCGGTATTTTTGCACCAGCATTTCCCATATCGCTTACAACCTGTTGCTCATCAGCCCCACCTAATAAAGCTCCAAGTTTTTCTTTAACCCCCTGATTTTCAATGTCGCCAATCAAGACTCCGGGCGCTGTAACATAATTAGCATGATTACCTCCTTCATCGCCTTGACTTAATCCAAACGAAAGCCAGTTTGCGGTTATATTAAGTTTTATATCATATGCTTCACCCAGTCTTTGCAATAATAAGATTGACTGCACAGTTGCCGGTCCGTCAATCACGATCTTTACTCCTTTTTTCAACTTCTCATGATCTCCTTTTTTGATAAGAAGCAGTAAATATCCAAGCATGGTATCGGCTGATGCCATGCAGTCATCATGCAAAATAATCCCATACTCTTCTGGGTTTAGAGCATCCAAAGCATGTTTTGCTCCTTCAAGCAAATGAGTCTGGTACTCTAGACGGCTTTGCGGATCGGCAAATGAATACCCATGTTTACGAGCAATGTGTGATATGTCAAGAGCGTCTTCATTGAATGCTCCGTTTGTTACGGTGAGAGAAAACTGCCCGCTTTTATCAAAGTATGTAAATACCGGATGCTCTTTATCATGTGCTTTTTGCTCTCCGGTTAAAACACCCGCAGCGTTTTTTTCATTCCCGTCAAATCCCATCTCATGTAGAAAAGCAGTGGGCGAAATATAAGTACCAGGAAAAGCTCTTCTCAACTCCTGTGGAAACGGTATAAATGAACAAGAATCACTCTGTGTACCATCAGTAAACTTATGCGTCTGATCTCCAATCCGGGTTTGACACATTACTTGATCAAATGATGCTTTTAAGCTTCCTTTATCTTTCAACAATTCAATTAAGCTATTTCCTCTCTGAACACCTGTCTCTTGTTTTGCTGCCATATAAAAAATCCCTCCGAGGGGAGGGCAACTTATATTTAAAGATAATTATTTTCAAACTGTTTACCCATTAGCTAAGAATGGTATAGTTTTCTATCCTTTCTGTCAACGGATATATGTATATATTAGTAGGTCAGAAAAGTACGTCGCTTTTCCTATCAATAAGTCCACCCATATAGCGCGCCTCATATACTGTATCCGCGACCTTTACAATCTGTTCTTTTCCAGTGAATCGATCTATTTGTCCTTTCCATGTGTTGGTATATTTATGCCCCTCACATTTAAATACTTTTGGTCCACGAAAAGGATAGTCATGCGGCATATGTCTTAGTGCGCTTTTCAACACTTGATATATGGGGGTAACATCAAAACCCTTCTCAATCCATCCGTAATAAACCATTATCCAGAAAGGTGCCCCATCATAATAAACCACCATTCTTCCTCCATATGGCTCGCCTCCAAAAAAATTATCATGGGACTTCCACCTGCCTTTTTTAAATGGAATTGTTGTCGATCCGTCTGATTCTTTTATCCATTCCTTTTCGACACCGCCCGCATATCCTGCGTTATTGGAGTCAATCAAAAACCGACACAATGACGTCTTATCCGGACTCATGATTATTTTTAAACTCAAAACAATTTTTTTGCATCATCTTCAAGCAAAACTGTTATTGGTGCTATATGGCTATTGTACCAAACCGGCAGATGAAGAGGGTTTATAACCAACACTTTTAGGGCATCTGCTCTTACAAAAACCAAACAGTAGAGTTACATATTTTTCACACATATTTGAAAAAATAACGCTTTCATTCACCTACTTATGTCAAATCAAGAGATATCAAGACCTACGGAAAAAGAATTGGCAAGACAAGCTGCGTTTGGATATTCAGCTTCAAATATCAACAATCATGACAACCCTGCCTATCTTTTGCCCGGAAGACTGCCTTATCTGATGGAGTTTGCTCAAAAAGAAGGAATGGGGCTTGAATTGCAAATGGAACATGATGTTAACCGACCATACGAACCACTTCCTGAAATCCCACCTGTAAAACTACCGTTTTTAGGTATACATTGGCCGCTTACCGGCGTTGACCTTTCTCACCCTGATCCTCAGGTCGTCGATCAATCACTTGCAACTCTAAACCAATCAACAGATGTGGCGATCGCACTTCGGGCCGATTATATTGTTGCACACCCATTGACTTCATCTGACTGGGACAGTCTTCATATGAGGCAGGAACGAATTGAAAGAGCTAAGGCAAATATCATAACAGCTGTGGAATATGCTCGGGCACAAGGTTATGAAGGTGAAATCTTATTTGAAAACCTTGAATTTCCGCTGTATCCGGCAACTATGGCTGAGATTCTGGAAGCCAGACAGTGGATAAAAGAAGTGGAAAATCAAACCGGTGTACGGACAAATATGGTTTTTGATATCGGTCATCTCTGGCACAGCGGACTTTTGATAGCTGAAAACAACTGGAGACAAGAAATAAAAGATCATATTGATGAGTTTTCGAACGGATCGGTTATATTCGTCGATTATGCAGCGTCATTATTGCGTGAGATAAAAGATGTCTTAAGACTCATACATGTTGCAGGTGCAAAAATAACGCCAGCTGCTCACGACACTCATCTACCACCGGTGTTGGATTTTGGCCGGCTCTATGATGACCGTAACGAACTTGATGTAACTGCAATTATGATCATTTTAAAGCGAGCGCTTCGAGATAGAAAAGAAAGGCTGTTGGTAGTTAATGAAACACATCAGGGCTCTTACCAATCCAGAACTCATGCAAGTCAGTCACTTGAAAGGTTCTTAATCGGTAGTCTTGAAGAACCTGTCTTAAGAAGTAGAGAAAGGATAACGAATGAGGAAGCATACCACAACGACCCTCGAGTAGTAAGATCAATACTTGAATTCTGGGGAGGTGAAGGCGAATCATGGGAAGATATTGACACAATAAAACATGCTTTTATCGGAGTTGGAACCGAGAGTAAAGCAAGAAGAGGCAAGTCTCCTGTCTCAAGTGTTTCTCCGGACAGTGTCGGATATATGATTCAAGAAAATCAAGGAAAGGTAGAGCTTCACGCTTCTTTACTTCCTAAAGAATCAACTGACAGACCCGGAGAACCTGAGCGGGTACTGCTCATATGGGATGTTGACAGATTTCGCATGGTGCCAGACAATCATGGAGGCCACAACTATGACGTTGCAACTCCGCTTCTTACTCCAGAAGATACATTTAAAATAACAGAGCCATTGGTTGAACTTTACACGCAAATTTTTGCATATTACGGTATTCCTGTTATCGCAACAATGACAGGAAAGGGCTTGCATTTTGTTTCTCAAGTTACAGACCCTGAGGTCTTGAATAAGGTAATGTTGATTGGAGGCATCGTAGAAGATACTATTGCCGGCAAACTAAAAGTTGCCCCTCAGTTTACTAAGCACAACAAACCAATATCTCCTTCTTTTCAACTGGCACATGTTGGCGCGGCAAGGCTTCAGCAGTTCGTGAATTCACAGATTATAAGAGAGGCCCGTAGGTATATGGAGCCTGATCACTCCGTTGAAATATTCAATAAAGCGCATCCTGGTCGTATGGCTGATGGCCTGTCGTTGGACAATTTCAATGCTGCTTTTCCTGTGTACTACAAAAATATGAGTGCTTTAGGCAGTGTATATTTTTTAAAACCATTGACCGCCGGAGTGTCGCTTCCTCATTATCCTATCCAACTGCCTTTTATCGGTGAAGGCTTCAGATATCAATGGCAAGATGTATACCCCTTCAGGTATAGTTATCAGAAAGCTGCTGAATTTCTGGGTACGGTTGACACACATATCCCAGATGCCGGTACATTGGAAAGACTGATTGAAGAGTATGAAAGATCCGGATTAAAGCGTTTACACAGCGCCATGGACAGTTCTATGGGAGATCTGCCGGGTGATTTTGCCTATGGCTACAGAAAAGACGGTTATGACGCAGTACTCAAAAGAACTGCCGAACCTGATGTAAATCGCAATACTGTTCGTCACGCTCCTAGTTTTTTGGGCGGCAGAAGTCTCCTTTTTTATTATCTGGACAAGCTGGTATTTCAAGTCTTTCATTCCATGGGAGGAAACAAAGACAATCTCAGCGTGGCACCACATACCGCCGGTTTTTTAAGAGCGGTACTTGAGGATCCAAACCTGGGATGGGGAAATACATGGACAGGTAAAATGGACGCTGCTCTCTATGCCCGAAAAATAACCGAACAGGTCTTGGGACAGATGTTTGAAGAAGAATAAAACTGAAAGCCACCAACATCATACTATTCCCTCATATGCTTTTTTAAGAGTTGCGATATCAAGTTTTTTCATCGGTAAAAAGGCTTGTGTTACGCGGTCAATCTGTTGGCGAGTACCCTTGCTTAACATTTGATTCATCTCTTTTGGCACAATTTGCCAGGATACCCCGTACTTGTCTTTGAGCCAGCCGCATTGTTCGGCTGCGGAAACAGCGCTTAAGTTTTCTCAAAAAAAGTCAATTTCTTGTTGACCGTCACACTCTACGATAAGAGAGATCGCCTCATTAAATGAAAAATTGTGCATACGAGCGCTATCCATGGCTGAAAACCATTGGTCCTCAAGTTTAAAGTCAGTAAACATCACGGCTCCTTCTTTGTCCGGTTCCATACCGCCAGGGTATAGAGCAATGGTACCGCGCTTGGATTTCTTGAAAACCGACATATAAAAATCAGATGCTTGTTTTGCCCTACCATATACATCACCCACAAACATGAGTGATGGGATAATATTAGGCCGCACATCTCCATCCGGATCTGTAAGAATCAACTGCCAGGAAAGACCGTATTTGTCCTCTATCCAACCATACCGCTCACTGAAAGGATATTTTTGCAACGGCATCAATGTTTTTCCACCTTGCAGAAGTTTTGCCCATACAGTATCAATCCGAGTCTTTGCTTCCTTATCTTTTGAGGGATCAAAATTAACCATAAATGAAATGGACGGATTGAACTTAAAAAAATGTCCTCCGTTTATTGCCATAAATTCATAACCCCAAACTTTAAACGAGACAATGTCTGTGTCACCAGATGGCGTATTATGAAGAGTTACTATATTGGTAATCTGTGAATCAGGCAATAAAGAACAGTAGAAGCGTGCCGCCTCCTGCGCCTGTTTATCATGCCATAGATGCGGGATTATTTTTTGCATACCTTTTTAAGATAATTAATGAGCGACTATTTGTAAGACTTACTGATAAAAAATATGAAAAGCTTATGAAAGAAGTCAGTAATAAAGCAATGATTACAGACTTGTTACATAAACGTCATAGATATTTAATGTAAAGGGCATATCATGATTGAATCATATTAGTTCAGTTCAACTTACCATGAATGCAATACAGATAACAGAGTACGGTGATTCAAGAAAGGCTGAGATAAACCACTCTTTGCCCGATCCCGTACCAAAAAAAGGCCAGATACTCATTGAGGTTCATGATGCAAGCATCAACCCTTTTGATATAAAACTCAGATCTGGTATGTATGAAAGCTCAATTTCTATGAAGTTTCCCTATGTTCCGGGAAGTGACTTCTCTGGAGTGGTTATCGGGGTAGCTGAAGACGTAGATGAATTTGAAGAAGAAGACGAGGTATTTGGATCTGCCAGTGTTTTAAACGGAGGATCAGGCTCATTTGCAGAGTTTTGCGTGGCAAATACCCAAAACACCGCCCTTAAACCCGAGTCACAAGACCATTACTATGCAGCTTCTCTTCCTCTTGTGGGGTGTAGTGCAGTACAGGCACTTGAAGGTCATATTAAATTACAAAACGGGCAAAAAATTCTGATCCACGGAGCAGCAGGCGGAATTGGAAGTATTGCCATGCAGATTGCAAAACACATAGGGGCATATATTGCAGTAACGGTCAGCACAGAAGATATTGAGTTTGCAAAGGATTTGGGAGCAAATCAAGTGATAAACTATAAAGACCAGGATTTCACCGAACATATCAAGGACTTTGATGCGGTATTGGACACAGTTGGTGGAGATACTACAAATAAATCTTTTCGGATTATAAAAAAAGGCGGCATATTGGTATCAATGCTTGGGGAACCAGATCAAAAACTTGCTGAAAAACACGGGATAAAAGCAATCGGCCAAAGCACGAAGACTGATACAATACATCTCTCACGTCTTGCATCGCTTGTTGATGAGGGAACGGTCAAGCCTCAGGTGGAAAAGATATTTCCCATGGATGAGATACGCCAGGCCTTTGATTACTTTGAAGACGACAGCCCCAGAGGCAAAGTCGTGTTAAAAATCAAAAAATAATATTGACAGGGTTTGTTGTCCGCCGACTTAATTTGTTTATATTAAGTCAAGAATGAACGTTCATTTCCTCTTTATTCTTAAACCATGCAAGGATTTCGTCCATATCTGAAACAGTAAGAATACCTAAATCATGATTTGCCATTTTTTTAAGAAATTCTAATTGGTGTCTTTCTTCTCCTTCAGTCATAATACAGAAAATCGGGGTACCCTTCAGTCTTGCAGCAAAACGTGTTAAATCTTCTTCTGATAGCTCCCGCATACGTTTTAAACCACCATGTATTGAGGCTGCTGTAAAACCTGAGCGACGCAAAGCCGCAACAGCTGCCGGACTTCTTGCCTGACCATGTTGACAAACAACAAGACAGTCATATTGTGGAAAACGTTCTTTCTCGCTTGAACCAGCTACTTCACTAAGATACAAAGAGTCTTTTGGCATCTCACTACGTTGCATAGAATATACTGGATAAAAATATATAAGAGTAAAAAACAATGAAAATGCTTAATGTATTGATTTGAGCTCACCCTTCAACCACAACCTCAAAGCCGCCATACGCAAATCGCTTCATATCAAAAGGCATGGACATGTCTTTGTATTTTTCATCCATTTCCTTCATCACCTTGGCATTTACCTCATCTCTATGCTTTTTTGATTTATAAACAATAAACGAAAACCACACTGTTTCATCGGGACCTGCCTTTGCCATTTCAGTAAATGCTAAAGGGACCATACCCCCCTCTCCTTTGGGAGTCAGATCGTCGCCTATACATTCCATATACTCAAGCGCTCCATGCTTTTTCCACATTGAAGCTCCTTCCTCTGCCATTTTTTTGTACTCCTCAATTTTTTGTTTTGGCACAACCAAAACAAATCCGTCTACGTATTTTGTCATAGTATCTCACCCCCTTTCGTATGCAACTAATTACATTAGTTAATGAAATATACTGCCGTGATGTCTGAAGTATGTAAAAAGAATGTAAAAAAACAAATAGAAAAAAAAGAATATAAGCTATAAATTAAACCCTGAGTAATCCACGAAATGCTCTAGTGCTATAAAAACTTGGGGCGCTGTTGTGGTATAAAAAAACATGACCATAACGGCGGTCAGCAAACAAAGCGCCGCCGAGATTTCTTATATCGTCAGGTGTCTTTACCCAACTCGATGTTTTCGTATCAAAAACCCCAAGTTTCTGCAAATCTCGATATTGTCCTATTGTCAATATCTCAATTCCCATAGCAGACGCCATGTCGACCGCATTGCCTTTCGGATGTATCCCTTTCCTTTCTCTTTCTTTTTGCGCCTGGCCGTCATAACAAATGTTTCTCCTACCCAGAGGAGTCTCTAGGCAGCAATCATAAAACAGATATTCATGCGTCTTTTGATCAAAACCCACAACATCCGGCTCACCCCCGGTTCTTTCCATCTCATAAAGCAACCATAGTTTTTCCGCGCTTATATGAAACCTTTCCAATATTTTATCCCACAAAATACCCTTATGACGATTCGGATATTTCTCAAAACGGGTCTTTAATATTCCTAATATTTCTGCATGCTGTTTTGATGACAACACTATCTTTTTGTTATTATCACTTTTCATATCTATATATTACCTCTTTTATATGAGTATGTAAAGAAGATGCCGTAAGATCAAAAAAAGACATTATTGAAGAATCAAGCTTATCCAAAAATAAAATACTCCAATTAGGGAGATCGCCAACCCCCAAAAGGTTTGTCCATTTTTAAACATCTGTGCTTTTTTGTTGATTCGGTCGGGAAACGCAATTTTTTCTATTCCTTTCAGTAGCGTTATCCACCCCAAGATAGTGACGGCAACTCTGGGCTCGGTAACCCATATATTGTGCAGTGTGACTGTTGTCAGTCCCAAAAGAAACGTTATATATCCGGTTGATACGATAATCGTCTTGTCCTCCGTATAATCTATGACCCGGCCTAAAAACTTTGCAAAAACAGTTGCAAGACCAAGCATGATAAAAAGGCTTCCCCAAAACCGTGCAAGATACATCGAAACATCCATATATTTATTATACTACCTATCTTTGATATTCTTATATAGCTATATGTTTGTAGCCCTACAATAAGAAAAATTTGAATTCTATGCTAAAACATGATATAATGATACAAAAATATGCCAGAAATACATAAATGCTTTCATGGGCCTCACGAGATATCAATTGATGGACCAGAAAAGGGTTCTTCGTATAGTATAATTTTGCAGACTTCCGGATTTGCAGGACAAACTGATAAGTGGTCAGTTCAACTAAGAGACCCTACTGGCACAATATTTTATCTTTCGGTTGGAGGAGACGATCAAGGAAATCTAACACACGTAGATGAATTAAGTTTTTTTCTCCCAGTTGATGGTAGAATTCAATGTATTCACTACACACTATCAGAAGAAGAACCCGGTATAGCTACTTTACCTGACAACCCAACGCTTAAACAAGTAGCTCAAACAGCGGGTTTTCCGGAAAGGGTTGATTGTTTTGGTACAGCAATGAAATACTATGATGATACCCCTCCTTCTTATGAAGAAGTACGTCAATCCTTTTTAGTACAAGCACCGGCTCAAGCCACAACTCCTGTTAGCTCATAACCCAATTACAGAAAACCTCACAAGCCGAATGACATAGCTTTTTTTGTATCGGCCTAATCTTTGAATCAGTAAACATAATAAAAATAAATAAACATAAATATACTGTCCTGATTCTTGTTTCGTTGGTTTTTCTATATATATGGGCAGAACTTGCAGTCGGAATTTTTACAAACTTAGGAAGCTGACTACAACTTAAAGCTTACTTTATTAGTTTCATCTTTTGATACAAGGTCGAAGCCATTGCTACAAAAGAAATATTCACTCCCTTGACCTTTTCAAAAACATTTATGTCAAGCCTTTTGATGAGATGTTTTTCTAATATGACCGCTATCTTATTCTACTTTTTCCATTGACTCAACAATCCTTTTTAATGTTTCAATTGTTTCATTTGAATAAAATCCCCGCCAAATAAAATAGTGTTTGTTGTCTATCACTATCGCATCAATCGATAAACTTCCCCCGGCGTTTTCATTTAAGGGAACTTTTCCTTGGACAAAATATATTTCCAATCCGTCTTTGGTCGAACTTTTTTCAATCATTTTAACATCTGCTTGGATAAAGGCTTTGTTTGTCAGAAGTGAATAAATGTCGCTGAAAGTCGCTAAGCTAAAGTCTACATCCCACTTTGGTAAAGCAAAGGGCATTGATCTTTCGAATTTCTCTGGATCATAGCTTATGATCGTGCTTATTTTTCCTTCATAGACTGATACGCGCCAGTCATTGGGGTAGCTTATGGTATATCCCCTGTCATCTTTAAATGTTTGCCACAATGTTGATCTCTCGTAATTTTTGTTTCTTTTCTGGATGAGAGGCAGCTCTTTCCCTTGGATTGCGCTTATGAATAGATATCTGGACTCGGCATAACCCCATTCAAGACTTGCGGTAAAAGTAATATGGGAGTCAACATAGCGCTCTAGGTTTATAGACGAAGCTGCGTTCACGATAACATCGTTTAAACACTGCCCATCGCCTCTACCTGTTGAAATGCCCATGAGTGGCTCATCCAAAAGGACTTCATAGTCTTCGGCAATATCTGGGGTTTTTCTGGGTATTTTTTTGATAATGCCTGAAAGTGTTGCAATAGTACCGGGGGTATTGATATCCGGTGCAGAAACCGGAATAGAGCTCTGAACACTTTTGGTTATCTGACACTTTTCCAGAATAATTGCTTTTCCGTATTCTTTACCGAAATAAAATCCGATAAAAGGAAGAAGAATAAACAAACACATTGCAACAGTTTTTGAAAGGCGAGTAACGGTTGTGAAAGATTTTGGAAGTTGCATTGTTTTGATAACTTCAATCAAGTATACTCAAAAAAATATCAGAATAAAAGAAATGAGACGATATCCAAATTCCTATGCCTGTGCTTTTTTAAGTCAAATCCCAATCGATTTTTTAGAATTGGAGTCGTGAGTGACCAGACATGTTGTACTGTACCCATATTAAAATAGCTGTTTAGAGAATACAATGATCTAATGATACTAGCATATTCAAAATGACTAACAGATCTAGCGGGTTCCCCATCATCGAAACAATTAGATCGAGCTTCGTAAGTGTTTAACTCTTAGGATAGGTCAACTTAATATGTCAAAAAAAAGTATAATAAGATTTTCCATTTCACAACAAATGTTTTAGGAAATGATATTATTTATTCTTGTAGCTTATTACAAATAATAAACAATAGTATGTCAGAAATATTACCGTCCCCTACTCCAGGAGTTGAAACTTTTGGCGGCTTCCCCCTTCCAAGACCAAAAACCTTGTTGAAAACAGTACTAAAAGAAAATGGCCTTGACTCTCAAGAGTTTGAAAGAAGACGACACGTTTGGCGCACTGCTGCTGACCCCATATTGAAGTTGGTTGATGAAAAAAGCAGACTGGCCCATTTGACAAGTGATCCGGCAGGTCTTAAGGCAAACGACTACCAGCGTTATTTTGAAGGCTTCAGAGCGTGGAAAAACCAAACAGGACAATACCATGATGCTGTTGATGCCCAAAGTATATTGTCTGATGGCAGCGATGAGTCCCAAATTGAAAATTTTAGAACGAGGTTGGCAGAGGCAGCAATCAACGAAGGGCTAATTACTGAAGAAGATTATTTAAAAATTCGCGCAGAGTTTCAAGAAATAAAATCGTTTGAGTTGGGCAGGGTTCATGAAGTAATCGCAGCGAGACATAAAGCATGGCTAGAAGAAATAAAGAGATTGCAAAACGATGGGTCAGTATCGGCGGTTGCCCAAACCAGAGGTAGTTTAGACAGAGCCATAGCTGGAGAAAGGGCTATTGCCGGTGTTTTTGAATCGGGAATGACAAAACAAAGGATACTCTCAGCTTTAGAAGCAAAGAAAGAATACTGGTTAAAAAGAATGAAAAGCGTTGCTAAAGGAATAAGAGTTGCTTTGCCCTCTATAGAAACAGAAAAAAAAGCTCAAGAAGAGTTACAAAGACAGATAGTTTTAATATCAGAAAGAATAAGAGATTGTGATTTGGGGAAATTGCTTTTAGAGGAGATAGGTTAGTGCATTTATCATCTTGGGTATTTTTGCGTTTTAAAAGACCGGCGTCCCAAACCGAGACAATAAAAACATCCTGCTGTGAATAAACCTCTTATAATGACTATTTGTTTATAACCGAACAAAAAAAAGAAGAAATAAAACCACCGTGGTTAATACTGCAAAAACACCGACTGTCTTAATAAAGAAGTTAACCGCATCTGTCTTTTTACCATCGATAAAAAGCATAAGCGGTCGATAAAAAAACAGGAATGCCATTACCGCTACAGAGAGAGTGAGAACAAATAAAACTGTAATAGGTGCAAAAAAAGTATCCGGCTTGTTTTTCAAAGGCCGCGTAATAAAAGTCATAACAGAGACAACAAGAAAAATATATGCTGAGGCGCTTAGGGCATTTATTATCGGGTTTTTGGTCATACTCTTATTATATCAATTTTGCTTAAGAAGAATAACGTTAATGCAACCAGTTATTTCGTGCATATTTTTAGTCTTTCAGAAACTTTAGCGAGGCACAGTCATGGATTTTGAAGATCTTCAGTTTGCAAGAAAAAACGGAAAAGCCTGACAAATCAAATCTATTGTTTTACTCCAATAAAAACAAAGCGACTAGTTAGATCGTATGGTTTATAAACCTGTTTTTTAATTGTTTTAAATCCCAGTTCTTCAAGATAATTAAAAAATTCATCTCTCTTATACATCGAATCATAGGGATGATCGGTAAACATCTTGATTAATCTGCCAATTGGAGTTGAAAACGTTTCATATGAGGCGTCTTCTATAAAAATCTGGCCACCCTTTTTTAGTACACGGTAGAATTCATCTAATGCTTTTTTCCAATTTGGGATATGGTGCAGAACAACAAATATAAAAATTCCATCAAACGAACTGTTTTTAAAATTCAGTTTTGTTGCATTGCCTACTTTAAATGATGTGTTTGGCAGTTTTTGCTTGTTTGCAAGTCTTATCATCTTTTCATCCATGTCAATACCAATGATTTCTTTTGGTGCAAAGTATCTATCTATTAATGTTGCTCCATACCCGCTACCGCAACCTATTTCAAGCACTTTTCCTCCTTTAATGTAGTTTGGCACACCAAGAAAACCTTTTATCTCAATTTGGCTTTGGATAAATTTCCTTATCGGACTATTGACAGCTGTAAATTCTAATAAATTTAGTTTCATAGTAATATCAAATACACTCCCAAATTATTACTTTTTTATAACCAACGCGGAACTCTATTGCAATATCCAAGATATCTTTTCCCAAATTTTCTTCGAAGCGTCGGTTCTTCGTAGTAAACTACAAATAGATGAAAAAATAAAAAAACTAATATGGTATAACCTAATAAAGAAACGTGTCCAAAGTAGAAAAAGTATCCCAAAAGCACCAGGAGAGTATTGATATACATGGGATTTCTTGATCTCTTATATAAACCGCTCTCAACCAATTTTCTTGGAGGTCTAACCGGCACAGGTGTCCCTTTCCCTATCAATCGAAAAAGATTAATACACCTCAACCATACAGCTCCACCCAAAAGCATGAAGCCTAACCCAAGAAGCTTTATGAACGGACTGCCATACACGGGCAATAAAAGTAGATGGTTTAGTCTAGTAAAAAGAAATGGAAAAATAAGCAATATAAATGAGCCATAGAGAAATGCAAGAATCAAAGAGAAATATCTCATGGGTTAATTTTATCAAAAAAGAAGTGAGGGGGATTTTTCGTTATAGTAACATTCTCTATGCTCCCAGATCCTAAGGTTAACCTAACCAATGCTTTAGATTGTATTATCAAGGCATTTCAAAATCCAAACTGGGCGGAACAGGCAAGGGAAAGACTAAGACAAATAAAGAATTTAGTTAGAGTTAATCGTGCTTAAACGCTTTACTTCTTCTTGTATTATTTTTGTTTTCTTTCCGTTTTTTATTATCCTATATCCCTGTCTTTCAAGCCTGCACACAATAATTTCTGCACTAAAATCTGAAGCGAGTTTTGCAATATATCTGTCACTATTATCGTAGAAAGCTCCCAATTTTATTTGTCTTACTATTAACCTATTATTAAACTCCATAAAATAGTGACCATCAATATTTACACACTCATCCAGTTTTACAATCATTCTTGATTCTTGTTCATATTTCCATTTTTCGTATTTAATTTTTGCTAAATCAAGAAACATAGATTTATTTCTGAATAAATCCTGAGTTAATACAATCTGCCTGCGTATTGGGTTTGGATCATAGTCAACCTCAAAGACATCTGAGTTCAGCAGCTCAAATCCTAAGGCTACTCCTTTGTGCTTGTTAGCATAATGTGACCATAAAAGAGGCTCTGTTGTCTTGGTTGAGAAACACAAAAGACCGTATATTTTTGATACTCTATTACGAATATCCATATAACGCCCATATTCCTTATTCCTCATATGTCGCAAATATGGCAAGAGCTCGAATGGATCATTTAATGAGTCTATCGTACTAACCCTTATCATTTTTCTTTCTAGGTCGTGGATGGCGTTTTGAGAAGAAAGAAAGTGATAATATATTTGTTTGTTGGCGTGTTGCATTGTTTATTAAACAACTTTCATTGCTAAATCTCCACTCCTAAGTAACAAGCTTGTTTGTGTTTGAGATATTTCGTCCATATGAATCTCTTTAATATTAAAAAGTGTCTTTGGTACCTCCCCATGAAACCTACCCTTTTGAGTATAAAATACTAAAGTAGCTCTGTCGCTTTCTTCTTCACTGTAATCCTGCCAGTCTCCACCCACATAATAAAGAAAGTTCCCTAAATATAACACACCCTTTTGCAATGAAAACTTATACCGTTTAAGTGTTTCATACTCTATTAGCTCTATTGTTGTGTTTTCCACCACTTCAAATATATGCTCTCTTGAAGTGGGAGATTTAACATCATAATCTTTTCTACCAAAAACCCTTTCTCTTCTTAGGACGTACTCGATAAGCCAGTTTAAACAAAATTCTGTGTTTAATTTCGTCCAATTCTCTTTCCCCCAATGAACAGTACTCATTTTTGGTATTGTTTTGTTATTATTTCGATCAAGACCATAACTAGGAACCAAGTTCTTAAATCTATAGTAATAATAGGGAACCATTCCTATCTCTAATAAATCTTTGTAAATATCATCTACACTTTTCTCCGCAAACAAATATCTTTTTTTTCTTTTTCCCAACCTTTCACCATCTAGGTCTTGTATTAAAATAGATAAACTATTTAAGTTATTTTTTTCATAATTCTCAAAAAATATTTTACCAATTTTTATAAGAGCTTCTCTAAATTCTATGTGTGATAGTTTATCTGACTGCAGTTTTCTTTCAATATTTTGTATTGATTCTTTTACATCAATATTTTTTATGAGTATTGATAAACTAATTGTATTAATGTCTATATTAAACAGCTTATAAACTGTTTCGTTAAAGTGACGTAGTAATTTATTAGTAATTGATACCGTCTGTTGAATGTTAGGTAAGATGCCTTTGTGCTTAAATGATCCCCTAATCGTACCCAATTCTACAAGGCTTGTTTTATCAAAACATATTTTTGTTTTTAGCCTTTTTTCGGTAATTAATACTTCGTATTTCTCATGAATTGCTTGCTTATCTTTAATCCCAACATCTTTAGTTTCTATCGCCCAGAAGAGGTTTTCAATAGCGTCGTGAAGTAAAGAAACACCGACCGAAAATGCATACTCGTCTGTTGTTTCTTTCAGATATTTTTCTACTTCTTTTAGAAAGAATTTAAGTAGCGATATCCTTTTGATTAGACTTTCGCTTAATGCATATCCCTCTTTCATTTTGTTTCTAATTATTTTCCAAAAATAATATTAAGTAACCATTCAAAAAATCCTTGCCTTTTTACTAGAGTGCCATTTGTTCCAACCACTTCTTGAGAGATTATGGTTACGGAGGGAATTGGGGTAAGTGTGGGATTTGTAACCTTTTCTATTGGTTTTGTTGTTGGGGTAAATATTGGTATTTTGGTTGGGAGTGGAATAATGGGTGTAGCTGTTGGTAAAAAAGATACACCTTTTACTGCGGATATGTTTATTACAGTATTAAGAACACATTGATTATTTTCAAAATTGTATCCGGTTAAACATTTACATCCGTCTTTCAAAATATCATACATACTTCCTGTTCCATATTTATTAATACAATACTGATTTTGGGATATGCAACTGTCTCTTGTATCACTCCACACATAACCATAACTACATTTACAGGTATTGTCTAGACTATCGTAGCTTGAATTGTATCCGTATTTATCCCAACAAGATTGATTACCATCAATACATTTTGTTCTTGCACTGTTCCAAATATAACCATACTTGCATTCACAGCCATTATTGAGAGTGTTATATTTTGAGTTAAATCCATATTGGTCTTGGCATGCTTGGTCTTGAGATATACACCTATCTCCCGATGCAACATAGCCAGAGTAACACTTGCAATTCCCACTTAAACTATCGTAATAAGACATAAGAGGACAAATAGGAGTTGTAGGAATCGGGCGAAGAGTGGGAATTACGATACCCCCTCCACAGCCAGGATAATATGGAAGACAGGTTGCGCTAAGAGACGTACCGTCACAACATGAACAGCCACAAACACCACCGTGCCATGAACAACAACCAGATCGGGCATATGCTGTAGTAGTTAACGAAAGGAAAAAGAGAAGGGTAATAAAGAGAAAAACAGCTTTTCTCACAGCCCTATTATATTATTTTTGTTGACTGTTGTCTACAAATATTTCATCTAGAGTAGTGAGTAAAATAATCTTTTGCGTATAAGTTGGAACCCATTTTTTTATGTCTTTATTGACCGTCTCCGCCTTTCCCAATTTTTTTTGCCATTTCCTTCGTAATTCCAAATTTTTTAGATATTTCTTTAAATTTTTCGGGGTACTCTTCCATAAGTACGTGTAAAGGACCACGCCCACCACTACCTCCTTGGTTTTTCTGTGCTGCCTCACCACCTTCACCCCCCATAGAAAAACTGCCCTTACCGATTGATTTAGCTTTACCTCCGTCGCCTCCATTACCTATACCGCCCCTCCCTCCTCGTCCTCCAACAGCCCACCCTCCTTTAATACTCAATGCACCGCCACCCATCCCTCCTTTTCCACCAGGATTGAGGAATCTATCTAGACCAAGAAATTTAGACACCCCCGTTGTAAATAACCAAGCGATAATATTTGCAAGAGCTTCTTTTATCATATATTGTTTAACTAAAAGAGGACTCGATTAAGAATAAGAAAATTTTGCTCACCACCCCGCCATTAACACTGTACCAGATATTTAATCGAGAAACGATTGCAAAAGTGCGCATTCAACTTGAGGTGGCACGAAAGCTAGCCAGTAATCCGCTTGCTTATCAAGTTGTGGAGGTATCAAATGGAAGATTTTGCCAATTACCTGTACCGGCTTAGAACCAGAAATGGTCAATATATAAGCCAGCAGACGCTTTCTAAGCTATCTGGATATAGCCAGACGTATTTATCGTTATTAGAAACTGGAAAAGCTCAGCCGTCAATAAGATGTCAAAAATCAATACTAAAATCTTTATCGCTAGTCCAAAGTAGTAAAACTCTCGACCAAAAAGTAGTATAAATAGTGTATGGGAATAAATTCCAAAATTGCCAAAATCCCATTTTCTATTCTCTATTTAATACTTGTTGCTTTCACTTCATACAACTGGATTAGAGTTATTCTCTTCCAAAGAAACTTTGATGTTTTTCTCACCGAACAACCATGGGATTATTATTTATCCAACTTCTTTGTCAATAATCTTGGCATTACTCATCAACAATACTTTTTCTTTGCCTTTCCGCTTATGCTTTTGCTTCTGTATGTTGTACCTAAAACGATCGGAAAACTGCTGAATATGGATAAAAAAACCAATGTTAAAGGCGACAATCATGCTGCTATTCTCATGATTCTTCTCATTGCCCCGGTAACACTTGGTGTCCATAAACTACTAGGATCAGGTTGGAGAAATCATCTTATCCCAGGAATATTGCTCATTGTTTTATTTTCAATCTGGTCTTGGATTGATGAAAAGAATCAAAAATGAAAAAATATGCGTTTATTTTTATTGCCATCACCATAGCTATTGTTACATATCTCACTTTTTTTCAGCAAAATACTAAAGCTCCAGCAGAATATAAACTTGATATAACTCATGTTTCCGATCAGGATGAGACTCAAAAACTAGGGAAACGAATTGGCGGACATTGTTATCTAGCTTCAACTACGATGATGCTTAAAACTTTTGATCCATCGATTGAGTTTTGGCAGGTTCTAATTGCCAGAGGCAATTCCACTAGTTTCTCATACTACTTTCCCAGAGGAAATGAATCTGAAATAAAAGAAAGCTTGGTGGGTGGCACAGAAGAAGCGTTAAAGGCAATTAAGAACATGGGTTATCAACCGCACTTGAGATTACGAGCATTCCCAATTTTTAATCAAGATAATGGATGGATCAAATTAACAAAACAGTTAAATGGAGAAGTTAAAACGTTTTGGTGGATATCACCAATGAATGAATACAAATCAGTGATTGCTTCCGGCATACCATTAGTAACGGCCGGATCTCCCTGTTGGCGAGACTACAACGTGGTGGAGGGTTATTCTCCAGATACTCTATATGTAGTTGTGCCGGATCCCAACGATGAAGGAAAAACAGATCCCAAGATATCTTGCGCAATTGGCACTGGTCTGTATTCCGATATTGTTTATTGGGCAACGCCAGAAACTAAACAAGTGGATCACCGAGCAATTTTAACTGAAATGAAGAGTCATACTCAAAATGCTCCCCAGCAAATTGAAATGTATGCTAATTATTTGGAAAAAGGTAGCTCGATTACTAATTTTGAAATTGGCAGGCTCTATCTAGCTAGGCTTTTGACAGCTAAATATCTTAAAGAGAGGGGTTATACAAAACTAGCTGCTGGCTATGACAAATCGGCTTTATTATTGGAAGAGCTAACTGAATTTAAACCGGATGATGCCAATAAACACATGGAAATAATTATTGCCAATATGAAATTACTTGGAGAAAATGAAAGAGTTCTGATTGAAGAGTGGAATCAGATAAAGATTGATTAAAATTTGAAATTGTTGGCTAGAACGGCATTAAGTCTTTGACTTTTACACCAAGCGCTTTGGCTATCTTGTAAAGCGATTTTAAGCTGGGTGATCTTTTACCGGCTTCAATGTATTGAATATATTTGGGTGTAACTCTTACCATCTCTGATAGCTGTTCTTGAGTGATGTTTTTGCTTTTTCTCGCTTTTTTGATATGTTTGCCAAGTTGCTCGTCTTTTTGAGTATTCATTAAACATAGGCTACCAACTCACAGTTCCGTAAAGAACCCACTGTATGTTCCTATTTAGCCAGGAAAATGGCTTGTTTTTACCCCCACGCTCTGTTACTATCAAAGATATGAATACTGCTGACAAAAAGAGCAAGATCAGCTGGAAAATGATGGTTGTAATAATAATTGGGCTATTCTTTTTGTCCTATTTCTTCCAAAAACCATCAAAACAGAGTTCTCTCAACAAGCCATCCACTGAAACGGTTAATTCATCCCAATCTCCGTTGCCAACAATGACAGCTGAAGAAAAAGCAAGAAAAGAGAAACAAAAAACAGACCTTGCTACTCAATATTGTACTCAAAGAAGTAAACGAACTCGTAGGTTTTACCCAATACCAGTTTTAACTACTGTTGAAAATGGAGAATCAAAATTTGAAGTTAAAAATGACAACATTAAGAAAGGAGTTGATCTTACTCAAACTGACTGTAAAACAGTAATTGATTTCTTTTATGAAAATCCACTGATATTCAAAGATGTTCAAAGTTTGGTTGATGGGAAATACTGGATTGATATGAGCATGGTTGAACTGTCTTTTTCTATCGGCTATCCAGACGACATCAATAAAACTAACTATAGCTCAGGAGTGACTGAACAATGGGTATATTACAAAAACGCAGATAAAATTGAAGCAAATATTATTTATATTGAGAATAACAGAGTTACTTCGTATCAGGATTATTGATTTCTTTGGGATTTAGCCAATCGAGCCTGAACTAAATTGAGACACTCATTAGGTTTGGCGATAATTATTTGAAACTCGTTTTTGATCTCAGGAGATCTTTTTAATATTTTTGTATCGAGAGTAACAAAATATGTGCCTCCATAACGAATTGCCGTACAAACATGCATTACATCTCTTATTTCATTCTTTGTGTACTTATTTCTAGCCTTTTTACCGAACAAAATCTCCAATACTTTAGTCATTCTTCTGTCATCTTCATCTGACCCAGCAATACAAGAGCCAAGTCTTGAATGTCCAACAACGGCTGGCCCTTCAGAAAAAATGTAATTTGAAGCCTTTTTCAATCCTCTCGGGTATCCTTTTCCATCTCTTAATTCCGTTTCCAAAGTATCAGTAGTCTCAATGATAATTTTTTCTTCGTCATTTAACTTTTCGAGCTCATTAAGAGCTGAAATTTCTTGTTTGGCATTAATGCAACTAGTGTCGATATAAACTGAAATTAAAAACATCTTTTTTTAGTATAAATATCCGACTTAATTAAATTTAAACTTCAATATTCATATCAATATTTGGAACTTTTCCGTAATTATGAAGCACTGGAATAAATCTTTCTCCAAAATCCATAGATTTAATTAGAACTTCAGGATTACCAGCCTTTTCTAATAACCATTCGCCAGTATCTGTTTCTTGATCTGTTCCGTAGTGGTAAGAGTAATTTGTGAAAACAATAGCGTTTGAAGGAGATTGTTTGCCTTTTGTAGAGAAAGCAGCTGCATCTCTCATCTTTGTAATAGCAGTGACCCAAGGGACTTCTTCAGGACGAGCGTTAGGTGATAGGGGCAAATTCATGTCAATAAAAACAATAAACGCTTTTCCGATAACTCGCTGGGTAAGTGCGTGTTTATATAATTTTATCACGCTTGATTTAAACTCTTTTTCCCTATTGAATTCACCTTCTATATGTAAAACACCTTCGCGTTCTTTACTTTTGACTTCAACGATAATTTCTTCTTTTGTATCTGGATTAACTGCAATAAATTCTGAGTGTTTAGGTTGATTTTTTTGTCCCGCGTACTTCTCATCCAAAAATTGTATTTCATATCCCATACGTGCAAACATCGCAGAGATAGCAATTTCATATCTAACGCTTTGATAGGACTCATATTTTTTTAGTTTATCTAGAAATATATCTGGAAGATGAACAGCATGAAGCAAGCTACATACATCAAAGGCTAATGATATTAGTGCTCTTGAGTATCCATCTGGGACAGCTCTCCACATTCCGTTATGAAAATTTTCTGGTTTTTGATTCTTTTTCTTCCATTCGTAATGTTTGACAAAGCACTTGAAGATAAAATGTTGTTTATCTTCAGATAATTGCATTTGGGATTCCCACCATTCTTTTCCCAATGTTATTCTTAATACGTAAATAATAAACTCATGGAACGTTTCTCCTTCTTTTTGATACGGATATATCCGATTCCCCAATGCCCAAATTTTCTTTCCCTTAAAATGGATAGGTTTTACGAAATCAATGAATATTCCCAGTGGTCGTAGAAGTTGTTGTCTAGCTTTCTGCTCTGTTTCCATTTGTAATTTCATCTTTTCGATTTCAGGGGTAGATTCAATTTTTGTTATTTTAGGAATCCCATAAGGAAAACCACCCATTAAATAATGGCATTTTTTATACTTTTTCCCACTGTTACATGGACAGGGATCATTTCTACCAATTTTTGTCATAGATTCTAAAATGAAAATTAATTTCTTTTATCTTTTGGTGGACAAGGATCATGTCCATAACTATCTTTGTCTCTTATAGTCCCATCGGGTCGGTGCGTTACCACTTCTGATTTATTATTGACCGCAATTTCTCTCGCGGCTTCAAAAGCAGATGTTTGTGTTTGATGAATTGAGGTAACTCTACTATTGCCCTCTCCTCTTACTGCCCAATTGCCTTGATGCGGTACGACATGTTGATTTTGTTTTGCCATATTTACTCACCTCCAGTCAAAAAATTGACTTGACTTTCGTAACACTTTCGGTATATAAATATAGTATAACATATGAAAAAAATCAATAGATCCATAACACCAAAACAAAAGAATGTGCTTGATTTTATTGCTGATTACACCACAAAAAAGGGTTTTGCTCCATCTTTAGAAGAAATCGCTCACAAATTTAATCTTGCTATCTCTACCGCACATCAGCATGTTGGCGCATTAAAAATAAAAGGCTATCTAAAAAAGGAAGAAAATCAACCAAGGGGGGTGTCATTGTTTGAAAAAACACCAGACACTACAGAAATTCCCCTCTTGGGAATAATTGCAGCTGGCTCTCCTATAGAACCAATTGAAAACCCCGAACCCATCAAAGTACCAAAAACCCTAGTAAACAAACATGGAAATTTTTACGCTCTAAAAGTACGAGGAGATAGTATGATAGATGATGGCATCTGGGATGGTGATATTGTCGTTATAAAACACCAACAAACAGCAGATATTGGCGATACGGTAGTTGCCATTACTGAACATGGGGCGACTCTAAAGCGATATAGGAATCAAAAGGGCAAAATATATTTAGAGCCAAGAAATACAAGACTTAAAAATATATATCCTAAAACTTTAGAAATCAGAGGCAAGTTTGTTGGTTTAATTAGAGGAAATAATTAGTAAAAATGCTTATGAATTCAAACGATTTTGGATTAATCAAAACAAAGCTAGGGAAACCCTATTTTGAAGATAATAACTTTATTCTTTATAACGATGATTGTATTTTCGCACTAAATAAATTATCTGAGCCAATATTTGATTTAACTGTTACTTCTCCTCCATATAATATTGGCAAATCTTACGAGAAAGTCGTGCATAACGGAAAATATATAGATTGGTCGCACCAATGGATAAATGCCGTTTATAAAAATACTAAAAAAGATGGGGCTTTTTGGCTTAATTTGGGATATTTCTCGTATGAAAATAGAGCTAAAGCGGTACCAATAATCTATCTTTTATGGGATAAGATTCCATTTTACTTAATTCAGGAAATTGTTTGGCATTACGAGGCGGGCGTCTTAACCAAAAAATCACTCGCACCAAGAAATGAGAAATTTCTTTGGTATGTAAAAAACCCTGATGCTTATGTGTTTAACTTAGATTCAATTAGAGATCCAAACGTAAAATATCCAAATCAGAAAAAAAATGGAAAATTAAAGTGTAATCCATTGGGTAAAAATCCCGGTGATGTTTGGTTATTCCCTAAGGTCACTTCTGGTGCTAATAGAAGTTCAAAAGAAAGAACTTCTCATCCTGCTCAGTTTCCAATAGCGGTTATTAATAGAATTATCAAAGCGTGTTCAAACGAAAATCAAATAATATTAGATCCTTTTATGGGTTCTGGAACTACCGCAGAAGCAGCTCTTAGATTGAAAAGAAAAGTTGTTGGTTTTGAGATCTTAAGAGAATATTGTGATATTGCCGTAAAAAGATATGAAAAGGCCAAAACAGAGCTAGGTCAACTTCCTTTACTTGGAATGAAGAGTTAACAATTTATATTTTTTGGCTTCCGGAGTAAGTCTGCATTGTTGGCCAGTTGGAGATCTTTGAGCTATCCAATCGGAGTGTTCTATCCATCCGAAACGGATTTTAGTAATTTCTGGTAACTTTTCTTTTGTTGGTTTAGAGAAATTAACAGCCAGATAATAGCCGTCCTTCCCCTTTTTACTATTATCAGCTTGTGGCTGTCCGTAGCTTCTATTCCCGTAAATATCATTTACACTAGATGATGTTTTTATCTCGAAAGAATAGAAATCATTTGGGATATATACTATATCCTTGTCGCCTTTATTTGTTTCCTTTCTCCACAATTTTGAATCTAATTCTTTCAAGTGATGAGCAATTAAAATATGTAGAAAATTACCAATCATTTGCGGAGTTAAGTTTACTTGATCGCCAATTTTTATTATGCCACCAATTGTGCTATTAAAAATTTCTTTCCAGGCAATGTTACAAATATCTACTATCCCCTCAGGAGATATTGGATGCTGATCAACAAGTTTTTTCGTAACTTCTAGCCAATTTTCTACTTTAATATTTTTATATGGTGAGTCATTCATAAGTGTTATTTTACTAAAATAAGTTTCAAAAGAGAACACCTCACAATTTTTTAATTTGACATTCATTTTAATCTCCTGTTAATATGAGGTAGTTTTCTTCGGAAATAGTATTTAAGTTTTAGCCCTCCAAAGTGAGAGCGTCGGACTCAAAGAGAGTTCTGAGGCTCTTTTTTTATGCCTCATTAAGTCCAAATACTTGAGTGGTCGCAAAAGACCGAGTGTCAGAAGTCAAAACTGACAAAATCGGTGATATAAGTCTGTAAGACTTCTATATTGGAGATTAAACGGTATCGGAGCCCTGCGGTAAAGGCGATAAAGCGCAAACACCGAGAATGGAACAGGGGTCTTGTCTAGAAGCTCGCTTACAAAGCGTAACCGTCGTAGAAGTGCGAGTGAGAAGTAACACTTCAAGTCTCGTAAACTAGGATTCAAGCCTCATGGAGTGATAAAGCTACACCTAGACACGTTTGAACATGAGGAGTTATCAAGAACCGTTAATTTTCTTGCGACTGCAGTTTTTTGCTGTAGGGATTCACCATGCTTATAAGACAAAAGTATTATTGATTTTTAATATCATAGATCTGGATGCGAAGCAGACAGATGCCCCAGCGGCGAGCGCAAGCCCGAGCGGCGCTTGAGCGATGAGTGAAAGAACACATTCTTATAAAAAGATTTATGGAATATTTTGATGTGCGTTTTAACGCAAAAAATAATATTTGCGAGATCTCGCACAAAATAGAATTTAATGATTTTTTCTACTACCGAAATATTTTCATTACTGTTTTCTTATAAGAATAAATAATCACATCTAGCCATAGATCATAAGAGTGGGTTATAAATCTAACAACTCACTTCTATGATTTTCATATCCCACTACTACGATAGGTTTGCGACCAATCGCACGGATTTCATAAAGGCGGTTATCAACTAAACACTTACTTTCTATATTTTTTTATGGTCTAAGCTCCAGACTTCTCATTTTAAATATTGACAGCCGCCGCATGCTCTTGACTTCCCCAAGGGATTCTGTACCCTAGGGGGCAATGTTTAGTTTTGCCCTTGCTATCAGGATAAACCATGTATATACTGTTATTAAATACAAGATAAGACTCTTTGAGTTTTATTCAGTTTTAGTAAAAGTTTTAGGTATAGTTCCAGACGCACTTCTCGTGCCGAGGCTATACCTTTTTTTGTTATTAAGGAGGTAAATAGTATGCAGTATTCAGACAAAATAGAAGTAGAAGACTATTTAGATCTTTTGGCTAAACGGTTAGCTGAAGTCAGACTTTCAGAACTGGGTTATCGTTTTATCCCAGGCATTTATCCGTTATTCAGACACTTCAAACGGCTCATTGAAGCTAGAGCCAGAATTGTCAAACCACAGGAAGGAGGTAGTTTTATATGCCTCAAGCCGTAATTTATTCCCGTGTGTCAACCGAAGAACAAGCTAATGAAGGCAAGTCAATTGAGGTTCAGATTGATCTATGCCGTAAATGGGCAGAAGAAAATAAATATTCTATTGTTGGCGTATTTCCGGAGCCAGGCAAAAGTGCCACTACTCTCAAAGGTAGAACTGGTTTACAAGAAGCTATTGCTCAATGCCAAGATGAAAAAATTGACGCTTTACTGGTAATGGATACGGATCGGCTTGCTCGTAATCCATCAGATCATTTTTTGATTAAAAATTCTTTATCAAAAGGTGGTACCAGAATTGTAGCTGTTAATCAGCTTATGATTGACGACTCAGTTGAAGGCAATCTTATTGAAACCATTATGGCGGGAGTTAATGCCTTTCAGTCTCAAATAACAGGTAGAAAAGTAAAAAAGAGTTTAGAGAAAAAGTGCCAAATTGGTGATTGGCCGGGTTGGGCGCCACTTGGTTATATAAACGTCAACAAAGGCACGGATGATAAACCAATACGAGTTATAGAAATCGACCCAGAACGTGGACACTTAATGTCAGAATTGTTTCGACTCTACAGCACTGGCAACTACTCAATAGATGCCTTAGTAGATTTGTTATTTGAAATGGGGCTTAGATCTAGACAAGGAAAGCGAGTTTATCGGAGTATTCTCTACAACGTAATCAAGAATGTTTTTTACACTGGGATGTTTAAATTTAACGGTCAAATTTATAAAGGAAACCATCAAGCGTTAGTAGCTTCAGAAATATTTGAAGCATGTCAAAAAGTCAGTCAGGTCCACAACCAGAACGCCTGCAGAAGAAGAAAATATCGCTGGTTGTTAACAGGCTTTGTCTATTGCGGACATTGCAACAAACGTTTTTATACCAGTTGGAACCATAAAAAGAAAAAAGCGTACTATCACGGCAGTGTGAGAAGCGGCTGTAATCATTATGTTCCACTAGATGAGCTTGAACAAAAAGTGGCCAACGAGTTTAAGACAATCCAATTCCCCAAAGAATTCACTGAACGACTAACACAAAAAGCCAAAGAACTTGTCCAAAAATCACGAGAAGTACGAGAGGAAGAAATACAAACACTTAGAAACAGAGTTAAGGCATTGGAAGCTAAACGTAACACCCTAGAAGACAATTTACTTGACCAAACTATAGATAAAGAAACATTTAAACGAAAACATAATGAAATCGAAGTTCAGATACAGAATCTGGAAAATGAAATCGCTACTATTGAGAATCAATCTGGCTTTGATATTGATGTAATCTCTGAAGTATTAAATCTTACGAGAAATATCTACGAAACATACAACAGAGCTAATTTTGAAGCAAAAAAGCACTATTTGTCAATTTTCTTTGAGCGGATTGAAGTTAAAAATAAAGAAATCTCAAACGTGACGTATACTCAACTTTTTAATAATTTGCGAGCAACCGCAAAAGTTAGAGTAACGCCTAACTGGCTCCCCCGACTGGACTCGGACCAGTAACCTTGTCGTTAACAGCGACCTGCTCTACCAATTGAGCTACAGGGGAATGTGTGTTTTAATAAATTCTCTACCTCGAAAGCTTTTTAATTGCTTTTCTCTCTCTAAAGCCTTTTTTCTATCAACCACCTCTTCTTTATATATCAAAGTCCACTCTCCATCAAACCTGCTGGTAAAACTTTTCTTAAAAAAGACACCCTTGTGTAAACGTAGTCTTTCTTTAAGGTTTTTTGTTTGACCAATATATATTTTATTGTGTTTTTTATTATAAAGAACGTAAATATTATACATAAGACCTGCTCTACCTCCGCCAGTTGGCGGATGAGCTACAGGGGATTTGATTGTAAAGGTACAAATTGTTTTTCCATCAGAAACAAAGATCCTTCCGAAGGAAAGCTAAACTATTATACATGACTCAGGCCTTAGATCCAACTTCAGTAGCTAAAAAATTGCACGGTTCACACCGTTTTCTTTCCTCATTAATAAACCCTTCTTACTTTAATATGTTGTAGTTACAACATGAACAAACAAAGACAAGAAGACATCAAGCAACATTTTGAAAAACTTTACCAATCCGGCGTCACTCCCTGGACCGATCACCCGCTTGAGCCCGCACTTGCTTATTACATGACATATCTTAAAGAAAAAAAACCAAATGCAAAGATACTTGATCTCGGGTGCGGAGACGGATGGATCAGTGTCCAGGCTGCAAAAGCATCATTTGAGACATGGGGCATTGATAGTTCGCCTACGGCAATTGAGTCTGCAAAAAAACGGGCGCAAAAAGAGAGGCTTGACACAAAGACGCATTTTCTGGTCGGAGACGCGCTTGATTTGCCTTATGAAGATAATTTTTTTGACGCTCTTGTGGATCGCGGTCTTTTTCATCATGTTTTGGTTGAAAACAGACAAGCATATCTAAACAATGTTGTACGCGTTTTAAAAAAGAAGTCTGTGATGTATTTGGCGGTATTCAGCGACAAAAACTCTATGGGGATCGGACAGATGTTTACCAAAAAAAGTGTATCTGACTTATTTGGCGATCGCTTTTCTATCGTTTATTTTCAACAGGATCCGTACCCGACCTCAGCGCCAGCGCATCTCATTCACTTTATCTTAAAAAGAAAACAACCTTAATACAACATCTTATCCTTGTCTTAATTGAAAGCATAGGTTCTGTCTATCCTTGATGCTACGACAAGATCTCTTACCGACAGTTGTTTGTTTTGCGAATTTAGTATAACCGCTACCTTATTCCACCCTTGAAGTTTTATATCCACACCATAACTACTTGATTCAGCCACCTCTCCGACTCTTACAATAAATCTCAAAGCTATTTTCATGTTTTTAAAAACAAATACTTTTTCTATACTTCTCCTACTCAAAATTTCCCAGCCCTCGGTCGTCTTGTAAAGCTGTTCATACTGGCCGTTTTTCACAGTACCAGTCCCTGAGGATCGCTCAACTGATCTTACACGCATTAATTCTTTTTTCATGACGGTATTATGAAGCTAAAACATGTAGTTTCTGTAATAGTCAAATAAGAATATGGTCAAAAAGGCAGTGTCGTTTTTTCTCTAGTTTTCAACACATTATTGCTATTGATAAAGATCCCGTAACACCTTGTTACTTTATACTCTCTTAAAAACAACCTTTTTATCAATCGGTTTGGTACACTGTGCACAATGGGAGCACTACCACAAGGAAAAGAAACAACACTGCTTTATGGTTACTCAACTCTTTATACACTAGCTCTCACTGATCCGGAAAAACATAGGAGTGAAATTGATGATATTAAACATAATATCGGCCTGCTCGCACAAGGTTTCGTAGAATCTGGACAAGACAGGTTGGTTTTACAATGTCTTGGGCCACTTTCCATAGCGCACCTTGGATTTCTTCGCGATCGGTTTCCTGGCACTTATCTTAATGAATTTTTAGAGAGAGAGGAAGATTTTAAACCCGATGGTTTGCTTCCTATAAAAGAACTCGCTACAAAGTTTGATCAAATCATTGTTTTGCTCGGTAAACGAGGGTCTGGCAAAGGGACCGTAAGCGACCATCTTACATGGGAGTATGCGATCCAAAGCATGGCGACCTCAGACTGGCTTAGGGCTACTACGGAAGTGCAGCAGAGCCAAAGCCCAGACGATCCGATCGGGTTAAGGGAGGTAGGAAACGCGCTTCGTGAGCAGTATGGTCCCGATGTACTAATTCGCCTTACACTTCAAGAACAGCTTTTAAAAGAACAGGACATGGTAGTTTTAGAAGGGCTCCGCGCAGAAGAAGAGCTCAAGGCGTTGGTGGAATATCCAAACGTGTCTGTGGTGTGGATTGAGGCTGACGATGATGTCAGGTTAAAAAGGGTGCGTGCTCGAAATAGACCAGGAGACCCAAAAACCATGGACGAGCTTTTAACCTCTGACAAACTGTCTTTTCCTGAGGCAGATAAATTAAAAGCATTGCGCCATCATGATTTAAGCAATAATTCCTCGGCTGACGAGTTTGGAAAAGCAATCGATGTGTTAATGGGAATCCTACATATAGAAAAACCAAGATACAGCAATATTGACTAGTCCTTGCCTTACTGCAACTCAATCTATAAGGCGCGGACTAAAAAGGAAGCGTCATGGCAGTGTCATTTTTTCCCTGATCTTCTAGATATTTCCCCCAGTCAACAGCTATTGAGGATTTTCCATACTCATTGAGATAGTTGATTTCCTTATATTTAATTCCGTAGTCAAAAACCTCCTTAGTGATCATGGTATCATCAAGACAGTACTTCTTAAGCTCGTCCCACTTTCCTTCCTTGTAAAAATCTATTGCCTGCAACCCGTGTCCAGATTTTTTTTTGCCAAGGGTGGCATGGGCAATATCATTGAGAGCAAGCCTTTTACCGATCTTGTTTTTTATCTCATCCAAGATATCCAGCGTTGCAAAGCTGAGGGTATTGCCCGGATAATACGCCTGAAACACCGGTAAATCAAAGCTGTTTATGTTGTATCCGACAAGATATGAAGCTCTCTCAAAAAAAGGAAAAACCGCTCCAATCTCCCGCTCGGTAAAGACATAACCCTTTGCTGTGGTATAATCATAAAGCGATATGACGGATATACCGAGTTTTTTTGCTTCACCGAACTCACGGAACGTATGTTTTGTCTCCAGATCAAAAACAACCGGATGTTTTTTCATTGATTGACTGTTATTAATTTTGTTTTCCTTTTTTTACCCTTTCTTTGAAGATTTCCATCTCAAGAATCTGCTGTCCATGCACCTGTTGTGTTTGCTTGAGGTGAAGCTTGTTTAAATCCTCCTGGAATTTTTTCTGCATTGAATCAAAATATGTATAAAATACTGTGCGGTCGTTTTTGTTCAAAAGAGGGTACTGTCTTTGGAAAAATTCATCTAGCTTTCCCAAACTCCAGAGAGTCTCAATAAACCTTTTATCGTAAAAATTCACATCTGACACATCTCCCTGTAGGGGTTTTATCTTAAATCTCATCAGGTGTATCTCGGCAATCATTTCCTCATGGGCCGGTTTATTCTGAAGAACGTTTTTCTGAAAGACCTCAAGCAAAAGCATGACGTCCCGTTGATTCTTTTTTTTCATAGGATATAATTATGGTGTGTTAAAACAGAAATTACAAGCCGATCAGCTTACGGCTCAAAAGAACAAAAATCAAGCCAGATTAGATACGGTCAGATATATTGTATCACACTTGAAAAACAAGGAAATCGCACTTCAAAGGGAGCTTACTGACCAGGAGATTATTTCTGTCTTGCAAAAAATTAAAAAAGAGCTTCAGGAGTCAATTGACTCTTTTACAAAAGGGGGCCGAACCGATCTGATACAGGAAAGTCGGGCTCAGCTTGATATTGTGACTTCGTATCTGCCGCCTGAGATGTCTGAGGAGGAGCTTGAAAAGGAAATCTCTTTAATCGTCGAAAAAAACAAGGATTTATTTGCGGCCAATCCCAAAACCCTTATCGGTCTTTGCGTCCGCGAACTTAAGGCAAAAGCCGACCCGTCACGCATCAGTCGGGTGTTTCAAAAACTATGCTCCTAAAATCTGTCTTTTCCGGTTTTGTTATACTCTTTAGTATGAGGATTTTAAAAAAACTTGTGTTTATTGTTTTTTTTCTATTTCTCTTTTTTTCCCTTTTCAGAAACTATATAGGATACCGTAAAAACATGGAGTTTTACAAAAGCTATAAAGAGAGTGTCGAGCTTGAAACAAAAAGAAATACAGAGCTCAAAACACAAAAACTGCTTAAAACAAGTATGCGCGAGGTAGAAAAAACAATCCGCAATAAGCTTGGTCTTTTGAAGCCCAATGAGATCGCGGTGATTATACCGCTACCTACTCCCTCGCCAACCCCCGCTGTCACGCCTATCCGCCCTGTGTATATGCAGTGGTGGGATACTTTTTTTCGGATTGATTAGTAAGCTGAAATTGGGTATAATAAACGCACATATGTACGGGGTAGTGTACGGCTGCACAGGAGGCTCATAATCTCCTAGACCATGGTTCGACTCCTGGCCCCGTAACAAGGCAAATATAGATTTGTGCCTGTCAAAAAACAAAAATGAATAATTTTCTTCTCTCCATCATCGTTCCTGTTTTTAACGAAGAAAAAAACATCCCACATCTTCTTGACCGTCTTCTTCCGGTTGTTGCCTTATACGACTATGAGATCATCTTTGTCAACGACGGGTCAAAAGATAAAAGCACGCATGTAATCAAGCAAGCCGCCCAAAAAAACACGCGAATAAAACTTCTTTCCTTTTACCGTAATTTTGGCCATCAGATGGCGCTGATGGCAGGATACCGACATTCAAAAGGAGGTTGTGCAATCAGCATGGACTGCGACCTTCAGGACCCTCCGGAAATCATTCCGCTTATGCTTGAAAAATGGCGTGAGGGATCAAAAGTCGTTTATGCCCGTCGAGAAAAAAGAGATGTAGATTCTTATTTCAAGAAAACCACAGCCTCTTTATTCTACCGGCTGATAAACTTTCTTTCTGACACCCCCATACCTCAGGAAGTGGGAGACTTTCGTCTGCTTGACCGTGAAATCGTTGATTTTTTAAATAATCTTCCCGAAAGATCACGGTTTCTGCGCGGCCTGGTCGCTTGGGGGGGTTACCCTGCCGATTATGTATATTTTAAACGCGAGAAACGTTTTTCCGGAAAAACAAACTATACATTTTCAAGGATGGTCAACTTTGCGCTTGACGGTATCACAACGTTCTCTATAAAACCCTTGCGTCTTGCGTCATACTTGGGATTTTATGCCGCACTAATAGGCTTTTTTGGTATTCTTTACGCTGTTCTTGGTAAAACATTTCTTCCTTCGCATTACGTAACCGGCTGGACCGGGCTCTTTGTGGGAATCATGTTTTTGGGGGGTGTACAACTACTGACAATCGGAATCATCGGCGAATACATAAGCAAGATTTACATGGAGGTACAGAAGCGTCCTCAATATCTCGTTGAGGAAAAAGTTAATCTTTAGTTTATAACATCTTATGAGAGCTGTCGGAATCGTATTTGTCGGCATGGGGCTTGCTCTTTTTTTATTTTCTCTCTTCAGTTTTTTTTCCGACTCAACACAAATTATCTCTCCGGTACCGGAAAACAGGGGGGTACGCGTTATATATATAACGCCTCTTCCAGGCAGGTGACCAAAAATCAGTCTCCGATCGTAAACTGAAAGATCTTATTGCTGTTTCCAAGAAACAAAACATCAATGATTTTAAGTATGAGAAACGAGCTGATGAAAAGAATAAATCCAACCAGCGCATATTTCAGTGTGCCCTGGGCTTTTTTTATTTTTTCCGGATTTCCAAGCGATGTCAGATAACTGAAAGAGCCCATAACAAACATGATAAAAAGTACGAGCACGATAAGGCCCGAAGCCATAAACAGGATGTTACCAAAAACTATCTCAAAGCACTTGAGTGTGGGGACCCCATCAACCATACAGCTGGTGTTTGTTACGGGGTCAACCGTATCCCAATTTTGAATCCCTTGCGCATAAACTGCAAAAAGTGGAGACATTCGCAGGTTCATTACTTCAATAATATATATTGATCAAAGTTGACCGGGCACGATATTCCAAGACAGAATTTTTTATTAAATACAAATTGTTCAAGGGTTACCATAACGGCTAGGACCAATACAATTACCACAAGTCCCACAACCGCTGCCTGTATCTTGTCCTGTGCTTTTTTTACATTTTCCTTATCGCCTGAGGATGTAACCCAACTAAACGCACCAAGCAACAAAAAAATAAGCGCGGCAAGACCTGCAAGAAAGAAAAAAAACTTTATCATAAACGAGATGATATCCGGAAGTGAAGGAATCGTGAAGTTGGTGTTTACCTCAGCATTAAGAGAGGTGGGAGCTCCGTAAACAACGGGAATAAGTGCAGAGATTGCTCTGTTTCCAAATTCGGTAAGGGTTTTCATATTGATTCTCATTGTAATTAACCGTATGCAGGTTTGTCAAGTGCTAGAATACGTAAATCAATAGAACAATGATCGTAACCCACGAGACAATTGTAACAACCAACGGCTTGTCTTGTGTGATTATCTTTTCAGGGCGCTCTCCCTGATCTTTTTCGTATAAAAGCTGCGCATAACGCGCGACCCCATATACAACAAGCGGGACGGTGACCATCATCCATTTGCGTACTTCAAGCGCCGGAAAAAGAATACCTATGTAATCGGAAAAAACTGTTTTTACCTGAGGTATTTTTTCAACATATGTGTATGTTGCATAGGCAATTATGGTTGATGTGGCAAAAGTATTGGTTAAAAAATCAAGATAGTGTTCTTTATACCGATAAAGGGATTCGCGCGTCTCCTTTCCGTGCGCGACAAGCTCAGAGTGACGCTTGATGGTCGCCATAAAAAGCGACACAAAAAATATGGTCAAAAGAAGCCAAATAGGAATATGGTAGCCTGTAACCACCTCTCCTGCAAATGCCCGCAACATAAAAGAAAAAGATATGGAAAATATGTCGATTGTCGGATATTTTTTCAGATACAGGGAATAAAAAAAATGAAGTAGGATAAAAACAAGGGATAAAAAGAAAAAAGGCAATGAAACAAGAAGCGAGATAAGAAGCGAGATAATTGTAAGGATAAATACCAAAAACGTTGCATGATGTATATTAATCTGTCCTGATGCAATCGGTCTGTTTTTTTTAACAGGATGCTTTATGTCATACGGGTAGTCGATTATGTCGTTAAGAAGATATGAGGTTGAAGATAGTAGGCAGAAAATTCCAAACGCAACAAGTGTTTGAATAAACAATTGGGCTTCAAAAAGTGTGCCGGAAAAAATAATTGCCGTAAAAACAATGAAGTTTTTCATCCATTGGTTGACACGAAGCGCCCTCATATATACAAGCACCCGCCTACCTTTTTTTTCCACTCTTGTATTATACATTATTTTCTTATACTATATTTATCCCTATGGAATATAGTATTAGCCGTCCATATTTGGTCATTGCTCGACTCGTGGAACAATCCACATGGGGTGGCTCCTACATAACGACTTTCAAAAACATACAGGACCCCGAGCTGCAAAAACGCAAAATCGGTCAAAGTTATGAGCTTTTCGGAAAAACCATATTGTCGCGTGCAACCGACACATCAGATCCGCAGTTTCAGAACGATCTTATTGCTTATAACAGATCTCAGGAGCTTCCTGTAGATAAAGAATTCGTAAGTCTTGATGACCTTATCTCAATCGACCCCAAAGCCGTACTTGGTCCAGCAATACATCAAAACGCCATGCCGCTTCTTTTGAAGTTCACTCAAGCACTTGGTAATTCGTTCCAAATCCATGTCAAAAAAAACTCGGGTTCTGCGCGCTGGAAAGCAAAACCTGAATCGTGGTATTACCTTGAAGACGGAATTATTACTTTTGGAGTAAAAAAAGGAGTCGATGTTAAGAAGTATAAGCAAATTTGTTTTTTAATTGAGGAAAAAATGAGTGAACTTTCGCGCCTTATGAAGCAAAAAAAGCTCTCATATAAAGAGGCTTCAAAAGCAGCAGATGATTTTATAAAAGAAAAAGATCCGTGGCAGTTTGTTAATTTACACAAGGTTAAAAAATATACTATTGTCGATTTGAGCGCCGGAGGGATACACCATTCTTGGGAGGAAGACCCCGTAGGACACCCGCAGGGAAATGTTTTATATGAGGTGCAAACCGATGTTGACGATAACACTTCAACCATACGTTGCTTTGATCGGGGAAAAATTAAACCTGACGGATCGGTCCGGGACATCCACGTTGAGGATTATTTTTCAAACCTTGACCTTGACCCAAAACACAACAACCTTGACCCCTTGCTTCATAAAAAAAACGACGAGTCTCTTCTTCAAACACCCAACTACTCACTTGATGCGTTGACGATTACAAAAGAATTACTTGTTGCTACGGGTCGTTCATTTGTACATTTTTTTGTTGTTGAGGGCAATCTTCAACTTGAGACAACCAACACAACCCTTGTCGTCGCGCAGGGGCACTCCTGTTTTGTCCCTCATGCGGTTGGCAGCTTTTCCCTTTCTCCGGTTTCCACCAAAACAAGGCTTCTTAAAACCTACATTACATAAGTACCACAACCTCACCACCCCTCTTGATAAAGCACCGCAGTGTTGTCTTTATATATTATTTTAAGATTTGTAAACAGATTGTCCTTGGTCTTTGCTGTTGATAAGGGAAACAAAAAATACTTAACGTTGTATTTTTTTGCGACACGCTCCAATTGCGTCGGACCTTTCAGTGCGGTCTTATATTCCCCATATGCGTTCGTACTATGATCTTGCGCTCCCCCGTCCCATCTCCAGCTGGGCATTCTTCCATCGATAAACGTTTTTTGTAATGGTAGATTCCAAATTAAATAACCTCCCCACGAATAATATGCCATAATGTTTTCTTTAATTCCCTTTTTCCTGATGTATTCAACGGCTTTTTTTGGATATCCCCTTTCTTCCGTGTATATATACCCGTCATAATAACTCAAAAACAGCTGTAGTAAAAAGGCAATAAACACCACCATGACAAAAAGATGTTTTGCTCGTTGTCTTTTTACTCCAAATCGGTCTATTTTTGTTATTTGTTTATATAAACAATCTGTGTGTTGCTGCAGAAGAGGAAAGGATACGACAACCCATAGAGGTATGTTTCTTATGCTGGCAAACCCGGCAAGAAAAAAAAGCACGTAAATAATTTTTTCAAACAAGGTTGCTTTATTACGGTAGTAGATAAAAAAACTTATACTTACCGCGGTATACAGCCAGTAGCAGATGTTTAAAAATACAGGCGCAGGCATCCACTCAATAATTGAAAAGCGCAACCCCGGGTCTAATAAAGATCTAAACACCTCCACCCATATACGAACTCCGTAGGGGTTTACTAGGGAGGCAGCAAAAACTGATGTTGCTAAAAATAGCGCCGCACCCGAGATCTTCTTTTTTTGAAAGCTATCAACTGTAAAAAAAAGAGAGCACATAACAAAACCGAGGAAAAAACCTCCGTGAAGGTTTACCCAAAGTGTTTGAAAGAAAACAATTAAACCAAAAACTGCGGGAGTAAGTGTCTTTTGTCTTAATAGATAAAACAGGACAGATACAAAAATCCATGAAAAAATCTGTGGTCTCACCCCAATAAATGAAATCATTATTCCGGCGATAAGGATAGGATAAAAAATCCTTTCACCCTTGTCTTTCAAAAACAAAAAAGGTACAAGACCAGCTGCTGCAAACAGCGCGGCAAGACCGGTTATGCCTACCACCGAATACAGCAGCGCTATAAATACATTACTCAACCATTCATGATCTATAAACGGGTAGTCGGGCATCGTGTAGGAAAACGGATCGGTTTTGGGAATACCCTGTTTAAGTATGTATTCGCCGGTCTTCAGGTGCCATCCAAAATCAGGATCAAGCACAAAAAATCCCTTCATAAAAAAAATGAGGAAAACAACAAAGAGCATGATAAAATAGCGTTGTTGTTTCTTTTTGATTTTAGAAGAATTAATCATGAATTGAGGAGTGTGTCGGAGCGGCGAGACTTGAACTCGCGACCTTACGCTCCCAAAGCGTACGTTCTAGCCATCTGAACTACGCTCCGTTCAAATGTATCCTCTATTATAACATATTGTCAACCACCTCGCTTCCTAGTTTCACCGCTGCATTTGTCCCCCTATCGTAAGGATATGTCATGTCAAGGTTTGCCATATATAGATTCTTGATGGGTGTTTTAAACCGGGGCATATTCTGAGGAAAAGTTTTGGTAAATAAAGGCTGGGAAAAATATGTCTTAAATAAAAAACTACGAAGAACGCGGGGTTTTGTATTAAACACTTTGGAAATATAGGAAACATGTGTCTCCAGAACCTTTTTTTTCTGCGCCTGAAACAACGGGTGGTGTTCTTCCAAATAGTTTGCTATATAAAGAATGTGTTTATTGCCGTAATGAGAAGGGTCTACAAGGTTTGTGTGTTGTACCATAACCATCATAGGAGCATCCTTATCACAAATATTTAACCAGTATTCTTTCATCAAAACAGGGTCTTCTGTCTCCAAGATAAGATTTGTACTATGCAAATACCGTATTTTTGAAAGATTAGCTTCATATTCTAAAGGCAAAAGACCGTGCGCGATTTGCAAAAAAACAGGTGTGGGAAGCGTTGACACGATGGCGTCAAACCCCTCCTCAAACCGATCCCCCTCTTTTTCATATACAACCCTAAATATATCGGCTGATTTTGCAATCTTCACAACATTGTTAGCCGGATTTATTTTTATACCGTGTTCTCTCCCCCTGTTTGAAAGCGCTTCTATAAAAGACTGAAAACCTTCCTGTGGATAGCCAAGAGCACTGGTTCTTTTTTTAATACGCGCCCATATAAAAGAGGCAAGGATATTTTCCGCATATTTTCCGAATTTTTTCCGAAAAAGCTCTTGCCACAGAACCTCCCACACCTTATTACCCATATATTTCTTTAAAAACTGCGCCGCTGTTGTCTTCTCGTAAACCGATAAAAACGGGGAGAGTATTAAAAACGCTACAATCGCACCGGCCCTGATTTTATCTATTAATCCAAGCAGGGGAAAAAGGAGGATGTCTTGCGGTGTATCTACGGGAAATATGCGGTAATTATCTATGCCTACCTTGTACAGCGAAGATGTTTTTATTTTTTTAAAAAAGAATTGTTTACCCTTTACCTCTTCAAAAAGTTTCTGAATATGACGATCGTTTAAAAAAATGTGGTGGTATGTTTTTTCAAGGGGCCACCCCCAGCCTTCTGCCGTAAAACCTGACGCCATCCCTCCCAACACCTTATCCTGTTCAAAAATCGTAACACTGTGTTGTTTTTGCGAAAGCCTGAGCCCTGCAGACAACCCTGTTAATCCACCGCCCAATATAGCAATATTCATGTTTTCGTTTTTTATTTTGGTTGTGGCTCTGTTTTAAGAATTTCAATGAGGATGGTTTCTATAAAGAGGGTAAAGGGAATGGATAAAAGCATTCCTATAACGCCAAAAAGCTGGCCTCCGATAATAAGTGAAATAAGGATGACGATGGGATTTAACCCCGTAACTTTTTTCATAATGTAGGGCACCAAAAAATTATTTTCAAGTTGTTGCACGATTAAAAACAGGGCAATTGTAGAAAAGCCTAAAAAAGATGACTGAGTAACTCCGACAATAAAGGCGGGAACTGTTGAGATTGTGGGGCCAATGCTGGGGACTACCTCAAGCAAGCCCGCAATTATCGAAAGAGGCAAAGCATAGCGTACACCGATAAGAGACAACCCTATATATGTCATGCACCCTACAGCAATCATTAATACAAGCTGTCCCAAGAGCCACCCCCCGAGTCTTTTTTCCGTTCTTTCAAAAACCTCCGCTGCTTTTTTTGCTTTTTTTTCATGAAAAAACTGAGTGAGAATGTTTTTTATGAACCCCTCCTCGAATGTAAAATAAAGACTGAAAAAAAGCGTTGTCAAGACAAACATAACGTTTGAAAAAACAGACCTGATTATTCCAAACGCCTGGTTTGTTATGTTTGGTGCGTACTGAAAAAGCGACTCGATGTTTATATAGTCAACAAACGCAGGGCTTGCCGCCTCAAGCATTGATGGTAATTGCTTTATCAAAAGAGCAGACTCAACAACAAGCGGGGGAACAACCCATGTGAGAAGAAGCCCTGCCAAAACAACAAGTATGGCAAAAACCATTATCGCAGCAAGCCGTCTGTTTACTCCTTTTTTTTCCAGAAAGGAAACGGGTGGCTTTACCGCGCTCATTATGATAAACGCCACAAAAAGAGAAAGAAGCAGGCCTCTTATTACCCATAAAAGAAGGATAGAGAGTATAAAAACTACGGTAAAAATTATTGTTTTTGCTGATATTTCTACTTTATATACAGCCGGCTGCTGTCCCATTTTTTTATTATAACAAGTATCAAGAAACTACGCCATCGCTTTATCCGCGGGCAACGGAAAAAACAAAAACGTGTTTTACCCCTGCTTTTTTAAGCTCGGCCGCTGCCTCTTCTGTGGTTGCGCCGGTTGTCACAACATCATCAACTAAAAGTACCCGCTCGGGAACCACAATTCCTTTTTTAATACAAAAAGCGCCCTTTACGTTTTTTCTTCTCTCGAAGGGCGTGTGTATTTGTGCCTGTGGTTTTTTCTCGTATCTTCGCTCAAGTAAATCAACCTGTTTTGTCTTTAGACAATAACAAAGCCCCTCCGCCACAATGTCCGCCTGATTGTATCCGCGCGTCCTTTTTTTTGTGATGCTTGTCGGGATGCTTTGAACTCGCAACCCAACCATGCGGCCGTAGTAGACAAGTGAGTTTGTACCAAAAAGGTATAAAAAACGGTAAATATCTTTTTGCGCATCTAAAACCAGAGAATATTTAATTTTTTTAATAATTAATTTTAGGGGGTTATTATATTGAAGAAGATATGTAAAGCCATCAATACCGTTTTTTCTGCGACATGCGGGGTGGGTAAGACCCAGAAGACTGGGTTTTCTACAGTAAAAACAGCTTGTGTGTGGAGGGGCAACAAGCCTCTTCTCACAGGATGGACACACATATACTCCCAGATAGCCGCAACAAAAACAGGTCCGTGGAAACAGCACCTCCCATACAGACATATATTAATACTATCAAACCGTGTCAAGATTGCCCTTGCAAAATACTGTTTATATGTTTATTATTTGTGGATAAGTTATCCACATTCGTTTACGTCCTTATGTTACAGTCTATCTGGAAGGGTTTTTTGGACTCTCTTGAAAAAAACAGGGACCAGGCGCCTGTTATATCGTCTATCCTTAAACAAATGCAGCCGCTTGAACTTTCAGAGTCTTCTCTTGTGTTGGGGTGTGAGAACGTGGGGGTAAAGCTGTATGTCGAAAAAAAACTTGATGAAATTGAAGGAGTTCTTTCCGCACACCTTAAGAAAAAAACCACTGTTTCTGTTGTTGTAAAACCAAAAAAGAGGCTGTCTGCTACCCCGGAACCGCTTCTTTCTTTCCAACCCACGATAGAGGATGCTTTTGTGAGGGCCGGCCTTCATACAAAATACCGGTTTGAAAACTTTGCTGTATCTTCAACAAACAACGTTGCCTTTGCCGCGGCCCAGGCCGTTTCAAAGAGTCCCGGCTCCTCATACAACCCCTTGTTTTTATACGGGGGGGTAGGTGTCGGTAAAACCCACCTTGCTCAGTCTGTTGCCCGCGTCGTGCTGGAGAAAAATCCATCGGGCCGCATACTTTTTTGCCCGGGGGATAGGTTTACCAACGAACTGATCGAGTCCTTTCAGGACAAAAGCACCCAGCGCTTTAGGAAAAAATATAGATATCTTCATGTTCTTGTGGTTGATGATATCCAGTTTATTGCAGGAAAACAGGCAATCCAGGAAGAGTTTTTTCATACGTTTAATACTATCGTTTCGGCGGGCGGCCAGGTTATTCTCACCTCAGACAGACCGCCATCAGAAATAAAAAACCTGGAAGACAGGTTGCGTTCTCGCTTTTCCGGGGGCCTTATCGTCGACATTCAATCGCCAGACTTTGAGCTAAGGACGGCAATTGTACTCATTAAGGCACGGGAAAAAGGCATTGAGCTGTCAATTGAGGCGGCAAAGATCATCGCAGAGCAGGTTTCTGACACGCGTGCCCTAGAGGGGGCACTTTTGTCTATTTATGCAAAAACGTTTGGAAAAAAAGAGAGTATAGACCTTGAAGATATTGAGGATTTTTTTCAGCGCAAAGAGGAGAGAAAAATAAAAAGACTTACCCCTCAAGACATCTTCAAGGCTGTCTGCTCATATTATAATGTCAAGCAGTCCCAGATAAAAAGCGCAAGCCGTGCGGAAACCCTTTCCCACCCCCGACAGATAATAATGTTTCTTCTTCGACGCGACCTCCGTATGAAATACGATGAGATTGCCCGTCTTCTCAAAAGAAGGGACCATACAACCATTCTTCACGGGAGCGAAAAGATAAGCAGGCTTCTTATTGAGAACCCTGCCTTTAAGGAAGAGGTTGATAGGATAACCAATTCGCTTACTTTATCAACATGATATACACCCACTATAAACAGCCTTTTTTTTTGTTTTGTTGCGTGTTGAAAAGACGCTCTCTTTTTTATACACTTATACACGCATACTAATACTACTATATAGAATATAAAGCAAGATGAAAACAAAAGTAAAAAAACAAGTTCTTTTAAACAAACTTATCATTGCGTCCCGCTTTGCAGCAAACAGACCAGGATTAAGTGATATTCTACAAGGAGTTCTATTTCAGGGAGACGGAAAAACACTCGAAATCATTTCTACAAATCTTTCGTCCTACTACAAGACAAGCATTCCTTTTATATCAGGGCAGAACGTCAGGGCTGTTATAGATATAAAAAGGGTTGTAGAGTTTTTAGGACTTTTAGAAAAAGAGGACGTGGATATAGAGATAGAAGAAAGATCCATACGATTGACACAAGACAAAACAACCGGCACTTTTCCCCTTACAAAAAAAGAAGATTTCCCTGTTCCTCCTCAAATACAGGCAAACGGCCAGGATATTAACCCCTCTTTTTTTCTTAAAAACCTTCCCCTCGTTTTATTTTCCGCGTCCCGCGACGAGACAAGACCGGCTCTAAACGGAGTTAATTTTGTTGATATGGAGGACAGCCTTGGGATTGTGTCAACCGACGGGTTCCGGATGTCCCTGCTTAAAATAAAAAAGGAAAACGATTTCCCATCAACTCTTATACCAAGCGGCTTTTTAAGTGAGCTTCTCAAACACATGAAGACGGAGGAACCCATTACCTACATTTTTTCTATTGAAGAAAAAACCGTTCTTTTTAAGATAGGGGAAGACAGTTTTTATACACGGCTTATCGAGGGAGAGTTTCCGCCGTTTGAAAAAGTAATACCCGCGGAAAAGAAAACTACCGTTGTTGTGGATAGTTCAGAGCTGCAAACAAAAATAAAACTCGTCTCAATATTTGCACGAGACGCTTCAAACATTGTTGTGTGTGAGTTCGGAAAAAGGGGTTTAATCCTAAGGCCGAAAACCGAGGGGGGGAAAGAAAACAGGACCCACCTCGATATAGAGATTGAAGGAGAAGAGCAGACGATTGCTTTTAATTCGCGCTTTATCCTGGACTTCCTTAATAATACACCAGAAAAAACAACAGAAATAGAACTTCTTAGGGCCGACGCGCCGGTTGTTTTTAAGATGAAGGGGAGGAAAGACTTTATACACATTATCATGCCTGTTAGGATCCAGGAGTAGGCTTAAAAAAAGAAGTTAGAGTTCTCCGAGTTTTTCTTTGCGACGAACCTCTTCCTTAACAAGATTTAGAAACCGCTCCGTAGAAGAAAGCCTTTTGTGTCCGACAACCTTTGCTATATATTCTAAAGAGGCGCCGTTTAGGAGTTGTTGAGCGATAAACGTATTTCTCAGATCGTTAACTGTTGCTTTTTCAATCTCCACCTCACGGAAACAGCGATTAATAATCTGTCGGATGTTGCGTATAAGAATAGGCTTGCCGCTTCTTGTTATAAATAAGTGGGTGTCAACCGCGTTTGATCCCCGTATTTTAAGATAGTCTGCAACCGCCTTTTTAATAGACTTATTCAAAGGCACCTCGCGGGCTGGGTTTTTTCCGTAAGGACGGACAGTTAAAAAATTTTCCTTTATGTCCTCGACACGGATATTTGCCAGTTCTCCGATTTTTATTCCTGTCTGGAGAAGAATCTCAATGAGAGCATATGTTCTTAGGTCGTCTTTTGCAAAGTCGCGAAGAGCATGATACTCAAGCTTGCTGAGGATTCGCGGCGGGGTAGATGTATATTTGGGATGGGATACATCAAGGGACGGGTTTTGATCTATAACCAAGCTGTTTTTTAAATAACGAAAAAACGTACGAATTGAATTGAGCTTACGAGAGGCGGATTTTTTTGTATATCCGTCTGCCAAAAGCTTGGCAATAAAACCGTCAATATCGTCTTTTTTTATATCTCTTATGTCGGTCTTTTCCCGCGTTGAAAGAAAGCCAATAAATTGTTCAAGGTCTTTTTTATATGCAATTACTGTAAACTCTGACTTACCTTGTTTTTTAAGGTGTTCAACAAACTCACTGATTAACACGCGAGGAACATAGTGTACCATAACAACCTATAATATAACACACTAAACCAAGCAATGCAAGCGTATTTGAGGCAAGGCTAATAACGCTCAAAGTAGACCAAAGACCGGTCAATGTTTTGATTATATAGGAATAAGCGGGTAGATTCTACAACCTCACGTCTTCCGCAGATATAATATTCAAGGCTGGATTGACCGGCGCATAATATTTTTTCATGCATGGCTCCGTCTATGTGGCCGAGGCTGAAATATTTTCTATCATCTTGTTGTATACCTGATAGGTCGGTTTCTTTTGACAAACAAATACAAAAACAAAAAAGAGGGTCTTTAAGCGCAATTTGCTTTAACTCGTCAAAAAGATACAGATCTTTTAGTGTGGGCAAACCCCAAAAAAGGCGATATTGCCTGGTGTGTTGAAGGTGCGACAGATAGAAGCTTCTGATAGGCGCAATACCCGTGCCTGTTGCCAAAAACACCTTGTCATGTCCGGTTTCCTTTACCCCAAAAACACCGGCAGGACCCTCAACCTCAAGGGTTTGTCCTATGGTCAAGAGAGAAAGATGGTTTGAAGCGATTCCGTTTGGAACGATTTTTATAAGAAGTTCAAACGCATCCGTATTTGCAGACGAGCTTGCTATAGAATAAAGCCTTTTTACAGAGGCGTTGTTGTAAGGAATAGTAAAAACAACATATTGACCTGGAACAAACAAGAGTTCGCGCGGGTTGACTAAACGGAAACGGAAAAGAAAGACACTCTCGGACAAACGCACTTTTTCATTAAGTGAAATAAGGTATTTTTGCATATGTTTAAAGACGGGAACGTTGTGTAATTTCTGCCTCAACAAGCTCTTTTGGACGGCCATACTTGAGGCGCGAAAGCTGAATGATGGCTTGGGCGATCTTTTCGTTTGACTCCTTTTTTAGAGCGCCCATGTCTTTGGTCATATCAATTGAAAAAGGAGGAACCGGCTCGTTGCGGACAATTGTTTTCATATATGAATGAAACCTTTCAACGTTGATAAGGTCTGATTCTCCAAAAATGGGCTGAAACTCGCGCTGGATGTAGGAAGCATCGGTAACTCCCACACGAAACGAAATAAGAGTGCCTACGTTACCAAAAACAGCGTTTTTAACCTCCTCGTCCATTTGTCCGATAAACTGATTGGCAACGGTAAGCGCGAGGTGGTATTTGCGGGCCTCAGATAAAATGATGGCAAAGTCGGGAGTTGCAAAATTTTGAAATTCATCAACGTAGAGATAGAAATCCCTGCGCATTTCTTCCGGAACTTCCTGGCGGCTCATTGCCGACATAAGGATTTTGGGGATGATAACCAAACCGAGAAAGCTTGAGTTTTCCTCTCCAAGCTTTCCCTTTGAGAGGTTTATAAGAAGAATTTTTCCCTCATCCATTACTTTTCTAAAATCAAAGGCAGACTTTGATTGACCAATAATATTTCTCATAGTCTTGTTTGTCACAAACCGGCCGAACTTTGATACGATATAATCCAAAACCTCTGATTTGTGAAAGTCAGACGTTTGAGCAATTTGGTCAGTCCAGTAGCGACGCACAATGGGGTCTTGAACCTTTGGAAGGAGTTCTTGCACATATTTTGGGTCAGTAAGGACGCGCTGGATCTCCACAAACGTGGCCCCGGGCTCAGACATGATTGTAAGCATCGCATTTCTCACTGCATGCTCAAAACGCGGGCCAATAATACCAGTGCGCTGTGGATCGTATAATTTATACATAAGGTTGATGATCGCGGTTGTAATAAAGTGTTTTTGCTCCTCAGTTTTTGCCTCAAGAAGGTTGAGTCCCATAGGCCTCTCAGTATCAGAGGGATCAAAATAAATAACATCCTCAGCCCGTTCAGGCGGTAAATGACGAAGGGTGTCGTCAATAAGGTCTCCGTGGGGATCCATCACACAAACACCATATCCGGCCCGTATATCCTGCTTTATCATTTCTTTTAAGAGTTCGGATTTTCCGACTCCTGTCTTTCCGATAATATACGTGTGTCTCATCCGGTCGGCAGGAGCAACACAAACAGGTCTTTTAGTTCCACGGTAATAACCAAACCCCATAAAAGTGCCCTTGTCTTGAGGCACGTCGGCTGCAACCGGCGCAGTCTTTGCCTTGAGCCACTGAATATGGGGAGTTTCGATTGTTTTGTTGGGAAAATGAAACAGAGATGCAAGTTCGTCTGTTGAAAAAATCGAGACAGACCTAAAAAAACCAGGCTCAACAACAGGAAAAAACTTGTATATAAAATTGATCATAAAAGCGCTTTTAAACCACAAGCGCGGTTTTTTTAATGAGTTAAGGTCTGAATTGAACTGCGAAAAGGCCGACGAGATGTTGCGTGAATGAACGTCAGCCAAGGCTTTAGTCTTTGCAGAGACAACATATCTTATGGTTGTTTCAAATCCGGGACGCGAACATTTATCATCAATTTTTTCCAGAGCCTTCGGATCAGTTTTAAAAGTTGCCTTTTCAGGGTTTGCTTCGTTTTTTTTCGTTGAAGAAACATAGGATTTTCCCGCCTTTTTCCAGTCGGGTTTTGCAGGTCTGACCAAAACCTGAACCATCGCGCCTTCATTATCCCCAATTTTCGAAAGAGCAGAGGTGATTGCGGCAAGCGGATCCGTAGGAAGGTCTTTATATGTTTTAATCGGCAGGTAGGGAAAATCCTTTTGTACGAGCGCCCCATAAGAAACGCTGCCTTCTTCCGAGAATATGCTTGGTTCCTCGACCCGCTGTATGTCTGCCTGAGGATAATATCCATATATGGATTTTTCCACAAAGTCGGATATTTTTGAGGGCACTGATATGTAAAATCGTATGTCTGCTTTTTTTCCGATTATTTCAAACGCAACAACGTCATCAACATCAAGAAAAGAAAAAAAACCGCCTTTTTTTAAAGAGGAAAAGGATGCAAACATTTGTTCGGCTGCATCAATTTTTATCTCATTGTCTTTTTGGAGCTTTACCTCAAGAGTAATCATCTCAAGCGACATCTGCTCTCTTTTTTTAAGACGAAGATAAACGGAAAGGAGGTATGTAAAAACCCACGTGAGAATAACACCAAAAAAAACGGCGGCTAATATAAGGATGAGCGTGATTGTTCTGTCCATTAAAGATTCAACCAAGACTTGATCCATAAAAAAATTATATAATAATGACATGGATTAAGGAAGCTTAATATATGAGAAAACAAAACAAAAACAACACAGACAGGGTTCTGAGAAAAACAGTCTTTTATGGACTGGTATTGATTTTTTTGTTTGTTTTGGTATTAAACATATTGTCCTCTCAAAAAATACCAAATCTTTATTTTCGCTTTATTGAAGAAAAAGCAGATGTAAGCGTCCTTTATTTGCAGTATATTAAAAAGAGCTCTGTTTTTTTAACAGAGCTTTCCGCCCAAAAAAACATATTTGGGAGCAATATTGCAGAAGAGGTTTTTCAAAGAGATAAAGAAAGGAGAGAAAACATCGCAAAACTAGAAAACATGCTTCAGAAAAATCCTGAAGCACGGGATGTTTTATACCATCTGTCACTTTTATATTCCGAGGAGGGAAGGCCCGATCTGGCAAACACATATTTTGACAGGGTAAAAAATCTTGATCCGCTTGTTCAGTCGTATTAATACTTTTATAAACCTATGATTAGACAAACACATCTGTATATAAAGGGTGACGTTATAGGAGTTGGTTTTCGTGCATGGACAAAAATACAGGCAAAAATATTCGGAGTCCGGGGGTGGGTAAAAAACAGCTTTGATAAAAAAAATATATTTGGAGCGGGTGGCGGAGTAGAAGCCCTTCTTCAGGGAGAGGACGAGGTTCTTCAAAAAATGATCCTAATCATAAAAGAAGGATCCCCCGTGTCCAGAGTGGAGGACGTTGAAGTGTATGAACAGGAAATAACCGAGATATATGAGGGTTTTGAAATACGAAAATAAGGCGAAGGGCCCGTAGTTCAGCGGCTAGAATGCCTGGCTGGCAGTCAGGAGATCACCGGTTCAAATCCGGTCGGGTCCACAAGTTTATTTTTATATGATATTTAAAGACCGGCAAGACGCCGGTCAGAGGCTGGCGTTATTGCTTGAAAAACAAAAAACCACAGGGCAGAGACAAAAAGCCGTAGTTCTTTCCCTTCTGAAGGGTGGAGCTATAATTGGTAAAATAGTCGCGGAGACGCTTAAGGCAAAACATACACCTCTGCCGGTTGCCAAGATACGCAGTCCCTACAACGATGAATTCGCAATAGGCGCACTGTGCTTTGATGAGGTTCTTCTTGACCAGAAGATTGTTTCATATATTGATATACACAAGAACGCTGTACAAGCTCAGATTTCAGATGCAAAAAGCAGATTTCTTCAATCAATAAAATCGCTTGATGTAAGCATCAAGGCGTATAGGCCAATAAACAATAAAAAAACAATCGTGGTTGACGATGGCGTTGCAACCGGAGTCAGCGCGCGGGCGGCAACAATGTTTTTAAGAAGGTTTTTGCCACAGACAATCGTGTTTGCGGCGCCGGTTGGACCTGCAGGCACTTCAATACCCGGCGCTGACAAAACGCTCGTTTTACACGCTCCTACAAACTTTAATTCAGTGTCTTCATTTTATAAAACCTTTCCTCACGTAACGGATCAAGAGGTTTGGGATATATTTAACCAATAAAATATCCCTGCACAAAAAATCCAAGGAGTACGGCGTGTAAAAGAAAAAAAACAAACGCAATAGTGCATTTCACAAATTTGTTATTTATTTCTCCCAGGAATAAAAAAAGAGAGATTGAAAACAGGGCGTAGCGTGGGATTGAAGACAGGGTTCCGGTAAGAGTGGGAAGAAGAAGGTTTATGAAAGAGAATAGACTCAGACCAAGTCTGTCTGTATTTTTTCTGTGTTTAAATAAATCTGCAACAAGCAGAATCAAAACAAATGAAAAAATCACAAACTCAAGAAGAGAAACAGCGTATTGAAAATTAAATCTTGCAGTAAGAAAAATCTTCAAATATCGATATATTACTTGCGGAAGGAATATGATATTAGTTGAACGATTTGCTCCAAAAACAGGTTGGGCATTGAAGAAAAACAGAGGGTCGCCAACAGTCACCCACAGGTAGGTCATATAAAGACCTAAACCAGCAAAAGGTGAGAGAATAACAAGGTGTTTTTTTTTGAATTTATATTTTGACAAGGCTCTTTTCCAGGAAACAAGAGTTTTGGAGTCAAGAAAATGCAGCGTAAACGGAACGACTAAAAAAACACCCATGAGGCGTGTCGCAGAACATAGACCTGCACAAATACCTGCAAGGGGATATTTTTTTTTCTTCAGGAAAAAAAGAGAAAGAACAAACAAGAAGAAAAACAATCCCTCAGTATATACGGCACCGAAAAAAAAAGAAGTAGGAAATATAAATAAAAATAACACCGTCCAGAAAACCGAGTTACTTTTGTTCGGCAGGATAAGGGACAGGTATTTTTTAAACACAAAAACACCAACCGCAAAAAACCCATTGGAAACGATTAGTCCAGATAAAAGGTCGTTGTATGGCCTTGGTGAGTGGGGAGTCGGCAAAAAAAACGAAAACAGGCGTACAAGCAGAAAATAAAGAGGAAAGTATGCCTGTGTATAGGTATTATATCCTTCACGCACCAAGGTAAGGTATTGTGCACCGTCAAAATTTGCAAATGCAGAGACAAATTGAGGCAGCCCATATTCTTTTAGTATTTCTCCATAAGGGAAAAAACCAAGATAGGGGATAAAGCGGGGTATGACAAAGGCAATAGCAAAGTCAAATAAACGCCAAAGAAAAAAAAGATATACCACACATAATTCTACCACGAACGATTATTCCCATTCCATGGTTGCAGGAGGTTTTGTGGTGATGTCATAAACAACCCGCGAAACTCCTGGTACTTCATTTACGATGCGCGTTGATATTTGTTGAAGCACCTTATATGGTAGGTCTACCCAGTTTGCAGACATGCGGTCCTTTGTAGATAATACCCGAAGCGCAACTACATCACCGAAAAATCTACCATCGCCCTTAACAGCCGTGCTTTGAGCATTGGTAAGAATGGTCCAGCATTGAAATACCTTTTTGTACCAACCTGCTTTTTTCATTTCGTCAACAAGAACCTCATCGGCCCTAACTTGTTTTTCAAGCCGTTCTTTAGTAATCTCTCCCAAAATACGAACCGCATGCCCCGGGCCGGGAAATGGTTGTTGGAACACAACATCTTTTGGGAGTTTTAAAAGCGTTCCAATTGTCCTTACTTGGTCAGTATAATAATATTTTAGTGGTTCAAGAAGTTCCAGTTTCATTTTTTTCGGAAGGCCTCCGACGTTGTGATGGCTTTTGATATGAGCGGCATGTTTCGACCCTTTTGAGTGAATGAAATCCGCATATGTTGTTCCCTGCATGAGAAAAGAAACGTCGTTGTATTTTTTTAGCTCTCGTTCGAAGAGTTTAATATATAATCCACCTATTGTTTTTCTTTTTTGTTCGGGATCAGTAACGCCCTTTAATGCTGAAAGAAATTCTTTTCTTGCTTTAACAACGTGGATATTCATACCAAGAAGCTTTGGAAAGTCGTGTTTGATTCGATGGATTGTATCAGTTCTCATGAGGCCGCTTTCTATATAAATCGGAATAAACTGTTTTCCTATTGCTCGTGTTACTAGAATACCCGCAACAGCACTATCTGTTCCCCCGGAGAAAGCCCCAATAACACATCGCCTTCCGACCTTCTCCTTTATTTGAGAAATCATTTCGTCAACATCAATTTTTTTAGGAATAAGAGGGACCCTACAGATTCTTGACGCAAAGTTCTCAAACAGCAGGTGTCCCTTATCGGAGTGTGATGATTCAGGGTGAAATTGGACCGTGTATATTTTTTTATCCATATGACAAGCGGCAGCGTATGGAACGCTGGCGGTTGATGCTATTGCCTTAAATCCGATGGGCATTTTAACAACAGAATCACCATGAGACCCCCATACGGTTAAGGTGCTTGGATACCCGTAAAACAGGTCTGCAAAGTCAGAAACTGTTAACTTTGCGGGGCCGTACTCGCTTTTAGTTTGCTTTACCACACCACCCAAAATATGAGCAGAAAGTTGCCAGCCATAACAAATACCCAGGATAGGAATATTGAGTTCAAACACTGTCCTTTCAATTGTCGGGGCGCCTTTTTCATATACTGAGTTTGGGCCACCTGAAAAAACGATTCCGTGAGGTCTAAGTTTTTTAATTTTTTTTATTGTTTCTCTTGGTTGAACAATACTGTTTTCAACCCCCAAATCAGTCAAGCGGCGGCCGATAAGATGTGTTGTTTGAGATCCAAAGTCAACGATGTAAATCATATGAGATGTTTGTTTACTAATAATTTTCCCCGGCATATGTGATTAATATGTCGTGTGGATGACTTTCTTTAAGAGATGCTTGAGAAATACGGATAAAAATGGCTGATTTATGCAGGTCTTTAATGGTTTGACATCCGACATAGTACATGCCTGATTTTATACCCCCGATGGCTTGTTCTATAAGCGTATCAACGCTTCCTTTTATTGGAACAAGGCCCTCAACCCCTTCTGCAACAAGGACGCGGTCAGCGTATGATTTTCCATGAAACTCTTCCTCTGATTTGATTGCGGCTCCCTGACGCATCGCACCAACTGAGCCCATACCTCTGTATGTTTTAAACAAATATTCTTTTTTTTCTATCTTGAGAATATCTTTAAAGCGCAGCGGCACATACTTCTTTTTTAGCATTATTTTATCTCCCGGCGACTCTTCACACGAAGCAAAAAAACTTCCCATCATGATACTTGAGGCACCTGCCGCCAGTGCTTTTACCATGTCTCCGGAGTAGGTAATTCCGCCATCTGCGACAACAGGCACGCCCCGTTTTTGTGACACAGGTGCAATCTCAAAAAGGGCGGTCATTTGAGGTACTCCCATACCGGACACTATACGCGTTGTGCAGATTGCGCCAGGCCCCATTCCGACCCGCAGACCATCAACCCCCGCGTCTATTAAGGCAACTGCTCCTTCTTTTGTTGCAATGTTTCCACCGATTACCTGTAATGCCGGAAAGCGGTTTTTTATTTTGGAAACAGCATTAATCATGCTTTTGGTATGTCCGTGTGCAGAATCAACAACCACAACATCAACTCCTGCCGAAACAAGTTTCTCTACCCGATCTTCAAAATGCTCCGCTCCAATTGCCGCACCGACCACTATGCCCTTGCTTTTTACTTTAGCAACTTCCACTGCCTGGTTTGACGTTGTAAGATTCCGGTGAATTATACCGATCCCACCGAGCTTTCCAAGCGCAACTGCAAGGGCACTTTCTGTGACAGTGTCCATGGGCGCTGAGACAAATGGAGCGGTGAGCTCAATTTTTTTTGTAAGTTTTGTACGAAGAGATATGTCGTCGCGCTTAAAATCGCTGTAGGCTGGCTGCAGTAATAAATCGTCAAAGGTTAATCCATCGATAAACCGATTAGAGATAGAGGTTTTCATGCTTGTTTCCCAAATTAATAAATGTGTTTTGGAATGACCATTCGATTGTTTGCCTGATCTGGGATTTTGTAAGAATATTGTTGCTTTGAAGATACGAATATTGATCAATTAAATGAGCGTTCTTTATCATCTCAGGCCAATCTGTGTTTATGGTAATTTTAACCTTATTTTTAAAAAGTGTTTGCAGGATGTATTTAAGTTCTTTATTGTCTTTTATGGCCTTTGTCATTAGGTTGCTTAATGGGCAGACCTCAAGGACGATATTGTTATCGTGAAGAACCCTCATAAGTTTTTTGTCATATGCGGCCTTGATACCATGGCCAATTCTATCCGGCTTTATATACTCAATGCACTCCCACATATCGTTTGTGTCGTCAGTTTCACCTGAATGAGCGGTTATTTTGAGACCTGCACGACGAGCTTTTTCAACAAGCTTTGTATAATCTTTAAAATGGAATGTACCCGTGTCATAGTTGGAAAAATCCAGACCGATTACTCCGCGGTTGTGATATTTAATTGCCTTTTCAATTATGATGGAGTTTTTGACAACCGAAAATTGACGGTCAAGGCAAAAAATAATACCCGCACGTAACTTGGGATATTCCAAAAGGGCGCGCTCCATCCCTCGTAGAATTGCCATAATGGCGTGATCAAGGTCAACCTCACCCTCCTTATTATGCTTCATAGGATTGCCGCGCAGTTCAAGAAGAGTAATATTGTTCGCGCGATATGCTCCGCTCATGGTTTCATAGGTACACTTTTCAAGCGCAATTGAACCGGACGAAAGCTTGTCTAGTATGGGGTGATAAACCTTATCAAGATAAGTGCGCAGTGTCGTTTTTTTTTCAGGAGACAGCACCAGCAGATTAACAAAATCATGATAGTCCCGCTTTGAAAGTTTATAACCTTCGCTTTGCGCAATATGCCAGTATACGGATGGCGGGATTGATGGAGCTATGTGCGCGTGTAAATCTGCCAGGTTACAAAAAAGCCCGCCATTCAGGCGGGATCTTGAAACATGTAGTGTTTTACTACCTACCATATTCAATTATAGCAGGGTTGTTGGTTTTTTCAACAATATTTTTTAGGATTATTTTCATTTTTTCTTTTGCCTTGATTGCCTCTTTTAGCACTTCTTTGTGGTCGTGTTTTACAAAGGCAAGATTGGTTACAAACGCAAGTCCAAGGACTCGGATGTTTAGAGATCGAGCAACAAGCGTTTCGGCAACTGTACTCATCCCGCACACATCGGCCCCAAGTATTTTCATTGCTTTTTTATCCGCAGGCGTCTCATAATTTGGCCCATGATAATATACATATGACCCTTCCCGAAAAGTTATACCGTGTTTTTTACATATGTTAACCGCCTGTTTGCGGAAAATTGGGTCAAAAACACAGGATGTGTCCATAAATTCTGGGCCACTCAGGGGATTGTCAAGCGCAAGAAAAAGGGTAATTATGTCGTTTAATATGACCACGTCTCCAACTCGGTAAGATTCGTTTAGGGCACCACACGCAGCAGTCAGGATTAAATTCTTGACCCCTGCCTCAGCAAACAGACGGATCGGCGTTGTGCTTTCATAAGCAGTATACCCCTCATACATATGAAGCCTTCCGGACATGCATGCAACTCTCACTTTAGCAAGCTTGCCTACGATAAGTTTTCCTTCGTGTCCGGGGACGGTTGCTTTCACGCCAAACAACTCGTGATAGTTGATTTCATTTTCCACAGTCATGTTTTGCACCACACTATTCCATCCGGATCCCAACACAAGAAGAGTTGTGGGAAATGAGGATATTTGTTTGCGCAATATGGTCAATGAAGCATGTAAGTCAAACATAGGTTTTATATGGCTGTAAAATACCTGTCAATAAACTGTTTTGATATTTTCAATTCCCGAAGTTTTATGTATATTTCTTGATTGTCTTTTCCCTGTTTTTTCATATGAGTTGCAACCGACTCAATGGTTTCCCGTACCTCATAAGGAAAAACAACCCACTTGTCTGTATCTCTACCCCAAAAATCAGGCCGGTGCGTGGTCCATGGTTTTACAAAGACAGAGGCTGTTTGTACTGAGGAAGCTCCCATCTCATTCAGATGCTTGATGCCGCGAATAAACGTTTTTCCGCTGTCTGATATGTCATCGACAAGTAAAACATGCTTCTCTTTTAGTTGACCACCGACTTCATAGGTTAAGTTAATGGTTTTTGTTTTTTTTAGATTTTTGTAGCTTGATATGGTAAAGGTTGCAACAGGAAGAGACAGGAGATCGGAAAGAGTTTGAGCTATGGTTAAACCCCCTCTTGCTATGGCTACGACAAGTGTTGGTTTGGAGGATGAAGCGGATATTTTTTTTGCAAGCGATAGGGAAAGAAAATGGAGATCTCTCCAGGTTACCGTATGAAATTCCATATTCAAGTATATCAAACTTGATTTGATTTTTTTATTTTGATACTATGAAGTCATGACGAAGACCAACAAGATTATACTGGTTTTATTCATCCTGCTTCTAGTTTTGATTACCGGGGAGCTTGCTCACTATTTTATTTTTGTACGATCAGCAGATATTCAAAAACAGGGGTTCTCTTCTGCAAAAAACAATTCGTGTCTTCTAAGTAGCGAGGAACAGGCAAAGTGTAAAAACCACAGGAATCTGATAAAAGAAATAGGTAATATTGAAAGAGATTTAGAACAAAACGTACTTGACTCCGTGACAATGTCGTATACTTACACGTTTTTCGTAAAGAAAATCAGTATGCCGTGTAAACGCAATTATGGCGGTTATCCTGTTGAGCCAGACATATGTATAGAATCTGTTCCGCCAGAACAAGCTGAAGGAGTGAAAACCGCAGAAACAATATATAAATTTGTTGGTACACCGAAAATCGATTTTTTTGAAGATCGCGATGGCAAAGAAACAAAAATCACAGCAGATAAAATAAAAACAGGTGACAAGATA
>JBAZKI010000002.1:0-179392 GCA_041650875.1 Patescibacteria group bacterium
GAGTCGGTATGGGTGATGAAGATGACCCTCCACTTTTTCTAAAAAGAAGAGATTGTACCAGGATAACAAGAATCACGATACATACTAAAGCAGCTCCTGAGATGATGAGGTATTTTTTCGGATTGTTCATGAAATGAGTTGACAACAGCTCTCAATTCCTTCATAATGAAAAATATGGCTGGTTTCTTTGATTTTATTAAAAAACCTACGGATAATGCAAGTGCACCTATTGCTCAGGGCTCTCCAATGCCCCAGGTACAATCAGCATCACAAACTATAGCCTCGAGTGTGACTGTACCGACAACGCAACCACAATCATATAACGGTATCGGAACTCCTCCGGGAGGTGGACAATCATATAACGGTATTGGAGCTCCTCCTCAGATGGCTGTACAAACTCCGGAGCCGGTAAAAGCTGAAGATCAAAAACTTCAAAATATCCAGTCAGTGATCGCATCAGTCAATACCGCGCCTGTTTCCAACCAGACAGCACAAAAGCCGTCAGCACCCGCAACTGATAAATCAGCTGCTCCAAATACTCTTGGATCCAAATCCCTAACGTCAAATATCGGCGGTGAAAAACGTGCAGAGCTTGATCTTATGACGCATTTGACCCAGCGCTCAAACAGGGTTTTTTTATCGGCTCAGACTAAGGCCAAAGAACTCCAAAACCAGTTTATTGACAGTGAACACCTGATGCACGGACTTTTGGCGGACAGCGAAATATATAAGCTGCTTACTGAACTTAAAGTTCAACCCCAGCTTGTTGAGCAGGAGCTTGCGCCTTTGTATAAAAAAGAAAATAATAAATCTGTCCCGCAGATTTCCCCACGCTTAAAAAGGGTTCTTGACAACTCCCTGGTTATAGCACGCAAACTTGGATTTGAGTTTATATCCCCCGAGCACTTGTTGCTTGCTCTTTATGAGGAGGGAGAAGGGGTGGGAGCACGCATTCTTTCAAAGCTTGGTTTAAAAAAAGAAGACCTGAATAAGACAATTATCGGAAAAAAAGAAGGACTGACAGGAGGAGAAACTCATACTGAAAAGAAAAAGAGCAGTATAGAGCAATATACGATTGATTTAACCGCAAAAGCAGCCCAAGGTATGCTTGATCCGGTTGTTGAAAGATATGAAGTTATCGAACGAGTCATCCATATTCTGTCGCGTAGATCAAAAAATAATCCGGCGCTTGTCGGTGAGGCTGGTGTAGGAAAAACCGCAATCGTTGAAGGTCTTGCTGAAAAAATAGTTGCAAAGCAGGTGCCTGAGTCGCTCTTGAATAGGCGTATACTGGCCCTTGATCTTATGAGCGTACTTGCTGGCGCATCCCACAGGGGAGAGTTTGAAGAGCGTATGAAAAACCTTATTGAAGAAGTAAAGGCAAGCAAGGGACAGGTGATTTTGTTTATTGACGAGATACACAATATCATGGGTGCCGGTGGCGGGGAGGGCTCATCTGATGCTGCCAATTTCCTGAAGCCGGCTTTATCACGGGGAGAAATGCAGTTAATTGGCGCAACAACCCTAAGTGAGTATCGCAAATATATTGAAAAAGACCCGGCACTTGAGCGCCGTTTTCAGCCTATTGTGGTACCTGAACCAACTGAGGAACAGGCAATCAAAATGCTGAAGGCTATCAAAGACAAATATGAAGCTTTTCACCGTGTGCAGATACCTGATACAGCCATTGAAGCAGCAGTCAAATTATCAAAGCGTTACGTCGGTGACAGATTTCTTCCTGATAAGGCAGTTGATCTTATAGATGAGGCAGGTTCAGCAGTACGTCTTCCCCTCATCTCTTTGCCTGAGGAAATACGTTCTCTTGAGACTCGGATTGCGGAACTCACACAAGAGTTAAAGGAAGCTGAAAAAAAGGCAGATCCGGTGCGTGCGCGTATTCTGCGTTCGAAAATCGATGAGATTCAGTCGGGACTAAATGAAAAAAAAGACAATTACAATACCAAAAAAGCTCAGACAACCACAGCCATATCCGAGCAGATTATCAAAGATATTGTATCACGCTGGACAGGGATACCGGTTTCCAAGATAACAGGAACCGAGATGGAAAAGCTTGCGCATCTTGAGGACATTATGCATAAACGGCTTATCGGACAGGAGGATGCTGTTTCCTCAGTTGCTCAGGCAGTGCGCAGGGGTAGGGCAGGGTTGAAGTCAACCCAGCGGCCTATCGGAAGTTTTGTATTTTTAGGACCAACAGGAACTGGTAAGACTGAGTTGGCAAAGACTCTGGCTGAGATATTGTTTGGTCAGGAGGAGGCTATGATCCGTTTTGATATGACCGAGTACATGGAGAAACATGAAGTAGCCAAATTATTAGGCGCTCCACCCGGTTATGTGGGATATGAAGAAGGCGGTAAACTGACTGAAGCAGTACGCCGCAAACCGTATTCTGTTGTTTTGTTTGACGAGGTGGAAAAAGCTCATGCGGATATTTTTAACATTTTACTGCAAGTTCTTGACGACGGACGACTTACTGACAATAAGGGTCATACCATATCATTCAAAAATACTGTTGTCATCTGTACTTCAAACATTGGATCACGCGTCATACAGGAGGAGCTTATGAAAAACGGTAAGGAACAAGTGGAAGAGCCTAATGTGTTATCAACCTATACGTTCTCTCCTCGTGGAAGGGAAATTTTGACAATAGGTAACAAAGCCTTTGAAAAAGAAGGTGAAAAGGGACTGTGGAGTGAAAAAATGCTTCTTGATTATTTTGCAGGACAGGAGATTGAGATTGTTGAGCAAAAAGAAAACACGGCAAAAGAGGAAAAGCCGGAATTTCCCATATATGGATTTGAGACGCATGCAATGGCAGGAAATGGTGTGGAAATGATTACAAAAATCGGGAATGTTTTTTCCCGGAACGCAACAACAGCAAAAAAATGGCAGAAAACCACTTTGATAGAATATTTTAAAAACGGCGTAGTTATAAATGCCCTTCCTGACGCTCCAGATGAGCAGTTACCTACTGCATGTCTCAAAACCCATTGCTATACGCAAGATGAGATGGAGGTAGTCACGTATAAAGACAGATTCTGGAGAAGAAAAATGAATTCAAACGATTGGCAAACAGGATTTTTGAAAGACTATTTTGAAGGTCAGAGTATAGAAAAGGGTAATTTTCCGACAACATATTGGGATATACACACATACTCACCTTTGGGCAAAGAGATTATTGTTGTTGGTGAGGTGGTATGGTTTAAAAATCCCGGTGAAACGAAGTGGACAATGCAGCGGACAGACGAGTATTTTGGCAAGGACTTCCCGCTTCAAAAACAGGTTGATGAGAAAATAAAAATTGATGATGAGATTGAAAAAAAGAAATTCGGCGTGTTGAAATCCAAGGTGATGTCAGAGCTTCACAAATTCTTCCGGCCAGAACTTATCAACAGATTTGATGAAGTGATCATTTTTGAGCCTCTGCGTTTTATCCACATGAAAAGAATTGTGACAATACAGCTTGACAGCGTAAGAAAAGCAATGGAAGACCAGGGCATGGGTTTTAGCTGTACTGATGCTGCAGTGAAGGAAATTGTGCGAAACGGATTTGATCCGGTATTTGGAGCAAGACCTTTGCGGCGCGCAATCCAAAAGCTTGTTGAAAACCCTATCTCAAGTCTTATCATCGAAAAAAAAGTTGTTGCAGGAAACCAGGTACAAGTTGATTTTGACGGTCAGAATTTCATATTTAACATTGAGAAAACCGAACTTGTTGATAAAGACAAGATACCTGCAAACACAATAAAAAAATATGTCTGTGAGGTCTGTGCAAATCGGTTTGAAAATGAAGTTGTAAAAAATTCAACACCTGTTTGCCCGAAATGCGCCTCATCCAAACTAAGTGAAGTGTTTGAAAACCCAAGCCTGACTCCTGAGCAAAAAAGCGATAAAAGCGATGATTCAAAAGTCGATAGTTCTTTACCTCAAGAAAACAAAAGTCCCGCTTCGTTGTCACCAGATGGAGCTCAAATGCAGCCGGTCCAGACTGGTGTATAATAAAACACATGAACGCATCTTCTTTTACGCCTTTGGATGTGGAAAAGCTAAAAAATAATTATGCAGGTAAGAGTAATTTTGTTACCGCACACTCCATAGTTTTTTATATTCTTGCTGCTATAACTCTACTTATTTTTGCAGTTGTTCTATATCTTGCAGTACAGAAAGAAATGAAACCCATTGGTATGCACCCTGGTATTTTATTTGTTGAGAGCAACGCAGATTTTTTCTATGGATAATTTTGTGTTTGAAGGAATATTTTTTTTTATTGTCACCGTCTCCCTTTTTTTTGTGTCGCAGATCATGATGCGTGAGCTATATGCATTTCTTTTGCTTTTTACACAAAACAAACATATCATATTTTGGTTTTTTGCACTTGTTTTTTTACCGGGGACAGTACTTCATGAGGTTTCGCATTTTATAGTCGCCGTTATCCTGTTTCTGCCAGTAGGAGAGGTGCGTATCATGCCGGAGTGGCACCATAACCAGATGCGTTTCGGAAGTGTAACGTATGGAAAAAGCGATGTAGTGAGACCGATACTGGTCGGGGTTGCCCCATTTTTTGGAGCGCTTTTTGTTTATTGGTTTATCGGTGCATTCAGGCTTTTTCCGTCCGAGTATATGATCATAAATATGATCATGGGTTATTTTTTATTTACTGTTTCTGCGACCATGTTTTCATCAAGCCAGGATTTACGTGAAGTCATCTATATCATCCCACTACTTATGATTGCAGGAATTACTGCATATATAACAAATATAAGGATTCGTGTTGATTTTCCTCAAATATGGATGGAACAAGCCGTTTCCATATTGCAGATCATCAATATATATATTACTATTAATATAGTAATACATCTCTTCTGCATCCTGTTATTTAAAAGTTTACGATTGCAATATAAAAAATGAAAGGACATTTGCTTGCTCAGACAGTCAATATCGGAGGGACACAGATCCAGGGCCCCCTGCAGGGAATAAACACACTTGCTGATGTCGTAAACACGATGTTGCCGCTCATATTTTCTATTGCGGGTGTCCTTCTTTTTCTTATCCTTGTATGGGGAGGGGCTGATTATATGACTTCCCGGGGTACACCTGAAAAAGTGAAGTCAGCACAAGCCAAACTAACTACAGCACTGATCGGTTTTTTTCTTCTCATCCTTTCCTATTTTGCCGCAAAGCTCATAAGTTATATATTTAATACTGGCCAGGGTATTTTATGAAGTTGATGTGACGTATTGTTTTATACGTATCAACGATGTATAATAACACGTACATATACGCATGGTTAAGATAATTTCTATTAAGAAGTGATAAGCATAGACAGCCCCCCGGGTAACGGGGGATTTTTTTACCCTTTTTATGTTTTTATATAAAGAGCCGCCTATTGTCATCTCGGTCGGAGGAAGTCTCATCGTCCCAAACGGTGGTATAGACACAGATTTTGTAAAGAAGCTGAACATTTTTATCAGAGAGGAAGTTGAGAAGGGAAAACGTTTTTTTTTGGTTGCCGGTGGCGGAAAGCTTTCCCGGACATACCGCGATGCAGGTAAAGCTGTTATTGGAAGTCTCACAAATGAAGATCTTGATTGGCTCGGAATCCATGCAACGCGGATGAATGCACATCTTCTTCGTACTATTTTTCAGGACATTGCGCATCCAAGGATAATTCAGGATTATTCAAAACGTTTGAGGAATGTAAAAGAACCAGTGGTTATAGCTTCAGGTTGGAAGCCGGGGTGGTCGACGGATTACTGCATGGTCAAGGTAGCTCAGATGTATAAAGGCCAGGTCATGATAAATCTTTCCAATATTGACTGGATTTATGACAAAGACCCCAACAAGTACAAGGATGCAAAAATCATAAAAAAGCTCACATGGGAGGACTGTCAGGATCTGGTCGGGTCCAAATGGATGCCAGGCATGAATACGCCTTTTGACCCTATTGCAACAACTTTGGCCAAAAGCCTGCATCTGACTGCAATTGTGGCAAACGGACGTAATTTTGATAATCTCAGGAAGATAATCGAAGGCGAGGAGTTTACCGGAACCGTTATCTTGCCCTACGAGATAAATGCAGGGTTTTATGACAGACAATACTATCACGGGAAAAAAAGCGGATATGTTCTTTATACGCGTGAATCATTTCTGGGCAGGCTATTTCAGAATGTATCAGCCTTTTATAGAGCCGTGCTTATCAAACTGTTTTTGAATCCAAAAACATGTCTTGATGTGGGGTGTGGAACAGGACGTCTTATCAGGATTCTGAGATGGTTAAAGATAGATGCACATGGATCTGAGATATCAAAGACAGCCCTTGAGCTGATTACTGATTCAATAAAGCCATATGTCAAAGAAGGCGATATCCTGAATCTTCCCTATAAGGATAATGAGTTTGATCTTGTCACTTCATTTGATGTCCTTGAACATGTTGAGCGCTCCAAAATCAGACAGGCGGTAAAAGAAACCATCCGTGTATCCAATAAACATATACTGCACAAAATATATACGCTTGAAAATACATGGATAAGACTGTTTCACAGGCGGGATTTTTCACGGATCTCTGTCTTTAGACAGGAATATTGGTTGAATATATTCGGATCATATAAACAGGTTTCATCCTTAAGCAAAGCTTTTTTTCAACTCCCATCCTTTTTTGAGTCGGTCTTTGTCCTGAAGAAAAAAAAATAATCAAAGGAGCTATAATGAATGCACATAATCCTTGTCATATATGATATTACAGAAAATTGTTTTGCATAATTTCCGCAATAGGGATAGTCAGATATTTGAACTCAGCACAGACCTGACAGTATTTTTGGGTGAAAATGCGAAAGGTAAGACAAATCTGCTTGAATCGGTTTTTTTTCTGATAAACGGTCAAGGGTTTCGCGAAGTCAAAGAAGAAGAACTTATCCGTATAGGCGAGATAGACTGTCGTGTTGAGGGAAGGTTTGATATACAAGACAGGCATCTTGATTTTAAGATATATCTTAAAAAAATAAACGGGGCTGTTGAAAAAACGTATTTTGTTGACCGTGCCAAAAAAAAACATTTTCAGTATAAAGAGAATCAGACAAAGGCGATCCTTTTTGCACCCGAGCACATTGAGATCATCACAGGTCCTCCTGACATGAGACGTACATACTTCAATAAAATAATCTCATATTATGACGTTGAGTATAAAAAAAGACTCGTCAACCTGGAAAGCGCCCTGCGAAGACGAAATAAAGTACTTGAGCACGGCAAAAGCGATACGCAACTTCGCGAAGAGCTGGGTTTTTGGGACACCTATATCACAAAACAGGCCAGCTACATAACCGGAAAAAGAGAAGAATATATCAATTACCTGAATAAGCACAGCAAGCTTGATCATAAAGCCTTTTATATCAATTATCTGAAAAATGAGGCAACTCTTTCAAGGTTTACCGAAATGTTTGAAGAGGAGAAAAGGTGGCGCCGTACTCTTATTGGACCGCAAAAGGATGAGTTCCAGATCATCGTCACAAACGATATGGACAAAAACATCCATCATTATGGATCGCGCAGTGAACAGAGACTCGCTGTTTTTTGGTTGAAGCTAAATGAGATAACATACCATGAGGATCTGTACCACAAAAAACCAATACTTCTTCTTGATGATATTTTTTCTGAGTTTGACCGGAACAATAAAAAGCTCATCATTGGCCTTATCAAAAAATACCAGACCATACTCACGACTACGGAAAAAGAGGTGATGGACCTTATCAATATCCCAAAAAAGGTTATCAAGGTATAATATAGTTTGTTATATATCTGGAGAGGTGTCAGAGCGGTTGAATGAACAGGTTTGGAATCCGCCAGAGAGCGGAGGGTTGGCAGAGCGGCTAAATGCGCGGGTTTCGAAAACCCGTATCCCGTAAGGGATGCACAGGTTCAAATCCTGTACCCTCCGCTTTTGGGCGGACAGATCGCTTATTTACTACACTTATCCATTGAATAATGTTTTTATATTGAGTTCTGAATTTTCAACTATTGGATAGCCGTATTAGAAATCGTGTTTGTTCTTTAACTATTACATCTTGACAAACCAGTCAAATAGTTGTATAAATAACTATATGACTAAACTTAAAATAGATCTAACCAACAGATTGATAGAAGTGGAGGGTGAACAAGAATTTGTAGAGAAAATATATAAAGATTTCCAAAATCAAATTAAACTAAAAGGAGGAGTTAATATTGAAAAAGATGATACAGCTAGCAGAGTCACAATTAAAAAAGGTAAAGATGTAGGATCTACAATCACTTCTCGTCGAGTAAGAGGGATAAAAGAAAATTATTCCATAGTTAAAGATCTTGATCTTACAGAAAAAGACAAGCAATTTAGTTTAAAAGCATTTTATAAAGAAAAATCTCCATCATCGTTCTTTGATAAGAATGCAGTGTTTGTATACTATTTAAAAGAAATAGCAAAGATTTCAAATATTACTCTTGATCATATTTTTACTTGTTACGACGATGTTGAGTCTCCCAAACCAAATGCATTTAAACAAAGCATCGCTGATACCTCCAGTAAAAAAGGATGGTTAGAAACATCTTCATTTGAAAACATTAGTATTTCTATCCGTGGTCAAAATCGCGTAAAACATGATTTACCTCAAAAAAACAACACCTAATAACAAAGTAATATGCATATAGCTAAAGTTTTTGCTTTTTTACCGATAAGCCTCCGTGATGAATTGTTAGATACATTTAATAGGGTTATTTCAAATTTTAGAGAATCGAGGTGGGAGCCTTCCGAATTAAATGGAGGAAAATTATGTGAGGTAGTATACACCATTCTTAATGGATATGTGTCCGGGTTTTACCCAGATAAGTCTACAAAACCACGAGATTTTGTAAGCGCTTGTCAATTGCTTTCGAATGCGCCAAAGGCATTTCCGCGGTCCGTTAGGATACAAATTCCAAGAGTTTTGATAGCTTTATATGATATTCGTAGTAATCGCGGAGTGGGTCATTCAGGTAGTGAAGTTAATCCAAATCAAATGGACGCAATAATGGTGTTATATTCTTCAAAATGGATAATGGCAGAGCTAGTTAGGTTATTTAATGATATCGGAACAAAAGAAGCTTCCCTCATTGTTGATATGCTTGTTGAAAGGCAAACTCCATTAATCTGGAATGTTAATAAAAAAAAACGAGTTCTCAGTGATTCTTTAAGTATGAAAGAAAAAACACTACTATTTTTATATTCAGAGAGAAAAAGTATAGCCGAAAACGTTATGTTATCTTGGATCGAACATACAAATACGGCTGTTTATAGAAGGGACATATTGCTTCCTGGACATAAAAAAAGACTTTGGGAGTATGATAAAGAAACAAAAAAAATAACAATTTCTCCTCTGGGAATTGTTGAAGTAGAAAGAATTATGTATTCCAAAAAACTAATTGTAGAGTAATAATATTCTAATAAGATTTTTTTGTTGAGACCGAGTACACTACAGCCTGGAAAATTAGATTATAATCTATAGTATTATGCACGGGCCAAGACCAGACGAGAAATATCCCATGAAGGGCTTTTCTCAGGTGGTATTCCTGAAAAACTTTATTACAAAGCCCAATATAGTTGTGGGTGATTATACCTATTATGACGATCCGGGTGGTCCGGAAGAGTTTGAAAATAAAAACGTCCTTTACCACTATCCTTTTATGGAGGATAAACTCATTATCGGCAAGTTTTGTGCTATTGCAACCGGTGCAAAATTCATCATGAATGGAGCAAACCATAAAATTTCCGGTTTCTCATGTTATCCTTTCTCTCTTTTCGGCAATGGCTGGGATAAAGTGATACCAAAACTTGGTGATTTACCTTATAAAGGAGATACGGTTGTCGGCAATGACGTCTGGATAGGGTATGAAGCTATCATCATGCCCGGTATTCATATCGGAGACGGGGCGATAATTGGAGCTAAAGCTGTTGTCACCAAAAACGTTTCGCCTTATACGGTTGTTGCTGGGAATCCATCTCAGGTAGTAAGAGATAGGTTTGACAAACCCACCAAAGAAAAGCTTTTAAAGATAAAATGGTGGGATTGGAATATTGATAAATTAACAGAAAATCTATCAATAATTACAGGTAGCAATATTGCAGTATTGGAAAAAGTAGCTTAATGGATTTAGTTGTTTCGGCACGTGCATGAGATGATGATAATCACAAAACTAACAAGTGAAAATATAAAAGAAGCAGGAGAGATGGCTGATCAGATTTTTGTTCGTACTCCAATTCCTCCAAGTGTCGGACTGGGAGCAAGTTTGGATAACCAAGTCATGGAGGATCTGAATAAAAACCATAAGGGAAACTTCAACTGGCTACAGTATTGGGTTGGGATTGATCGGAAAACCAAAGAAGTTATCGGAGTAGTTGGTTTGTATGAGGAGTTGTCCGATGCGAAGGAAGCCTGTTGGTTGGGTTGGTTTTGCGTCAGGCCAGATAAAAGGGGGAGGCGGCACGGCACGCAGTTACTGGACTTTGCCATTACTTACGCCAAGAAGCTACATAAACAATACCTTCGCTTATATACATCAACCGATCCCAATGAACTGAAAGCACAGAAGATATATAAAAAATATGGATTTCAGGAAACAACAAAAGAAAAGAGAGAAAAAGAGGATATATATGAAACAATTTATCTTGAGCTTGCATTGCTTTAACTTTTTTATTATGGATTATAATAAGTTATAAGATTGTTTCATATATATGTCCATTTTTAAATTGGCCTCAGGATTTCAGGATGTTTTGTCTTCAAATAAACACATCACCATCACAGATACTGAATTACAGATAAGTGTCGATGATCTGGCATATCTCAAGATAAAGGGTGGTGTGATAAATCTGTTTGGGGTTGATATGTATCCAAAGCTTACAAGCGATAGTAAAAAAAGTTGGGACAGGTTTGATCCGTATATGGAGTTTATGGACCGGATTAAAGACCACAACGTAAAGCTTAATCATCTGGGTTTTGGCTATCGGGTACATGATTTGGGGATAGAGCTTGATGATTTCAAACACCGGTTGGATAAAGATTTTGAGCTTCTTGAGGAAAGCTCGGGTGATGAAGCAAATAACCGCTGGTTTTTTATAAAACACAAAACCGATCCATCAGTTCCCAAGATAGAGCTTGTCCTTTATCTGACAGATAAATATAAAGGATTTTATTGTCCTCAGTTCCAGATCGATATTGACACGGATTTATCATATGAGGCGATACGGCAGATAACGGATGAAGTCTTAGGTAAGGACTTCTTTTTTTGGAAATATGATATTGCAGGATATGGAGTTGTGATGGCGATGGCTAAGATCGGGCAGATTGACGGGGTACATATTCTGGTTGGGATTGGAACCAATTTAAGAAAACCTCAATGGCTCAAAACTTGAAAAAAACAAAAAATTTACTGTGGACTTTGTTTTATTTACTCATTTTTCTTGTTTTTATCAAACTCATCGGAAATCTCTCTGGTGTCAAGTGGGAAGATCAATACCCATTATTCAATTTAATTTTTTTGGCTTTACCTATCATCTTAATGGTTACCCATGCGATCCATACTTTGGGTTTAGGCAAGGGTATCTTTTTCATGTCTTTGGCGTCCATTACCGGCACTTTTTTTGAATATATCGGACTGAAGTATGGTACTTTTTTTGGAGGGCATTATGTCTATAAAAATCAACTGACGGTATTTGATGTTCCTGTATCTGTTATTTTCTTCTGGGCAGTGTTTATTTATACCGGATACTGCCTGACAAATTCATTTTTGTTATGGCTCAAACAAGATAAACCCGGTGTGGAAAAGAAAAATTTCTGGCTTTTGCCTTTTTTGATTCTACTTGACGGATATTTTGTTGTTGCCATAGATTTTTTTATGGATCCCATTTCTGTTAAATCAGGTAGTTGGATATGGCTTGACGGAGGACTGTATTTTGGGGTGCCTTGGGGAAACTTTTTGGGATGGTTTGTCGTGACCGTGATAGTAAGCAGTATTTTTCGAACTTATGAATATTTTTTTACGAAAAGAAAGAAAATGATTGATAAGCCTCTTTTTATTATCCCTGTTCTCGGGTATGGGATATTGAGTGTTTCTTTCCTTTTTTCCGCTTTAAGGTTTGATTTGCCGAGTCTTGCGGTGATTGGATCCATATTTATGATGCCGCAAGTTATAATCAATCTTTTATTGTTTAAAAAAAGCAAAAATATAATCTAACTATTTATATTTTGTATAATTTTCCTGTATGGCAGTTGTTCATGAAACCGTAAAACTAGTTGTATATGTTCCTGAGACACACGCTGATATAGTCAGAGATGCATTGGGGAAGGCTGGGGCAGGATTGGTTGGTGACTACAAGCATTGTACTTTTTCTGTTAAGGGAGTTGGAAGATATATACCGCTTGAGACCGCCCATCCTTTTATCGGTAAACCGGGTAAGTTAGAAGAAGTCATTGAGGAGCGGATAGAGACTGTGTGTTACAAAAGCGATTTAAATAAAATAATTAGGGCTGTAAAAGAAGTTCATCCTTATGAAGAAATTGCCTTTGATGTATATCCTCTTGTTCTTGATCCGCATAAAACAACTTATAAAACCGGTGCCGATAATGAATAAATAATATAATCTGATATGTCTCAAGATAAAACTCATAAACCTTCTTCACGGTGCGGATTGGATTGTATTGCCTGTCCTGCTTATATTGCAACTGTCACCAATGATGATGTGTTGAGAAAGAAGACAGCTGATGAGTGGAATAAAAGATACAACGCAACCGGTCGTATACCTATTACTGAAAAAGATATCAACTGCTTGGGTTGTCTATCTCATGTTGACCCTATTTATAAACACTGCAAAGAATGCGGAGTGCGTTTGTGCGGAGTCGAAAAAGGTGTCCAAAACTGTGGAGGATGCAGCGATTATAAGGGTTGTCCCAAAATTTCATCCCTTCATAAGCATATTCCCGAAGGAAAAACGGTTTGTGAGAAAATCCACCAAATGCATGAATAAACTCTTGATTTTAAATCCCAAGGATTGAACCATGTTTCAACCCCCAGGGTTATATCCGTTTTTCTTTGTATTTATACAAAAGCAAATCGGCAACGATGATAAAGCTTATGATAAATAGCAAAAACCAGGAGCTTATTTTATTCATATGTACCAGACTCCATCCGTTTGCCTGATCCGGGTATTGCCAGGCGCCGAGGAAGGTTGATATGTTTTCGGCAATCCATATGAAAAATGCAATAAGCGCAAAGGCAACAATAAGAGGCATTGATCTTTGATTTTTTTTGACAACAAAACATACTCTTGTTTTAAAAAAAACCATTATAATTGCCAGGATTAATACAAAGCGTAAGTCAGGGATAAAATGTTTGGTAAAAAAATTCAGATAAATACCCACCGAAAGAGGAATGCTTAGACAATACGAAGGATAGCGGATTAATCTGAGATCAAATTGTCTCCATGCCTGGATGATATAACTTGCAACGGAAGCGTACATAAAGCCGCTATATAAGGGAACTGTTCCTAACTTGAAAAAAGCCTGTTCAGGATATTGCCAGGATAGGATGAGAGGATGGGTTTTGAAAAGTTCAAGGCACAAACCGATGATATGGAATATACATATCACCTTGAGTTCATCCAGAGACTCAATCCTTATGGTAACCAGAAGGATTTGGACACTTATTGCGGCAATAAAAAGAAAATCATAACGGGCGAGCCCAAAGGAGGTGACGTATTTTGAAAAAAACATAAGGAAAAAGAAGGCTCCCGCGAAAATACATGAACGAAGCTGTTTCTTAAAAAATATAAATAATTCTTTTCCGATTTCCATAGATCAGATGATTAGGATATCGCGATTTCACCGCCCAACTTATGGATGTCATTATACTTTGTTTATGCGTTTATGTAGTGGAAACTGCAAAACTAAAATAATTTCCAAAGGTTCAGCCTCGTTTCAACCCCCAGGGTTACTTTCGTAGTCGCGTGCCATACGGTATTTGCGGATTTGCAGACCTGGAGAAAAATTACGTTTTTCCTGAAGCTCCATGTTGTTATCAAGATATGTTTTTATATCATCCTCATACCCTTGATCATAGGACAAAACGACATACATATGTCGATATGTTTGATGATATTTGCCTATCTGCTTTTCAAGATCTTCTGCGGTAAAGGCTGGGATGCTTCCTGACACATACCTGTTCCACTGGGGAATCGTATCAATTTTGGCTTTGCCTTTATAATAATATTCAATAGGGTATACGGTAAAAGGGACTGTTACTGCAATAACATCAAAACTTTCTGCACTGCGGCTTAGGTATTCTGCAACTCCCTTGTAGTTTTCTTTTTCAGCAATATGATCGGATGCTGTTTGCTGGTACTGAAAAAAAAAATTACCAACAAAAACAATCCCGATTACCGCAAAGAAAACTGAGCGGTTAAGATGAGCCATAATTACAGCTAAAAGAAAAAAAAGCGTTGGAGTAGTGAAAATAAGGTAGCGGGAAAGAAGAATAGGCCGCACATTATATGAGATAAGCGCAGTCAGTGCAATCGGTCCGAATGTCATCAAAAAGAAATAGGTTGCATATGGTAAATTCAGTTTGGTTTTTTTACCAAAAGTCAAAAAAAGCAATATCACAATAAGCGGCCATATGGAGATGATGCTGTTTTGGATATTAACACTTTGAAAACCGGTCAAAAAATTTAAAAATAAAAGCAAAATATTATAGCTAGTTGGCGTCTCAAGCATTGGCTTTGTATTGGCGGACTGTCCTTGAGCGTATACAAAGATGATCCATGGTGCAAATGCTGCGCCAACTACGGTCAGTAATCCGAAGTATCTCATTATTATCTTCCATTTTTTAAATGCAGGAGTTGATGCTGTGGTTTTTTTTTGAATAAGGACTGAGAGAATAAAATACGTCAGCTGCATCAGAACTACAATCCCAAAAAAATAGTGTGTATATAAACCTATACTGCTGACAAGTACGTACAATAATTTTCCCTCTGTTGTATTGCTTTTGAGAAGTTTCAAAAATGTCAGGTGACTTAATATCGTAACAAAAGTAAGAAGCGAGTACATGCGTATTTCTGTACTGTACCATGTCAGAAATGGGGAAAGGCAGTAGAGACTTGTAGATATCTTGGCTATATTGGAACTGCCGTATTTCCTACTCATTATATAAAGAGCCGGTATTGAGAGTACAAAAAACAATACGGAAAACAAGCGCATGATTGCCAGATCTGTTCCGAAAATTTGAATCCAGAAATGCAGAAGTACTGCATAAAGAGGGACATGTACGTCTTGTGATATATATTTAAGAATTCCTATAAAGCTTTTTGTCGAAGCCCAGACTTGCTGTGCTTCATCCAATCTTATTGATGCAAACAAATTCAACACAATGGCGGTTGCAGTTACACCCAAGTTTAGGGAAAACAGCCACCATAAGTCTGTTTTTTTTTGAAAGTTTGCTGTAGTTTTTATTACCGATGTAGTGGGTGAAGGTTGAGTATCCATTTTTTCAGTTGGTGACATTAATAATGTTTTTTGTCGATTCAATATTTTTGAAAGTATGGAGCCAACTATATGAAGCTATTATATAGGGTATAAACAACACAACATTAAACAATACCCATGATGTGTTGGTGATAACTGCCGGTGTTAATCCGTCCCGATATACTGCATACACAATACTGAAAAGTGCGATAAAAACATAAGCAAGATGCGGATATGCTAAAAACAGGAAATTTCCGGTTTGGGCTTTTTTTGGTGTTACGGAAAACTCCATTTTTTTTCCAAGTATTGATGAAAGAACTGCCTGTATTTGTAAGTACCAACTGGATTGAGTAAATGAAATGGCTCTAAAGGTAAGCTCTCCCTGTGAGATAAGATGAAGACTGTATATGATGCTGGTAATAAAAGGCAAGAAAAAAATTGCAAAAGTACTAGTTGCGGTGTGTATCGGAGACAGATTAAACAAGAGGAACATGATAGGGACTACACTATCAATAAGAACGATGATGCCATTGCAATAGTATAAGGTTGATGCAAGATACTCAATACGCTGATTTATGGTTAATCCGTTTTTAAATATGGGATTGTGCCGGAAAAGTATCTCGACAGAACCTCGCGCCCACCTGAGCTGCTGTTTATAATAGGAAAGCAGATCTTCAGGTGCTAATCCTTGAGCCAATATTTCCGGTATATAAACAGATTTCCAACCTTTCTGATGGATATATAATGAAGTCAAAAAATCCTCTGCAATACTTTTTTCGTTGATGCCTCCGCTTTCTTGTAGGGTTTTTCTGCGGACAATGACGTTTGTACCGCAGATAAATGCCGCGTTACTGGTATTTTTTCCCCTCATAATGGGTCCAAAAAAAAATCCCTGCTGTTCCCATGCAGCTGCCGTAACAGTATTTTTACTGTGGTTTGCATAATATTGGGGTGACTGCACAAAACCCACTTTGCTGTCGGTAAGAAAAGGAACAGATTTGATAAAAAAATCAGGAAATGGTTGCATATCGGCATCAAAAATTGCTACAAATTCACTGCCTGTCATTTGTAGGGCATGATTTATATTTCCTGCTTTTGCACCGGTTGAATCGGTACGTGTTATACACCCCACCTGTAACTCTTTCGCAAGGCTCTCGTATTCTCTCCAATTGGGTTTACCTGCCGCAAAACTGTCATTCAGGATATAGACATGCATATTTTCATAGAACGTATTTTTGATCGCGCTTATAGTTGTACGTACAATGTCAACCGGTTCTCCGGCAACAGTCACAAAAACGTCAATTTCAGGTTTATAATATTGTTTTGATGCTGTTGCAGCAATATCTGTGCGACCCAATCTTCGTATGGTAAACCAAAACATCAAAACCATGACTACATGATATATTTCACCTATAAAAAGAAGTGAGTAAAGCCACGGATTATCTATATGATCAAAACCAAACCACCAGGAAAAATATATAAGAGCAATAAGCAAATTTACATACAACAAAAACCTGGTCATTTTGCCGGAAATTATTTGTGGTTTTTTTTGTACCTCATGCGTATCAAGTTTCATAGAGATTTGGCAATTCTTTGTTATATAAGGCAATACTGAACCAAAGCCAATTTTGGTCATAATATGTCAAATTTTGATTAAGTTCATTCGTATCAGTGTTATACAAAGTCAGAATTTTGTTGTCATACATTTCTTGTGCGATAGCGGGTTCCATAATAAAAAGATATGCAAGAGAAGTAGCGTACATTGAAGGACTTTCATAATCTGTAATCGGATTTCCTTCATGATCATAGACGGCAGTCAGTTGTTTTTGGGACTCATATAGTTCAGTCAATTTGTTGAGTGACATTAGATACTCATATGCTTTTTTATCATCAAACCAAAGATAATCCAGTGCAATCCTCCAAGGTATACGCATGGCATCATATGAATAGTTGCTGGTAAGCTCAGTCTGTACGGGCGCAGTTAACTGATTAGTGTCCCAGCGTAGACTTACCCAGTCAGGAGGTAATCCAACTCCGACTTTATTATCCAAAGTTGTAGTGCCCGATTCCAAAAGCACCTGGTATGCAGGTTCAATTAAGCTTAGCCAGTTGTTGTCTTTATCTATATCCGCAAAAATTTTCCATGAATATGGTGAAAAATACGAGGGATTAAGGATGATTTCTGTATTGCTTTTTGCCCATCTGCCCGGAAGCAGGTATCTTTTTCCATTAACAGTTTCTGTTTCATGCTTCCATATATCTTTAATAATTTCTTTTGCCTCATCCATATAGGTGTTTTCATGCCATCTGCGGGATGCGAATATAAGCGCTAAAGCAATATCACTGTCGGCATCGGCAGCTGAGCTTTCACCTCCGTTTTCCATAAAACCATAGGTCTGATCGGTGCGTTTCCCCCAACGCCAACCGAATAAGGCATCTTGTGAGCGGCCTAAATTCTCTTTTGTCCATTTCCAGACATGGTCAAAAGTAGCTTTGTCATCACTCCATACGGAACGCAGCATAGCATAACTCTGGCCTTCGGATGTGGTAACGTCATTGTCCGTGCGGTCAATAACCCGTCCGTCTTGATTTATATATCCGAGTTTATATTTTTCCCAGATCGAATCAAGAAGAATATAGTTAGAAAAAACCCTGGTTTTTGTCCTGAAAGTACTGTTTATATAAAGCACAATAAGTAGTATCACCAATCCGGAGATGGTCAAGAGTACGACAATATTTTTGTTCATGATTTTCTGAGTTGCGGTGCAAATTGCCAAGGACGGTAAGTTGTTGTTTGTTGAGCTTTTCGCTTTTGCTTTGTCGCAAGAGCTCCAGCAACTAAAAGGAAGTTTATTCCAAGCGCAGATAGTGCGAGATTGAGATTAAGCGGAATCTTATTCGCATAGTCATAGACTGATGCAAGTATGGGTAAGTTTGGTGCTTTGATGGTTGAGTTGTTTGAACTTCTATTTATGGGCGGTTCCTTTGGTTCGGCTGTGGCAGGTGTATTTTCTTTCTCATCTTTGTTTTCATTATTATCGTCTGACTTGGCGGGTGGTTTTTCTTCTTTTTTTTCCTGATTTATGTCTGTATTTGCCTGTGAACTTGAAGAACTGCTTGCAGGCGGCTCGGTTTGGGCCGCAGGTGTTGCGACAGGTGGTTGTGCGGGTGTTGGCACTATTTCAGCCTCAGGAGTTGCAGGTGTATCCTCAGGTGTTGCGGTTGAATCTTCAATAATCGGATCATCTTGCGGCAAAACAGGTGGTATAGAATTCTCTAGGTTTTCAACAGGAGGCAAAACATCAGTGGTATTATTCTCGGCAGGAGTAGTATTGTTTTCGTTCACATGATTATCTGCGTATACAGGATAACCGATTATTTTTGAAGAGATCCCCCATATAAAAGTAAAAAGGACGTTTACTATTATTATGCTGATTATGAAAAATTTATGGATAATCATGTTTGTATGGGATGTCTATAAGTAACGTTCTTATATTAGGAAAACTATATGAAAGACCAGTAAGAATTGTATAAAGATTAAGGTAGATAGAGACAAATAGAAAGCTTCAAATTTATTTTTAAACTTTTTGTTATTATTTGATATGCAGAAATATATCGGATACTCCAGTATATGGAAAAACAATCGATAAAGATCATACAAAACGCAGATTATGCAATTAAGGTTATGCATGAGGCAGGAAGATGGCTTGAAGAAAGCGGTAAAAACCCGTCACAGTGGTGGCATCCATCAAACATGAATCAGGCATTTCTTTTTAAGCATGCGGAGCCCGATGAATTTTATGCAGCTCTCATAGAGGATATGCCTGCGGCTGCCATGGTATTGCAGGAGAGTGAACGCAATCAAAGTTGGGCATATATCGATAAACAACGCAAACAAAAAGCGCTCTACATTCATTGGCTCTGTATTTCACGCAGATTTGCAGGTAGACATCTTCCGGGTGTTATGGTGAGATTTGCAAAACAAATTGCTACTGGCCGGGGTTTTGCTGTTTTACGACTGGATACAAACGCAGGCGAGTTCAAACTGAAAAAGATATATGAAACCCTTGGATTTGACTTAAGAGGAGTACAAGAAGAGACAGCGTTTTACGAGACGAGACTATAATAAAGATATTGATCCAACAGATTCAAGCATATTTATACGGCTTGATATTTTCCTTCGTGTTGGTTGCAGGGTTATTTACACGCGGATTTACAGGATAAACCTCCATGTTTTTTTCAAGTTCGTACGGCTTGAGCAATCCGGTGAGTCTTTTCATATTGTTTGACATGAGCCACTCATCTTCATGTTTTTTCTCCAGAATGACAGGCATTCGATCGTGTATAGGCAAAACAAGAGGGTTTGCGTTTGTCGTAATAATGGTAAACGTTTTTATTTTTTTTCCTTGAGCATCAGTCCACACATCAAACAAGCCCGCAAATGAAAAAATATGACGGGTTCGCATATGTATATAATAAGGTAGTTTGCCTTGTGCGGTTTTTTTCCATTCATAAAACCCACCTGCAGGTATAAGACAACGTCGGGAAACAAAAGGTTTTTTGAAAGAGGGTTTTTGCTGAAGACTCTCAGCTCGTGCGTTTATGAGTTTATATCCGATTTTTGGGTCTTTTGCCCAAAAGGGGACAAGGCCCCACTTCATGATTTCTGTCTTTTTTGATTTGTCTTGGGTGACCACTAATACATCTGATCCGGGCACGATATTGTATGAGGGAGTGAATACAGGAACTGATATTTTATAATGAGCTTCAATATGTTCTTTTGAAAAAGGAGTTGCCCATCTGCCACACATATGACCATTATAACCTATGAGCAGGAAAAAACCGTGTTATCGCTATTTGATAAAATATGGTTTTTGATATACAATAATGTATAGATTTACCGGTACAACAAGATACATGAGTAAAGAAAAGATTCAATATGCAGATGACGATCATGAGCCGGTTGCTTTGCTGTTGAGACTCCGTCTGCCTTCTTTATTAATCGGCCTTTCACTTGGATTAGGTCTTTCCTTCGTTACCTCACGATTTGAGGATGTTTTGAATAAAAACATCCAGGTAGCCTTCTTTATCCCGTTTGTGGTATATCTTGCATCTGCAGTAGGTGAACAAACTCAAAGCATCTATGCCCGGGACTTAAAATCGGGAAAGGCAAGTTTCAGGAAATATCTTATAAAAGAATCTTTTCTTGGACTAATACTCGGGCTTATATTCAGCCTTATTATTTTACCGATTATCATGATTTGGTTCGGATCGTCCAAACTCGCCTACACTGTATGTTTTGCGACATTCGGCGCCGTTGCAACAGCTCCTCTTATTGCACTTCTGGTAACTGAGTTGCTTCAGCTTGAACATACAGACCCGGCAGTCGGAGCCGGTCCTTTGGCAACGGTTATCCAGGATACGGTAAGTGTGGTGATATACGGATTTATCGCAAGCGCCATTCTGTTATAGATAACAAGTTGTTATAATTATTGCATTCTATGAAGAAAGCGTTACATAATTCAGATTCTCTTAAGGGCATCTTTCTTCTTGTTGTTTCTGCTTTTTTATACAGCATTATGCCTGTTCTTATTCGCACATTGGGCGGAGGAGGAATGCCTCCAATGTCCCAGGTATTTTTGCGTTATATCTTTGCGTGTATTTCTGCCTTTGTATATTTTTTTGTTATCGTGCGTGCTCATATAGTACTGAAGAAAAAGCACATAGGTCTTTTTCTCATCACGACTGTATTCGGGTATGCATTGACTAATTTGGTATTTACCTATGGAATTTTGTATACGCAGGTAAGTAATGCCTTATTTTTGTTTTACACGTATGCGATCATTACGCCTATCCTTGGTTTTATTTTTCTCAGAGATAAAATAAATAAGGCAAACATCATAGCATTGACACTAAGCTTTGTTGCTTTACTTCTTCTTTTCCAACCAAATTCCATTCCGACATGGAAGCTTGGTGGTTTTTTTGCAATACTTTCTGCCTTGGGTCAGTCAGTGTATCTTATTTTGCGCAAGAAATTAAGGGAATATCCGGCCCATTTTATGATGTTGGCAAATACATGTGTTGGAGTATTGGTTTTGGGTTTACTAAGTCTGATGTTTGAGGAGCAGTTTTATTTTGGAGGAGGAATACAAAAGATGACAGTGAATGTATGGGTTACGACAGTTCTTTTTGGTGTTGATAATTTTCTTGCATGGCTTACGATGACAAAAGGCTTTGAATATTTTAAGGCAACAGCAGGTAGTCTTATTTTATTGTCCGAGCTCATATTTGGTATAATCTTTGCGTTTATATTTTTTAATGAAGTGCCAACTTATTTTGCTTTGATTGGAGGCATACTTATTCTTTTATCTTCAGCTTTGGTCATTGTAAAGGGAGAAAATTAAAATACCATAAGACAGTCTAGGACGTGTTATAATTGGCAGTGGATTGAACTATTATTAATTATGAAAGGCAATATGGCAAAACAGAAAACAACCGAAACATATAAAGTAAGCGGTGAAGGACTTCGAAAAAAAGTCACGGAGCTTTTTAAGGAAGGGAATGTAAGAAGAATTACCATAAAAGATAAGTCAGGTCGGGTGCTTATTGATATCCCTCTTACAGTTGGACTGGTCGGTACTGTTCTTGCACCTGCTTTGGCAGCAGTTGGTGCGATTGTGGCGCTTGTTGCTGAGTGTACCATATCTGTTGAAAGGGATATGAAGTAATTTGTAAACACAAACGCGCTCCCAATAATATATTCGTGTATAATTGTGGCTTATACGCCCTTGTAATTATTATTATTTTTAACTATGTTTTGAATATGGAAGACAACAATGTATGTCCAAAATGCGGTTCTGCCTTATCTGAGATTATTGTCACCAAGTCCGGTAAGCGTCTGCAAAGATGTTCAACCAGTGTATGGAGTAAAGAAACAGGTAAAACCGAAGGGTGTGATTTTGTAAAATGGCTTCCTTATGAACCGACGACCTTGGATGAAAAGTGTCCTAAATGCGGAGCTCCTCTTATCATGACTATGACCCGTTTCAATAAAAAAATGAAAAAATGTTCAACAAATTCCTGGGATCCGAAAACAAAAACAGCATCAGGTTGTGATTTCTTCGAATGGGTAAAAGCAACAGTTGAAGAGCTTGATGAGGAGTGTCCTAAGTGTAATAGCAAACTCGTCAAAGTTGAGACGCCAACAGGCAAGAAAATGAAAAAATGTTCAACAGGCGGATGGGACAAGGTGAACCGTGTAGCAACAGGTTGCGATTATGTCGAGTGGCTTACATAGGGTTGATATAATGTATGGATGGGCAGGAAAAGCTTAAGAGAGGAATCATTCAAAAAAACTGTATGGAATTTTTATCATAGCTATAAGCGCAATCTTCCATGGAGACAAACTACCGATCCCTATCATATCTTGGTTTCTGAGATCATGTTGCAACAGACCCAAGTTGCGCGGGTTCTTATCAAATATCCGCAGTTTATCCATACATTTCCATCCTTACAAAAATTGGCACAAGCATCAGTTAAAGATATACTACGCATATGGCAGGGTATGGGATATAACAGACGAGCCCTCTATCTGAGCGAAGCAGCAAGGATAATTGGAGAACAATATAAGGGAATAATACCGGACGATCTCTTTCTTTTGGACGCTCTTCCCGGCATCGGTCAAGCTACCGCTGCCTCAATTGTAGTCTTTACTTTCAACAAACCGATCGTTTTTATAGAAACTAATATACGTCGTGTTTTTATCCATCATTTTTTTGCTAATACAGACGAAGTCAGGGATAAAGAGATACTACCGCTAGTTAAACAAACTTTAGATTACAAGTATCCGCGTAATTGGTACTTTGCTTTAATGGATTATGGTTCTTATTTGGGAAAAACATTAGTAAATCCAAACAGGAAAAGCAGCAACTACACGGTCCAATCTGCTTTTGAAGGATCAAGAAGACAATTAAGGGGGAGTATGATACGTTTGTTTTTGCATGAATCCTATCTAATAAAGACGGATATTTACAAAAAGTTAAACAAAGACAAGACAGTAATAGATCAAGCTTTGAACCAATTGGTACAAGAGGGATTTATCAAACAAGAGGGAGAGCGTTACGGATTTGATGAGACTAATACACATGTTGACAAAAAATAAACGGGTAAAGATAATAACAAAGAAACTCATAAGTCTCTTTCCAAGTGGTGCAATAGAGTTGCAGTATAACAATGTGTGGGAACTTCTTGTTGCTGTCATTTTGTCTGCCCAGACAACTGATAATATCGTAAATAAAGTTACGGACCGTTTGTTTGGTAAATATACAAACTTGAATGATTATATAAACGCCGATATATTCGAATTTGAGAAAGATATTTATCCGACAGGTTTTTATCACACAAAAGCAAAGCACATCATAGAATGCGCGCACATTATCAAAAATAAGTATGATGAACAAATTCCCTCTACAATGGAAGAGCTTCTAAAGCTTCCCGGGGTTGGACGAAAGACAGCAAATATCGTATTGACCCAAGGGTATGGTATTGTTTCAGGAATCGCGGTTGACACTCATGTAAAGAGGTTAAGCCGTATCTGGGGTTTGACTGAAAGCAAGGATCAGCAAAAGATAGAAAAGGATCTTATGAAACTTCTGCCGAAAAGTGAATGGGCAGGATTCTCCTATCGGACGATCGCATATGGCAGGGCATATTGCAAAGCAAAGTTTCATAACCATGCGATATGTCCTTTGACTGAGTTACTCCAAAGATAAGACTGGTAGGGACAATGCTGGTTTTTTTCCATATTCCTTGACGTGCTCCTTGTCAAACAGACAAGTTGCGAAGTCTACTTTTTTTGTGTCAAGCAAAGGATAAATTTTTTTTGCTTTATTTTCAAATAATCCATCCTGGAATAATGTTTGCTGGATGGTGCGGTTTTCTTCAAAATCAGATATGGTGCATCCTGTAGTGCGGTATGATACCCCGCTCCGATAACATTTTTCAAATGCGCTGCTAAGCTCGCTTCGTACAAGCATAGGATAAGCTACTTTTGATGCAAATTTTATTTCGGTTGCATGATAAGCAAACTCTTGTGTTTTCAGAAATATAACCATTTTCCCTACCTGGTAGTGAAAAATACGTGCTTTGGTAAACGCTTCTTCAATATGTCTGAGAAGCCGGGCCCAAAGAACGTTTTTGTTATTTGTCGCGGGATGGAATGTCTGTGTTTTTGATATGGATTGGTAGGTTACTTTTTTTTCTGGATTAAGCATATATATCTGTTTTCCTCTAAGTTCTTGATAGATTTCAAAGAACGGTTTACTGAGGCGTTTTTGTATGAACTCTTCAGGTTGCGTTATAAATTCAAACGCCGTAGTTATCTGTAACTTATGCAGGAATGCGGCAGTTTGTACCCCAATTCCCCACACTTTATGTATGGGAATGCTTTGTAAAAAATTCTCAATTTGGCGTCCGTTTACTACAGTGAGATTTGATGGTTTACGGAAGTTTGATGCAAGTTTGGCAAGTGACTTGGTGCAAGATATCCCGACAGACACTGATATGCCCAGATTTGACTCAATAGTATTTTTTATTCTTGAGCCTATTTGTTCATAGCTCATCCGAAGAGGTCTTCTTAACCCTTTTAAATCCACAAACCCCTCATCTATTGAATATTCTTCAACTGCCGGACTAAACTGTTTTATTATTTCAAACATCCTTTTGGAAAAGAGAGCATACAGCTCATAGTCGGATTCAACACATATACATTCAGGGCAGATTTTTCTTATCTCAAAAAAACGCATACCGCGTTTTATACCGAACTGTTTTGCTTCATAGGATACTGCGGTTGCGATTCCTCTTTCCTTTCCGACAGCTACAGGTTTTTTTTTAAGCCGTGGATTTGCAGCCTGAACAACTGATGCAAAAAAAGCATCTCCATCGATATGAAGTATGACATTGGGCCATGAGTGGATTTGTAACATATGCAAGTTTTTATGCTAATTAAATTTCCGTACAACAGCTTTTACAATCCCAAAAATCTGTAATTCTTCCTTAGGATAAAAAGACGGATATTTCGGATTTGCAGCCGAAAGATACGAGAGTCTTTGTATCCTGTCTTTGCGTAATATTTTGAGCGTCCATTCTTTATCAATCTGGGCAAGTACCACTGATCCAATTGGCGCTTCTTTCTTGCGTTCTATGATAACGATGTCTCCTTCAAATATCCCGATTCCTTCCAAAGAATCACCGCTTACTTTGAGAAGGAAAGAAGATTGAGGGTCTTCAATAAGATACTCGTCCAGAGAAACATAATCTTTATTTTCTTCAGCAAGGATGGGAAATCCTGCTCTGACGTTACCCAGAAGCGGAAGCGCAAAGAACCTTGAAGTAGGGGCAAGCTTATTTCCTTCTTTTTTAAAAAGACCCTCTTCAATCCATTTTCCGATTATTTTGAATACGGCATTTTTTGATGCGATATGAAAAAGTTTGAGCATTTCTGAATAAGAGGGTAGGCGCTTATGCTTACGGTAAAATTTTTTAATAACACCGAGTCTATCGATTCCTCCCATAAGTAAAAATAAATTGGTAAACAACTGTTTACCAGTATAGTAAACATTTGTTCACTTTGTCAATAAGAAAGTTGTTTGAGTTGTCACAACGCAGCCAGTTTTGGCAAAAGGGGGAGTTACTCGTACTTTTCTTCTTTTATCAGGATTTTTTTATTTTCAATCATGATATATTGTGCAAATCCGTAGCGGATAAAGCCCGTATTTGCAAAATTGCATGCAGGGTCAAATTCTGCATAATGCGTATCTGCATAAATTGAAAAAAATCCGTTTTTCTTTTTCTGCTTCATTATCTTGTTGATAAGAATACCCCATAGATGGCTGTTTTTACCCATGTATTTCGTCATTCTGCAGTCAAAAAAATCAGACACCTTTAATAAAGGAGTATAAATCTGTTTCGGAACAAGAGAAAAAGGAAGGGAAGATTTTCCGTGTTGGATAATAAAGTTTCCGGCACCGTTTTTATATAGATACTTATCTGTTTGATGTATGGAAAAGAGATTGACCCGATGGTCGCAGTATTCTTTTGGGTCATGGTTGCCGTATATATATACGGTTTTTTTTCTTTTCAAAAGGGGAAAGAGTTTTTTCCACCGGCTGTTGACGAAAACCGAAAATGAGGTCATGCGTCCGTCCCAAAAATCTCCATTGATGATGACTTTATCGACTCCATCGATAAGATTCTTAAGATAAAAATATTTATTTTTTTCAAATACTTCGGTCAGATGTGTATCTGAAAAGACAAGGATTTTCATACAGTCTTATTTCTGAGTCAGATTTTTGAGGACATTGACAGGAACGTCTTCATAATGGGAAGGCTCCATATATGACACGCCACGGCCTTCGGTCAAGGACCTTAAAGCCGTTACATAACCTGAAAGTTCGGCTAAAGGAACATATGCCTTGATTATTGTTGCTCTTCCTCTTTTATCAGTTCCCAGTATTTTTCCGCGTTTGCTTGATATATCTCCGATTACAACACCCATAAAATTATCAGGGACAGTCACTTCAAGTTTCATAATCGGTTCCAATAGGGTAGGATTTGCTTTTTTTGCTCCATCCTGTAGAGCCATTGATGCGGCAATTTTAAAAGCGATATCTGAGGAATCAACATCATGATAACTTCCGTCAAAAAGTGTCGCTTGAAAGTCTACCATGGGATAACCAAGGAGTGTTCCTTTTTCTTTTGCTTCAAGCAGGCCTTTTTCAACCGAGGTGATGAATTCTTTTGGTATTGCTCCGCCTTTTACTTTATCAACAAAGACAAAACCTGATCCGCGTGGAAGAGGTTCAAGATACATGACACAATGTCCGTATTGACCGTGACCTCCGGTTTGTTTTATATATTTTCCCTCTGCTTCAACTTTTTTCGTAATAGTTTCCTTATATGCAACCTGTGGCTTTCCGACGTTTACATTCATTCCCATTTCTCTTTTCATGCGGTCAACCAATATTTCAAGATGTAATTCTCCCATGCCGGACATTATTGTCTGGTTTGTTTCATGATTGATTTTCACTCTAAAGGTTGGATCTTCTTCGGCAAGTCGTTGCAGTGAGTAAGATAGTTTTTCCTGATCAGCTTTTGTTTTCGGCTCAATTGCAAGAGATATGACCGGTTCAGGAAACACTATTTGTTCAAGTAGAATCGGATTTTCCTGCTCTGCCATAGTATCTCCTGTACGCAGATCTTTGGGTCCCACAAGAGCAACAATTTCTCCCGCATACGCTCGGTCTATTTCTTCCCTTTGATTGGCATGCATAAGAAGGATACGGCTGACCCTTTCTTGCTTCTCACGATTGATATTGTAAATATAAGATCCTGATTCAAGCATCCCGGAATATATGCGCGTATAGGTAAGTTTTCCTACATGAGGATCGAGTTGTATTTTAAAAGCCAGGGCTGAAAATTGTTCTTGTGAATTAAGTTTTCTTGTTTTAGCTTCTCCTGTTTTTGGATCAATTCCTTTTATTTCTTTAAGATCCAAAGGAGACGGAAGATAATCAACAATCGCATCAAGCACTGGCTGAATTCCTTTATTCCTGAGTGAACTACCGCAATAAGTCGGGACCACTCGATAAGCAATTGATGCTTTCCGTAATGTTTCTTTTAGCAATTCCGGAGAAATTTCCTCTCCGTTTAAATATTTGGCAAGAACCGTATCATCGGTCTCCGATATTTGTTCAATCATTTTTGCCCGCATTGCCTCAGCTTTCTTCTTTAAATTGTCCGGGATTTCTGTTGTGGTATATTCAGTTCCTTGTTGATCTTTATCCCAGACTAAGGCTTTCATAGTAAGAAGATCAATAATACCGGTAAATTCCTGCTCTTTTCCGATCGGATATGTCATGATGATGGGTTGTGCACCAAGCCGGTCTCTGATTTCCTCAACAGTGGCTTCAAAATCCGCACCTAATTTATCCATTTTATTAATAAAACAAATCCGTGGAATTTTATACTTGTCTGCCTGTCTCCATACGGTTTCTGACTGGCTTTGTACACCTTCTTCGGCATCAAAAACCACAACACCGCCGTCAAGGACGCGTAGTGATCTTTCAACTTCAGCTGTAAAATCAACGTGGCCCGGAGTATCGATGATATTGATACGGACATCTTTCCAGAAAGTTGTAGTTGCAGCTGAAACAATGGTTATACCCCGTTCTCTTTCTTGAGGCATCCAGTCCATCTGTGTATTTCCTTCATCAATGTCACCGATTTTATATGACCGGCCGGTATAAAAAAGAAATCGCTCGGTGGTTGTTGTTTTGCCTGAGTCAATATGGGCAATGACACCGATATTTCTGATTTTATCAAGAGGAACGTTTCTGTTTTTTGTGATGATGCTCTGTTGGGCCATAGTGTTCGCTTAACTTAAAACTGAAAACTCAAAAAAATATATGTTGAGTTATAAGTTATAAGTTATATATTATAAGGATTTTACCACTTCAAATGTGCGAAAGCTTTATTGGCTTCGGCCAATTTTTCAGTCTGTGCTTTTTTTGCAATTGACTGTCCTTGATTCTGTGCAGCATCCTTTATTTCTGCGTACAGCTTTTCACCAAAAGTGTGAAACTCTTTGTTTGATTTTGTTCGGGCATTATCAACAATCCAGTTTAAACTTAAAAACAGTTTGCGTTCTCTCCGGACTTCAATAGGCACAAGATATGATGCTCCGCCTAAGCGCTTTGGTTTTACTTCGTGACTTGGTGCAACATTTGATATGGCTTGATTTAGGATTTTTATCGGATCCTGACCTTCTTTTTTAAAACGGTCAAGCATGCTGTAAACGATTTTTTCCGCGACCGATTTTTTTCCGTCTTTGGTCACATAATTTATCAATTTAGAAACTTCAAAACTGTTATAGATAAGATCAGGAAGTATGGGATGTCTTTTATATTGATTGCGTGGCATAGGTGAAAAAATTAAGCCGTTGAGGCAGATTTTGTTTTTTCTAACTTGGTTCCATATTTGGAACGTGACGTTGTTCTTCCTTGTACTCCAGTCGTATCAAATTTTCCTCGGACTATATGATATTTGACTCCGGGAAGATCCTTAACTCTTCCACCGCGTACCAGAACAATTGAATGTTCGGCCAAATTGTGTCCTACTCCTTGTATATATGCCGTTACTTCCATTTTATTTGAAAGTCTTACACGTGCAACTTTCCGTAGAGCCGAGTTTGGTTTTTTTGGAGTCATCGTACGCACCACAGTACATACACCGCGCTTCAGAGGATTCTGTGTCTCCACATATCGACGTTTTAATGAGTTAAAACTTGTCTTTAAAGCTGCGGCTCTTGATTTTTTAACCCTCTTTTGTCTCTTCCTTTTCAGGAGTTGGTTGACTGTTGGCATATTTACTTAAAAATTTACTGTAATATTTTTCAATAAGTTCTTTGGTAACAGGAATCAATCTGCCTATTATAACATTTTCCTTTAGTCCCAGCAAGTGATCCACCTGGTTTTTTATAGCTGCAGCACTAAGGACCGAGGTTGTTTGCTCGAATGAGGCGCTTGATAACCATGAATCGGTATATATGGCAGCTTTTGTGATACCAAGGATTGATATTTTTCCAGTTGCTGGTTTTCCTCCCTGAGTTATGATTTTTTTGTTTTCTTCTTCAAATCTGATTTTTGAGACAACTTCATCCTTGATGAATGATGTGTCTCCCTCATCTTCGATTGTCACTTTGTCACTCATTTTGCGGATAATCACTTCAAAATGCTTGTCATGGATTGGTATGCCCTGTGATTCATATACTCGTTGGACCTCATTTAATAGGTATAGTTGGGCGGCACGTAACCCTTTGATGACAAGAATATCGTTTACATTTAAATATCCTTCTGAAAGAGCAGAGCCCTTGGTAACAAGATCACCGTCTTTGACTTTTAAATTTTGGTTCATGGGGACGGTAAATTCCTGTTCTTTTTCTTCCGCCTCCTCAGTCGAAACTACCTTGATCATGTACACTTCTTTTTTTAGGTCTTCCTGAATGGTTACCTTTCCGCTCATCTCGGAAATCGGGGAGACAATTTTCGGGGTCCGTGTTTCAAACAGTTCTTCAACGCGTGGAAGTCCTTGAGTAACGTCTGAGATAACAATTCCTCCAAAGTGTCTGACTCTCATGGTAAGCTGTGTACCTGGCTCTCCGATTGACTGTGCGGCTGTGACACCGACAGGTACGCCTATATCAACGACTTTGCTTGTGGACAGATCAAGTCCATAACATTTCTGGCATACGCCAAACTTTGACTGACAGTAAAGTGCTGATCTGACCGTGACTTTGTGGATACTGTTTTTTTCGATTGCATCAGCGAGTGTTTCGTCAATCAGTTCATTTGCTTTTACGATGATTTTTTTATCGCTTGATACAATGTCGTGAAGAGAGAATCTTCCTTTTATCCGTAATTTAAATTTGTCTCCTCGGTCTTCTTTTGTGGTGACAACAAGTCCTTCAGTTACATGACAATCTTCTTCACGGATAATCATGTCATGTGCAACATCTACTAAACGCCTGGTAAGATATCCGGCATCAGCTGTTTTCAATGCAGAATCGGTTAGTCCCTTGCGCGCTCCGCGTGCTGATATGACATACTCAAAAATGGATAGTCCTTCGCGGTAATTTGATCTTGTGGGAACTTCGATGATTTTGCCCAGTGGATCCACAACTAATCCTTTCATTGCAGACAGTTGTTTTAGTTGTTCTTTGGAAGCGCGTGCACCACCTGATTTAATTATGATTTTTACGGGATTTTCTTCGTCAAGCGCATTCCATGTTTGTTCAGCAAGATTTTCGGTTGTTTCAATCCATAGTTTATTCGTATATCTGCGTTTTTCTTCAATGGTCAAAAAACCCTGATCGAAGTTTTTATCTATTTTTTCGATCTCTTTTTCTGTTGATCTTATTATTTCTGCTTTTTGAGGAATAATTTTACAGTCGAAAATAGATGAAGAAAGACCTCCTGCAACTGTAGCTCCCCAAAACCCAATCTCTTTTAACTTATCAATAAGTTCTCCGATTTTTTCCGAATCGCTGTATAATTTTGCCGCTTTTACGACCAGTTCCTTGACATCTGAAGCCTTTACATCGGCATTGATATACTGAAGTTCAGGAGGAAGTCCTGCATTAAAAATAATCCTGCCAACAGATGTTTTTAAGACAGAGTCATTGATCTTAACAAAGATAGGTTGACGGATCTTGAGTTTGTCAAGTTCATACATATTTATTGCCGTATCGCTTGAGGCAAAGCTCATAATCTTATTGTCCGGGGTATCCTTATATTCATTGTCAATCGTGGTCAGGTAATATATTCCCAAAGCCATTTCTTTGTTCGGCAGTACGATAGGTGTGCCGTCAGATGGCTTCAGAAGATTCTGGTGGGCCATCATTCTTGTTTTTACTTCATTTATAGCGTTTTGTGAGAGAGGAACGAAAACGCCCATTGCATCTCCGTCAAAGTCAGCGTTATATCCTGCACAAACCGCAGGGTGGAGCTTTATGACATAAGAATCAGTAAGCACGGGATAAAATCCGAGTATGGATAATTTATGCAGGGTTGGTGCACGGTTTAAGAGAACCGGGTGATTTTTTGTGATTTCCTCAAGAATGTCATAGATGACAGGTTCTTTTTGTTCAAGAAAATTTTTTGCACTTTTTATGTTGGGTGCAAGTCCTCTTATGATTATCTCATGAAGCAAATGCGGTTTGAAAAGTTCAAGGGCCATTTCTTTTGGCATACCGCACTGGTTTATTTTTAATTCTGGTCCAACCGATATGGTTGATCTTCCCGAATAGTCAACGCGCTTTCCGAGAAGATTTTGTCTGAATCGTCCTTGTTTGCCGCGAAGAATATCTGATAAAGATTTCTGTACCTTGGCAACTCCTCCTTGTGAGCGTGCACGTCCTCTTGATTTTTGAAGATCAAGAAGTGAATCAACCGCCTCTTGTAACATTCTCTTTTCATTTCTTAAGATGATCTCGGGAGCGCCCAGGTCAATAAGTTGTTTTAGACGGTTGTTTCGGTTTATGACACGGCGGTAAAAATCATTCAGATCCGAGGTTGCAAATTTTCCACCTGGAAGTTGTACTACCGGACGAAGATCAGGCGGGATAACAGGAAGGACAGTTAAGACAATCCATAAAGGCTGTGTGTTTCCTTTGATGAATGATTCAATAATACGAACTTTTTTTAACAATTTATTTCTACGTTCACCGCGTGCTTTTAGAAGCTCATGAAGCGATTCCTGATATTTCTTTTTAAAATCTGTGGTTGAAAGCAGTTCGTAAAGCACCTCGCTACCCATTCCAACCTGTACAAATCCATCCATTTCCTGCTCTTTGAGAAAAAGATAATCTTCCTCTTCAAGAGTATCATTTGGTCGAAGAGCCTTTACTGTTTTTATGATGCGGTCAAGGAAAGCTGTTTTTTTTGCTTTTTCTTCTATATAAGAATCTGAAAGAACAAGGAATTTTTCACGTTCTTTTAAATCAAGTTCCTGAAAGGCAAGCTCCTGCTGTTCTTTATGGACGATTTTTTTTCTTATATCTTCTTTTTGTTTGGCAAATGTTTCTTTTAATTCCTGTTTGTTTTTTTCATATTCTTCTTCAATGAGTGTAAGCTCTTTTTTATTCATCTCGTCAAGAATCTGGGCAGTCTTTTTTTGTTTTTCTTTATCAACGGACTTAACCAAATATAAAGCGTAATAAATGATTTTCTCCATTGATTGGGGAGGAATATCAAGGATTACGCTTAAGGGAGAGGAAGACCCTTTAAAATACCAGATATGGGAAATGGGTGTTGCAAGTTTAATATGACCCATGCGTTCGCGTCTGACTGCTGATGTTGTTATCTCGACGCCGCATCTGTCGCATATGATACCCTTATAGCGTATACGCTTGTATTTGCCGCAGTAACATTCATAATCTTTTGTTGGTCCAAATATTCTTTCATCAAAAAGACCGTCTTTTTCCGCACGAAAAGTTCTATAATTTATCGTTTCAGGTTTGGTTACTTCCCCTTTTGACCATTTAAGTATATCGTCTGGAGAGGCAAGTCGAATGCGCAAACCACTAAAATCAACGATGTTTGTATCTTCCATAGACGTTATTTGATGTAATCAATTGATAAACCAAGCGCATTCAGCTCTTTAACCAAAACATGAAAAGACTCCGGCACGTTTGACTGGGGAATATCAAGTCCTTTTATTATAGATTCAAATGCTTTTGTACGTCCCCTTACGTCATCGCTTTTTATGGTGAGCATTTCCTGAAGAGTATAAGGAACTCGATGTGATTCCAAAGCCCATACCTCCATTTCACCGAATCTTTGTCCTCCCATTTGGGATTTTCCACCAAGAGGTTGTTGTGAAACAAGGGAATAAGGACCCACTGACCGTGCATGGAATTTATCCTCAACCATGTGTATAAGTTTCATGATATATCCGGTTCCGACAAGGATCTGTTTCTCAAACGGTTTACCGCTTTGTCCGTCATAGATAACGGTTTTTCCGTCAATAGGCAGTCCTCTTTTTTTCAGTTCTTTTGTGATAAAATCTTCCTGAATTTTTTCAAACACAGGGGCAATGATATTCCAGTTGTTATACTGTGCAATGTAACCCAAGAGTGTCTCAAAAAGTTGTCCTAAATTCATTCTTGAAAGGATTGATAGGGGAGAAATGATTACATCAACCGGCGTGCCATCGGCAAGGTAAGGCATATCCCATTCCGGCAAAATCCTTGAAATGACTCCTTTATTGCCGTGACGGCCTGCAAGCTTGTCTCCGATGGATATTTTCCTGAGTTGCGCCGTATTGACAATAATCCGCTGTATCACAGTTGGCTCAAGTTCATTGGGATCTTTTTTACTGTCAATTGTCTCAATATTTACGACAACCCCTTTTTTTCCATATGGTACCCGAAGTGATGTATCTTTGACATCTTTAGCTTTTTCGCCAAAAATTGCACGAAGAAGTCTTTCTTCGGCTGTCAATTCTTTTTCACCTTTTGGTGCAACTTTTCCAACAAGTATGTCGCCGTTTTGTACCTGTGTTCCGACTATTACGAGTCCTTCCTTGTCAAGATTCTGCAACACTTCTTCACGAACATTGGGTATGTCCCGTGTCAATTCTTCAGGACCTAGTTTGGTATCAACAAGGTCAGCAATAAATTCTTCGCTGGTTATGGAGGTGAGGATGTCGTCTTTTACGAGTCTCTCAGATATGACAAAACCATCTTCATATCCAAGGCCGTTAAATGATGTATAAGCTACAACAAGATTTTGACCGAGTGCAAGTTTTCCATTGTGTGTTGCGGGTCCGTCAATCAAAAGATCACCTTTTTTGACTTTTTGTTTTAATTCAACACGGGGTTTTTGATCAAAGACAATATCTTTATTCGTGCGTACAAATCGTTCCAATGGATAGTCGTATTTTTTTCCGCTTTTACCTTTTATAGATACTTTTTTTGAATCAACGTATTCGACTGTACCTTCTTCTTCAGCCATAATTGTTCGTCCCAAAGCTTGCGCAATGGTTTCTTCAGATCCAGTTCCCACAAGCGGAGCGGCGGGTTTTAAGAGTGGAACAGCTTGGCATTGCATGTGTGTTCCCATGAGAGCACGGCTTGCGTCATCGTTCTGCAAAAAGGGGATTAAGGTCGCTGAAACACCGACAACCTGTCTTGGGGATATGTCGATCAGATTCAATCTGTCGGATGTAACTTCAACAAGGTCTCCCTCATGGCGTGCAACAACAGTTTGGTCCTGTATAAAGCCATTTTCGTCAAGTGTTATATTTGCAGATGTTATATAATATTTTTCTTCATCATCAGCCTGTATATATAAAAGTTCATCTGTAACCCTTGCAACCTTTTTACCGTTTTTGGTTTCGATAACTATTTTTTTATACGGGGTCTCAAGAAAACCATATTGGTTTACTTTGGAATATAAAGCCATATATGTTACGACTCCAATATTAGGACCTTCTGGAGATCTGATAGGACAAATTCTTCCGTATTGTGATGAAGATATGTCGCGGATTGAAAATGATGCTCTTTCTTTTTCAATTCCACCAGGTCCGCCTACTGTAATCCTTCGCAGATTATCAAGTTCTGATAGCGGGTTGGTTTGATCAACGATTGTTGATAGCTGGCTAGTGCGATAGAAAGAATTTATTGCCATGATTATGGGTTTGGAGTTTATGATCTGGGAAGGAGAAGGAAAAGTATCTGAAGGAACAAGGCTCATCCGTTCCTTGATTTCCTTTTCGGTTCTTACCATTCCGACACGTACTCCATATGAACCGATCAATTCTCCGACTGTTTTTATTCTTCTGTTTCCCAGATGATCAATATCGTCAAAGCTTCCTTTTCCAAGGGTTAAATTGACAAGATATTTTATGATCGCAATGATATCGTCTTTGCTGAGGACATGAGAGGCTTTATCGATAGGAGAAGATAATCCAAGTTTTTTATTCATTTTATAACGTCCGACATCTGCCAAAGAATATCTGCGATGATTGAAAAACAGATTGTTCAAAGTTCCATGTGCGTTGTCAAGAACAAGCGGTTCGCCCGGTTTGATTTTCCGATAAAGCTCAAGCACCGCCTCATCCTTATTTTTTGTTTTATCCTTTTTAATTGTGGGATTGATATATTTGTCAAGGACGGTTTTTTCCAAATCAGAAAAGTGCGTCATTAGCTCGTTGTTGTTGTCACCGTCAAAAATACGTAAAAAAACCGAGGCAAGAAACTTCCTTTTTTTATTAATCTTTCCTTCAATAATACCGTTTTTGTTTATGGTAAAGTCAAGCCAGGAGCCGATATATGGTCTGATCTCTGCGTTGTAAAGGGTAAGTCCGGTTGTTTTATCAATTTCAGCGGTAAAATAAACACCTGGAGATCTGACTATTTGATTGATGATTGCACGTTCTATTCCATTTATTATGAAAGTTCCCCGTGAAGTCATTTTAGGAAGGTTAAAAAAATAGACATCCTGTTTTTTCTCAGAACCGGTTTTTTTATTTATAAGTCTGACTTTGACATACACCGGAAAGTCGTAGGTGAGCTTTTTCTTAAAACAAAGATCAAGAGGATAGCGCGGATTATCAAAGTAGATATCTTCAAAATAAAGAGTGAATTTTTTTCCTGTATAATCTTCAATCGGAAAAAACTCTTCGAGAATTTCTTTTAATTCCTGATTCAAAAATTTATCCCATGATTCTTTTTGAACTTCGATGAGGTCAATCTTTTTCATGTTTTCTTTTTCTTTTCCGAGGAAAATTTGAGGGGAGGAAGGGTTAGTTCTTTTAGTGTTTATACTCATCTAAAATTGTAAGGATAAAAAAATTATGTAAACAACAATACACTCCCTTAATTAAAAGGGAGATTAAAAAAGTTTCTAAACTATACTATAACTTGATAGGAAAGTCAAGAGCGATTTGTAATCTGTTTAATTCGGGAAATGACATCTGCAACGCCAACCACTTGGTCCGTATCCGCTTTCCCCTGTTTTTTAATATGCTCTTTGTCGATTTTATCGATAAAACGCTCCAATTGTTCATCCAGGTTTTCGGAAAGCTTCAGAAGTTTCTTCAGGTTTTCTCTTCCTTTTTTTGTACCAAATAGAAATGCTAAGCCAGCTGCTCCGGAAATACCCGCAGCAAAACCAATCCAGAAATTCGACAGCTTAATTTCATTTTGTTTTGTCATTTTTTTTATGAACAAACACCTCAAAAATTTTAAATATTGCCCTGAATCCGTTAATAAAACCGGCAATTTCACTAAAACCATGTTCAAGGTTTAATCCCACAGCTTCAAATCCTGCAACAATTCTATTGATCGTGGAAAGGGTTTTTTTAAGTTCCAAAAGTACTCCAATAAGTTGGATGCCGATAATGACCGATAAGACAGTTGTTGTCCCGAGTGTTATGATAAGCAAAATTTGAGTTGTATCCATATTGGTATTATATAAAAATTTATAATTCTCCTTTCTTTACTTTTTCCGCAACAAGCATGTTTGCCCGTAGGAGTTCATCATATGAGGTTCCTGCATCAATCCACCACTCCAATAGTTCGCACTGAAGTGTTCCTTCTTGAACATATTTGTTATTCAGATCGGTTACTTCCAGTTCACCTCTTTGAGAAGGTTGTAGTGTCTTGATAAACTCAAATACTCTTTCATCATACATATAAATCCCTGTTTGTGCAATATGCGATTTGGGCTTTTCGGGTTTTTCCTCAATTGAGAGAACCTTGCCGCTGCGATCCATCTCAATAACTCCGTATTGTCCGGAATCGGTTGGCATTGATATTCCATATATCAAGGCTCCTTTCTCCTGCTTGTTGAATTTCTCAACTGCCGACCTGATATCGGTATTGAAAATATTATCGCCAAGTATTACCAAGGTTTTTTGGTTTTGAGCAAATTCTTGAGCCAAAGCTATCGCATTGGCAATTCCGCCTTTTGGATTTTGCTGGACTGCATAATAAAGCTTTAAACCAAAATCATCTCCTCCTTTAAGCAGATGAGCAAAATCGCCTGAGTGATCGGGTGAGCTGGTTATCAAGACCTCCTGAATTCCTGCCTTTACCATTGACTCGATTGCATAATAGATCATGGGTTTATTGTAAATGGGGAGCAAATGCTTGTTGGTGACCAGGGTTAGAGGTCTTAGTCTTGTTGCCAAACCACCTGCTAAAATGACACCTTTCATATGCGTTGTATAAAAACTATATAACTAAAATGATCTTTACAAGGTATAAAAAAGTAAAACCGATAAGGATATATTCTACAATATTTTTTAAATGCAGGTTTCTCAGTTTAAAATGATGATGAACGCCCCACAATATGTATAGAACACAAAAAGCAGCAACGGAAACAAAAGAATACATCCTGTTTCCCTGGTAAAGACGCAGGGACAATAAAAAGAGTATTCCTCCGGATAAAAGTATCAGATAGTCAAATGAGTTTTTTTGTATTTCGCGAGCGGCATGGGTAAAAAAATGCTTCATTGAACTGTACATATAGTTATAGAATTGCACCTCCACTTACAAAAAATATAATACCGATAGTTATAAATCCCAGAAAAATAAGATGTGCAATGTGCTTTCCTCCTATTCGTACAACGTGCAGTTTGGAGGCAACATAAAAGTCAGCGATAAGGACAAGGCCGAAAAAAAATATAAAGATATATGTCAGATCTATGGAAAAAAACAAGAGATTGATTTTTGGTTTTCTAATGTCTTTACCAAGGACGGCCGGAGTTTCTTTTGACATAGGTTCCGGCTTTGATTGAGCAAGGGAAACATCATTTGTTGTAACTTCTGCCGGGTTTGCTACAGTTTCTTGTATAGGAGTTCCAAACATCTGAACGACAAGTGTTGTTTCTTCACCGTTTAGAACACCGTTGACTATTGCATAACCTACTTCAGTATATTCTTTTCTCAGGAGGTTTTCTTTATGGCTTTGTGAATTCATCCATGCGTTTACTACACCTTGGGAAAACAAGAAATTCTTTGCCAGATTTTCTCCGGCATATTGGTATTTATATCCACTTTGAAGAATAAAGCTCCATGGTGATGTCCCGTCGGGTCCATAATGTGACCAGTAATTTTTGATGAACATGTCTTCAGCCTTTTTTTGGGCTGCAGAAGACAATGTGTCATTATACTGTAGAGGGGGGAGAGAGTTATTTTGGCGCTCCATGTTTGTTAGTTCCATGAGTTTTTGAACACTTATGTCAGTTGCATATCCCAAAACATTACTAAAGCGTGTATCTACATTTTTTACGGCACAAACAAGAAGTAAAGCTGCGATAAGATAAAAGGAAAGAAAGTTGGTATGTAGTGTTTTTGCTTTATAGTCGTTGTTTTCCTGTGGAGTGAATAGATGTAAAATAATCTGTTTTATCTTCATATGAATCGTTTAAAAAACTTCAGATTCTTTTTAACGATACCATACATTATTATAATACCAATAAGATCAATAAAAACATCCTGTATTTTACCTTGTCTTGTCGCAGTAAAAAGCTGATGTATTTCATCACTTACGGCAAACATCAAAGAGCATACCGCAGCAAAAATAAACTGTTTTCTTAATGAGAGAGATAAGGTACGGAATGCTCTCAAAAAAAGAAAGTATAAGACCGCATATTCGATTATATGGAGAGTTTTGAATATAATAAAGTCATAGATGTAAGATTGTGTTGTTCCAATATTTGACTTTGCCGAGAGAGAGAAAATAAATAACATCCAGATAAAAGGAGGGATCCAATAGTAAATAAGACGAAAGAGACGTTGTTTAAAAAGCATTCTTTATTTTAATCAATATGGAGGCGATAGTCAAAATCGTATATGACATACTAAGAAAAGAAAGGTGAGGAAGCGGAGAGAGGCTATTGGAAGTAATGTTTTGATGTGTGGCATGTGTTGTAGTGCCCAGTACAGATGGAGAATAAGATGTGGTTTTTTTATGCTCTGTAGAAAAAGCATCCTGTGAATGATGATATGGAGAGATAAATTGATTGAGTAATCTGGGTGTTGGAGAAGGATAGTTAACATAAGGTTGTTTTGTAGGATATAAGCAGTCGTTGTTTTCTCCATATTTGCTTGCGCTTGTTTCACAAAAAGAATCGCTTGTCCAACTGACTCTGCTATAGGTTGTATTTTGTCTTGAGGTGTCATATTCAAACCCGTCTTTTTGTAATTTATAATAATCAAGAAGTCTTACGCTGTCGCCATCATTGTTAAACATAGGCGACGTAAGATCGTATGCGGCGAAACTGTATGGAGGGATGACAAGGTTTATTGTTTTGAGAGCTGATCCTGAGTTTTCTGCATCATCAATAAACCAATTCTCAAGAACGACTTCAAATTCATTATTATTATAGAACTCTATCCACTCTTGTTCTGTGCTGTCAGGATATACCATAACTTCAGAAATAAGGATGTTATCGTACGATTCAGGGATACTTGTTGGAGTATGTGATGGAAATATGGTAGGCACATTGGTAGGTATATGGGACGGGAGTGTGGTTGGAGTAATGATGCAGTTCTGGTTATTGGTATTGTATTTACCAAAACTTGAAGAGATAATAAGCCAGTTCTCCTGTCCGTCAGGATTTCTTCCATATGAGTAATCCTGTCCCGGACTTTCTTTATAAGAATATACATCAATGAGGTGAGCGCTTGAAGATGCCGGTGGAAATGAGCTGTCAAAAAGACGTATGGAGTCAGGAGTAGATTTATTGAGGTTTAAGTTGGAAGATATGACAAGACAGGACTGAGGATATAAGAGAGTTTTTGGAGGAAAGGTAAAATAGTTTGACGATCCGCCGTCGTCATCAATATACCAGCCTGAAATATCAGCGCTTTCTGATGCATAATTATATAATTCAACAGTTTGAGGAAAAGATTCGGGTGAGAACTCATTAATTTTAACATCCGCCTTTACAAAAAAAGGCAAGATGTATAGCGAACATAGAATGAGGCTCAGGAGGATATGATTCTTTTTATTGGATTTTCCTTGGTGAGTTGGAGAATACCATCGGGATGTATGCCTGGTATTTTTTACCATCACAATAACCATAGGTGAAAGAGAAAAAACTGTCAATGGATTATATGCTACAAAATATGGTTATTTGAAAGTTGCCGCAGTACAAATAGTTGAATAGTGCGAACCGAACTTAATATCAGGTCCGTAAATGGGGTCATGCATCATATAATCATCTCCGTCTTTTTTTGTCAAAAGGACAAAATGATCTCCTCCGTAATAACATCCGCTTGAATAACTTATTCCAACTATAACATAATTACCTGTATTTAATTCATTATCGATAATGGACCTTGCGCTTCCAATACTGACATAACTTTTACCTGCAATACCAGGCCAAGGGTGTTTCATATAAGCGGTTGACATATAGAATCGTGAAGGATTAGATGCTATGTCGGCGGGTGTCACATTATCGCCGTTTTTTTTACCAAACATTGCAATAGATGTTAATAAACATCCGACTTTAAGTATTGATTCAGATGAGTAACCTATTGTTTGGTTTGCCCATCTTTCATCTCTTTGTGAATAATACGATCCATCCGAACCGGTACCAAACTGATTTGCACCGATTATGGAGCTTCCGCCCGATGATTGTACAAAGGTTTTGAATCCTTTTAATTGTGCCTGCGCCTGCGCAAGCAGTGATTGGTATGTGGTTTCGTCATTGTTTGTATCAGCCAGTAGTTTTTGTTTTTGAGCTTGATTTTGATTCAATTCAATTTTTTGCCTCTCAAGTGTAACTATCAGTTGATCCAGCTCTTGTTTCTTTGTTTCCCGAATAATTTTTTGTTCTTCGTAATTTGTTTTTGCTTCCTGTACCTGAATAAGAAGTTTTTGATTATTTTCCTGTGTTGTTTTTTGATATTTAAAATTATTCAAAAGATCACTGACATTTTCCGAGTTCAAAAAAATATCAAAAAAAGAAACGGCTCTTTTTTTATAACCTGAAACAACGCGTTCGATTAAAAGCTTAGAAAGATTGGTCAGGGAAGAGTCAAGACTGTCAATACGGGATGATAGAGTATCGATTTCACGCTCTGTCGCGGTAATTTTTTGTTCGGTTTGCTGGATTGTCAAGGTTTTGATATAAATCTGCGTATCCATTTCCTGGATCTGCGATGCAAGAGTGTTTTTCTGCTGACGCAGTTCATCCAGTTTTTTTTCATACTCACGTATTTTGTTTTGCAGGTCAGTATTACTTGAGGCAGATGAGGAAGATTCCTGGGCGTAAAGCGTATATGATGTACGGGAAATTGTATACAGGAAAGGTAAAAACGAAATGATAAACAACCCCAACATAACTATCGCAAGAATCAATAGTTTTGTTACGGCGGTTATACGATGCATATGATGATTATACCCAAAATCTTTATTTGATGTATTTTTGTGTTGCAAGAAGCGTTGACACAATTGAGATTGATATACCAAAAAAAGAGGTGATAAAAAATGCAAGCGCTCCAAACTCAAGCGATATTGGCCATATAATAAGGTTATAAAAGCCGAAATCAATTGAAAGATTTACAATACCGCTCAGGTATGATTGCAGAAAGGGTTGGGAGAGGAAAAAAAGACCTGTAAATATGATAAAGACTGCACTCGATGAAATAAAACCAAAAAACCAAGCTTCTTTGATAAAGGGTTTTTTTATGTAGAATTTGCTTGCTCCTATAAGCTGAAGCAGTTCTATCTCGTCTTTCTTAAGAGCGATTTTAAAATGAGTTATTGATATAAGAATAATTATAGTTGTAATAATGAAGTATCCGAAAAAAAGAATTGATGTTTTTCTTACAACAGAGGTAAGGGAGAGGAGTCTGTCGATTATATTTTTTTGGAAATTTACTTCATCTATACCGGTCATTGTTTGCAAGAAACCCGCAATTTCCGGCAGATAGGTTGGCTTTTTTGCGAAAATCTCAAGCGAAGCAGGGAGGATATCCGGAGTCACCATCTCCAGAAGCAGAGGATTGTCCTGATTCAACTTTTTATAAAGGGCATATGCATCATTTTTCGAAACATATTTGACAGATTGTACCTTATCGGATGATATGAGTTGTTCTTTTATTTTCAAAATATCGCTTTCCGATGTTTGTGTTTGAAAATATACGGTAACCTGTGGTCGTGATTCAACATAGCTTAGCATGCCATAAAGGAATGTCAGTATAAAAAATACCGCAAGGGATAGAAACAGAGTGAGAAATAAGGTGAAAAAAGTCGCAAAGGATTGATAAGGAGCTCTTCGTATTGCGACAAACACATCGTTCATAGTTCATATCCTCCTTTCCGTATATCTTTTATCAATCTCCCGTCTTTAAGAATAAGAACTCTCTTTTTAAGACTGTTAACTATATCGGTATTATGTGTTGCAATAATAATGGTTTTTTTACCTTCCAGTTTCTTAAATATTTTGATGATGTCCCAGGTTGTTTTGGGATCAAGATTACCTGTCGGTTCATCCGCAAGTATTATTTTTCTGTTACCGCAGACTGCTCGCGCTATGGCTACACGTTGCAACTCTCCTGCCGAAAGTTGTACCGGAAAAACGTTTTCCTTATCCTCAAGTCCTACGAGTTTTAACACATCCTTGACATTTTTTACTATATCCTTTGAGTTCATGCCAAGTATGTGTAGACCTAAAGATATATTTTCAAATATATTTTTTTCCGGAAGGATTTTGAAATCCTGGAATACGAATCCGATATTTCTTCTCAACTGCGCAATATTTTTAAATTTTGTTGTTGAAAGATCAAACTCATCAACAACCAATGTTCCTGAAGTAGGCATCATTTCACGAAGGATTAACTTGAGGATGGATGTTTTTCCTGCTCCTGATGAACCTACAAGAAAAACAAATTCATTGCTTTGTATCTCACATGATATATCCTGCAATGCAAAGTTGCCTAGAGGAAATTTTTTATATACATTTTCGAATAAAATCATGACATTATTGAACTTCAACCAATCCTACATCCATAAGCCATCCGGCTTTTTGTGCGCTGAATGTTTCTCCATGAACTTTTATTTTTTTTCCGACATATTCGGAAAGATCAACGGTTGTTGATGTCAGATAGACATTTTGGGATTTTCCTCCGGGTCGCTCCAGGTGAAAGTTTCCTTCCCCGTCAATTCCTCCTTCACGCAGAATTCCTTCTGCAGTATCCTTGAATGTTTTTTTATCAGCAATTCCCGCAGATTTATCATCTTGGACGGTCGGGTAAAGACTGGTGCTTTTTTTTGCAGATCCAATGCGCGAAGCTCCAAAACCGATTGCTCCTCCTAACAAAAGCACGGCGCCAATAATGACTACAAACATGCGCAGGGGTACTCCGGAATTTTCCTCATTGAAGTTGTGGATTAGAGTTGTCTTATTATTATTCATATAAAACTAGGATAGCAGTTCGTATGTTAAAAAACAAGGGTTTTAAGCAGAGTTTTGTTTAAGGTATGCTTCAATAAATTCGTCCAAATCTCCATCAAGGATTTTATTAACATTATGTTCTTCAAAATCAGTGCGTAAGTCTTTAATGAGTTTATACGGATGAAGCACATAGGAACGTATTTGCATACCCCAGGAAGCCATTTTCTCTGTTTTAAATCCTTCGATTGCTTTTTTCCTTTTTATCTCTTCAACTGCCCACAGTTTTGAACGCAGCACTTTTAAAGCATTTTCCCTGTTTTGTCCCTGCGAACGTTCAGTCTGGCAAGATACGGTTATTTGGGTGGGAGTATGAGTAAGTCGTACAGCGGTTGAGACTTTGTTTACATTCTGGCCTCCCTTGCCGCCGCTTCTGTAGAATTGCCATTCCAGATCTTCTTCCCGTATTGATATTTCTTTATCTTCAACAACCGGAAGAATTTCTACAAGCGAAAAAGAAGTTTGCCGAAGTTTGTCCGCGTTGAAGGGTGATTGTCTTACCAACCGGTGTACTCCTGCCTCAGCTTTCAAATAGCCATAGGCAAATTGGCCGTGTACGTTCAATGTAATACTTTTAATACCGGCCTCCTCTCCATCAATGCGATCTACTTCGTCATATTTCCAATTTTTAAGTTCAAAATAGCGCGTGTACATGCGCAGTAGCATGTTTGACCAATCCATTGCCTCAGTACCACCCTGACCCGCATGTATGGAAAGAACCGCATCATTTTTATCGTACGGTCCTGAAAGAAATAGTATCATTTCATATTGTTTGATGATTTTTTGTGCTTCTTTATATTCATGTTCATCCATAAGAAGTTGCATCATTTCCAGGTCCTCAATCTCTTTTTTTATGAAGGTTATTTTTTTAAGCGTTTCTCCTGCTGATTTTGCATCCTGCCAAAATTCGGCGTCGTATGTTCTTTTTTCCAGATCACTTAAAAGCTTTTTTCTGGAGGGAACATCTGTTTTTTCAAGAATATTTACCATCTTACGATGCAACTCTTCTTTTAAATCTTCCATAGAGCAATTATAGCAGAGTAAATCTTACAGATATTTTTTATGATGGCTTTACTTGAAGTCCTGTCCTATGATGACAGTAATGTCGGCACTTTCATCTTCATCAAGTTCGGTGATCTGAGGTTTTTCTACATATTCTGAAAGATCATCCGTGATAAAAGTGATAGCGTCATTTTTGTCTTTTTTGACCTGGATTTCGGTTGTAGCATAATCAAAGCTGTCAGCGTTTCCTGTTACAATCTCCTGATATCCAGATTCCTTAAGAATATCTCTTACTTCAGAAGCTTTTCCTCTTGTTCCTGATCCGTTCAGTATCTTTATTTTAAGCTCTTCGCGTGTAAAAGCCGGGGTTGGTGTTGGGCTAGGAGGAAGAGGAGTGGGTGTAACTTCAGTCTTTTTTTCTTCAACCGGAAGTCGGGGAAGCGTGAGTTTAACTCCTGATTTATTCAACAAAGAAAAAACTCCAAAAGAAAGGGCAAAAGAAAGTATAAAAAGCAGGACTTCTTTTGGTATTATTTTTGAAGGTAGGGAAGGGAGCGAAAGGGATCGTCTACGTTTAAACGACTCACCGGAAAATATATCGGTTGTATATGTGTGTTTTAGTGGTGAGAATTGTTTGTTTTCAATAGAAAAAATAAATGCTCCCAGACATACATCAAATTCAAGCAATGACAACGGTTTATTGTCCGGTGTAACAAGGAGTTTCATATAATCCTGGTAGAACTGTGGGATGATGCGCTTAAGTGGATTGGTCCACATTCCAACTTCTTTTGTAAAGGTATCCTGGCGGATTGTCTCTGAATTAACGCCAGACAGAATCAGACGGTTAATTTTCTTTCCTTTTTTTTCAAGTTCTTGTCCAGTTTGTTTTAATGCTTCCTTTACCGCTTTTTCAGTGGTAATTTTATATTCTCTTTTTTCGTTTTCAAGCAGTCCAAAAGAGTCATAGAGATGAGTGTACAAAACATCTTTTTCATATTTTCCATATAGGATATTTTCCGCCTTTCCTTTTCTGAGGGTTTTTTCAAACAGTTTGAAATATGCTAGGCTTTCAGGAAGAACTACTTCAAGATGAAGGTCAAGAAGTTTTAATACCTGTTGGTATTCAACAACAGTTTTTTCTTCTATAAGAAAAACACTTAAATATTTGTGGGAGTCGTTTTCAATAAAAAAATAATCATAAAAAAGCGTTCCGGTTTGTTGAGGAAAACTTGCCTTAATTTTATCTTTAATAAATGAATCAATGGCATTTGCGGTTATATTATTTGGAACTTCGATGCGAAGGAAAAGAAATGCGGTTTGGGGAAGGATCAGAAAAACTTGTTTATCTTTGGCAACCGGTGTATTTTGCAGCACTTCCTTTATGGCTGAGGCAAGCACATCTACACTTGAGACGTTCCCTTTTTTCAGCAATGCCACCTGAAAATTTTTTTCAAAACTGCCTATTGAAAATTGATTGAATAGGGATTTTTTCGTGGCAAGGAGTTTTACCTGATTTTTATTAATATACAGATATAGCATGTACATAAATGATAAAAGTAATAGGATAAAATTACAAGGGCTTTTTGTGTCAACCCGGCGTTTCCGGATGCATGTGAGGTTTTTGGAGAAAACAAACAGGGTCATATCTTTTGCTTTGGGATTGTTGTATTGATTTATTTGAAAGCGGCGATGTATCTTTTCGTTGTTTACAAAATTAACACTTTGTGATATACAATTAAGCCACATGAGCAACCTGAGTGAAGAAATAAAGAAAAAAGTCGATGTAGTGGAATTTATCGGATCGTATATAACTTTGAAAAAATCGGGCAGAAACTTCAAAGGAAACTGTCCGTTTCATCAAGAGAAAACACCTTCATTTATCGTCTCACCCGAAAGACAAATTTGGCATTGTTTCGGCAGTTGCGGAGAGGGAGGTGACGTGATTAAATTCCTGATGAAATGGGAAAATATTACGTTTCTTGAAGCGCTCAGGGAGTTTGCTGAAAAATACGGATTGTCCATGGACGATTATCAAATGCAGGATACGCATCTGAAAGTCCAGGCACGGCTTTACTTGGCAAACAGATATGCAGTGAATTTTTATTCGTATATGTTGTTTCAAAATCAATTTGGATCATATGCAAGGCAGTATCTTAAGGAAAGAAGGATAGGTTTGGAGATTGCCAAGACGTTTGAGCTTGGATATGCTCCTTCATCATGGAATTCATTGTCACGATTTATGCTTTCCAGACAATTTACACAGCAAGAGTTGATTGATGCGGGTTTGGTTTTGCGAAGCAGCAAAGGTTCAATATATGACAGATTCAGAGGCAGACTTATATTTCCGATAAAAGATACCCGAAATAATATTATAGGTTTTTCCGGACGTATTCTAGACAATAAAGATAAAACAGCAAAGTACGTAAACACTCCTGAAACAACCATATACCATAAGAGAGAGTCCTTATATGGGATTAATCTTTCAAAAGAAGCTATTAAAAGAGAAAAATGTGCAATCCTAGTTGAAGGTGAATTTGATATGATTGCTCCGTATCAGTATGGGATAGAGCATATTGTAGCAATAAAAGGGTCATCTGTTACCAAAGAGCAACTAATGTTACTCAAAAGGTATACGACAAGAATTTATCTTGCGCTTGATGCTGATCAGGCCGGAGCCGAAGCTATAAAAAGAGGGATTGAAGAGGCTGAGAATTTAGAATTTGAGCTTGGAATAATCCGCATCGACTATGCCAAAGATCCGGATGAGGCGGTACAGAAAGATTTACCGCGCTTTAAAAAAATTATACGACAACCTCAGCCAGTATACGATTATATTATTGATTTTTACAGAAAGAAATACCCTGATAATGATGCTTTTAGCAAAAAAAACATCGGTGAGGCGGTAGTACCATTTTTACTCGGAATAAAAAATCCGATAGTTGAATCTCATTATATAAAAAAATTAGCGTCACTTCTTGACGTGAGTGAAGGAAGTGTCCGTCAATTGCTACAGAAAAAAATCTATAAGAAATCAAGCAGCACAGCTGGTTTTAAAAAGATCAAGGATTCACAAGTCAATAGAGAAGACGTGATTCAAAGATACTTCTTGAGTTCGGTTCTCCAATATGAAGAAAAACGAGCTCTTTTTGAAAAACTTTCGATGGTTTTGTCCTATGAGGATTTTTCTTTTCCTGCATATCAGAAGTTATATAAAAGGATATGTGAACAAACAGATTCATTTGAGATAAATACGTTTGCTTCGTCTTTGCCCACTGAATTGAAAAAGTTGTTGGATGAATTGTATTTATTTGCTTCATTTGATACAGGTGTTACAGAGCGAAATATGGGAAAACTTGCTTATGAGATAAAAGAAAGAGCACTGAAGAGGAGGATGCAGATATTACTTTCCTCAGATAACACGCAAAATACTGAATCTGAACTGACGCGTTTGAGTACGCAGTTAAAAGAGCTGGAAAAAAAAACAATAACAATATAAAATAGCATTATGACAAAGCAAAAGCTTCCCAAATCATTTAAAGATCTTCTGTTGCAGGGAGAGGATGACGGATTTGTTGTGCAAGATGATATTTTCCTCGTATGCTCAGAGCCTGAAAAGCATATCGAAGAAATAGATGAATTCTTCAATCATGCCTTGAAAAAAGGGATTGATATTTATGAGACAATTTCAACCCGAGAAGAGGAGGAGGTTCATAAATCAGCTGAGGAAGTTGAAAAAGAACTTGAACACTTGATTGGAGTAAAACATGGTGAATCGCTTGACCCGATTAAAAAATACCTAAAGGAAATAGGGAAGACTCCGCTTCTTGTCTTTGAAGATGAGATAAAGTTCGCAAAAGCATATGAGAAAGGGAGTGATGAAGCAAAAGAAAAATTGATTAAAGCAAATCTTCGTTTGGTTGTTTCTATCGCAAAAAAATACCTTGGTCGGAGACTCTCTTTTCTTGATCTTATCCAAGAAGGCAATAAAGGTTTGATACGGGGAGTGGAAAAATATAATTGGAGAAGAGGATATAAATTTTCTACCTATGCCACATGGTGGATCAGGCAAGCAATTACACGCGCAATAGCTGATCAGTCGCGCACAATCCGGATTCCCGTTCATATGGTTGACCAGATAAATCGCTTCTATAAAACACAGCGCAAACTTACTCAGAAGTTGGGAAGAGAACCTTTGGTAAAGGAGATAGCGAAAGAGATGCAGGTTACCTCTGATGAAATCGAGAATTTAATGAAAATTTCCCAACAGCCTAAGTCTTTATCTACTCCCGTAGGCGATGATAAAGAGGCAACTCTTGAACAATTTGTAAGTGATCAATCGCAACCCACGCTTTATGATAAGGTTTCGCGTGAATTGCTTAAAGAAGCATTAAGTAAGGTTCTTGAGACACTTTCACCAAGAGAAAAAAAAGTATTAATAATGCGTTTTGGTTTGGATGACGGTAAACCAAAGACACTCGAAGAAGTCGGTAAGGAGTTTAAAGTTACGAGAGAGCGTATCAGGCAAATTGAAGCAAAAGCCATTCGTAAACTAAAACATCCCACACGCGCACGAAAACTCAAAGACTTTCTTGAATAACAGGTAAGACAAAAGTACTTTCTTCATAAAATTCCTTTTATGACAATCTTTTTTATTATTTTTGTTGTATAGAAGCAGTGGACATATCTAATCAATTTAATAATTCTTTTTATATGCAGGGAGATTTTTTTTACCAAAGATTGGGGTTACGAATTATGAGAATCCGCAAGCTAAAAGGATTGTCTCAGGAAGATTTGTCTGACTGTGCGCACATGGATCGTACATATCTTGCAAGGATTGAACAGGGAAAGGTCAATCCATCTATCCGGGTACTTCACAAAATAGCTCGTGTCATGAGGATATCTCTCAGCTTTCTCTTACATGGTGTTTGAAAGTTGCATAAAGTACTTTCATACGGTACAGTAATAACAATGAAGGAAAAAGTTCCATTACTGCAAAAGGCTTTTAATGTATGGGCTGTCATATTGATTTTCTGGAGTTTTTACCGGGTAAACTTCAGAACTGATTTGCCGATATGGTTTGATGAGCTTATTATAAAACCACTTTTTTTTATCGCCCCTGTTTTTTGGTTTATCCATACGATTGAAAAAAAAGAATTCTTTAACAGGATAGACCTCCATTTCCGGAAACTAAAATCCGATATAGTTCTTGGGGCAGCGATAGGAACACTTTTCTTGGTTATGGGATATATTGGCTATTCATTGAGGAGTTCGGCTTTTTCCTTTTCTGTTTTTTTTAATACTGGAGTACTTGCTATGTTTCCGATTGCACTTGTAACTGCGATAAGCGAGGAGATATTGTCCAGGGGATTTATCCTCAAGCGTCTTTATGAAGACTCAAAAAATCCGACAAAAGCCATAATTATTGCAAGTATCTTGTTTTTCTTTATTCATATACCGATTCTCTTTACTGCACTGAAAGTGACAGGATATATGTTGTTGAGCGTTATGATAATGGATTTTCTTTTAAGTATTACCGTATCGGTTTTATATCTTCAGAGAAAAAGTCTCTTACTTCCCATTATTGTTCATGCGTTATACAGTTTCAGCTTTTCCTTTTTTCTTTAATTTACTTCATAGATTTGGAACATTGGTTCACCGTTTACAGCAATTGTCCGCAGTCTTGCCTCATCGATTTCCTTTGATATGCCCTTAAAATCATCGATCGATCCGATGATAACACTGCCTTTTTTTGCCTGCCCGGGGGGGGTGAATGAAAAAATATACTTATCAAAGTTTTCAACCTGTCCAAATCCATATTCATCCGGCCCGGTAAGTGCTGCCTGTCTCTGATAGGTTTGGGGAGGGAAATTTTGATAAAAAAGCATAAAAATATATGGCATACCGATTTGCCGTGTTATATAAAAAATGCCGTATCGTGAGTAATTCTGCGTCACAAATTGGTTTATTTCTTTATAACCACACTGCCAGGAGTGGATTGTAATAAGGCGCTTTGGATAATGAAACAGATAAAAATCCCATGCCAGGATAAGGAAAAAAAAGCCGATAAGGGTAAGGATGAGGATGGTTGCCGCTTTGTACTGTTTTTTAATAGAAGTAGTCAGTGAATCAAAGCCGTATGCACAGGAAATACTTATCGGAACAAGCAGGAATAACGTTCGTGTCAAAGATGCTTTGGACCATGCCAAGGATGCGGAAAGTGGAGATATGAAAAGCAGTGAGAAAAAAAACCACCTCCATTTTTCTTTTTTTTTCAAAAGATAATAGAGACCGATAAATAAAAACACATATTCAACCGGCGTAATGAGTGACATTCCATCAAACCCAAACCGGTTGTTATTGTCACCGTTTTGAACAAGAAATTGGGGAGAAAAGTATGTGAGATGATCAGTCACGATTTCTTTTATAGCAATTGCCATCGGATGATATAAGTATCTTATACCTCCTTCAATTTTTAGTTCATTGATTTTCAAGCTGAATCCGGGATTATTAAAAAAAGCGAGGCTGTTGAGGCGCGTTGGGTTATATACCAGATCAGAGATGCTAAAAAAGAGGATAACCAGGCAGAGGGATATAATAAGGCTTAAAATTTTGTTACGGTACACTACTTTGTATAGCAATGCAAAGGAAAAAAAGAAGACTGCAAAAAGCCTGCCCGGATGATAGCTGAAAAGCAAAAGAATGAGTGTTGTGTTGAAACTGATGAGGTTTTTCCATGTTGTCCTATGAAGCGCTTTTATATAAAAGTAGCTAGTGAAGGTTGTCAGGACAGCTGCAAGATATGCTTCATGAGCTTGACGACTTATGATGTGGAGCCCGACTGAGACACTGCATAATAAAGCGGCAATGATACCCACCCTTTTGTTTTTAAATAGTTCAAAAGCCAAAAGGTACACTGCGTATGGAAAGAAAAAAGACAGGAGTATGTTTAGCCCTCTTACACTTAGTTCATTCAGTCCAAAAACCGCGACAAACGGTATAGACAGATAGGAGTACAGGGGCATTTTATAGTCGCCGAATGATTTAAGGCGAAGCGGAAGGAATGTGCCATATTCATCTTTTCCTGTTTGCAAAAGCGAAAATGCATTATACCCAAAGGCAGCTTCATCAGCATTAAAACAGGGGGGTACAGGAGTTCTTTTGACGATGGTGAAAAAAACAGATATCATACCAATACACACCAACACTAATATGATTTTTTTTGGCATAGTTAGATGAATTTTTGTAATACCTGCCTATCTCCCAAATCAGCATACTGTATTTTTTTCCGTTTTATGATATGTTTCAGCTGCATTAATGCATCAAATAAACCCATAACAAACAGCATATTGGTAACTATCATATAAGGCAGTATGATTATTAGTCTCAGTATATGGGAAGTAATAAGCTTTTTATCATTGATATTTTTCCAAATGAATATGAATTGATTTCTATATGCTATTTTTTGTATATGATTGTTTTTGAAGTACTTGCCGATTGTTGATTCATGGTCATGATCAACTACGATTGAAGGATCAAATAGTATTTGAAATCCTTGTTTCCATGCCCGGTATGAAATATCGACATCTTCCCAATAAAAAGGCGAATAAAGAGAATCAAACCCTCCGATTTTTTCATATATACGCTTATTTATCATACAAGATCCTCCTTCTGCCCAAGCATTTATGCCGTACATCAAATCCTCAGCTTTTTTGTGCTGGAAAAACCCTTCTTTCCAAAATATTTTATTTTTTCCGATGATAGTACTGTCTTTTTGTCTTTGAGCAAAACTGACGGCAAAAAGATCTTGATTTTTTTCGAGATTCAAAAGAGCCTGACGATACGACATGTCATGAAGGAGTACATCGTTATTTAAAAGCATGATGTAGTGATTAGTTGATTTTTGTATGCCGCGTGCTACTGCTCCGGAAAAACCTAGATTTTGATTGTTTTCCAAGATGGTTATTTTTGGGTACTTAGAGAAATTTGACTTAATACTATACTGAGGATCGTCGTTTACAATAATTATTTCACAATCTTTTAAGAAAGAAATATTATGCGTGATATTCTTTATCAATAGTTCTTTATTTTTATATGTTGGAATGACAACTGAGAGCATATTATTTCAAAAGTACATTAATGACTCTTTTTTCAAACACCTCAAAACTGAATTCTTCTTTTGCAGTTCTTTGGCATTGTTGCTGCATCTGTTGATATATATTGGGATGTGATAATATATGTTCTTGTTTTTTCACAAGTTCGGCAATATCTTTAAAAAGATATCCGTTTTTTCCATCTAAGATGATTTCTTTTGGACCTCCTGCATTATAGCAAAAGGGTATAGTTCCGGTTGCCATAGCCTCAAGAGGCGTCATTCCCAGATGCTCGACTATGTGCGGATTTTGGTTTTCATTGACTCCGTATCCGGTAAAATGCCAGAAATAAGAAGAAACACGATAGAGTTTTTGAAGCTCATTGAATGAAACGTTTGCTTTCAGTATGACGTTCTTCATATCAGAGGTTTTTTTCTTTAGTGTATTAAAGTATGGTTTATCTTCTTCTTTCAAACCTCCTGCGAGAATAAACATATAATCAGGATTTTTTTTATTGAAGATCTTAAATGCATCAAGCATAATTTCGTGTTTTTTTGAATGAAGATGAGGGAAAAATCGTCCGACTGACAGTATGATTTTTTCTTTGGTAATTTTTGACAAATCTGTTTCGATAAGAGTTTGATTTACATAAGGATAAATGACTGTCGTATCAATTCCCCATTCTTGAAGCCACTTTTGTGTATATACCGAGTTTGAGATAAAACGGTAACCGTATGTTTTGCACTGGTTTACGGTATTCATACGGTATAGATTTTTGTTCGGGACCATGCAAAAAACAAAATTTCTTTTTGCTGTCGAAAAAAAATAGCTTCCATCAGTGACATAAAAAAAAATGTCAAAACTCGCCAGTTTGTGCAGTTTTTTTATAGGAGAAGACCATTTGAAAATGTTTGGTATAAAATGCAGATTTTGAAAATGCAGATTCAGCCGTGTATCTATTTCTTGGGATAGATCCTGATCCCAGAATATGCAAAGCTCATATCCTTGGTTCTCAAGAACTTGCATCATGGACAAAATATGTTTTTCGCCACCACCCAATACGTCAAGATAAGGATTATAAAGGGCGGCTTTTTTCTTTTTTTTCATAAAGAAATAAATAGGTTATTGTTTTTGAAAATGCTTGATAAACACATTCAATTATACCAATTATCCCGTCAAGAAAACCCATCTTTATAAACAGCCTTCTCCAGAGTTCACCAAGAAATTTCCTAAAAAACAATATTACTGAGACAGGTTTATTGTGTTTATAAAGCAATTCAGATTCGATATCCTCAAAAATGAGCGTTTTTTCAACCATACTGCTTATGCTACCGTGAAATAAGTGTACAAATGGCTCTTTCAGGTAACCAAGCTGTCCGGATATGACGGGAGTTGAGTGAATATCGGTCGGCCATTTCTTAAATGCCGATAAATTGATGAGTCGTATTTGTTCATCCGGCCACCACCCTCCATACTTTAACCATTTTTTTCCGCCAAATATATTCTTACGGGGAATTTTATAATGAGTGATTTTGTTATTGCAATCGGTTTTTTCCCTTATTTCACGTGCAAGGTTTTTTGTCATCCGTTCATCTGCATCAAGTATCATTACCCACTCTGTTTTTATCTCTTTTATCCCAAACTCCCTGGCAGGCTCGACATAAAAGGGGTAAGAAGTAAAAGAGATAACGGTAGCACCGTTTTGTTTGGCGATCTTTGAAGTGTTATCAGTGCTTTTCATGTCCACAACTACGATAGAATCAGTAAGATAGCGGGCTGATTTAATGCATTCTTCTATATGCTTTTCTTCATTGTGCGTTTGGATAAGGACAGAAACGTTCATATTATTTAAATATATAAAATTTTATAGCTTTTCCGCTGCGCAGAGGATTAATATCAGAATATGAGATAGTGTGGTATTGTTTATCATCAACGTATTCAAGCATCTTTTTTGTTTTGTCAGACAAACAGATTTCATCGATGATGCTTGCCTTGGGCAGTGTTGTAAACTCCACTGCTTTTGCATTGCAAGGGCTGAATTGATTCATGTAGAACATAAAACGTTCTTTATTTTTCTGGAGTTCATTTTGGATCAAGACAATATCCTTATAGTCCTTATCTTGCAAGAAAACATAGCTCAGGTAATATGAAAAGGGGTTGGACAGCCTGATGTTATAAGATCCTGTGTCTTGTATGAGAAATCGGGCTAGTTTCCTTTCAGTCTCGTGATAAAGCTCAGCCTGCGTGAATGGACGATGAAATGTATATTTATAAAAAAAACTGCCTGTTTGAAATACCACAATTGATCCGCAAACGAAAAAAATACTGTACTTCAGAATATATCCTAATTTGGAGACATATGAGTATATCGAAAAAGCTCCGAGTGTTATGATAAAGCTGATTCCGATCCCTGAAAACAGAGATCTTATGGAAAAGCTTACTGAGTAAATGTTTATTATCGAGGAGATCATACCGATAATGGAGCATCCGGCAATCAGGTAGTATCGGCCACTATTTACTTTACCCAAATAAAATAAACCACAGAAAAGCAGTATAACCATAAACGGATAAAATTGGCCGGTTACCGCATTGCTGTATATTGGTACATAATCGCCTGTTTTAAATAAATATGAGAGATTTATGCCTTGCAATGTATTTCCCGTTAGATAATCAGCAATAAGTACGACCTTATTATCAATCATATGTACTATCGGGCGCTGATTGGCAGATAGTGATCTTGCATAATCAACCTCATCCTTTAGACGATTTTTAGCAAGAAAAACAATCTCTGAAGACCCTCTGGATTGCAGATTTTGTTCAATGCGGTCAGCAAAAAATAATAAAACGGCAAAAAACAATACAAAAAAAACAATTATCATAATATTGTTTTTGAGAGTTTTTTTTTCTTGTAGGGAAACGAGTGCAAAATAGAGAAAAATTGTCGGTATAAGAGGTCGGAGCCCCTGATATAAAAAAAAGCTTATGAAATAGAGAAAAAAAGATAACAAATACCTTTTTTTCAGCTGCAGTAATAATGCCAACAGCAAAACCGGAAATGCTATATTGATTTCCAGGGCCAGACGGCTTATATGATATACCCAGGGGCTGAAAGAAAAAACCAAAGCAGTCATAACACTGAGTTCTTTTCTTTTTAAAAGAACAAACAGAATCTCAAAGACAAGAAGGGGAATAAAACTCGAAGGAAAAAGATAGATGAGTCTTGAGGTGAAAACATTCTGCGGCAGGCCAAGTAACCAAAAAGGTATTCCATAATACATGGCAAGGACTGGTGCTTGGGGTGAAATATGTTCAAATGAAACCGGCGTTTGGTTGCCATACAAGTCTTTTCCAGTCTTAGCAAGGGAATATTGGGTAAGTACGGTATCGCGTTCGTCATAAAGAAGAAACGTGTTGTCAAGGAAAGGCAGTCTTATGAGGAAAAAAACCACGGTAATAAACAGCAGTATTTTTCTTGATGCGATATATGAGAAAAAGGTATTCATATAGTCATAAACCGTATTGTACTGGCAATATGAAGATTATATAATAAATAGCATGAAGATGAAGAAAGACCGTCTTTTAGGCGTATTACTCACAATCTGTATTCTTCTAGTGTTTTACTTCACTGTACGAGCACTTTACTTTGGGGCATTTGCATTTTGGTTTGATCCTGCACGCGATTTGGGGTTAGGATTGGCAAATTTGAAAAAATTATCTCTTATCGGACACCCGTCAGGGGGACTTGCCGGTGTATTTTACGGGCCTTATTATATATGGTTTATTAGTTTTGCGGAGCTTATCAGTAAGGATCCACGGTGGGTTTGGTTTATGGTTGCAACCGTTCCTTATTTTACACTTTTTCCGCTTGCATTATATAAATTGAGGAAGTATGCCGATGTGACAACACTTCTTGGTTTTTTTCTTTTATTTCTTCTGTCTTTTAACAATTATTCGCAAGTTTGGAATCCCAATCCTGTGCCTATTATGTATTTGTTTACGGTTTATTTTGCCTCCAAGGTCGCATTTAGAAAGAAAATAGGCATTATATATGCGATATTAACCGGTTTATCTGCCGGATTGATTGCTAACTTCCATATGTCCTATGGTATTGCTATTGTTATTTCCTTTTTCCTAATATTCTTAAGCGATATGGCATTACACTTTTTTCTCAAATCAAAGGAAAGGCTGTTATTGCTAAAAAGCAAAATAATTTCCCTGACAGGATATGTGACGGGTGTATTTTTGACCTACGTTCCATTTCTGTTGTTTGAGCTAAGACACGGATTTAACCAGACAAAAATAATAATTGAAAACTTTGAGCTTGGTCTAAAAGGGACATCATTGAATCTGGGTCAGGGATTTTCCAAAACAGGCATCATAAACTTTTTTTTTATGCAGGGAGGGAAGCTTTTACATTTATCTCCTTTTCTCCTTGTGCTTTTTTTTTTAGCATCATTTGGTTATATCTTTTTTGTATCATATAAAAGGAAAAAAAAGCCATTTAATCCTGATGAAAAACAACTGCTCATTTTAGTTACGGTGAATGCGGTTGTTGTCCTATTTATTTTTTTATCAACAAAAAATCCCGTATATGATTACTTCTTTATTGGTATTGAGATGTTTTTTTTCTTGATAGCCATATTGATTATAAAAAAAATCCCATTTGTCAGGTTTTTTTTCATAGGCTTAGCTTTGTATCTATTCATGATCAGGCTGAGTGGCGAGCTTCGGACATTTCATGCAAAAAATACTTCATCAAATTACGAGTCAAAGCGGAAAACTGTTGAGATGATGTTTGATGATGTTAAAAAATCACCTTTTACGGTTTTTATTTATGATCCTGCAATCTACACGTTTGATTATGATTACATCATAGAGATGTATCGGGAAAAATACGGATTCGGTCCAAGTAGGGAGAAGTCACAGGACAGGATTGTATATGTAATATTGCCTCAGAATAAAAATCAGGGTGCTCTGCAAAGCTTTACAGATTATCATACGCCAAACAATGAATACAAAACAACAGAAAGATGGATGATGGATGACGAGACTGTGGTCCTTCGTCGGGAACGACTAAGATAACCAATAATATATATGAAAATAAGACTAGTGTCGGTACGAAGAAATCTAATCCCCATTGTTGTTGTCAGCACGGCCTTCATCACCAACTTAAGCCTGACGGTTTTCAACGGCGTAGGAACATGTGTTGGCGGTATTTGTGGTATGTATATCGGTAATCTCCATTACCACGACTTTCTTTGGCATTTTGCACTTGCGAAAAATGCCTTTGAATCCATCCCATTTATTTTGCCCATCTATAAAGGCGCGACATTGTCAGGGTATAATTATCTTGTTGATATTATTTTGTTTTTGTTTGACAAGATCCGGATATCAGTATTTACTTCATATTTCCTTGTTTTGCCCATTATCTATCTTATACTCACGGCATATTTTGGTTGGATTTATTTGAAAAGAAAAAAAAACGATAAGCTTTTTATCGCAACAGGTTTATTTTTCATTTTTTTCGGTAGCTCGTTTTCATACGTGCTATCCCTCTATCACTTTCATACTTGGCGAAGTTTTATGTATGCACAAGCTATGCAGTCAGGAAGAGCTCTTCTTAATATGCCATATGCGCTGTCGTTGCCGGTCATGCTTGCGTCAATGGTCCTCTTGCAAATCAAACATCTGTCAAAAAAACATATGATCCTTCTTGGAGTTTTTCTTTTTATGATGTTTGGGTTGAAGTTTTACGGAGGTATTGTGCTTTTTGTACTTATAGTTTCAAGTAGGGCCTTCATTCTTATAAAGAAAGGTAAATACGGTGTCGGTGAGTTTAGTATATATCTTGCAGCATGTGTTGTTGCTTACTTTGCCTTTTATAAGACTAATTTTTCTTCATTTGAGATTCCTTTTACCTTTTCTCCACTTTCAATTGCGCACCCAATGATTGAGGAAAAGGATATGTTTTACTTACCATCGCTTGTTCTTGCCCGTTATACTTTAGTAGCGAATGGTTTGTTCTCTCCGCGTCTTATTGCAATAGAATTGTTTACCGCTGGCCTCTTTCTTTTTTATAACCTTGGATCAAGAGTTCTTGGATTTCTGCACATTGTCCGGAATTTATATAAAAGAAAGATGACAGAGTTGGATATTGCCCTTATTATCACTATTTTTATTTCAACCCTTATTACGCTTTTATTCATTCAGAGAAGAGAGTGGTGGAATATTATACAGTTTATGGGGTATGCACTTTTTCTCATGAATTTTTTTGCAGCTGAAGCTCTTTTTTATCTTCTTAAATCCAAAAACAGATTATCTATAGTGGCGGGAGTTGTATTTGTCTTGCTGACTCTTCCTTCAAATATTGAGCAGATAAACTTTGCCAGGGAGAGACATGTTTCTTTTACTAATCATGAATTGACAGCGCTTGAATTCCTGAAAAAGCAGCCGCAAGGGACAGTTTTAGCCCTTCCTTATCAGGAAACATCATACGTTTCTGCATTTGGAGAAAAACAACAGTTTATTGCTGATAAAACACAGTTGTATCTTCTTGGAATAGATTACGAGAAAAGATTGAATGGTGTCAAGGACATAGGGAAGTTAACCTTTGACAGAAATCACGTTTCCTATATTTACTATAAAAAAAATAATACTATTGATAGTAGTTTAAATCTTCCCAAAGGATATGTATCAATATTCCAAAATCAGGAAGTTACCATATATTTCAGAAGATGAAAAAAATGGTAGCTGCTATCTACTCGATTATTCTTATTTTTTTGTGTCTTTATTCCTATGTACTTATTGATCCCAATATTACTTTTGTTCAACATCCTTTCTGGGTTAGATTCCGTGAGTTTGTGATAGAGGTTGGTTATTACCGGCGTGATATATCGTGGATACTTTATTTTGGTATCCTACTATTGTTATACCTTTTTCACTTTTATTTCATCAAAAATCATCAAAAAATAAGAATCCTGCAGCTTGTTGGTATCATATCGGTTATCTTCATTTTTTCCTATCCGTTTTTCTCTCATGATTTTTTTAACTATATGTTTGATGCACGCATATTCACCTGGTACGGAAAAAATCCTTATCTTTATAAAGCTCTTGATTTTCCGGCAGATCAGTGGACCCGTTTTATGCATTGGACTCACAGGACTTATCCCTACGGACCGTTTTTTTTACTCTTAAGTTTTATTCCTTCTTTTTTCGGATTCGGAAAGTTTACCATAACCTTCGTCTTATTTAAGATTATGTTTATCGGATTTTATGTTTTGTCCGTGTTCTTTTTGCAAAAATTAAACAAGAAATGGGCGGTTTTATATGCAACGCATCCGTTTATCATAGTTGAAGGACTGGTAAACGGACATAATGATCTTATCGGTCTTTGTCTCGCGATTATCGGTATTTATTACATACTCAAAAAAAAGAACGCTATGGGAAGGGTAATATTGCTTCTGTCAATCGGGATAAAGTATATTAATTTACCTGTATCACTAGTCCGGAATGCAAAAACTTTTGTATTGGTTTCTTTTGTTCTGCAATGTGCAATACTTGTATATATATCTTTCCGTATGGAGATACAACCGTGGTATTTTTTATCGCTCTTTGCTTATCTGCCATTTTTTCCGAATTTTATATCCAGACTAAACCTATTTTTTTTCGGTTTACTTGTTTCATATTATCCTTATATTCGCCTCGGAGGTTGGGACAGGGTTGAAAGGGTAAATATAAAGCATCAGATAATCGGTTTTTTTGCCCTATGTACTTTTTTGCAGCTCGGATTTTTGTATTCTCTGCGTTATATACGACTTAGGAAAGAATAAAATTTCTCAAGAGGTGTATTTTTGTCCTGAGAGGAGCGAATTTTAGTCCAAACTTCAATTGGTTTATTTTCTGGTATTTTTGATGCATCGATGATCCTGATCCTCCAGTTGAGGCAGCATTTTTATGCCATATGACAAGTGACGGATCATAATATAATTGGATACCTGCTTTTTTTGCACGCTCACAATAATCCGCATCCTCATAATATAAAAAATATCCCTCATTCCATTTCCCCACTGTTTGAGCTGTTTTTTTATCATAGCCCATAAGACACCCGGTGATAAAATCTGTTTTTTCAAGCTTTTCATATTGTCCGCGATCTACCTCGTCAACTCCCCGGTGGATGGTCGTACTGTTTTTCCAATCATTTATACCTCCGGCATACCATATGACATTTCCCAAGTCCTGCGGTTGGTATCGATCCTTATGGTATTCGGCTCCGGCTTCATAGTATATTTTTCCCCCAACAAGAGAGAATGGATGACTGTTTATACTTTTCTTGATATTCTGAACAAAATCTTTACGGGCAACAATATCGCTATTTGTGATGCATAACATGTCATATCCTTGGGAGAGCGCACGTTCAACACCTATATTTATTCCGTAAGCATACCCTCGGTTTAATGCCGGTATATAAGTAGTAAAGTCAGGTCGTTCAAAACTTTTTTTCTTACGGCTGAGATCGACGACGAAAAGGTGAAAATCCATATCAGTCTGTTTCTCAAAAGACCTACTAAAGTCTGTAAGAATGGTATAATTCTGATACACAACCGTTATTACAGCCAATCTATGAAGCATATATCACATTATATCAATTCTTTTTTTGGCAAATTTAATCTGAGTATCGGGCTTTACATATTTATACTACTTGTTTTTCTTACAAACACTCTTTATGTCAGCTATCCTGACGAATTCGTGAATATGCTTGGAGGCAAATTTATTCTTGCAGGAAAATTGCCGTATAAGGATTTTTTTGATCATCACCTTCCTTTTGCGTGGTATTTATCAGCGGTACTGCAGATTTTTTCCTTTGGGTCATATGTATTATTTCGTATATGGTGGGCGCTTGTAGCTTTTGCATCTCTTCTTGGTGTTTCACTATATATCAAAAAAAACAAACCCGATCTATACAGGTATTATTTGGCATACTTTTTCCTTTATCCTTTTCTGACCGTATATTATTGGACTCATCTCTATATTGCAGATAGTTTAGCTTTTCTTTTTTTCTCAGTTATTTTCTGGCTTCTTATTACAGAGACATTTCAAGAGACTGCCAAGCCAAAAACTCTATTCACACTGTCCTTTTTAAACTTTTTGTTTGTTTTTTCATCGCTGACCTTTATATTCATTGCCGGATTTTTCTATATATGGATATTATATCTTTATCAAAAGCGGAAAATCAACATAAAAAGAATTGGAGTTTTCATTGCAGTATCTATAGCACCCTATGTTCTGTATGGATTTTTTCTGCTTGTAACAGGGTCACTGAAAGATTTTTATATATCTAATTTTGTCTACAATACCAAGCTTTATATTGATATACCCAATTATGTAAAAGGAAGATTTTTTAATCCGTTGAAGTTTGGTTTTACCATAATATTTAATTTCTACCAGTCATATCTTCCGCTTCTAGTCAGAATAAAAGAGTTTAACCTTTATTTTCCCGTAGATTTGGTTTTGGCACTTGGAAGTTTTCTTTTTCTTGTTTTCTCATTTTTTGAAAACAAAATATTGTTTATGTTTTTATTTTTCATACTTTCGTTTACCGCTCCGAGAAGTAACCTGATGAAGATCGGTGAAACAGACTACCAGTCCGGGATGTTTATCGCATTTGGCATGATTTCTGCTCTATGTGTTTTGTGGAGATATAAATACATAAAATTCAAGGAAGAATACCTTTTATACTTTAAAAAGATTTCCACGCTACTGCTTGTATTTTTTTTCTTATTTGCTTCACTATTTTTGATTAAAAACGGTTATGATAAATTTTATCTGCGGTATACCCAGCAAATGCCGGGGATATATGATGTTGCATATACTGCTTCTTTTACGGATGAGATTATTGAGGCAAACGATTATTTCTGGATTGGTCCGTATGAGCCTCATGAAGCGTTTTTTGTGAGAAATGGAAGACTACCCGGCAAGTTTCCTACACTTCTTCCCCAATTCCGCGAAGACCATTTTTTTAAAAGCGAATTTCTCAGGCAGTTTGAAAATAATCCACCAAAAATTATCATCTATAAACATGAAGCATCAATCTTTATGACACCGGCCATGGAATTCGGTGCTTTTTTTGTAGACTGGATGAAGGGTAAATATACTTCAATAGAAAACATAAGCGGACTGAAGATCGAAAAAAGCCCATCGTCATTCAATCTAAAAACTGATCTCTATATCCGGAACGAAGACAAGGAACATGTTTTGCAAAAGCTCAAAAGTACTGGTTATATTACCTACTGATATGTTTGACTATTTTAAAAAAAACAAGAAATTATTCTTTATCACAGTAGTCTTTTTCCTCGTACAGCTTCCATTTCTTGATCAACTGTCACTGCTCCGCGGTGAACGGGATATCATGCTTTCGGGTTTTTCACTCGCTAAAACAGGCAAAGACCTTTATGGCAATTTGCTCTCTCTTGAATTTCTGGGAATTGATCCTTTTGTTCCTTTTGTCCCGATCTATATTGCTGCTTTATGGTGGCTTATCATACCGGTAAAATCAGTGTTTACTGCACGTCTTCTTTTTATAATTATTTCAACCCTTATTCCGTTTTTAATCCATGAGATTGTAAAGCATATCACAGGTCATAAAAAGCTGGCTTTTTGGACTGCCGTCATCTTTGTATTCAGTCCGGGAGTATTTCATCTTTCCCGTCTGGCGCTTGAGATTGGGATAGCTTTCCCTTTACTACTTGCAGGAATACTTGCAACCCTTAAAAAGAAATATATCTTTGCATATTTTTCTTTCTTTCTTTCTTTCTTTTCATATCATGGATTCCGTCCGCTTATTCCGGTTCTTTTGGTTTATCTGGCTTTTTTTGAATATCTGCGCACGAGGCAACTCGGAGGCTTTCTGAAAAAAAGTGGAGTCCATATCTTTTTTTTCGTTGTGCTTGTCGGATTAAGCATCATAATTGACGGTAATCTTATGCAAAGCAGGATAAATGACGTTGCGTTCTCGAATTTTGAGAAATGGTCAAACGAAGTGATTTACAGAAGAAATACATCTATAGCTCCCAAAGTGATGACCGTAGTTTTTGACAATAAGATGACTGCACTTTTTCAGTATATGAGAGATGTTTTCATCAAGGGGCTGGATTTGCGGTATTTATTTCTAAACGGTGACGAATCATCTCTCTATGCCACAACATTCACAGGTCAATTTTTTCTGACAAGTGCTATATTTTATTTTTTAGGAATTCTGTATTTGGCAAAAAAAGCTAAAAAAAATTATTACTATATGGCGTTTATTATCATAATCGGTCTGGTGCCTTCAGTTGTAAATATAAGCTATATCAGTTATTCAATAAGGTCAATGCTCTCATCTGTCGGACATTCATTTCTTATTGCGTGCGGATTAATGTTGTTTTTTGAATTTCTGCCAAAGGCAGTAATGTTTTTAAAGAAGATTATCGTCTTTTTATTAGTCGTAATATTCATGGTGGAGTTTGGATATTTTGCCTATAACTATTATGCAAGGCGCACGATCACCATGTCAGAAATGTTCTTTGAAAGCGAAAGATCGGTTGCGAAATACATGTTAAGTCATGACAAGCCCTATAAAATATATACCCATGTCCCGCGCGATGTATTTTTCAGTTATCTATTTTTTAATAATAAGGCAGATATGCGTAAAGCGCAGGAAATTGCGAAAGCCGGCCGCCCATACAAGATAGACGGATTTGTAATTGATGTTTGCCCGGTAAATCCTCATTTTACATATAGGAAAGAGATGATCATGGACACATGTCTGACTGAAAAAGAGTATCATCAATATGTAGTCGGCAAGAAGTTTGATGATCTAATTCCATATACCAACTATTCATTTAAAAACGCGTATTTTATCTTCAATTAATCTTTTTGACGACCGGTAACAATATAGTAATCCTTACCGCTTCTATCAAGAGGCTCAATACTACGCAGCAGTTCTGTATCCTTTGAAGGTATGCCGCAATTTTCTTTATTAAATACTATTAATTCGCTGTATTTTGGTGCATGTTTTGGGCATCCGTCTGTTATAACAAGATTTCTATAGGTAAAATTCTTATTTTTCATACGGTCAATGATGATATACGGATCATTGATTTCATAGAAAGCATACTGAAGAAATGTTTCCTGAGCTTCAGGATTATATATGGTGAGGCTAGAATATTTTTCAAGACGATCTGCAACAACCTCCGATATTATTTTTATCGTATACTTCCATTGTTCACCGTTTAAGTTGAAGATGCGCACCTTATACACAGTAAAATAAAGAGAATAATTCAGCAGGACTAAAAGTCCAATAAGCAGTACAAACTTTTTTCGTTTCTGAATAATTTGATACATTCCATAAGCTATTACAACAGAATAAGGAATAAGCAGGATGATACCTCTGAGGATAAAAGTAGGGGCTGTGTTTGACAAAGCAACAGGGAGTCCGCCGAAAAAAAACAATAAAAGTAACATCTTAAGACCGCGTTCTTTTATTGATGCAATATAGTACAATCCCAAGATAAAGAAAATGAAGTCAGTGACAAAGAAAAGACCGGAAAGATCAGCTGTGCCGTAAAGTGAAGAAGGATCGCCTTTACGGAAAAAAAGCTCCGGGTTGAAAGACAAAAAATACTTTGATACATGGTCCCTTAAACGGATAGTATATTTGTTTGAAAGAAGTGTGATCAGCTTATCAGGGCCCGAACTTGTCCATCTTTCAAACCAGACCATACCTTCAATTTTCGGTTTTTCATAATAGGCCAGCATAAGGCTATATTCTCGTTTTACAAGCGACGAGTTTGGAGCAAAATAATTCATTGCGATAAAAATTGCAAATATGACAAATGTCAGCACTGTTGCATAAAAAATAAGCTTTCGGGAAAGCTTTGATTTGTGTCCATTCAAAAAGAAAAAAACACCAACAAACAGAACAAACGGAAATACCGGCTTCATTCCCATATAGCTATTAAAGGCACAAAGTGATGTAAACAAAGCAAACGCCATTTTTTTATATGTATGCAGTCGCGAAACTGTGACAAGAAAAAAAGACAAAATAAAAAAAAGAGCAACCATTGCTTCATATCCGGTTGATGAAGCATAACTATACCAGGGGGCAAAATTCATAACCAAAAAACTTAAAAAAGGTAGTGCGGTTTTTTTAGTTAATGACCTTATCAGGTAATAAAAGATTACAGGACTGAGACTGTTGAGTATTACAAATGGAAGTCTGGCAAGTATAACGCTTTTACCAGAGGTAAAAAGCCAAGGGATAGCGCCGATAAATACAGGAACGGATGGTTTTGCGGTGAGAATTCCCGTTGTTAAAAACCACCAATTACCATGAAAATCTCTGAGTGTTTGACCAAAAATATATGAGGAGGTATATATGTCAGCTTCATCATTGGTTACTGATGGCATACCGAAAAAAAGCCCCAATAAACGTGTGCACAGAGAAAAAATAAACAATATGATGAATGGATTCTGAACAGCCCAATTTTTTAACCTATGAATCATTGCTGTCGATTAATTTTTCAATGATTTTTTCCTTTAGCGTTATTTTACTCTTCTTTGCTTTCCAGTAAAGGATCTCTTGATACAGTTTGCCGGAAAAGGATATGCTTGACCCTATTAAGTCCTTTTCGGTCGGAAGGGTTGAGTATTTGATTGACTCAAGGTAGTAGAAATACACCAAAAACGGATAGATCATTTGGAAAAACGACAATATGAATCCATGAAGACCATCTTTATATCCTTGCCCTGCAAAAAAACGGCTGACAAACTCCGAAATTGAGGATTTAACAGTGGAGTTTAATGTGGGAGGGTTACTGCCGCTTACCAGATTGGTGCTCTCTGATTTTGCATACCGCATTGCTTTAGTCAGATACTCGTCAATGGACTCATAATTATGATGAAGTATTGCATATTCCTCTTTTTTTTCCATTGTATATCCTGTTCCGGTTACTTTGGGTTGTTTATGGATAAGTGTTGGCCAAACAACGGATTGTTTTTTAAAAAGGCGTATCTGATAATCGGGCCACCATCTGCTTTGACGGATCCATTTACCGAAAATAATATTCTTTCTTGGCGTAGTAATATAATCATACTTATGGTATTGTTTATTCCACTCGTTCATTAATGTATGCGGTATAATTTCATCCGGATCAAGAAACAAGACATATGTCTGATTCGCGTATTTTTTTAGTTTTTCTCTGATAAGCTCAACATATGAAACAGATGGAGTTTCAATAATGCGAATTTTCTCCATTTTCGATAAATCGTCTTTGAGTTTCTTTTCCATCCCGATATCTGCCACAATGATCTCGTTTACAAAATCATAAATTGAATCAACCGACTCATGAACATGGGGAGGGTTGTCTTTTATGACTATTATCGCTGATATATCGTTCATACTTTATTTTACAAATAAAGTTTGTAATTCTTTTATAAGATTAACTTTAAACGCAAAAAGTAATGCAAAAAAATATACGACTATACCTGTAAGCATTACCGTTGGAAGCCTTACATAAGGGTTTTGGATAAGCGCAACTAATATAAGCATAACTGTCGCCATGAAGAGGCTGCTTAACATTGATTTATATACTGAGCGGTAAATATGAAAAGTTACAAATGAGCGGGCCCGATAGGAAACAAAGACAGATGAAGAAGCCACGATAAGGAGCGTTATCGGAAAGCCAAAATATCCATGCCAAAGGGTCATGATCGGTGTTAGTAACCATGTGGCTACAGTCCATAACAGCATGAAAGTAAAGGATATTTTTACCTTCCCTAAGGCATTGAAAAAGTTCATAAACGGACTTGAATAAGAGGAAAAAAATGAAGCAAGACAAAATATATAAAAAAGCGGCAGAGCAGGGCTCCATTTGTTATATTTTGGAATAACTTCAATCACGGTTCCCATAAGTATCACAGCACCAAAAAGAGTCGGAGCAAGCACCATGGTTTGGTAATAAAGAATTTTATCCAAAACTCTACCTATTTTCGCGGTGTCATGTTGGATGCGGGAAATTACAGGAAAAAGCACCCTGCTTATATTATCCATAATAATACGGATTGGTGCTTCAGCCCATTTCTTTGCCCAACCGATATAGCCCAATGCCTCAAATCCGAGTATTTTTCCCAAAAAAAGAATAATAAGATCATCCTTGAATAAAGCCAAAAATGAACTTGCTTGAAAAGGAAGACCAAAGGATAAAAGCGTTTTAAGACTTACTTTTGATATGCCCAGCTTTGGAGTCCATGGTGAAAGGATATAAATCAGTATAAGCCCAGTAAAAGCTCGTAAGATAACTGCGATTGTAAAACTCCTCAGCTCATGTCCGAGGATTGCCAAGACAATCACGCAAATATAAAAAACCGTGTTTTCTACAATCTGAACGAGGACTACGCGTTGAAATTTTATCTTTCTTTCCAAGAAAATGGATGGTATTGTTTTTAAAGAAGAAATAAAAAATGAGAGTAAAAGGGCCCAATAAAGATGTATTCCATCATGGGGGAGTTTATAAAAATTACGCACAAGATTTGTTGTCAAAAAACCAACAGAAACTGCAGTTACGATCATTAACTGCTGGATGGTAAATGTTGTTTTTACGTCATCATGATGTAATTCTTTTTTTTGCACAAGTGATGCAGCCAGTCCGATATCGGAAAAATAGTTTAAGACTGAGATGATGGACAGTGTTGTTATATAAATTCCAAATATTTCCGGTGAAAGCAGTACTGTCACGGCAAGGTTAGCTGCAAGTCCCAAAAAAGCGGAGTATCCGCTTTGGAAAAATAAGCTGACAGTGCTTAATATTGTTTTTTGTTTTATTTGAGAATATGATTCAGTTTGTTCCATACAGGTTTATAGAAAACAATCATTCCGATAAAAAACATGACACATAGCGACATGACATCGCTTATTTTCTCAAGCAAAGTCTCCGTGTAAAATATATGTACGATTGAAGGTTGAGTTAGACTAACAATGGGCCGCCCCAATCTGTCAAAATTCTTAGGGATATATTTGTTGTTATTTATGTATATTTCCCAAAAGGGAAAGTAATGGATATTGACGGTGAAAGCAGTTGGTTTGCTTATTGATATTTCCTTGGAAAACGGATTATTCTTCAATACTTTGTATGAAGATTTCTCCTTCATATCAATGGGAGATAAAGACCGAGATTGTACCGATAAATCTGGCTCAGGACGTATATCAAGATCAAGACTCCTCCAATAATCGTAGTCTGCTGTTTTTGGAAGATATTCGGCCATGTGATATGCTGCCTTTTGGGAAATATATTTGGGAGATATGAGGTTATTCGTGTATTCGGCAACAGTATATAACCATGGTTTGGAATAATATTTACTTGTTGTAAAAAGTATAAGCAAGATGAGTATAAAACCGAGATATTGTTTAAACGGTATGTTTATTGCATGCAGTAAATACGCTGAGAAAAAACCTAACAAAAATGTTCCAAATACCAAAAATCTCCATGGAAACTGAAATAATGAAAAAACAGGTGAAAATGCATACCAGATAAAAGAGGATTGGTATGTAGTCAAAAAAACCGAGATCATTCCAATTGACAAAAAAAACATGAATAGTTTTTTGTTTTTCTTCTGGTTCCTGATGTGTAGTAAAAAGAGACTGATCCCGAGCAAACCGGTAACTATATGGATTTTACCAAGAGTAAAGGGCATGGTGTCTGAATTGCAACCCGGGCCTGAGCCGCCAAATTGCCAGTTTGGCGCAGACCAAAGTTGCCCGATACAAAGAAAATGATTGTGGAAATGGGTTTTTTTAGCAACAATGGATGCATAGGTCAATCCGGATTCAAATATTGCAGGAAGAAGAAAGTAAGAACTAAGAATAAGTGCGGTTATCAGAATAAAGACACTTCTTTTTTTGTTTGGCAGATAGAGTAGATACAAAACAAAAATAAAAAGAGAAATTAAAGATAATACATTATGTACAGTAAACAAGGCGCAAAGCACAAATATACTCAGTATAAATGTTTTTTTTGATTTTGCTTTCGCGTCAACATAAAGGATGTAAAGTCCCAAAGGAAAAAAAGCTAAAAACCATACTTCACTGATATTTCCTCGTATAAAAATTTCAATTGCCATCCAGAGAGAAGACGTATAGATAACGCTTCCGAATAAACCTGCACTTAATGAAAAAAATTGCCTTAAAAAAAGATACATGGCAATAAAACAGGCAATTATTGCAGCAAGAAATGATGTTTTTATCGCAATCGGGATGGGAATTCCTATAAGATGAAGGCCTGTTGTTATCCAGTATGCGGTTGGTGCATAAAAGTTAAAAACAGAAAATCCAAGTCCGCCGGACATATCCGGGGCCAGACGTGGGGGGATTTGGCCATGTTTGATGTTGACCGCCATCTGCTGAATCCGTGCGGCCTGTGTATCGTCATGAAAATCAAACATACGCAAGTCAAAGGGATTAAGGTTTTTACCGAGAAAAAATATGACAGCGGCAAGTACTAAAACAAATAAATATTTTTTCATGAATTTATCTACCAAGCTCTAACAAATGCATGGCTGTTTGACGATTGGGTTTGTAGTAGCTTCGGATAAGTTTTACCGGCCAGTTTTGAGGGACATCCTTTTTATGTGAGAGAACTACATATACAAATTTCCCTTCCAATTCCCATTGATGAGAAAGAATTTCTTTTTCGTCCAAAGGCCAATACCCGACAATCGATATCCTGTCACTGGGACGCAAAAAAGTATCAAGGATATCTCCTGACATGCCGAAATTGCCTTCAGCCAAGATGACCACAGGTTTTTCTTTTGTTTTTTCCCGGGCATATTCAATAATCTCTTTTGCTCCATAACCTACGGTTATTCCCTCGACATACTGTCCCCGGTCAATTGCCGGAAATATAATACCTTTGTAATCAAACCACATAAAATAATCAAAATACAGGGCTGCGACTAAAATAAAGACAAACACGGCAACAAATCTCTTTTTATTTTTTAGCGTACCTAAAAAATAGGATGCAAGTATCACCACAAGACTACCAAAAAATATGATATACCGCGGGAATAGAACTTTGGTCATAAGCGATATACCGATATATGGAATAAAGATCCAAAGCAGTAAGTATACGAAGATCTTGAAGTTGTTTCTAAACATATGATATAGACCCAAAAATCCAAAAGGTACGATTACCCAACCCAGTTCGGAAAAAACATAATAGGGAACTATTTTTATATTGTGAAATAATACCGCAAGAGGATTTTGCCATAACTCATCAAATGTCATGATAAAGGTTTTATTCTTTTCCTCTACAAAATGCAGGAATGGAGAAAGACGTTGGACATTGTAGATGGCGCCTGCAATAATTCCCATAACAAAAAACAAAAATAAAAAAGAGATAAGTCTTCTGGTTTTGGGTTTTTTTAAAACATCTTTCATAACAACCGGAGCCAGAATAGAAAGCCCTACAAATACACGTACTGAGGACTTGGCCAACAGACCCATACCAGCAACAAGTCCAAAAATAAGAGCAACGTCCAGTCTCATAGTTCTTGCAAGCAGTATTGAGAAGAAAAGTATCCATATGAAAAAAGCATTGACTCCCGAATCAATCAGGGCAATACGGTCATAGAACACAAAATAGGGAATAAAAATATAGAGCAGACTGCCGATCTGTGCTGTTTTTTTACCAAAAAGGTAAAACAATAAGCTAAACATACCCAAGAGAGCAAAAAAGCCGGTTGCAACCGAGAACAATCGTCCTGCGTACAGGGCATTTTCCGGAAACAGTTTCAAAAAGGGGATTGTCCCCCATGTCTGTAAAGGTTGTTTACCGTCGGTAAGTGAAATAAAACGCCAAGCGGCATCGTGCCAAGCAACCTTTGCCCAGTGTATATATATGCCTTCATCATTAAAAATAGGAAGCTCCTCAAGATTGATGACGCGGGTTATTATATAAAGAAAAATAAGGGCGCACACGATCAAAAGGTCTTTTCCTGAAAATGATTTTTTAAAAAAAGACACGATCCTTTGCGCGTCGAACATAATATTACATTATATCATTATGCAGCTTTAATCAGCTTTGATAAGAAGATATGTCGTATTGGTTCCCAATTTTTTATATTCGTTTTTTATGTTTTTAAATTGAGAAACATCCTTTTTTTCAACTATTAGACACCCACCCGGGTTTAATTTATCAAGTTGATTTCGAGCTTCTTCGGTCGAATACAGATATGAGGTTTTGATATCGGCATAATAGGCAATTGATGGATGATTTCCCCACCAAGTGGTCGTGGATATGACTAGGTCCATTGATTTAAGAGTCGCATAAGAAGTACGAGTATCTTCCCCAACCAATACCTGAAGATAGCGACACCTATTTTTTTTAGCGTCAAGCGCGATAAGCTGATGATCTTCCCATGAAGAGAATGATTGGGTAAACAGTTTGTTGACCGGTGTTATGCTAAGAAAATACACAGATGTCAGGAGCAAAAGCAAGAATATTTGCAAAGGGGCATGTTTTTTTAGAAGGTATAGCGGGTATGAGGCAAGAAAAGCAAATTGGGGCAGTACGGGATATATGTACCATTCTATTTTAGTTTTGGTAAGATTCAAAAAAATAAACCAAGGTAGAAAAAACAGTGAAAGCAGTATATCGTATTGTTTCCTCTTTTTTTTAAAAAAAATAAAGACAAGATAAAGAAATGATAGAAATCCCGGAATAAGAAGAAGTTTGAATTGGTCAATAAGCACCGTTATATAAAAGGTTCTTTGACCGAAATGCTGCTCAATGGAAGCAGTGACACGTTTGAAATGACTATCTAAAAATTGGTATCGGATAAACGGGTATCGGTATACTATATACATATAGATAAACCACAATGAAGAGATGCCTACTTGTACGCTTGTTTTCCACATTAATTTTTTCAATTGCTTGAGGGTTATTTGTTTTGTGATAAAAGCAAAAAGGTAGTATAGAAAAAAAATGACCGGGGGGAAAAAACCAAGGAGAGATTTACTGAGAACCGCAAGTACCAGGAAAAAAGAACCTAGTCCAATATGATGGTACCAGATGATATAACCGAGCCACCCCAACAGAAGAAAAACATCAACGTTGAGAGCTTGACTTCTTTGAAAAAAAATCGGCAAAAAAGCAGTTATGATTATGGTCAATAAGGATGTCAGTTTATCTTTAGTTATCCGATAGCTTAAAATGTAAAGCAAGGATAAAACAATGCAGCTCAAGAAAAGAGTAGCAATACGTGTTGATATCTCAGGTGAAACAGGCAAAAGCTGAATTATGCCATAAAAAAGTGAGGGAATGGGCGGTTTATCCAACCATGGCTTGCCCTGCCAGATAGGTACAAGTATGGATTTATCCCTGATCATTTCACGACCAACCTGTGCATAGATGGACTCATCCCAGTCATAAAAAGGAGTATTGGATAAGCCTATTTTTACGGATACCAGCACAAAATAAAGCAAAATAAAAACAATAATAAAAGAATGTTTTTTTATAAACGAACTATCTGTGTTTTTCATATTTGGCTTTTTGAAAAAAATAAGGAAGGAATAATACGTTAAGAATGTAGGCGGGTATATACAGCATCATGAGGTACCGTGGTGAAATCGGGATAAAACACAAGTATACAAAAAAAATTATAAACCATATGCCTAAAAAAACACAGGGAGAAAATAACGGATGCATCTGTTTTGTTTTCTTGCTTTTTACTAAATAAAATAAAACCGCTTGGTATAGAATAAAAATCGAGATACCAAAAGACAGAACAAAAAAAACAGGCCATACGATAGACCATCCGTCATATGACAGATAAGGTATGTTTCCCCACCATACTTTCCACTTATTGAAAAGAATAAGGAGCACAATATTTGCAAATACCTTGGATCTGTCAATAGAGTTATTTTGCCAAAATAAAAAAATCCATTTCTGTACACCGAAAAAGGAAAAGAAGGATCCGGTTTTTATAAAGTAATTGAAGTATGTTGCCGCATAGGTAAAAAACATAGTAGGTGTCACAATAATTAAGTATGTCAGTATTTTCTTTGTATTTTTTTTAAGCAAAATATATGTGAAAAGCGTGACGGTAAGTGCCACAAGTGCGGGGAAATATAGTTTTATTGATGATAACATGCCAAGCGACAGCCCCATAAGAAGAGCCAAGAGCTTATTTTCTTTTTTCATGTTAAGAAACAAAATATACACATACAGTAAAAAGAAAAAAACCTGGATGATATCAAGCATTGGCGCATGCAAGCATTGATCTATAAGCATAGGATCAAAGGATAAAAAGAAAAAACCCAGACTTGTAAGAAAAGGTGATGAAGTCAGGCTGTATATGAGGGTAATGACAACTGAGATATTGAGCAGAAGAAACACAACGGAAACAATGCGATTATTATTGAAAAGCACCGTAAAAAAACCGATGATATATTTACCAAGCGGCGGATGATCGGGATTTATGAGGATGGGATTTACTCCTAATACATACTGATAACCGGCATGAGTCAGCAGTTCTTCGTCTGATATTGGTTTGCTTGATTGCGGAATCATATATTGTGAAGAATTATACTTCCTTTCATAACGACTGGGGTCAAATGGCTCGGTATAGAGATGCCGATTCTGAAAAATCGGTATGATGAAACGCAGTATACCGATGAAAACTAGCAGTAATATCACTTTTTTTTTCATTTGGTTTTCAACATAGATGTATAACTTACTATATATATGATGAGGGGAATATAAAGAAGAAGAAGATATCTGGGATAAAAGGGAATAAACAAATAAAACAGGGATAGGACAATTATGTAGGTGATTAAAATGAGACGATTTTTGTCTTGCAGTTTTCTTTTCCTTATATCATAGATAATCATATATACGCCTGTTATAAGAATAAGCGGCCATAAGAGATTCCAGTCTTTATAAAGTGCAACAGGAAATCCTTCAGACCAGAACTTGAGTTTTCCGGTGAAAATGAGACGGATGTAATTTCCAATAAATGGGATGATTGGGATTTTTGAATCAAGATAAAAGAGCAGGGCATATCTTTGTGCTTTCATAAATGCCAAAAACGGCAAGCCATGAATGAAAAACGGTACATACGATAAAATATACCCGGCCAGGGTTGCAAACGATCCTATGCTTATTAAAACGGGTATTGATTTTATCTTTCTGCGGATCATAAATATATATATACCCATCCATACACTGATCAGGACACCATATGTCACCAGGCTTTTTGTTGAAAGAAAGAAACCGAGCATAAGTCCGGCCAGGATAAGCAATGCTTTTGCCTGTTTTTTTAAATACTGCATCAAAAAAAACATATATAAAAGCAAGAACATGAGATGAAAAATATCAAGCTGTGGACCGTGCAAAAGCTGATCAAATAAAGATCCTTGTATAAGTATGATCAATATACCCAATGCAGATCGAAAACATGAATGTGACAAAGCATAAATCAGGACGTAGGTCAACCCCAATATTATGACCGATGTCATGATAAGGACAACTCCTGCCGTATTACAACATACAATTGACAGACCGATCAGATATTTAGCAAGAGGAGGATGTTCCCGGTTTAGGGAGATATCGTGTTTTTTTGCCGACATATACCCTATATATGTATATAGCTCCGCATCTGAGATCTCACGGCTTCTAATCTCGTCAATTATGTTTTTTTTATCACGCTCAACATTGCGGATATGTTTATTTTCATCAACATAGTTATTCCATCCCGTATATCCGTTTTTAATTGCCCAAGAATCAAGAACTTGTATCGGGGAGATGTTCTGGGATTTGTTCCATTGGGACAGGGAAAAACGCTTATATGCCTCTTGAGGATTGTATTGTTTGAATATATGTGGATTTTTTAAAACAGTTGCTACAAAGTAAAAGAGTGATAAGCCAAGAAGCAGCAATGAAAAGAAAACACTTTTATTCATAGCAGCTAGTGTGTCAAATAATAGTTAAGTGGATGTTGCGCTTCAAATGCCTCTTTGAATACTTCAGACTGATATATAAAGTATGTTCGTATTTCATAAATTACCGATATGCTGATTAATAAGACAATTATCAGCGTGAAGAATCTTTGAACACTTTGATTATATTTGGCAATAAACCCAAACAGCCAAAATACAAATAGACCGGAAAAATACACAACAGACGGTATGGCGGTAAAAGTCCTGAGCATGTTTGGGTTTTCCCAAGGATAGGTAACCAGAGTGGGAGCAAGTGACAGAAAAAACCAAAGAATAAAGATCCGGTTGAATTTATCCTTTATTCTTTTTATTGCAAGAAACAATCCTCCTAGAAAAAAAGTTCCCAAAATAGGATTCAATGCAGGCTTGTTGGGATAATTATGTCTGCCGTTGACATCCCCTTTAATATGAAAAATACCGATTGTTGATTTGAGATTTCTAACAAAGAATTGACCTTTTTCCTGTAAAGTCATCTCATGATTGTCAGGATAAAACTGTTGATAAAAACGGATATCTCTATGTATTTGCAGATAAATGGTCAGAGGAAGAGCAAGAACTAAAAAGGGTATAAAAAAATATGCAAATATACTTGTGATGTGTAGCTTGTGCAAAGTCGGGTACGTCAGTGTTTTTATGTGGCTCAAAAGTACATAAAGAGGAATAAGAAAAAAAATCCTACCCGGTTGATATGAATTATATGCAAGACCGGCAAACAGTCCTGATATTATCAGGTTACTTATTTTTCTTTGACTGATAAATACAAGCACAAAATAAAAAGACATAAGCTCAAGAAACAAAAGGAACGTTGCTTCAAAACCAAAGCGTGCAAAGTTTAAGTACCACCTCATGGTGATAAAAATAAAAGCAAGAATAAAGGCAAGCGATCTTATAAGAAGTTTTTCATCTTGAACATGTTTACCTTGTAATGGTCTCAGTCTCTTTTTAGATTTTAAATATCCAAAAACATTTTTCATTATTAAATAAAAAACAACCGGATTCAGTACTCCGAAAATTGCCGATGGCAGACGCAGAGCAAATAAACTCAATCCAAATATCTTGAAGCTTGCCAGAATGAGATAAAAATAAAGTGTTGCGTGTCCTGTTGCCAGAAAACTATAAGGAGTATAAGGATGTTTTTCCAGATATTGGGCAAGTTTGGCAAATTCAATCTCATCAAAAGTCGTTTGGCTTGGTATATTGAGAAATTCATGGAAAACGACGCTCAGGCTGACGCCAAAAAGAATAAGCCATGGCAGATTCTTTTTAATTATATTTTTTAGCAAGGTCATAATACTTTATAGCAAGAATATCCCTTATAGTTTCAACTGAGTCTTTTATAAAGTTTACATTTTTTGTTTCAACGTGTTTCCATGTTACCGGCACTTCCTTAATTTTATAGCCAAGTTTATTGGCCAAAAAGAGAAACTCAAGATCAAACCCGGCCTTGACGGAAGACCCTTGAATATTACCATGTTCTTTATTGAAGACTCGTAATTTGCTTAAAATGTGATTTGCCGCATCGCGTCTAAATGCTTTAAAACCGCATTGCGTATCTTTGATATTGCTGAGTCCGATCATGAAATTGCGGATATATATAAATCCTACAGCCATAAGTTTGCGTAAAAAAGGCGCTCCCTTTCGCTCAGTATTGCGCGAACCGATAACGACCTGGTATCCTTCATCAAGAGCTTTCAGAAGTTTTGTATCTTCTTCAAGGGGGGTTGCAAGGTCTATATCCGTAAACATTACAGCCGTTGAGAGTGATTCTTTTATGCCGGTTATCAGTGTTTGTGCTTTACCCTTATGATCATTTTCTATGAGGCGGAATTTCGGGTAACGGGGTAGATATTCTTTTTGTATGAGATTTTTAGTCTCATCTGTTGACCCGTCATCAACAATAATGACTTCCTTAAAACGGCTGTTTGATCCCGTATGATTTCCAATTTTATCAAGTACGCCTTTCTGGATATTTATTTCTTCGTTATAGCAGGGAATAATAAGCGAGATGGAAATATCATCGTTCATGGATTAACCGATAAATGGTAATACCGTCAACACTCCATATTGTATCAATTTTTGCTTTCCCGAACATTTCTATATTCCATGAACCTGAATTCAGTACATTACATGGTTTTTGGTTGCATAAAACATACATTTGATCCGTTACCTGGTTCAACTCGCGTCTTGCCACAGGCAATCCTTGTTTTTCCAGAAAGTATAAATAGGTGTCTTCGCTTGTATACTCGACAGGATAGGTTGCAAAATTATATGGTTTATTTGCAATATGCGGGATAATGGTTGAGGCTACATAGCGGGCGTGATTTATCTGATTACTGGGTTTACCCGCAATAAAATAATAGTGTCTTGCGTTCAGTATAAAATAGAGCGATATGCATAGAAAGCTTCCGACGATCCACGGCAATTTTTTAGGAAGCATGTCAAAAAGATATGATACTACGACAAATAAGCTTAAATAAATCAATCCGTAATAATGAGGATGACGGGGACTGCTTAACTTGCTGAAAAGATAAATGTATGAATATATATTTACTGTATGGATGCCTATAAAAAGATTTCTTTTTTTTAGGATAACTACAATCAAAGAGAGAAACAAAACAATGCTTACAACTGTTGATACAGCTTGTGGGTAATGAAGTTGGAGCACTGTTTGGAAAAAAGCATGATTTGTCTCAAGCAATCTTACCATGGGTGATCCGCCGGCAATGACATTTTGTTCGGTCAGCAGGGAGTGCAGATTTTTTATATTGAGGAAATCGTGTTTAAGATCAAAAATGATTAAGGGCGATGATATGAGAAGAAATGAGATAAATGATACGGCAATCGAACTTATCAGAAAAAGAGTTTTTTTCTGGGCAAAAAAAGCATACAGATAGGATAACGCTATAGGTATTGCAAGAAAGACCGCAAGATGGTGAAGTTGAAAGCAAAGTGCGAAACCAATTCCATACAGCATCGAGTATATGTATTTTTTTGTTTCAAAAAATCGGTAGAGAAAATAGAGGGTAAAAAAAGAAAAGACAGGCAGAAGATTTGGATTCCATGAAAATCTAGAAAACCATATAAGTTGATAGGAGAAGGATGTGAGCAAAAGGAAAAAAAGTGCGGTCCGCTTTTTTTCTGTCCGTTTGACAGCTAAATATCCGAGAATGATTCCAACCGTCATAATAAAAGACACCCCAAAGGCAAGGCCGACAGGATCAAAGCTCGACAGATAAAAAAACGGAGCAATAAGATAATAAAAAAATGGACCAAGATATACCTGACCGATGGAACTGGGGGGGCCAATAAGAGGCAAGTGTTGAAATAGCGCAATCTTTCGTACAATCAGTGCATCGCGGCCCTGATCAGCCAGAAACATAGCAAATTCACCTAAACGCCACATGCGTAAGAATATGGCGCATAGTATAATAAAAGCTGGAAGTTTGTTTTTTATAATCCATTTTTCTATGCGTTTCAAAAAATCCATATCATATTTTACCCTACTTTTCGTTGTTTTAATAAGCACCTTTCTTGTTTGGTTTCCTTTTCTGACGCGTCAGGAAAATTTTTTGGGTTTGAAGATTGCCGACTCAAATTTTCAGTATGTATATAGGCATTTTGACGGGCCTTTGTATATAATACCAGCCAAAACTCTGTATAATACCAAGAAGATTGAGTCAATAAACAGAGATAGCATTCTTTCTCAAGACCCGAAATATTTTTCTGCACACCTTCCGCTTTATCCTCTTTTTATCAGGGGAGCATCAGTTTTTTTTGGATATCTCAAATCCATGATTGGTGTTACCCTATTGTTTTCCATAGCATCTGCATTGCTGTTTTATTTCATACTTCATGAGTTGAATTTGACCAAAAAACCCCTTATCCTTACCCTTGTTTTTATTTTTTTACCCCGTTTTCTGGTGGTAAGATCTGTCGGATCTCCTGAACCGCTTTTTCTTTTTTTGATAATGATCTCTCTGTATTTTTTTGAAAAGGAAAAGTATCTTTTTTCCGGTATTGCGGGTGCCTTGTCCGTTATGACCAAAACCCCGGGTTTACTTTTATTTGGAGCTTATGGTTTAGTTATCAGCGAGCGGATTTTACGAACAAAAAAAATAACACCATCATGGATATGGCTTATCCTTATTCCCCTAGGTTTCTTGTCGGTCTGTATATTGTATGCTATCCAGATGAATGACTTTTTAGCTTACTTTCATTCGGGTGATAACATACATCTTATAGCTCCATTTGCCGTATTTAACTTCCAAAAGACCTGGGTTGGAACTGCATGGCTAGAAGATGTGTTATTTTATTTTTTTCTATATGGTGTTACGGTATACCAACTTGCAAAAAACAAACACAGAAGTTTTTTTTATTTTAGCTTGATATACTGGGTTGCCATTCTTTTTGTAGAGCACCGTGACATATCCAGATACAGCCTTCCTCTCTGGCCTATGGCACTCATTGCTTTTGAGCATTTTTTTACCTCAAAAAAATTTATTGTTATTTCAGGACTTTTGCTTGCGGGAATATATGTATATGTATGGAACTTTATTATCTACAACGGGATGCCCATCACCGAATGGCTTCCTTTTTTATAATTTTTTTACGCTATAATAATAGACATGAAGAAAATATTTGGTGTGATGAGAAGAAGATGGTATATAGTGATAGCAATATTGATAATTACGGTAGTATATTTGTATAATCGGTCAACTGCTGCCCAAAAAAAGGAAAGAGAATCACTTTATACGATAAAAAGAGAGAATCTTCGTGAAACACTGACGTTATCCGGTCAGATAGCGGCAGATGAACATGTCATCCTGCGGTTTCAGACATCAGGCAGACTTGCATGGGTTGGACCAAAGGAGGGAGATCGAGTGAAAAAATATCAAGGGATTGCATCACTTGATCAGAGGGATGTGCAGAAACAGATGCAAAAAAAACTTAATGACTATGTAAAAGAAAGACATGATTTCGATCAGTCCAGAGACGATAATCGGCGTATCGGTGACCAACCAATTCGTGAGGAAGGGGATGCGATGAAACGCCTTCTTGAAAAAGCGCAGTACGATTTGGATAATGCGGTTTTGGATGTGGAGATACAGCAGTTGGCCCGGGAATATTCCTATCTTTATACTCCTATTGATGGTATTCTTATCAGGGCAGATGTGAAATATCCCGGTGTCAATATTACCCCAGCCGGAGCAGAATTTGAAGTAATCAACCCCGATACATTGTATTTTTCGTTTACTTCAGACCAGACAGAGGTTATTAAACTTAGTGAAGGACTGAACGGTGAACTTTTTTTTGACTCATATCCGGAAGAGGAAATAACAGGGCAGATTTATTTTCTTTCATATACACCAAAAATTGGAGAGACAGGTACTGTATATGAAGGACGAATGAGATTGATAAATGCAGACCCATTGGATTATCGGTATGGTATGACTGGAGATGTGAGCTTTGTTATAAGCGAAAAGAGTAATGTGGTATCGGTTCCTTCCAATTACGTTAAGTCTGACTCGAAAGGGAAATATGTCATGAAAAAAGAAGGGGATAAAAAAGTAAAGACGTATATTAAAGTAGGAGCGGAGATTGATACCGTGTACGAAGTTCTTAAAGGATTGGTGGAAGGCGATGAAATATATATTGATGCCGAAGGCAGTATTTAAACCATGAGAGAAATTATCCGGGTAGACAGTGTTTGGAAAGAATATCAGATGGGTGAGATTTTGTTTCAAGCCCTGAAAAAAATAGATGTGACAATACAGGAAGGAGAGCTTTCATCTATTATGGGGCCTTCCGGATCGGGCAAATCAACACTTATGCATATTATTGGCCTTCTTGATAAACCTACACGTGGCACTGTCTTTATAAAGGGGCAGGATATTTCCAAGCTTTCAGACGATAAAATCTCAACCATGCGTAATGAGTTTGTGGGTTTTGTATTCCAGCAATTCAATCTCATAAATAAACTGACTATAATGGAAAATATTCTTTTACCCAGCATTTACGCAAGGCGGGTACTTGATTATGATCCACAGGAAAAAGCCCGGTATCTTATCAAGCGGTTCGGTCTTGAGGGAAAGGAAGGTTCTTATCCAAACAAAGTTTCCGGCGGCCAGCAGCAGCGAGCTGCTATAGCTCGCGCGCTTATTATGAATCCAAAGCTTATCCTTGCGGATGAACCGACGGGCAACCTTGATTCAAAAAGCGGACAGGAAATATTAAAACTTTTGAAAGAGCTTAACCGTGAAGAGAAAATTACGGTTATTATAGTCACGCATGACCCGGCTGTTGCAAAGGAAACAAAACGAGTCATACAAATTCGGGACGGTGAGATCGTCCGATGAACAATTTATCATTCGTATTTAAATCAGCTTTTTTTGATTTTTCCCGAAACAAAGGCAGGACGTTTCTAACCTCGCTTGGGATTCTTATCGGAGTCTTGGCTGTTTTACTCCTTATGGCGTTAGGATACGGACTCCGCAAATATATATCAAACCAGCTTGATTCACTTGGCGCCAATCTTGTATACGTGATGCCGGGAAACAAAAAAGCTATTGCACAGGGTGCAGGCATGGTGGGAGGGATCAAATTTGATGATAAGGACATACAAAAGATAAAAAGATTATCCGGGATAAGTGTCATTGTAGGTGTATTTGCCAAGCCTGGAGCTGAAGTTGAAGCTGAAGGAAAGTCTGAAATTGTTGAAATGATTGCATCAACTGCTGATATCAACAGCATTATGAATATTGAAATTGAGCAGGGGAGGTTGATTGAAGAAAAAGACTGCATAAAAAGACAAAAAAATATGGTTATAAGTCCCAGAGTCGCTGAGAAGCTATTTGGAAGCATATATAATGCGCTCGGAAAAAACATATATATTGAAAACCAAGGTTTTAAGGTAATTGGGGTATATAAATCCAAAGGAGGCGGAGGACTCGGTGGGTCTGATATGGACTCGCATGTGTTTGTACCGGCAGCATCAGTATACTCGTTTAATCCCGATAAAAAATATTATGGTATTTATTTGAGAGGGGAATCAAAAGAAATAATACCTCAGTTGAAAAAAGACATTGAAGAAGTGCTTTTAAGGCGCTATGAGGAAAAACAGTTTTCCGTAGTTGATCAGGCTGAGATTATGGAAACAATTTCCACTATCTTTAATATGATAAATCTTGTTCTTGTTGCAATTGCCGGCATCTCCCTTCTTGTTGGTGGGATCGGTATCATGAATATCATGTATGTGACAGTGACTGAGCGAATTCGTGAGATCGGGATACGGCGAGCCCTTGGCGCTCATCGTACAGACATTCTCTCACAGTTTCTTATTGAGTCGGTATTTCTGTCACTTTTCGGAGGAATAGCGGGTCTTATACTTGCATTTGTTATTGTGCACTTTGTGCAAAGCGTTTTTCCGGCATATATAGATGTTGTTTCTGTTATACTTTCCCTTGGTGTGTCTTCGGCAATCGGGATAATATTTGGTGTCTTCCCTGCCAAAAAAGCTGCCGATCTTATACCCATAGACGCAATTAGATACGAATAATAGTTGTTGTATGAAATACCCATATTTTGTTTTGATGTCAGCTTTATCGGATCTTTTCCGAAATAAACTCAGGACATTTCTCACTTCACTTGGGATTCTTATCGGAGTTGCATCTGTTGTGCTGCTTCTGGCTTTTGGTTTGGGACTCAAAGAGTTTATCCGCGAACAGTTTGACAGTCTTGGTACAAACTTGGTGTTTGTGCTTCCGGGCCGAATATTTGGTCAAGGAGGAGGATTTCAGGCAACTGGTGCATTGGGAGGAATCAAGTTTGATGAAAAAGATTTGGTTAATTTGAAAAAAATCGATGAATCTGAATACACCGTGGGAGTTTTCTCAAAAACCATGAAGATACAGGGAGAGGGAAAATCCGAATACGGCTCGCTCTATGCAGCATCATCGGAGATATTTCCAGCTCGCAATCTTGAGATTGATACTGGAGTGGTTTTTGACAAGAACGATGTTGACAAAAGAAGTAAGGTGGTAGTCATGGGTCCTAAGATTGCAGAAAAGCTTTTTGGACAGGCACCACTTGCATTGGGAAAAAATATACGCATTGAAGGTACACAATCATATAAGGTTATAGGCGTTCTCAAGTCCAAAGGGGGTGGCGGATTTGGAGGTCCTGACTTTGACAGCTTCATTTATATTCCCTATAAAACCGCTTATGTATATAATCCTGATAAAATATTCGTGTCCATGCTTTTGCGGGGAAAGACGGAAAAGGATGTTCCGGTTATAAAGGAAAAGGTTAAAGAAGTACTTTTGAAGCGTTATAAAGAAGACGATTTCACGATTGCCGATTCAAAGGAATTCATATCAACGATAAGTTCGATATTTGCCATTCTGAATTCGGTTCTTGTTGCAATAGGGGCTGTGTCACTGGTTGTTGGAGGGATCGGTATCATGAATATCATGTATGTTTCCGTTACGGAGCGAATTCGCGAGATCGGGATACGCCGGGCGCTTGGCGCAAGAGAACGAGATATCCTTTTTCAATTCTTGGCAGAATCTGTTTTGTTGTCCCTTATCGGAGGAGTCGCAGGGCTTGGTCTGGCACTCGGCATTGTTTTTGCAATCCAGTCTATTTTTCCTGCGATAATAGACGGAGTTTCAATACTGTTGGCTGTCGGCACATCTTCTTTTATCGGTATTTTTTTCGGTGTCTTTCCTGCAAAAAAAGCAGCATCGCTTTCGCCTATGGATGCGATCCGATATGAGTAAAAAAATGTCAAATGTCAAATATTCAAGATTTGAGTTTTGAGTTAATAAACTCAGATATTTTCTTCTGGAATATCTTTTCCGTATATTTTTCAGCCTCTTTTCTTGCATTTTGTTTCATTCGGATAAGATCCTGTTCAGATAACCGTTCAAATGCAGCAATCTTTTCATACAAGGATTCTTTATCCTGTTTATGGAAAAGATAACCGTTTTGCTCTTCATGTACGGTTTCTATAAGACCCCCCGATGCATAGGCGATGACAGGAAGACCGTGTCCCATGGCTTCAATCGGTGCAATCCCAAACTCTTCGTCAACTGAAGCAAAAAGAAAAGCTCTCGCATTTTTATATAAAGTTGAAAGCTCATGATCACCTACATTACCAAGAAGCGTCACAGTTTTCCCTGCCAATGATTTTAGAAATTCCATATCACGGCCGATTCCGATAATTTTCAGCTGTATTTTATATGTGTTTGCTGTTTTGATAAGAAGATCAATATGTTTTGCTTTGGCCAGACGAGAAACTGTAATATAATAATTTTCAGTTTTCAATCTCCGATCTTCAATTTTTTTTGGTATTAAAACTGAAGGATAGATGACGGTTGATTTACGACGATAAAATTTTTTGATTCTTCGCGCTGTCTCTACAGAATTTGCGATAAGAAAGTCTGGGTTTTGAGTTACTTCAAAATCCCATATGCGTAAAAAATGATTGATGAATGTGCCATATATCCTGATTAGGGGATTTTTTTGCCACTCTATTGCAGTCTCATACCCATAAAGATACCTGGGCGGGTGATGAATATAACTTATATGAATGGTGGATTTTTTTGTTTTGACACCTTTACACATCCATGAGCCGGTTGAAGATATGACAAGATCATAACCTGACAGATCAAAAGACCCCCAGATAAGGGGAGTAACAAACCGGAAAGGAGAATAAAGCTTGTTGACAAGCGGTATTTTACCGAACCAGGAAACCCTTACGTCCCATTTTTTGATCAGATTCTTGTGTTCTCCCAGTGAGTTTGGATCATAGGTTGAGGTGTAAACCGGCGCATGAGGAAACATCCTTTTAAGCATAACCAATACCCGTTCGGCACCTCCAAATTCTCTTAGTTGATCATGAATAATTGCAATTTTCATAAAGCAAAATAGAAATTACATTGTTGCATCAATACGGTGAATTAATTATAATTGATAGATGAACGTATTTCATGCTGTTATCTTGGGTATAGTTGAGGGTCTTACCGAGTTTCTTCCGGTTTCATCAACCGCGCATCTTATCATTGTTTCAAATTTTCTTACATTTCCCCAAGATCAGTACCTTAAGTTCTTTGAGGTATTTATACAGTCAGGAGCCATACTTGCCGTTCTTGTGATGTTTTTTCAGTATATTCTGAGACATAAGGATCTTATAAGGAAAATCGGTATTTCTTTTATCCCGACGGCGTTTACCGGTTTTTTCCTGTACAAAACAATTAAAAATATTTTTTTTGAATCCGATCTTCTTATCATTGATGCGCTGTTTACTGTCGGAATCATTTTTTTAATTCTTGAATATCTTATTGCAAGCAAGAAGATCGTCCTTGAAAAAACAATTTCATCCATGTCTTTGTCTGATGCTTTTACAGCCGGACTTTTTCAGGCATTGGCTGTAGTTCCCGGTGTGTCAAGATCAGGTATTGTTATGATCTTCCTTATGGCAGCAGGTTATAAAAGAAGCGAGGCCGCACTGTACTCATTCTTGCTTGCAGTGCCAACGATTTTTGCCGCATCCGGGTACGATTTATATAAGATGAGGCATGCTTTTGATTGGTCAACAAGTAATATCATGTTTATACTCACGGGATTTATTACTTCCTTTGGCGTTGCATATCTGGTTATTAGATGGTTTATCGGATTTCTTAAAACCAACTCTCTGATTCCTTTTGCCCTCTATAGAGTAGCTCTTGCTATAATATTGTTGCTAGCATCATAGTCTCTGTAGTTCAACGGATAGAATGTGGGTTTCCGGAACCCATGATGGGAGTTCAATTCTCCCCGGAGACACGCATCAGGGCTTATAGTTTAACGGAAAAACACTGCATTCGCATTGCAGAAATCCGGGTTCAATTCCCGGTAAGTCCACCAATTCGAAAAAGCGGCCTCAAAATGGTCGCTTTTTGTTATTGTGAGGCTCTGATTATTAAGTTCAATAGTTTCCGCTTCTTTAAATAGAGAGTTATGATTTTCTTTAAGGATGAAAAAGGGTTTAGAGAGTTCTATCAACACCTTTTCGTCTTTTATTAAAAAGTTCGAGCCTAAACTGCGGATTATGGCTGTTTTTGTTTCAGCATCACCATGATCAAAATGGTATTTGGCATTTTTGGCAAAGTTGAAAGTCCTTTCGGCTAAGTCCAACCAATCATAAGTTCTAGCCTTAAGTGATGATTGTTCTTTTTCAATCTCCAACCTTTCATTTTTTAACTCTTCTTTTTTATCCTGGTATTCTTCTTTTGAGATAATTCCTTCGATATGCAAATCCAATAACCGGTTCAATTTTTTCTGGTTTGACTCCAATGATTTATTGAGATTACTTAGTACAAGCTGTTGAGTGCCGGACTCGTCTTTATGGTCTTCTTTCAGCCATTTAATCACCCAATTATAAAACTCATCCGGGATGGTAATGGAATCTAATATCTCTTTCACGCTTTGTTCGACAATATGAAAACTTATTTGTTTTTGATCGCAAGTCTTACTTGCCGAATCGTGATTGCAGCGTATATAGCAGTAGTTTTTGACTGAACCGTCAATAAGTTTTTTTGGCCTTGTGTAAGGAATCCAAACGCTGCCACACTCACCACAACGGAATAGACCTCTGAAAGGTAAATCAAAGTGTTTTTGTGGTCGTTTTACGCCGACTCTTCCTAAGAGTTCCTGTATACGCCAATATTCATCATTCGTTACTATTCTTGGCACGCTATCGTGTACTTTATAACATTCTTCGCCCCAAACCATTTCGCCATAGTTATAAGTATCTTTAAGAAATTCGTAAAATCTAGTTTTGCTTAATTTTTTTTCACCTTGCCTTTTTGTTCTTCTCGTTTTAAAACCCCATTTTTCATTCAAGATCGTTAAAATGTCATTTACGGAATAACCGCCGGTCAAAAAAAGGTCAATCGCTTTACGAAGAAGAGGAAAGCGGACAGGATCGACCGTCTGTTTTGGCTCATCCCCATTTTCATTAACGTTAATGTAGCCTAATTTTGGTGTTGTAGGCCACCATCCCCTTTGTGCTTTTGAGTGCATTCCTCTTTTGATTGTCGGTGAGAGGTCGTCTGAATATTTTTTGGCTAAACCAAATTCAATTTGAAGCAATAGCTTATCATCACCGCTGTTGTAATAAACCTTGCCGGGAGTGACTATGGCAAATAGTTTTTTCTGATCCATAAGTTCAATAAGTAGGGCTCCATCAACTGCATTTCTGGCTAACCGGTTTAAAGCCCATGTTAAAATTACTTCTGCCTTTTCTTGCTCTATGACTCCTATCATTTCATTAAAAAATATTCTACCTCTTTGTTTTGCCGAAGCTGATTCTTTATATTTTTTTACAATTTTTAGTGAATATCTTTCACTGGTTTTTTGGTTGAGATTATCCTGATCGTCCAATGAAAATACCTGCCGATCTTCCGAATCCGTGCTTTTCCGGCAATACTCAATCGTTCGCTTATGCTTTAAATCCTTATTGACGATAAAATCCATAATTTATTAAAAATGCCCCCGCTTGGTGCAACCAGAACGATGAAGTCCTGTCCAAACGAGGGCATTAAAAAACTTCATCGATAAATCTGGTTGCAATATAATTATGCTCCCCGGTTCTATAAATTTCAAGTGTAAAATCAGAGAATTACCAGATCATTACGCAACGGTATCATAACAACGGTACTATAACCATAACAGTATATTTACCTTACTTGAAAATAACGTTATATTACCGTTATTACTATTATGTAACTATAGTGATCCTGTATATTCTTTAGCTTTCGCAATGATTTCACACTGTAATTGTTTCCATAAATCGGCATCTATTACCCGGACGATCCAAAATGACTTTCTGTTTCGGCTTTTAATTGACGGGGGGTTAGCAATCCATACGGCGTGATCCGCTGAATATCTAGTTGTTGTATATCGCACCGTATAACCTCTAATTTCCAGTACACCGAAAATTATTAGATTAAGATAAACGACACTATTTTTATCATCGTACTTTTTAATCTTAATTTCGAAGTCTCCGATTTCCATTTTGCTTTAAATAAATTAATAATTATTTGAGGGATGGATTTTGCCTTACTCCTGGCTTAAATATTTTTTTGAATAAGTAAAATAGTCTATTGGCTTCTTCTTCCGCATCCTTAAAAGTAAGATTTTTTTTATAGATTCTTAGATATATTTTTTGATATTCGGTAATGGCTCTTTTTGGCAGCATATCAGGAGTTGTTGAATATTTTTCTTTTTAATATGGTTAGTATTTCGTAATACTCCCTTAAATTTGCTTTCAGTTTCCCAAAGAGAAATTGATTAGCAATTTTTTCGCACCCGGTTTTGTTATCAAAAATGAAGAAGCATACACTTTCCTGTCGATCAATCCGTACCATCTTCAGTCCGTTAATAATTAGTGCCCCGGCTTCCGACAAATCTTTAGTGGAATATTCATTTTCCTTTTCTTGGCTCATAAACGATTAAAAATACTTAATTTGTAAAAAAATCCGATATTTTTTATTCATGAAAATGCTTGAATTTTTTTCCGATGCGTTTTTATAAGGGAGTATAGCCCTTTGGTTTTTATTGGCCTTTCTTGCCACAAGTGACAGTCATTTAATGTGCACCGGAGAATTTCTTTGGGTTGGTTATTACTACATTCGAGACACTTGGAGTAAATTACTTTTTGAAGAAGCTTAATTCTTTTTTTTAAATCTACTTTTTTCATTTCACCGGTTTAATTTGTAACCAGCGAAATGCTATCAAATTAGCAGTTATATAAAGTTAGACGGAGTTTAGATAAATATGGGGTTTAGCTGAATGGTTTTAATTGATAAGATTAAAAACTTTTTATTTGGAAATTTATTACAAACTTTTATGTTAATTTGTCTTCCTATGTTATATATAGAATGTTGAAATTTATTTATTTCATAATCGTTCAGTTCATCACGATCATTTCTACTGAAAACGTAAAATATATCTTCCCATTCCCAAACTTTATTTTTTGAAGTTCTGTTTTTTAGAATTGCCTTACAAAGTTCGTATTCCTTAGTATTTGGTTTAATATTTATAGAAGTAGATCCGATGATTATTTCTGACTTAATAGAATCAAAGGTAGAACTTAAATTGATGATTCCTGATATGTTACCAATTCTTTTATTTATTATTTCGTTAATAAAGTCTTCGGCTTTTTCATAGTTGAAATTAACCTTTAGAAATCCTTTTGCCTCAATGTTTTTTTTAGGAAAGTATTTATCATCTATAAAAGTTATCGAAGATTTTTCTTCATCGTTTCTGACATCTATAATTTCTTTTCTTATTAAGAAATTGGTTGTTTCGAGTTGCGAGTAATATAAGAATTTACCATCCTGGTTAAGGCGGAAATCATCAAATATTGGTTCGATTGAGATTTCCCTTATGCCAATTCTATATTCAAAATTATCATCTTTTGTCCTTATAGCTTTTTCACATAGTTGAAATGCATCATCAATGATATCTTTTTTATCTACATTTTCCATATTATCTGGTTATTATTATAAGCCAATACTATTTAAGATAGTGATATAATTTAATTGTCTGAACAATTTGATTTGCCTAAACTCAAAGTAATTTGAGCATGGCAGAAATCCAGTGAAGGGACGAGAGCTCCTCGTCAAGCATCCTTCACTGGTCATATTCCGAAAGGAATATGGATGAACCCGCAAGGGGGAGTCGGCTTGCGGGGGGCTCTTTTTTATAAATTAATAACAATATGAGAAAAATTGCCAACTATTCAGCTGCCATTTGGGCTGTTTCTTGCTATATTTTTGCTTTCATTATCTTCTACACAACAAAAATGTGGACTCACGATCCTAATTTCTCCGGTGGACCCGAAACACCGTGGTTATTACCAATGCTTTCAAGCATAGCTATTGGTGGTTTGTCCTTTGGGTTGATGTTTTTAACCGGATTAATTTCTCTCATAAAAAAAGATAAATCCGAAGTAAAGATGCCATTAAATTTCAATATAAAAAAGTCGTTTCTTTCAGTTTTTCTGCTAGGAATCATCGGGGTAGTTTTCCTTATAGGTGTTAGAAATGGAAATCTTGGGTATAAAAAATCAAATTACACTGGACAGCAGCTTTTTGATGCAGTAAATGAATATAGAGTACAAAACAATAAAAAGGCCGTTCCTATCGCTCTATATATGTGCGACAATCTAGTAGCAAGATATTTAAAGATAAAAAGTGGAGATGTGGGGCATGAAGGATTTGAAGAATGGGCAAAAAACGAACAGATAGACAAAAAATATATCCCAAGAGCAGAGCTTTATGTAAAAGATACTTACACGACCAAAGATGCTATTGATTTCTGGAATGGTTCACCCGGCCATAGATTAGCTTTGTTGCAAGATGATTATGACGCTGGTTGTGCATATGCTAATGAAGGTATTGGCGTAATTGTATTCGGTAGCAATTTACCAAAATAAATATGGGTACGTTATTAGCTGCATTTATTTTGTTTGGTGCTCCGATATGCTACTTAATTTATGATAGTCTTAAAAAGAAGTATATAAATAAGCTGCCTTATATAATTATTGGCTTATTGGTGGTAGTTATTGCGGTGATGTATTTCCTGATGAAAGGCAAAAATGATAAATTGAATGAGTACGAGTGTTTGCAAACCCACTCTGCTGCAGAATGTAATCAAATGAGATTAGATAATAGAGAAAGGGAGTATGAAGCTGAACAGGATTTTTTTAATCCGTAAGTATGAAATACAAATATATATCTAAAAACAAGTATTTAATTGTGACCATATTTGTTTTTACTTTTGTTATTGCTCTAATCTTAATAAATAAAGGAAAATCTACAGAAAAAATACAGACTCCAACCGGTCAGAATTCTTTAAAAGCGAGTACACCAGCAGTGACTTTAATTAAGAATGAACAAACAGAAATATTGTATGAAGGTAATCCGCGTCTTTTATTATTTTCGGATAAAAAAGAATCTTTAGTTAATGATAACGAGTATTACAATGTGCTAAAGGAAAAGATAATAAGCGATGGTTTAAGTGCGAAAACATGGTTTAGTAATAGGTGTAATGAATTTTGGCTGGGTGAGCGACCGGATGGTAAATATTACTCAATTGAAAGGCATGGTTATCATAGGGATGGTTGTCCCGGTGATCCAATGACTTCACCCCGGTATAATACATTTCTCATTGATATGATATCAAAAGAAATATTCTATGAAGATGTGATAAAGGATAAGGTAATCTCTTTTGAAGATTGGGCTAAAACCATAGATAAAGAATAACTTCTTATTTTTGAATAATTATCTGCAATCCAGTCATCATGGTTGGGGTATTCTGTTTGTTTTCTTCTTTATTGACGAGCTTATCATATACCTCAACAGCTTTAAGTCGGGTAGTATGGTCGGGATAGTCGTGTATACCTTTGTAAATGACCTGTTTTTTGGCCTTCATAGCCTGTTTAATGACCGTTGATATTAATCTGGCGTTAAGACCGGCATTCTCAAAGTACAGCTTATCCAGATTGTGTATTTTCTGCTTCAGTCTTGAGGCTAAAACTGTAGCGGAGTGATATCTGCTCTTGGGCACATTAAATGCCTTAATATAGGCCTGTGTGGCGTTTCCGGACACAATGTACTCATTTACGAAGATAAGCTCCTTCGTGGTGAGGTAATCCCCGGATTTAGCTAATTTGTTTTGTGAGAGTGTAGCCATACAAAACGATTATAACACTCCATTTATTAGATTAGTTAGAACAGGTAAGTATCCGCTATTCGCATATATATACCCATATATAGTATCTTTTAAAATCGATGACCGTCATTGAGAAATAACTCAATCTGATAAAAAGTAATATAAAGTTAGACTATTGCAAAATTTGTTATTTACTTCTACCCAACTCTTTTAATGTTTCCTCTGCATCCCGGATAAAATTTTTATTAATCTCAATTCCAATATATTTTCTTTCAAGTGCTAATGCGGCATAAGCCGTTGTTCCTGAACCTAAAAAAGGGTCGAGCACAATATCACCTTTTTTAGTAAACAATTTAATAAACCATGTTGGGAGTTCTAATGGAAAAGCAGCACTATGTTTTTTGTTATAGCATACAGTTGCAAATTCAATTACATTTGTCACATAATGTTCTTGTTCAAAGACAATGACATTATGTGGTAAAACTTTTTTTCTATTTAACCAATTAGAAACATTTCTACCCAGAGTACCATTTGTTTTGGATATATGGCGTACAAAATCATTTTCGGACATAGATTTAAAACGCTTGCTCGCCCAATCTCCTATTGGTACTTTGACTGCGTCTTGATACATCCTTACTTTTTTATTTTTTGAAAAATGTAGACATCGTTCCCATGCATCTCTAAATCGATTTGGCCATCTTCCTGGAAATGAATTCTTTTTATACCAGCAATATTCTTCCACCCAATACCATCCCTGTCTTCTTAATTCAAGTATAAGCTCTAAAACATAAGTATCGCGTTCTCCATTTCTAGTATGTTCTTTAATATTTAAAACAAATGATCCATTATTTTTTAATATTCTATACAATTCCTTTGATATGGGCTTAAACCACTCAACATATTCGCTTGGATGTATGCTGTCATAATATCTCTTTCGTTTGTCCGCATAAGGAGGGGATGTTATTACTAGATCTATACTCTCGTCAGGAAATTTGCTTTTATCTTGCAAAACATTCCTGCAATCGTCTTGATAAATTTTATCTGTAATAATATTTACTTTTCGATGATTTATTTTATTTTGCATATGCAATAGCTTTCAATTAATTTTTTCCATTTTATACTGTTTCCCAAAACATTAACAAAGGGATTTTTAATCATCTCAATGCTTTCTAAATTGAAAATATTTCTGCCTATAACAGGGATAAAATATAAGTAATAATTATCACCTAAAAGTTTAGCTTTTTCTATTTCATTTGCTGACCAATAAAATTGGTACATGTGTGCAGAAACAGCCTTAACCTCAATATATCTATCACTGGTAGTATTATCTGAGCCCACACTAAAACTCCTAATATCATAACCTGCATTAACATTTGTTAAGGAAATGTGCTCAATTTTTTTTATTAAGCCAGGATATAATTTTAACCGGTTTTTTTCATAAGTTAAAGCAGCTTTTTCAGCTTCGTATCCTAATATTGCTTGTTGATTTAAAATAAAATTTAATTCACTTGGTTTTAGTTCCCCTTTGTTTATATAAGATAAAAATAATGATAGATATTTATCATTGATCATGTATTTATGATTTTTCATATCATAAATTACAAAACCTAATTCAATTAATAGATTACGAATATTGCCGTCTTTTAACCTTTCATGTATCAACGGATTATAAATAAATTGACCATTGATTAAATTAAAGTGCTTTAGATATTGCTCCACTTCTTCATATAAACCACATCTATGGTTTATTAATTTATTAGTTATTTGGGACCTTAAATTTTCATCAGATATATAATAATTAAGATCGTCTGACAGCATTAAGCCATGATCATTCTCTCTAACCAATTCTATTCTTTTTAAAAATTCAAGCGTTTCAGTAAAGCAATCTGCAACTTGATTGTATTTGTCTTTAATAAAATCAAGGTCCGATCCCTTTATCAAAGCCAAAACATTGATAAAGCTTTTTATTCTATGTAACGTAATTTTATTAAATGGGTCTATCATAAAAACAATCTTTTATAAGCTTCTAATTCATCATTTTCCTCAAACATGTCCATGGAATAGATGCTATAATCTCCCTCAATAATGTTATACATTTTTTGAGCTTTTCTTTCTAAACTACCAAGTATCTCCGAATCTATCGTATCTTTGTAATGCAGATAATGGTAGTGGGCAGTAATTTTTTCTGATCCACCAACTCTATGGATTCTATCTAAAGATTGTAAATACTGAGCACAGTTATAAGATAGATCGTAATATACAGCATGATGACAAGATTGATGTAGTGATATTGATTCGGCACATGCAGCCGGATTAGCCAAAAGGATATTAAGTCCGCTATCTTTATCTACAAATTCATTTCTAATTTTTTCTCTTGTTATTTCCTGCTGTATGGTTGCTTTTTCAAATGGCGTTTCACCTATAATCTTATTGCATTTATGGCCGAGATCTAACAATTTCTTTTCTATTAATTTTATTGTTCCAATAAAAGTTGACCACACGACAACTTTTTCTTTATTTTGCATTAAATTTTCTATTAAATTTATCAAGTAAGTCAGTTTTGCAGGCAATTCTAGTTCGCTATATTTGTAAATAATATACTTTAAACTCGTATCATCTTTGATCAGGTCTTCATTATAATCTTTAATTGTTGTACTCAATAAGTAAGTATATGAAAGGCTCTGTCTCAATCTCATCATTCTTCCTCTTCTAAGATTGTTGACAAAATCAATATTTTTCAAATAGTCGTCTTTAGAATAGTTACGAATTTTATTTATTATTGCATCATAAACTATACGTTCATATTTATTCATTTGAATTAAATTAGGAGAATGAAATTTCTGTGGTTTTAACCCTAATTCAGATTTTCTTACTCTATAAAATAATGGTCCAATGACGGGATCTAATATTTCCTGGGCAGACTGGTAATCTTTATTTTTCTCTAAAATTATTAATTTAGTTTTATTCTCTATATTGATAGGAATATTATCCGGCCATAGAAAATCAAATATATTAAAAAGATCTGTGTAGCTGTTCGGTAAAGGAGTGCCGGTTAATATACAACGATATACGGCATATTCTGCAACCTTTAATACAGCATTAGCCCAATTCCCATTGACCTGTTTAATGTAATGAGCTTCATCAACTACTAAAAATGCCTTAACATTTTTACTTTTCAAGAAAGAACATACTTCATTTTGATCATTTAACAAAGTTTGAAATGTAGTTAGGTAAAGTTCAGAATTATTTTGATATTTAATATATTCCAATTTTCTAGTTGTGCTCGTTCCACCTGCCAAAATACTGTATTTTGGTTTTCTTCCAAGAACCTCACCAAACTCACTTTTCCAGGGGCCAAAGCATGCTGGCGGTCCAATGACAAAAAGCGTGTTTACTTTATTATCCTGTTTTAGCTTCTCATATACGGTAAGCACGGTTGTTGTTTTACCACTACCTGGAACCGAGAAATTAGCTCCGTTACCGAGTAAATATAAATGATACGAAGCCTTCACTTGATGATTTTTAAGTTTTCTCTTAATATTTTTTTTAATAAATTCTAGAAATTTCCCAAATTCTTTATTGTCAATTAAACCGTCTTTAAATTTTTGACCTTTGTCTAATAATTTCTGGAAATTTTCTTTTTCTATAAATATAACTTTGATAAGGTTTTGACTTTCTTCAGATAATTTAAAAGGAATACCTTTTTTTTTAAAATATTGGACTATTTTAGGAAGTACTTTTGGAATATTCTGTCTTAAGATGAAAGTGTTATGTTCTTTTACAAACCCCCAATATGAAAATTGACTGATAACTCTCGGTTTTAGAATTATATTTGAGTAATTTACAATTAAAATATTGTTTTGGTAATCTATCCACATTTATTAAATTAAAATTGATTTTTACCATGCAATTTACTTGTCATCTTCATTCTTTTATAAAATTCGTTTTTTAATTCTTGAGCTCTTTTCTCAATCTCTTGAGCTAGTTTCATTGCTCTTTCATTCTCAAAAATTTTGATTGCATCAGAATCCATGTTTTCATGATTTAGTTTCTTTAAAGCTTCTTCTAGCAGTTTGATTGGTGTATCTTGATTTTTGCCATATTGATATAAATGGTAGGCTTCGTTTAATGGCCCTATTATTTTTGTTTCATTTTTCTGGCCCCATTTAATATCTTTTTTTCTTTCATCTATTTCCTCATCGCCTTCAATAATATCTTCATCTGATAAGTCGAGATCTACATCTAATATTTTAAGTAGCTTTTTTTTAGCTTCATCATTCTTTAAAAGTTTAGGCAAGTCTCTCATTACTTTATGAACTTTAGGTAGGTTAGATAATAATTCTCTTTTTCTGATAATTTTAAAAGCAACTTCTTCAATATCGCCAATTTCATCTTCCTCAACTCCCAATTTCATTCGCTCAATTTCATTGTCTAATTTTTTCTTTACATTGTCATAATAGTCATAGAATGCTTGCCATCTTCCTTCTCTATCCGTCATACCTGTAGAGATTGTTGTATATAAACCTTTGCGGTTTAATAACTCTAAATATTTATCAATACAATTTAACGGTTGCAGATATTCCTCTCTCCATTTTTTTACTTCTTTAACGAATTCTTTTTCGGATAAATGAGCGTAATTAGGATCATCTCTTAATTGCTCCTCTAAAGACATTCCGATTTGTTCCTTCTTCCTTATTGTTAATGCCCTGTCGAATTTATAGTATTCAGACTTACCTTCTTCTTGAAGCTGATATCTATTTTCTATCTGTTCAATTTCTTTAAGGGTTGGAGGTCCACCCTGATCTTTTTCACCTGGTAAAATTACTACCTTCATCCAAGTATGAACATCATCTTTAGTCGTTTCATACAGCTTCATCAGTGCCATTTTTCTCCTATTACCGTTGATTAAAAATCCGTCTGCTGTAATTATTGCCGGATCTTTTTGACCATAGCGTCTAATACTATTGATTAGCTTATTGGTCATTTCTGGATCTTTTTTTTCTAACAATTCTCTAAGTACGTCTTGGGCTTCTGAACTTGTTTCGACTAATACGCCCTTGTCTCTCTCATAGCTTATAACATCAGATATAATACGACCATTATCTTTTCTAAATCTTAAAATGTTAATTGGCACCAATACAACATCTCTTTCTATATGTTGTCTGTCTTCGTATCTAAAATGTATAACTTGTTTTGAAGGAGTAGCTTGTTTAATCGCTTTCCTTTGCACTTCATCAGCAAAGTTTTTTATTATATCGCGACGAGGAGATTGAGCAATATCATCAATATTTATATATTAATTTCAATCTAGCAGTATTATATCACTTAAAGCAAATGCATTCTATAAGACAAATAATTGATAAATTAATTACCAATTACATGCGTTATATTGTTGAAGGAATAATTAACAACTTAACTATAAGTTAAATCTTAACAAATATGCTTCCGATCTTATAAATAAGGAAGAAATATTGAGGTTTTTGAGCTCATTAAAAAGTTGCAAACTTCGTTCGCTACTGTCCACTTGTTATGGTTGGGCTTTTCCTATCTCTATTAATTTCTTCTTCAAATACTCTGTTTCCATATCATTCACGTTTATTTTTTCTTTGTGGCATACCACAAGACCGTTTATGTATTGTTTTGCTTTTGATGCATCGCCTGCAGGTAGGAACTTGACAGTTGGTGGATTTACGTTGTACCCGGATATTTCAAGGAAAAAAGACGCAAAAAAAAGTGCATTTGTGACAACCACTCCGTTAATATTTGCAATAGGGATAGAGTAGGATTGATTGGTTGCAAAAAAAGTGCTTACGATTATATCGACTTTGTTTTCATCAACGATAATGGAATCAGGGAAAAGGTCAAATGGAAAAACAGACCTTGTCTGGAAAATAATACGTTTGGATCCTTCAGCAACGTTTTCAATTTTCCGGATATTCTTTTTTGCTTCTTCCCTTGACTCTTTTGAAATTTGATTTTTGAATATTGTACCTTTCATAAAACCTATTATACCCTAGGGCATGAATCATGAAGTACCATATACCACTTCGGTAATTTGGTATTTATATTTGTGCTATTTCACGATAAAAAGCAAGAAGGTTGCTTGTACCATGTAATCCAACCCTTGCATGTTCAGAACGACATGCTTGTATCATTTGGATAATACCATTATTTGTTATGATTTCCTCGATTTGTCTTTTCAGATGACTGGTCTTACATTTCACTGCCATACCTTGCTCTTGTAACATCTCAAAAATTTTTTCTTCATGGGGATGAAGAGCAAAGAGCGAAAGAAGAGGACATCCTGCCGCACATGCTTCATATGCTCTGTCTCCTGAGGGCTTTGAACAAACAAAATCAGCAGAGATAAGCATTTGTTGTGCGCTCTTGTTTAGCTCTTCCTTATCAGTTCCGCTGACTATGTTTACTGTGAATAGTGGATCGTTTAAACCAAGTTTAGACAGTTGTTTGTGAAGACGTTCAGCAAGATCCATATTTGTACCTAAAAAAACTGAAAGTTCTACTTTTCCGGATTTAATCCATGCAGATAATTCACCAAGGATTTCCTGAATTTCAAAAAAAATTAGTACCAAGTCCTCCGGAAAAAATAGAGATGCGAATGGGCTCGCGATTTGGATTATCGATTGACCATCTGGCGGCACTTTCCTGGATCTTTCTATCTCCTGCAGCGACTAAACTTGGAGATACAAACGCACCCACTGTTCTGATTTTTTCTGCTGCTATGCCTTTTTTAACAAGCCAATCCGATGTTTCCTGGTCCATAGTTGCGTACCATACCCGGTCACTCCACTCAGGATGTTTTTGCAGAAATCCAAAATATCCTTTATGTGTCAATTCTGCCGATGGATCAGTGACAGCTATAACCACTTTATAACCTGCTTCAAGAAGAGGTTTTGCAACCGAATAATGGAATACTACCACAGGTTTAGCAGAGTCAACATCTTGCATCAATGCTTTGACAGGTTCGTCAAGGAAAGTCAAGAATTTCATACCGCCCCTTAATTTTTGAACAGCTTTGTTATGTAAAAGTTTACTTCCAGTCTCGGTCCTAACTACAATTCGTGGCATGCTGGATGCTGAAACTATAGCACGTTGTAGTTCTGGATCAACGATCCAATCAAATACGTCTAGTCCTTTTGCTGAGATATCGGAATTTTCTGCTTCTTCGACAAATGCATGCATCATAGCATCGTGTGCAACGCTTAGATGACCTCCTATAGTTGGTGATCCTGCGGCTGTCAGTACAGGTATATGGACGGTTGCCAATTCTTGCGCCTGATTTAGTCTATCCTCTACAGAAGGAAGAGGAGAGATAGGTAAACGTGTTGCCTCAAGGGGTGCGGATAACCCCGAAGCAGTAGCCTTTCTTGGTAACATATAACCTGCAAATCTTGTCATCAGCGCTTCTTGACGAGTCATATTCACAAATTATACATAATAGATACATATTTTCTAGTTATATTAAGAGCATTGTTATTTGTTTATTTGAGACTATATTTCAGTATTAACTGCAGGATATGGAATAATTTTATTTTTTTTAAAAAATATTATTAAACTTTAGGGTTTTTAAATGACATCTTAAATATAAAGATCTAACAAATATTTCGGTAAACTACGGTAACAAGGTCTTTTCTTCAAGAAGATGATGATGTAAGAAATAGTATTCCGAGAAGGGTAATGATAATGCCTAAAATTTGCTGCTTGCTAAGCTTGTCTTGAAAAATAAGATAGGACATTGTGACAAACAAGATAGGGGATGCGCCTGCGATTGGTGCGACAATACTACTTGCACCAGGAAGGGACAATCCATAATTTAAAGCAAAGTCGCCTGTTCGGATAAGGAGGCCAACCATAAAAACCGATAGCAGTACTTGTTTGCTTCGTGGTATCCTAAACTTTTCCTTTCTTTTTTTGATAAAAAAGAGAATCACCGGAAAGCAGGCGGTTGATATGAGGTTTGGCAGAAACCAACCATATTTCGCAATAAGGATCCGCGAAAAGGTAAAATAAACTGATAAGAAAATCATTGCGAAAAGTGCAAACAGAGTCCCTTTGTCAAATAATTTTTCCGATCTTAGAAGTTTCTTCAAATCAATGCTGCAGAGCATCACTCCGACAAATATCACCACGATAAAAAATATTTGTGATAGAGTGATACTGTCTTTAAATATAAATACAGTGAGTATGAGCACCACGGCAGGAAATGCCTGGATGATGATGCCGACAAGCGGAGCGCTTGATATCCGGAAAGCTTCGCTGATGAGAACATTTCCAAAAATATAAAGCAAACCGAGAAAAATATTAAAAAAGAACAAAGGGAAAGTTATGGCATATAAATCATGAGGTACAAAAGGTAAAGCCAAAAGTGAAAGCAGAAAACTGAAAAAGAACACCCAAAATGTTGTAAGATTCGCACCGATTTTCCTTGTTGCAACTATGGTAAAAAGATCTCCTGTTCCCCAGCCAAAAAAGGTTATGAGGGCAAGTACGACTGGAAGACTCATATTGATATGATATAGATCATACGTAAAACCATCATTGAGGACAAGGATCAAACTCGCAATCTGGCGGTCGCCTTCCCACAGGTGATCCGTCAGGGCAGATCCTGACTTCAAGAGTGCATGCTACTTGATCTGTTTGGGTCAATGCTGGTGTTGGAGAAACAAAAATATCATTGATAGGTCTTTCGGAAGGGCAAGGTGCAAACTGGCAGTCAGGTGGGACTCGACCTACGGCAGATCCGTCAGGGCATATGTAAGCATCCATTGTACATGCTCCTTCAACAGGTTCTGTTGGCTCTTGGGTCGGAGTCAGAAGAGGAGATGTATTCTGTCTGTTTGAATATACTCCAAGAAGATATCCTCCTATTCCTGTAATAAAAAAAGCAAACAATATTCCTGCAATCATGAGTTTTGAAACCTTGTTTTGTGGAGTTGTCGATATATTTTGTTCTTCCATACATTTATGATAAAACATTTATCCGTTTTATACAAGGAAGTCGCAGCTTATTGATATAAGTAAAAAATCATGGAAATTTGATATACTTTCTATTACAATTGGATCTGTAGTTCAACGGTTAGAACGGTACTCTTATAAAGTACAGACGATGGTTCGACTCCATCCTGATCCACATTTTTTTTGCTGAGATAGCCAAGGTGGTCACGGCGGGGGTCTGAAAAACCTCAGATGCGTGTTCGACTCACGCTCTCAGCACTTCGAATCTCCCCCGATTTTGCGAGAAGAAGTTTCTCCTTTAAAGTGTAAACACTTCTTTTATTCTCAGCCGTTATAAAGCGATTTTGGCCTTGTGATAAGGTACAAGAAAATCACTTGAAATAAAATATAAAAGGTCTATACTAATACTGATTTACTATTAGTTTTAATAGTAAATCGGCTTATGTTTACGTATGTTTTTTTTATCACAATACTCATCGGATTTAACGCTTTTTTTACAGCAGCAGAATATGCTCTCCTTGGTCTGCGAAAATCGAAAATAGATCAATATGTGAGGGAAAACATCATCGGTTTTACGGTGGTGCGCAAAGCTCTTGACAATCTTCATATCATCATCCCAACAACACAGCTTGGCAGCACGGCATGTAATATTCTTATTGGACTAATCGCAGAACCTATAATAGAGCGGTATCTGCTGACCTTTATTGGTTATGGTGCGGTTGCCATCCCGGCATCTTTCGGTCAGCCTTTGGCCATTGCAATAACCCTCATCATGCTTTCATTCATACAGATGGTACTTGGTGAGATAGTGCCAAAAACAATAGCCTTACAAAAAGCGGCAACAGTCGCACGCATCCTGATAGTTCCTTTAAATTTTTTTTCCAAACTATTCAGTCCTCTTATCATAATCACAAATAAAGTTTCAAGTATATTTCTGAAAATTATGCGGATGAAACCATACTTTGAGAATAACGTTGATTACTCTAAAGAGGAAATCCAGGTCATTGTTGATGAGTCAATAAAAAGAGGAATTATACCGGATTATCAGGCACGGCTTTTGAAAAACATCATGGCATTGCAGCAAACACCCGCATCAAAGCTTGTTGTAAAAAAAACAGAGCTGAAGAGCTTTTTTCATGATGAAGAAGTGGACAACATAAAAAATAAGATTTCAAAAAACAATTATTCATACAATAGGTATCCTGTGTTCATGTCAAAAGACATGATTATCGGTTATGTGCATATATCAGATATCCTGAGATTTCCGGTAAACGGAAGTAAGCATACAAGGCTCAATCAAACTAATCTTATTAGAAAAATATTATATACATATGACAAAGAACCTCTTGATGTATTACTGAATCAAATGCATATACGGGGTGTGCATGCAGCAGTTGTCACCAATGATGCAGAAAAACACGTCGGTTTATTGACGCTTGATAATATCGTTGATTTTCTTGTCGGTCATAAGTAGTGTAATGGGCTACTTTTTACAGCCAAGTGTCGACAAATTTAATGTTTTGAGATCGTATATGAAAGCTAAGGTATGGACGCCGTTTTCAGACCAGATAATTTTTTGTTCTTTGCCAAGAGTTCCCCGGAAATCCTCATTGGTTACATACAATGCTTTTTCATCATTTTTCAAAGACGTACAGTATGCTCTTTGGATGTCATGGTCAGCAATCAAGATATTTCCCAACTTTATGGGTTGGGCAAATCCGATCTTATCGGGGTGTGACCTGACAACTGTTGTTTGATAGATATTTGGATCGACCTTATTAACAAAAGCGTAAAATATGATAGCCTCAGTCATTGAAGTGATGTAGATTTTTGTGTTTTTATCCTGTTGAGCCAAGTACTTCATGAGTTTCGGTACATGTGTACCATAGGTGATTTCATGTTTGTTTGTGTGTACAGTGATGAAATTAATCATGAAAAAAAGAGCAAAGCCGATGCTTAGGAAGGCCAGAGACGCATAATATATTTTTTTAAAGTAAGCTCGTTTTATAAGATCATCAAATAGTTGGGCTCCATACACCATAGTCAACATGACAAAGGGAAATAAAGGACTGAGCCGTACTTTTTGCGGATCACCTGCCAGGATAGAAGGAAGAGGTGATATAAACAATCCTGCAATAAGAAGAAGATCTATCTGAGTAAGCTTAAACTTTATTATGCGATTTGCAAGCGACAACAGACCCGCCAGATAAAAAAAGATAAAAACTACATAAAAAAATCCATAGTTGTCAACGTTCATATATGTTATATCTTTGTCTCCTTCGACAAAAAGATAGTTTGCAGACAATGACTTTGCATATCTGGATATATATGTATTCAGATAAGAGATGGGTTTATTCGAACTGAGGTAACACACAATGCGGGGAGCACGAAAGCTGCAATATGTCCTGTTTTCGTTTATTTGCATGACAATTCCCATATTTGTGACAAGGCTTGATTGGCGCAGTCTTGCGGTCCCTTGTTTTGAAAATAAGCTGATGATGAGTGGCGAAACTGTGATAAGAAAAGAAGAAGGAGAACAATACCTAGAGTTTTGTGACTCTTTTGTTTTATGTAGTACTGAATCATTAATACCGTCAATATAAGGGGAGTCACGAGTCTGTATGCTATATAGCTATACCATGTGATACCCATCAATAAACCGCAGAGAATTGCTAATGGAATCGAATTTTTACGGCGGGATAGGAAAAAAACATATATTCCTGCAATAAAAAAAGTAAGTGCCACATTTGATTCATATCCGAATCTGCTCATGGTAAGTGACCAGGGGCTGGTAATGGCGATCAAACTCCCGAGAAAGCTTAGTCTTAAGTTAAATCCAAGTTCAAGCAGCAAGAGAAACAACATTATGCCCATTATCGATCCTGCAATAACTGACGGCATGCGAACTGCCATATTGCCCAAGCCAAATAGTTTGACGAATGGGACAATAGAATATGCATAGACCGGCAATTTTTGATCTCCAAATGCTTTAAAAACAAGCGGCATGAACACTCCATGTTCGTCCTTACCGGTTTGAAGTATTGAGTATGCGTTGTATCCAAAACTCGCTTCATCTACGAATACACCGGAGGGAGAAGATGCGATCTTATAAAAACGGAGACTGAACGCAACTGCGAATAAAATCACCATACACAAGAATATAGTAAGTTTTTTATTCGGCTCCATATATGAAACCATTTTGATATGGCGTTTTTAATTATACTGGATTACAAATACTACGTAATGGTGGAAATATAAGGATGGGGTATTAACGATGTTTTTTGCGATTTTTATAATTTTCATAATTTCATTGGTTTTTCTTTTATAGAATCATTTTAGCAGCGTGCAGCAATTTTTCAGTTGTGATAAAAATCATTGAAACCATCCAAGTTAATGAATAAGCTTGAGTTTACATTTATATGCTTGAGTATGATATAAAGAGTGCGCATGGCAAACAGGTTACGTACAGGAAGATGGATAATTCTTCAGGCGATGGCATCTGTATTGTAGCGGGTGAATGGTCTGATACGCTGCAGATTTTAGAGTATTACTCATCTCCGGACAGAGCTCTTGGTTTCCCTGCTATGGTTGAAGGATTGGCAAATATTTGCCACACATGTCCTATGCTTGCAACTTGCACTCCCAAACTTACAGTAGCTTTATTTGCCGGAGCCAGGATAAAGGGAGAAAGCATACCAAGTACTGACTGTTTGTTAAGAAACATATTTATTCCGCTTGATGCATGGAGTAGGTCATAAACGCTGGTTGAAAAATATATATTTCATAAGCTTCTGAGTCTAACTTTATACCATTGAGTTTTGACGATATACAGGATTATTTTTGTGTATAGTGTTCATGAGACCATGGTAACAGGCTCTAAAGGAGAAGCTTTCTAAAAGTTGAAAAAAGCATACGGTATATGTTATACTATAGGTTGTTAGGAACCAATTTAATAAACAAATGGCAAAAGAAACTCATCTATTATATTCTGAAAAGGACGCTCAAGATCATAGGTCCGGCGGTTCTCTTCATAGACCACACACTCTTATGCCACTTGAAGATGGGAGATATCATGAAGGAGTAAGTATATTTCCCGGAAAGCAACCCCGTGTGCTAGATACATGGATTCATACAGATGTAAATAATTTTTCAATCGGTGATGATAGACTTCATGCAGTTCTTGCATCTGTTTGTGCCACATGTCCAATGTGGGCACAATGCATGCCGGTTTTAAGGACGACTTTTTGGAAGGGAGATCAGATTAAAGGAGATAAAGCAGGTACTGATGGCTGTGTGCTTAAAGATGTCTTCATTAAGGATGAAACCTTCAGATTTGATAGAAGCGAACTTCATCCAACCAGTAAACAGAATCTTCATTATTCTTGAGGAGAGTATAATGCTATGATATACTGGGAAATCATGCGGGTGTAGTTTACCGGCACCACTTCGCTCATTACAAAGCTTCGAGGTGCGAGCAGTTAACCTTAATAGTTTAAGTGCTTGCACGCTGTAGCTTTACGCGCAAGAGTGCGGGCGTAGTTTACCGGTAAAATGTCTCCTTGCCAAGGAGAAGACAGAGGGTTCAATTCCCTTCGCCCGCTCAGGAGTACACTTTAGAATAAAGAATCAAAAAGCCTGATTCAGACTAATTTATCAAGCAAGATATAAACGTAAGTTTGCTTGTAATAATTCTTTTGGAGTTTGTTGTTGATACTGCCATATCACATATCTTCTATGACCGTCAGTTCTTCTAGTATGGTCAGTTTGTTGGTGCACCGGTTCATATCCTTGAGGTCTCTGTTCAGCATCACCGGAAAAAACTCCATGAAATCCATGTGTTTTATTCAAATGCAACAGTGCTTGTACCAGGGCAGATGACCCTTTTGTACTAGGAAATTCAGCCCCGCATGTTTCACAAAGAAATTCGATAGGTGGAGGTGGAGGAGTAAGCTCCATTTTTTGGGGTCTTTGTCCGATTTGACAATCATCTAAATATTCACATTTTGCACATGCAGGAGATATCAATGCAAGAGCAACATGGCCGATTCCAGATGCACCTTCATTTGCGGCTGATCTTTGCAATAAGACATCTACTTGTCTACCTGTACTCAAAGGACAACCATGTATTCCTGTTTCAGGATATAAATCGCCGATACCAGCTATTGGAAATGTCAACCCAATTGTGCCATCTGGTTTGTTGTTATTAACTATTGCAGAAGTTATTAATATTTCTCTAGCTGCCAGCATATGCAAATTATATAATCCAAGTATTAAAAAATCAAGAAATGGTTATTCTATCAATCTAATGATATAATAAGTTATGGAAAGATTCAATCCTGCAATGGTGCAAATAGAAGTAACTACACGGGGTCGAGGCAGGCTTTATCAAGTACTGAGTTTTCCAGATGGTACAAAAAAAGAGGGTCCGGTTTGTATGACTACTTGTGATGAGGGTGAAGATCTTTTGCATGATTTATCTCGACGAGTAAACCCGGTATTTACAGGTACACAATTAGGTTGGTATTCCTTTATCAATGGGTTACTTGGTTCAAGAGGTCAATCCATGGATTTTCCTGAGTAAATTCGCATTAAGTCTCAGTAGTTTGTACGAATTTGTACCAATCATTAACAAAGGCTTGAAGTCCTTTTACGGCCAAAGGATGTCTGCCATTGAGATAAACCGGATTTAGCTGCGCTTGTTGTATAAGCTCATCCAAGTTCAGACCAAAATCTAGACTTCTATACACTTGTGGCACGACATCTTCTGCAGTGATATAGTGAAACTCAGCGCTTAGATCTTCCTGTCCATGAACCATATACTCCCGAAGAGATTTTGCCGGAGCTGTGATAATGTCAGCACCAGCTTGCCAAGAACCATAGATTTGACTTTCACCTGGTATGCTCGCCGCCAAAATCCCAACATGTGTAATACCAGCATTATCATACATCTGTCTTATATTGGCAACCAAATCCACGCCGTTATGTTTTTTGCCTTCAAATTCCTGTTTTTCAGAACGGCCGACAAATGGTGAAACAACCACTTTGACGTCATGCTGCATTGCGTCTTTTGTAGCCTCTGCCCACATAAGGGCGCTTTCTTGGTCAAAAACAAGAGTGCCGTTTACTCCCCATCCCTGCTCGATCAATCTACCTGCCACACGACATCCTTCTGCGGTTGCAGGTAATTTTATCAATAGCTTCTCCTTCATGTCGGGTTTATCTTCAAAGAGGCTGATTATCTTTTCTGCATTGGTTTGAAGTTGATCTGCTGTCGTATTTTCGTCACAATATGGTTCAACAGAAATCGAGTGGTAGCCGGGATTATTTTTAACCAAAACATCATGGAGATCAAGAACAATACCTCTGTATCTTTCGAGTGCTTCCTGTTCGGGAATTTTTTGCCTATGTTCAATAAGTGCTGAAATATCCGGATGCTGTGCGACTAATGTGGGATTGGTCGTTACACCCATGATTGGTAATCCGCCATCAAGGAGTGCTTGAAGCACTGAAGGGTCGGCTCCGTCATAAAAAAATAATGGCCTTGGTGTTGCTTGAAGATGCTCACTCTTTCCTGTAAGTGTTTCAGCCATCATTATTTTTTAATTAGCTTGCGATGACAAGCCAGGTATGATCATACTATACCATACTTTCACTTTCTGTCAAGAGAAAAAGTAGTTAATGGATTATGAGGACAATAAATCTTTCTTGACTATGAATATATTGTGTGTTATTGCAATGATTTAAATAGCGTACATGCTTTTTTAAATGCTTCTTTGTCTGAAGGATAAGATAATAATTTCTTTACTTCCTCCTCAGTCGCAAATTTTGCATCCATCATCTCCCAATCATGATCTTTTGGATCTCCTGATTCATATTTCATAAGATAGTAAAAAACGGTTTTATCGACGAGGTATTTTTGTTTTGCGCCTTTTGCATGCGGTGATCCGTACCACTGATAGGTATATTTTACGACAATAGGAGTTGGATTGACGATTCTGGCTTTTATTCCTCCCTCCTCTTGCACTTCACGTATGGCAGCGTCTTCCTTACTTTCTTTTGATTCTTTATCAGCGATCAGTCCCTTTGGGAAAACCCATCCTTTATGTTGCGAGTGTTGCGTGATGAGCCAGAGGGTTACTGGTTGTTTGCTGTTGGTTGTTAGTTGTTTGTAGACAATACCGCCCGCGCTTGTTTCATCGATGGTCTCCATAAACTCCATTATAACAACTGGCAACTGCTCTGCGTGAATTGATCGATATCTGGTATATTTATACCATGCATATACATAAACATGTTCATAAAAAAAACAAAAGCGAGTCGCTTCTTAAGCCTCCCTTATCTACACAGACCGGTTCGGGATTTGTACTTTTACATAAAGGCGAAGAGGTGGGAGAGCATTTGACCGAAAAAAAAGAAGAAGTCATCTACATCATCCAGGGTGAGGCGCTAGTCACCATAGAAGATGAAAAGGAATATTTGGAGGCAGGGAGTTTGCTTTATATACCTCCCCATAAAAAACATAATCTGAAAAACGAATCAGACGAGGATCTGAGATACATGTATGTAGTCAGTCATTTCAAATGATCGTAATTAAAAATTGAAGATTGATTATTAAGAATTAATTCTTTTTCTTGTAGTACTGTCCTCCCATTTCATATTCGAAAATGGGTTTTCTGATTGGTCCAAAGATAAGTTGATACGCTATGGCTTTGAGCGACTTGTATAGACTAAAAAAAATTCCTTCCTTTTCAAATCTGCGTGTTGAGACATAAAGCATTGGTTTGGGGAAAACAGCAAATTTTTTTCCGAGTTTGTGAGCACGCTGAATAATATCAAAATCTTCACCGAAAAATATCGTATCATCAAAGCCTTTGAGCATCTCAAACAGCTCTTTTTTCATGAGGATACATGGACCGTTTGCAGCCGGTTTGATCTTTTGAAAAATAGTCATGCTGAGATTGAGAAGATTGAGTGTTATGGCGCCTTGCAGGTTGCTGTTTTTTGGTCTGTTCCATACGGTCATGGAATCGGGACGAGAATCATTTATATGTTTTTCAACACCTTCGATAAAGTCCTTTTCTACCTCAACATCCGCATCAAAAAAGACAAGCCAGTCTCCCTTGGCATGGTATGCACCATTATTTCGTGCCATGCTTACATTTTTTGTCGGGTGCGTTATGAAGTTCAAAGAGGGAAGCATATCTTTGAATGATTCCGCATACTCTTTTGTTTTGTCTTTTGATCCGCTGTCATTTATGATGACTTCAAAATTCCGTGATGTTTGAGTAGCCAGGCTTTTAAGAAGAATTGGGAGGTTGTATTCTTCATTTAGAGAGGGTATGATGATGGAAAAAAAATGCTCCATACCTGTATTATAACCAAATACTATCTTGCAAGGGATGATTATTTAGGGAGTCGGTGTGGGACTTGTGGTCGGGCTTGGGGGGCTAGATGATGAGTTTGAGCTGGTGCTTGAACTTGACGGGGCGGATGTAGGTGCTTCGTATATCTCTCCGCCTGTCACGATAACAATATCAAATTCGCTCTCATCATCAAGCTCAGAAGAGTCAAAAGTGATGTTCTCAAATGTAGGTTCAAGTGTATCTCTGATATCATCAACAATCTCATCAAAGCCAGATCGTGCTGAGATGGTGGTCTCTGTATAATCATATTCATCTGCGTTACCTGATTTGATGTTATCTGTATCATAACCAGCCTCCTCAAGCGCATCTACAACAATGCCAGCCTGACCTGGTGTACCTGTCCCGTTTAATACTTGGATTGTAACTGATGATTTTTCAATTTGGGGTTTTTCGGTTGGGGTTGGTTCTGTTTCCTGAACCGCTACGGTTGGGCTTGTGTCGACTTGGGCCGTATTTTGCGGCCTTCTTGCCCAAAGCACTCCGGCAATGATTGCCGCAACAAGGACAAACACCACTGCCACAATCACAGCTGTTGTTTTCTTTTCTTTTTTTTGCTGGTTTTGATAAGGAAAGACTGTTTCTGTCATATATGGTGCCTAACTACCCTAATTTAACCATTTTTTTCTCTGTTTTCAAGTGCAAAAAACACAAACCTGAAATTCTTGCGTTTACGCTATTTCCGACTCTGCGGAGGGGGCGAGATTCGAACTCGCGGTAGGCTTGCGCCCACATTAGTTTTCAAGACTAACGCACTAGTCCACTATGCGACCCCTCCCAAGAGGCGCATGCCGGAATCGAACCGGCGCAATAGGTGTTTTGCAGACACCTGCGTTTCCTCTTCGCCAATGCGCCAATCTAGCATCCTAAGCAAAGGCTTAAGAGTAAACTCTTCGCCAATGCGCCATAACAGCTTTACTAGTATATCAAAAAACGCTTGAAATTATGCATGTTACGCATGACTTCATTTGATAATAAGTAATAAATAGTTATAATTTGTACATGATAAAAGGGATGATACTTGATGTTGACGGTGTTATTGTGGGTGGAAAAAAAGGATATAACTGGCCAAGTCCGCATCCCGATGTGATTGCCGCATTAAAAAATCTTCGCAGACAAGGCATGATTATAAGCTTGTGTACGGGCAAAGGCACTTTTGCCATAAGAGATATTGTTCTTGATGCTCGACTGGATAATATACATATAGGAGACGGAGGGGCAATTGTTGTGGATTTCATAAATAACAGAATAATAGATAAACATATTATTGATAAGGAAATTGTTCAGAAAATTGTCAAGTCATTACTAAAAAAAAACGTCTATGTTGAGTTATACACGGTTGACGGGTATTACATACAAAAAGATGCGATATCCGATATAACAAGAAAGCATGCAGCTATCCTATACCGTGATCCGGTATTGCTTGAATCTTTGGAAAATGATGCTAACAAGCTTGAGGTAACTAAAATCACACCAGTGGCAAAGGATAAAAACGAAAGACAAATAATCGTCGACATAATCAAAGATTTTGAAAACATCCTTTCTCTGCAATGGGGAGTGCATTTAACAGCGAATCATTTAGAATTTGGGATAATAACTTTAAAATACATCTCAAAAAAAGAGTCGGCCTTACGAATTTCCCGTACAACCGGTATTGATATGTCTCAGATGCTTGGAGTAGGTGACAGCATGACAGATTGGCAGTTTATGGATATCTGCGGTTATGCATCTGCCATGGGGAACGCAAACGATGAGTTAAAACAATTGGTCAAAAAAAAGGGCGAAAAAGGGTTTGTTGCGCCAAGTGTGGATGAAAACGGCATACTTGCCGTATTCCGTCACTTCAATATTTTAAATAAATGAAGTAATTGGCGGGAGAAAATCCGTGTTGATGATACAATAGTAAAACCAATAGTTATCTATTTCATTTCCTTACTTGTTAATTACCAGTTGAAACATATCTATGAAATCAGAACAAATGATTGCATTTATTTTCGTTGCGTTATTTCTCACTTTTGTTATTGCAGCTTTTTTTATGACAAGAAAATCTGATGAGAAGACAGGTTCTAATCAGGTTACAAAGAGTACAAGCTCCCAAAGCTCATCGACTGATGCAACAAAAGAGGCATTACTTGAGTCGCAGGAGGAAAATATAGCTGCGGAAATTGATCAAAACAAGGTGTATATCGCTTCCCTCAATACAACTGAAGGTGTAATACGAATAGAGCTTAATGCAAAAATGACACCCAAGACTGCGGCCAATTTCATAACACTTTCAAAAAAAGGATTTTATGACAATACTATTTTTCACAGGGTAATCAAGGGATTTATGATACAGGGAGGTGACCCAAACGGAGATGGTACCGGAGGACCGGGATATAAATTCGATGACGAGAAATTTGAAGGAGAATATACGCGGGGTACGGTTGCCATGGCAAACAGCGGTCCCAATACCAACGGCAGCCAATTTTTCATTATGCACGCCGATTATCCTTTACCTAAAAATTATGTGATATTTGGAAAAGTGATTGAGGGGCTTGATGTTATTGACAAGATTGCTGAAGCCGAGGTTACGGATAATGGAATGGGTGAGGTATCAACTCCTGTAAGCCCAGTCAAGATTTTATCGGCTTCAATTGTTGAAGACTGAACAATATCCTAAGCAATATAGTATCCTTGTGCAAACAGTATAAGAAGGATAAAGGACAGGATTATTCCTGCAAACATGTATGCATATCGAAAAACCCTGCTGTCAATGTCCGCAAGAGCAATAAATATTGGAAACAGAGGAAGAATGTAACGCGGTAAGCCTGAGAGGGTGCCTGATAAAACAGGTATGACTATCGCAAAAACAGCAAATAAAGCATATGATTTTCTTATGTTTTGCTTCCACATTAGGTAAAAGGAAAATAGGACAAATAGAAACACTGACAATTCCAGAAACACAATCCACCATTCATAAACCGAGGGAGAGACAAGAATAAGCATTTTGATGTATCTATAGAAGGTTTGTAAAGGAAAAACCAGTTCTCCGGTTGCCCTGCCGTTTGAAAGTTCTCCGTGCTGCCGGATAAAATACACAGGATCCCCCCATTTTGCATAATTATATGCTGCATATATCAAAGTACCAGTTAAGGCAATAAGGGATGCTACGATTTTTCGTATGTCTTTTTGACGCTGCTCTACATATTCGACAAGTAATACAAGGAAAAACACAACGCCAACTACTCTAGTTGCAGATGCAAAAGCACCGCATATACCGGCAAGCCACCATTTGTTGTTCCTGCTAAAGTAAAAAACTAGAACACTAAGAAGAAAAAAAAGACTCTCAGAATATACAGCCCCAAAAAAAAATGATGTCGGAAAAAAAAGGAGAGCCAGAAGGCTTAGCTTTGACTTGTCACTATTGTAATCAAGCCTAAGCAATCGATACAAGACATAAAGTCCAAGTAAAAAAAACAAATTTGACAGGATTAGTGCTATTGCAAATGACAGAAAACTATAGATTTTGATATCACCAAAAACCAGTGCAATCCCTTTGATAAACATTGGATACAGCGGCAGGAACCGTGCATTGGTTGTATAACCTTGTGCAGCAATAGTCAGATAATGTACGCCGTCAAAGTTTGCCCAAGGGTAAAGCAAGGGATTTGGAAGTGGGGTAAACGGCTCTGTATATCCCCATAAGGTCGTGTACTCAAATCCTTTCCTGAAAGGAACCAGATATAGAAATACCAGTGGGAAACAAAGCAGTAATCGCCAGATGAAAAAAATGATTGCTGCGGTTTTTGGATTTTTCCACTCATCTTTTTTCACAGTATCCGTATTATACCTATTTTTATCCCTTGACAAAAGATTAAGCAAATTGTACTCTGTACACCTATACCTGAGGTATAGGTATTATCAATTTATTTTATATATAATTATGAATTCATCAAGAGGAAAAACACTCATAGGTTATAAAAAAGCAAAAAGCCTGATTCAGCGGATTATAGACATGATAGACAAGGGTGAATATTGCATTGATATCATGCAGCAGAACCTGGCTGTCATCGGTCTTCTGAAATCAGCACATCAACAGTTGATGGAAGATCATCTCAACTCATGTTTTAAAACAGCGATGGAAACAAAGAATGAATCAAGAAAAAAAAAGATGACTGCTGAGATCCTGAAAGTTAGCAGTTTGTATAACAAATGAAAAGGACTTTTATATCGATTAAAGGTATGCATTGCAGATCGTGTGAAATCCGTGTTGAAGATGAATTACTTAAGGTGCCGGGTGTTAAAAAAGCAGATGTAAATCATAAAACAGGGATAGCTTACATACATCACAGCAATGCTTCACTCAATACTGAAGAGATCTCAAATGCAGTATCTGGGGCCGGGTATAAACTTGGGGTAAATAAGAAAAGCACGGATTTTTTTTCATCCAATAAGCAAGACTATATAGATGTAGTACTTGCAGTTTTTATAGTTGGACTTATCTTTATTATCATAAAAGAGCTGGGTTTGATTGATATCTCTGTTGCCGTTACTCCTGGTTATGGTAATTTGGGGATAGCATTTTTAGTCGGAGTTACTGCTGGGCTCTCAACCTGTATGACACTAGTCGGAGGGCTTGTCCTTGGTATTTCCTCACGCTTTAATCAGACACATGCTCAAGCTTCATCAAAAGTCAAATTTATTCCCCATTTATTCTTTAATGCCGGCCGTGTTGGAGGATTTTTTTTACTCGGGGGTCTTATCGGTATGATAGGTTCCTTAATTCAACTATCCACCGGTTTTATTGGTTTGCTTACCGTCATTGTTGGAACTGTGATGATAGTTTTGGGTCTGCAGCTTATCGGCATTTTTCCGGGGTTATCAACTATCAGCCTGACTTTACCCAAGGTCGTTTCAAGAATTTTTGGAATAACTGAAAAAGCGCAAAATGAGTATTCGCATACCCGCTCATTTATTTTAGGAGTACTAACCTTTTTTTTGCCGTGCGGATTTACGCAGGCTATACAGCTTTATGCCGTTTCAACTGGATCTTTTTTAAAGGGCGCACTTGTCATGGCGGTTTTTGCCGCAGGGACAATGCCTGGTTTATTAAGTGTGGGTGGAATTACGTCTATTGTCAAAGGATCGTCTCAAAAATCATTTTTCAGATATGCTGGAGTTGTTATCATAGGACTTGCCATCTTTAATATCTTTAACGGTGTGAATCTTTTTCAGGTGTCAACCGGTGTATTTTCCAGTCAAACCGATATCAGGCTTGATGACCCAAACGTTTTAGAGGAAAACGGCATACAGACAGTCCGTATGATCCAAGATAATCATGGGTATAATCCAAACACTTTTACCATAAAAAAAGGAATACCAGTCAGATGGATTGTAAGATCAACAGATCCGTATTCGTGTGCCAGCAGCTTGATTATGCCTGCGTTTAATATACGTACCCATCTCACAGAAGAAGAGAAAATAATTGAGTTTACTCCATCCAAATCAGGACAGATTCCTTTTAGCTGCAGTATGGGTATGTATACGGGAAAATTTAACGTTATAGAGGATTAATACAAAAGTTAGAAGTCACAGATAACAAATGAAAGTCAATAATCAAAAAATTAAACTGTCACTTTCAGGTATGCATTGTTCATCCTGTGCGATTATTATTGAAAAATCATTGAAAACTACGCCTGGCGTACAGGATGCACAGGTAAATTTTGCGGCTGAAAAAGCATCGGTGACTTTTGACCAGTCAATTCTTAGAAAAGAATCTCTTTTGGATGTTGTCAAAAAAACAGGATACTCCGCAACTTTTGCTGATGATAATGATACAGGTTTCGAAATAAAGAAGAAAAAGGCGGAAACAGACAATCTATTTAAATCACTGCTTTTGAGTATTGCACTAAGCTCTCCTATGGTTTATTTTATGCTCTTTGATTTTATTAATCTACCGGGACAAGGACTTATCATGCCTTATGTCGGTATTATTTCAATTGTTCTAACAACTCCGATACAATTTATTATAGGACAGAGGTTTTATAAAGGAGCATGGTCGGCACTACGTCTGAAGACATTTAACATGGATTCGCTTATTGCAATAGGTACATCCGTTGCTTATTTTTATAGTTTAGCAAATTATATCAATCATGTTCTTATCACAAAATCCCTTGTCGGTATAAAAGGTGAAAGAATATCGGAGCTTTATTTTGAAACAGCAGCATTGCTTGTTACCTTTGTAATTTTGGGGAAATGGCTTGAGGCGCATGCAAAAGGACGTACGTCTGACGCCATACAAAAACTTATGGGTCTTCAAGCAAAAACAGCTCGGGTAATCCGGAATGGGAAGACTATTGATATATCGATAAATGAAGTGGTTATGGGTGATGTCATATTAGTCAGACCCGGTGAAAAAATACCTGTCGACGGCACTATAATCAAGGGATACTCATCGGTTGACGAATCCATGTTGACGGGTGAGAGTATGCCTGTTGAAAAAAAAGTGCACGATCAAGTGACTGGAGGTACCATAAATAAAACGGGAAGCTTTGAGTTTCAAGCAAAAAGAGTCGGGTCAGAGACAAAGTTGTCACAGATTATACGTCTGGTTGAGGAAGCACAAGGATCAAAGGCGCCAATACAGGATTTTGCAGATAAGATTTCTGCATATTTTGTACCTGCAGTTATCACATTCGCCATCATTGCTTTTGGGATTTGGTATTTGATAATTGGAGCTTCACTGTCTTTCAGTCTAATGGCTTTTACTGCAGTTATTGTCATTGCCTGTCCTTGTGCCTTGGGTCTTGCTACACCAACTGCTATCATGGTTGGTACAGGAAAAGGTGCCGAACACGGCATCCTTATTAAAGGTGGTGAGCCACTTGAAAGCGCTCATAAGATACAAACTATCGTTTTTGATAAAACCGGGACTTTGACCACAGGAAAGCCTGAAGTGACTGATATTGTTTCATTCACTGAGACAGAGGAAGACAAGGTGTTAGCGATTGCCGCCTCACTAGAAAAACAATCGGAGCATCCATTGGCTGAGGCAATTAATCTCTCTGCACAAAACAAAAAAAAGAAACTTATGACGGTTACTGCTTTTAAGGCAATCCCCGGATATGGGGTAGAGGGAGTCATAGATAAAGAACATTATTCTCTTGGCAACAGAAAACTTATGGAAACAAAAGGACTATCAGGAGAAAATATAAATAAAAAAATTATAAAACTGGAAAAGGAAGGGAAAACGGTTATGATTTTATTCAATAAGACGAAGATTCTTGGCATGATTGCTGTTGCCGATACTATAAAAGAAACTTCACGTGAGGCGGTTTTGATGCTACAAGAACGGGGGATAGAAGTATATATGATAACCGGAGACAATGCCAGGACTGCACAATCAATTGCCGCTCAAGTTGGTATAAAAAATGTCTTAGCTGAGATACTTCCTGAGGAAAAGGCGGAAAATATAAAAAAGCTCCAATTCCCAATAACCAGCAACCAATCACCAACAACTAAACAACAAAAGTTTGTCGCTATGGTGGGAGACGGTATAAACGATGCTCCTGCATTAGCGCAAGCTGATCTGGGGATATCTATGGGATCGGGGACTGATATTGCGATAGAAACAGGAGGCATCATACTCATTAAAAACGACTTGCGCGATGTTGCGTATGCAATTGAACTCTCGCAAACAACCATGAACAAGATAAAGGAAAATCTTTTTTTTGCATTGTTTTACAATGTGATGGGTATTCCCATTGCAGCACGGGTATTTGTTGGGTTTGGATTGGTATTAAAACCTGAGCTGGCCGGGCTTGCCATGGCCTTAAGTTCTATATCAGTAGTAACCAATTCATTGCTTCTGCGTACTTATAAACCAGGAGGGAAAAACACAATCTTGTCTATTGCTCCCTATATCATGGTTGCACTTTTTGGGCTTATGTTTTTCGAATTCGCACGAATAAGTTCCAGTATGGTTGGAAGATGAAAGGACGATTTTATGAAACAAATTCTTTCATATTTTCTTCATTTATTACAAAAGAATTTCCCTGTCCTGATACGATTTTATATGCAATTTTCCGTACCATTGCTTCAAGTTCGCGCTCGAGTGATCGGATACCAGGTTCAAAACCCAATGGTCGCACCATTTTTGCCCATACAAGTTCATCGATTTTCAACTGTTCTGAAGTAAGTCCTGATTCTTTCATAAAACGGGGGAGTACAAAGCGTTTGCCGATCTCGATCTTTTCTGCATCATTGTATGATGGCATCTGTATAACTTCAAGGCGGTCAAGTACGGCAGTTGCAATCGTGGTTGTATTGTTTGCGGTTGATACAAACAGACACTCCGACAGATCAAAAGGGTAATCGATAAAGTAATCTGTATATGAGGCATTTTGTCCGGGATCAAGAAGTTCAATCAAAACACCCATGATTGAAGCGCGTGACTCCGGGGTACAGCGGTCAAGTTCATCCAAAAGTATGACCGGATTTCTTGTTCCGGCACGTCTCAATGCTTTCATTATCATACCCGGTTCAGCTTCAGGCGCTGTTTTTGACTGTCCACGAAGGTCAAGTGCAGAAGAAAGTCCTCCAAAAGGTATTCTGACGAGCCTTCTTCCCATAGACTCGGCAATAGAACGGGCGAATGTTGTTTTACCTGTGCCTGCCAAGCCGACAAAAAAAAGGTTAGGAGCATGAAACCGGTCTGTTTTGAGATTCTTTTTTTGGAGTGCAAGGACTGAAAGATATTCAAGTATTCGTCTTTTGATTGCTTCAAGTCCAAAGTGATTTTGATCAAGAAAGGCTTTTGCTTTATTTATATCAAGTGTATCTTCTGTTTTTATATTCCACGGAATATGGGTAATCCAGTCAATATACTTTGCCGTAATATCAAGCTGAGTAAGACTGCCGCCATATTTTAATGTAAGGTTGATTCGTTCAATCTGCTGCAAAGCTTTGTCGTGAAGATTAGCAGGTAATTGCGCAGCCTGCAACTGATTGCGCAACTTTTCTATCTCTGACAGGCTATTTTGCAGATTGTTTTGGTTAGCAGACGAATTATCCACTTGACAAAATTAATTTTTTTTTATAAAGTTAAGAACGTATTTTCCTATTATTAATTATCTTACAAGTTTTTTTACAATAAATCTATGTCAAAACAAAAGGGTTCGACTATCAAACCTTTGTTTGATTACGTTCTTATAAAGCCTCTCGCATCTGAAGAAGTAACTCCCTCAGGCATCGTTATTCCGGATACCGCAAAAGAAAAGCCGCAGGTTGGTGAGATTATGGCTATCGGTCCCGGAGCGCATAACCCAGACGGCAAACTCATGCCCATTCTTGTCAAAGTAGGGCAAAAAGTAATGTATAAAAAATGGGGCGGGAATGAGATAAAAGTTGGGACACAGGAGTGGCTGCTAGTTGAGCAAAAAGACATTATGGCAGTTGTGGAGTAATGTTTTGAAAATAAGGAATTTGCATTAATTATAAATTACATACTATATATGGCAAAACAAATTAAATACGGAACAGATGCAAGAACCAAACTTCTTTCAGGTGTTAATCAGTTGGCTGATGCGGTTGCAACAACTTTGGGTCCAAAAGGAAGGAATGTAGCACTTGACAAAAAATGGGGAGCACCGACAGTTGTACACGATGGAGTGACTGTTGCCAAGGAAGTTGAACTTGAGGATGCATTTGAAAATATGGGAGCCCAGCTTGTCAAGGAAGCTGCATCAAAAACAGCTGATGTTGCTGGAGACGGTACGACAACCGCAACTATTCTGGCACGGGCAATTGTGTCTGAGGGAATAAAGATGATAACGGCAAACGCCAATCCTATGATTATGAGACGTGGTCTTTTGACTGCTAGCGAATATGTTGTTGATGAACTTAAAAAACTTTCCAAAAAAATCACTCTTGCAGACGCATCAAGCGTTGCAACAATATCGGCAGGAGACAATGATTTGGGAAATCTTATTGCTGATGCTTTAAAAAAAGTCGGCGGAAAAGACGGTGTTGTAACAGTTGAGGAAGGTAAGGGGCTTGTTACATCGGTCGATCATAAGGAAGGTATGCAGTTTGATAAAGGATTTGCTTCACCTTATTTTGCAACAGATACGGACAAGATGATTGCTGAGGTAGAGGATCCGTATATTCTGATAACAGACAAAAAAGTGACGGCAATTGCTGATCTTTTGCCATTTTTGGAAAAGTTTGTAAAAGTTTCCAAAAACCTGGTTATCATTGCGGATGACATTGAGGGAGAGGCACTGGCTACTCTGGTTGTCAATAAATTACGGGGTACATTTAACGCACTTGTTGTTAAAGCTCCGGGATTTGGTGACCGTAGGAAGGAAATGCTTGGGGATATCGCAGTATTGACAGGTGGTACAGTCATCTCCGAAGATCTGGGAAAAAAACTTGAAAATGTCGATATCGATGATTGCGGAAGGGCTGATAAAGTAAAATCAGATAAAGAAAATACAAGCATCATAGGAGGAAAGGGAAATAAAAAAGCAATAGAAGCGCGCATTGCACAGATCAAGCGTGAGATAGTTGATTCTACCTCTGATTTTGATAAAGAAAAACTTCAGGAAAGGTTGGCCAAACTTTCAGGTGGTGTTGCAGTCATAAATGTTGGAGCAGCAACAGAAGTCGAACTTAAAGATAAAAAAGAGCGGGTGATTGATGCAGTTGCAGCAACAAAAGCAGCTCTTGAAGAAGGTATTGTACCAGGTGGAGCTATTGCGCTTCTTGATATATCCCAGCGGATGCATTTGTCAGATGCGCAAAAGGCAAAAGTGTCAAGAGATGAGGCTATTGGTTTTGAGATAGTAAAAACAGCAATAGAGGAACCTTTCAAACAGCTTATGAGAAACGCGGGTGTTGATCCAGGACAACTTATTGCAAAGGCTCGTGAAGGATCAGCAAAAGGGTACGGATTTGATGTCTTGCAGGTTGAAGCTGCAGATGGGGCAAAACCCATCGATATGATCAAAGCCGGCATCATCGATCCGTTGAAGGTTGTGAGGACTGCAGTCCAGAACTCCATATCAATTGCAGCCATGATACTTACAACCGAAGCTCTCATGACTGATTTGCCGGAGAAAAAGCAGGATGTTCCTGCAATGCCTGGCGGTATGGGAGGCATGGGTGGTATGGGAGGATATTAAAAGACACGTTTTGTTAATAAAACCCCCTCCATTCGGGAGGGGGTTTTTAATCGTCTGAAGTTAGGCCCAGTCCAAGCATCGGAAGTAAAAAAAGATCGATAAATGAGGATATGACCTCGGCAATTATCCCGCTTGTGTATTCGGGAGAAACCTCTTTCATATATATATTTTATCTATGAAACGGAAATTGTGCATACACTGCTTTTTCACCCAGTTCCCTTTCAATTCTCATAAGCCGATTGTACTTTGCGGTACGCTCGCTTCTTGCAGGAGCTCCTGTTTTTATCTGACCTGTCCCCATCGCAACAACAAAATCCGCCATAAAAGGATCCTCGGTTTCTGCACTTCGATGAGAGACAATAGCGGTCATTTCTGCTTTTCTTGCCATTAGTATTGTTTGCACAGTCTCAGTGATTGTTCCGATTTGATTTAGTTTTATTAGAATTGAGTTACACGTTTTTTCATCGATACCTTTTTTAAGTCTTTTGATATTTGTGACAAACAAGTCATCTCCCATAACTTGCATCTTTCCTTCAGTTTTTTCATAAAGAAGTTTGAAACCCTTCCAATCGTCTTGATCAAAAATATCTTCCATGGATACGATAGGGTATTTATTCCATAACAAAAGGTAATATTCCACCAGTTCTTCTGTTGTCATTTTTTTTCCTTCCTTCTTTAACTGATATTTACCGTCTGTGCCTTCTGTATCGGCAGGTAGATAAAATTCAGATGCTGCTCCGTCAATTCCTAAATATATATCACTTTTTGGTTTATACCCAGCTATTTCTATTGCCTCTGTTAATACTTGAAACGGCTCCTCGTTGTTTTGAAACTGAGGGGCAAAACCACCCTCATCTCCAACCGCTATGCTGTATCCTCTTGATTTGAGAACCTTTTTTATTGTATGGTAAACTTCGACACCCATTCTAATTGCCTCTGTCGTATTTTTTGCGCTAACAGGAAACAGCATATATTCCTGTATGTCTGTTGCCCAATTTCCATGTTTTCCTCCATTTAAAACATTAAACATAGGAAGAGGCATGACATATGTATCAGAAGAGTCTGGATTGAGTTTTGATAGATATTTATAGAGAGGTTTTTTTTCAGATGCAGCAGCTGCACGTGCGACACTCATGGAAACGGATAATATCGCATTGGCGCCAAGTTTGCTTTTATTTTCTGTTCCATCAGCCGCGATCATCGCCCTATCAAGTTTTTCCTGGTTTTCTGCATCAATGCCTATAACAACACGGGATAATACATTATTTACATTTGATACTGCCTTTAATACACCCTTTCCTAGATATCGGGACTTATCACCATCCCGTAGCTCAACTGCTTCATATTTCCCGGTTGAGGCCCCTGAGGGAACTGCGGCCCAACCCTCTGATCCATCTTCAAGCACGGTAACGCATTCGATTGTGGGGTTGCCTCGACTGTCAAGAATTTCCTGTGCATGTATTGATTTGATTTTCATATGTCTTCCATAATTGGTAACAATGCTTATATGATAACAAAAAGTCACATGATATGTATCTATTTCTTATGGAGAAAATACGGATATATATTTTTTTAGTGCAGTTTCAACCCCGATATGCAAGGGTTGAGGAAATGAAGACACGGTAAACCAGCCAATCTTATCAATTTTTTCAGGATCATTATTTTTTACTTTCATGGGATTGACCAATATAAGAAACGGAAAAGCAATCCAGTGTGTTTTTTTTCCTTCATATACTCTAAAGAGAGTATAGGATAGAAGATTTTTTAAAATAACCGCGCTACATCCGTATTCTTCTTTTACTTCCCTCAAGACATTCTCCTCAAGTGTCTGGCCAAACTCGAGTTTGCCTCCTCCACAGTCCCATACTCCAACATCATCCCGGCATTTACTGCTCCTTTTATGGAGAAGAAACTTTCCTTTTCCGTCTGTACAATAAAAAGGAGTTGTTATACCTATAAAGTCAATTCCCGGCTCTTGCATCCTCATTGATATAACTGATTTATGTATGTTCAACTGACAGATATTTATCCGTCATACTTGCAACAAGATAGTCCACAAGACTTTGCATGCGTATTTTTGCACCTGCAACTACTTTATCTGCTCCTCCGTAATATAAGAAAATCTCCTCATTCTTTACAATAAATCCGCACGGAAAAACAACATTATTTACAATTCCTTCTTTTTCATAGTACTCCAGTGGCTCCAAAATGGGATAGGATGTCCGAGCCTTGACGCGCGATATGTCGTGAAGGTCAAGAAGAAATGCACCAAGCCGATAGTGGTGATCTATCTGGCTTATCCCATGATAAAAAACTAGCCAGCCGTACTCTGTTTTGAGAGGAGGTGCATTAATGCCGATTTTGATATCATCCCATGTTTTCGGTCTGGGAGAGATAATCATATTGTTTTCCAAGTAGGGTTTTTTTCGAAATTCCAGATCATCCACAACATCAATGACGATATTCGGTTCTATCCGGTGGAAAAATGCATATTTACCATTTATTTTTTCCGGAAATATACAACCGTCTTTATCAGCGATGTCAGGAGGGGATATGATCTTGGGATCAGACCATTTATCCCAGTTTCTTTTCAAAAAGTCCAAAACTCCAATTGAGGTCATGGCAAGTCGGGGAAGCTTTCCGTCGTAGGCGGTATAACACATATACAGTATTTTATCGATAAGGGTAACACGCGGATCTTCACATCCTGAGCCGCTTGCCTTATTGACTGCGATTTCTGATCTTGTGCGTGGGACATAAATAGGCTCAAGTATTCGTTCGTCAATATATATACCATCATAACTTATGGCACATCCTATATATGAGACATTATCCGCAGATGTACTGCGATATATGATATATGTTTTTCCATCAAGTTCAACTGCTGCAGGGTTAAAAACAGCAATATTTTCCCATGGATGTTCAGGAATAGGAAGTAACAAGGGGTTGTTGGGAAAACGTTTGCATTGTATTATCCCCGGTGTGTTTATCTCAACATGTTCCAGAAATGCATTAAGAGGAGACTCCGCAAGACAACAGAAGCTGTCTGAAGCGCCGTAATACACTTTAAGATTGTTGTTTTCGATAAGAGCTCCTGACGGAAAAACAACATTTTTTATCTGTCCTTCCTTCTCGTAAGTAGTTTCCGGTACAAGGCATGGGTCTTTTATGCGGCCGATAATCTTTTGCGGATCTTTTAAATCCAGAAGAACCGCCTCAATTCTGAAAATCCGACCTTCGTGAAAATAATTTTTTATGTATGAATGAAGAAGAAGCCAGCCATATTTTGTTTTGAGTGGCGGTGCGCCAATTTCAACTTGATCAGTGCTTACTCTTTGAAGCGGTATGCAATGGTCATCAAGACGTTCATACCATTTTTTCCAAAATTCTTCATCCCACAGAGTCTCAATTCTCTCAACTTGGGCATATGCGATTTTTGATGGCGGATTATCAGTATTGGCAGTGAGAAGGACCGTATATTTACCATTTATTTTTTCAGGAAACATAGTCATGCCTTTTGAATTAAACGGAGTTATAAGATGTTTTTCCGTTACAGTTTTCAAATCTTTTGATAAGGCGACTGCAGATTTGATATGCATACTTTGAGGAGGATATCCTGACAGGGCAGTATAAAAAATAAAATACATATTATCGATTTTTGTAATACGGGGATCCTCACACCCATACATATCCCAATCACAGTCAGGCTTGATGAAAGCAGTACGCTCATCAAAACTGATACCATTATGGCTCACGGCTTTTCCGATCGTAGAAAGACGTAATTTCTTATTCTTATAAAGAATCTCTTGTCCCATTGCCCGGTATAAGAGATGGTATGTTGTATCATCTTTTAATATCGATCCGTTAAATACAGCAAAAGATTCCCAATCATGTGTCGTATCCGGACTTAAGATCGGATTTTCCGCATGACGTTTAAGCAGACTCATTAATAGTTTACCTCTTGAATTTGTATACGTTCAAGAGAAGCGGTTTCCTTTTCCTGAAGTTCTTTCAGAAATGTTTGAAGACGGGCTGTTGCCACACATACTACAGAGTCAGCTCCGCCATAGTATACAAGGAGAGTATCTTTTACAATAACAGCCCCGCATGGATATGCAACTCCCGGCTTGAACCCGTTATTCTCATATTCTTCGGTAGGTCGGATAATGGGTTGATTTGTACGATGAAGAACTTTGGTTGGATCCTGTAGATCAAGAAGCATTGCTCCAATATGGTATTTACTGGCATCCCGGTCATCCACGCCATAATAGATAAGAAGCCATCCGCTTTCTGTTTTCAAAGGAGGCGCTCCTGCTCCGATCTTGCGGCTGTCCCACATGTTTTGCCGTATCTTTATTTGATATTGGCCTTTGAGCCATTTGGATGTGCCGTCAAAATTGAGATCATCGACAAAATCAATAAGAATATTTGGAAATACTCGGTGGAAAAAAACATATTTGCCGTGTATTTTTTCCGGTAGGAGACACCCGCTTTTGTCAATAATACCCGGTGGAGAGATAAGGACAGGCTTTGTCCAATGCCATCTTTGGCTTAAAAAATCCTTAATATGGATGGAAGTAAGCGCTAAGCGTGGAGGACTCCACCCGTCAAATGCTACATATGTCATGTATACACGATTATCGATTTGAGTAACACGGGGGTCTTCACATCCGCCATATGATCCTCCGGACATAAAGTCGTGTCTTGCTGAATTTGTCGTATTATTTTCAAAATGGGCTGAAGGGGAATATATCGGCGTGTCAGATCTTTCGTCAATTCGTATACCGTCCCGGCTTGTTGCATAACCGACTTTAGATACATAGTCAAATCCTTGAGCACGATATAATATATGCACCTTATTATCTGCATAAAGTGCTGCCGGATTAAATGTATTAAATGCCTCCCAATCATTTTTTGACCGGGGTTTGATGATGGGATTGTTTTTGTGTTTGTGCAGAGTCTTTGGTTTGGACAAAACAGTTATCGAGCGGGGGTCAATAAAAAAACCTGCAAAGTTTATGGCATAGATGATCTGATCCTGTACGTTCCAGTAAGATATCAGCCGGTTGTCCTTGTACAAGGTACCTATGTGCCTTGCATTTGTATCAGGCCATACATCTTTTTGCGACCAAATCGGACTGTTTGTTCTCCAAAGCAATGTTTCAGGTGACTGTTTGTCAAACAAGGCGAGGTAGGCAATGCGATAGGTATTTCCCCGGTCAACTTCTTTTTTAAAATACAAAAGTAGAAGTCCCTGATCTGTTTGATACACTCCACCAACTTCCAGAGGACGTGCATCAGTTATAAGCGGTTGCAAAGATGAGTCCCAAGTATATAAGTCCTTGCTGTATGCAAGATTGATATCGCGGCTTCCATAATATGAGACATATTGTTTATTGAACTTGAAGTCGGACACCATCACTGTTTTATCTTTCGGAGATGGTATAGAGCCAACATAACTTATGGTTGTATTATTCAGGATTCCAATTTTTCCGTAATTTTTTCCAAAAAGGATGAAAAATTGTTCTTCGCCCTGTGAAAACGAATGTATATGCGTGGTTATCGCTTTTTCTTGCAAAGGGTAGGTATAGACCAGATTATTACATTGGAAATCATATCCATCGCAGCTTTGGCTTAGTTCAAGTAACTGCGGATTTTCACGTTTTCGAAGAAGGAGGGATATTGCATTGTTTTTAGTAAAAATTCCTGCTGCCTCATAATTTTTCCTGTCTAATTTTGAGCGGAAAAAATTGGAGAGCTTCAGTTTGACCAAATCAATAGTATCCATAATAAACAATATATCCGCAAATAAATGGGCTTACTTTTATATTAAAGTATTTTTTATGTTTTGTGTAGAGTATTTATTCTGTATCAGCGTACCAGTCCTAGTGGCATATACCAGGTAAACGCCTTTTTACATACCGGGCAGTTTATCGGAGGTTTTTTTCCGGTATGGATATATCCGCAATTAACGCATTTCCACTCCAGTTCCTCATTGCTGTCATAAAGAGTCTTACTGTCAAGTTTTTTTGCCAGTATGATGTATCTTTCTTCATGTTTTTCTTCGACCTCCTTTAATTCACCAAATAGCAGTGCGGCTTCATTTTGTTTTTCCCTTAAAGCAACTTGTTCAAAATCAGGATACATCACAGTCCACTCATATTTTTCTCCTTCAGCTGCCATTTTAAGATTATCGGAAGTTTTACTATACGGCTTTATCTCGAGATTTCCTGGCGTAGTAACAGGTACATTAATAAGCTCAAACAATTCTTCAGCATGTACCCGTTCATTATCAGCTGTTTCTTCAAATATCCGTGCAATCCACTCGAGCCCTTCCTTATGCGCTATTTTGGCAAACATATAATATTTATTCCGGGCTTGGCTTTCACCGGCAAAGGCTTTAAGAAGATTTTGTTGTGTATTATTCATAGGTATATGATATCAGGAAAAACAACTATACGTCAATACACTCTCTATAATATTCGTTTTTTATCAGATTGAGTGTATAATTCAATTGTCAGTATACTTGTTATCCCAAGGATTTTTTCATGCATGATAATCTGCAACAACAAATAATCAAAAAAATACATGAGCTTATCAATACTTGTACAGTTTTAATACTGTTTCTTTTTTTTATCTTATATGTTGGAATTTTTTCACATCTTACTGTAAATAGATTCTTGAGTTTTGGTGCTCATTACTATGATCTGGGTATCATGGACCAGACGGTCTATAATACATCGCAAGGTTATTTTCTTGATATGACCAATCCTCATCTTTTGAAAAACACTTCCCGACTGGCTATACATTTTGATCCAATTCTCGCAATCTTTGCTCCTTTCTATAGTCTCTATGCAGATCCAAAGGTATTGCTTATTGCGCAAACCGTACTATTGGGTGCAGGAGGTTTGGCATTATATGTTATAGCACAACATACAACAGGGTCAAAATTGATCTCGCTTTTTATCTCTCTTTTATATTTTTTGTATTATCCGATGCAAAACAGCAATCTGTTTGATTTTCATGCAGTGACCATTGCAACCACAAGCCTGTTTTTCATGTATTTATTTTTGAAAATAAAACCGTTTCAGAAGCAATGGATGAATATGTTTTTAGGAATAATTTTTTTGACTATCAGTCTTTTGTGCAAGGAGCACATATCACTTACCACATTGTTTTTTGGTTTATATCTTTGGGTAACCGAAAAAAAGAAAAGTATTCCACTATTTATTATTACGCTAAGCATGACAACATTTATTATTGTAGTTTTCAAAGTCATACCTTATTTTAAAGAAGGACTTCCTAATGCTATAGAGTATTATGATTTCCGTAATCCTTTTGCCTTGTTCAAAAGACTTTTTGACTGGGAGAGTTATAATTATATATACAATCTTTTATTACCCGTTGGATTTATATCATTACTTTCACCTCTTCATCTTTTGATTGCGACTCCTGATATTCTTATCAATCTTCTGTCCTCAAACGGCAATATGAGGGGTTTTTACTTTCATTACACAGCAACCATCACACCCTTTGTTTTTATTGCGGCAACCTACGGTATAAAAAAACTCTACAGTCTTCTGGAAAAGAAGCTATATAAAAGGGAGCTTATTGCAATATTACTTTTGATTCTATTGACCGCGATTTATACCAATTGGAAAAAGGGAGCGCTTGTACGCGCAGATTATACAATTGATGTCAAGAGGCTTGATATGGTAAGGTATTGGCAGAGGCGATTAAAGGATGACCGTATCACGGTATCTGCAACCGGTAAGATCGCTCCTTTCTTTACAGCAAGAAGATATTTTATCGATTTTCTGTATGATCCGTCTTACATGAGTACAGGAAAAACAAAAGAAGATCTTTATGAGGAAATAGGTAAATACGAAAGGGCCGATTATGTGCTTATATATACAAAAGAAATTGATACTTCAAGTACCATTTCTATGACATATTACAATCATCTGAAAACCAACCCAAATTATCAGATGGTTGATGATAGAGAAGGAATTGAAGTGTATGAGAGAAGAGATATTATTAATTTAAATGAATAAAGTGTTTTTCGTATTTTTCGGGTAAAAACGTATGATCTACCAGTAAATTGTTAAAAGGATAAAAGCAATCATTTGATATACTTCAGTTTGAATTCAGTATTATTAGGTATTTTTTTTAAGTGATGAGATCGGTCATATTCACTAACAAAATATTCATAGGTTTATCTTTTGTATTAATTGCGGGGTATATTATCCTTTTTTCCTATTTTTCAATCACCCGATTGTTGAGTTTTAATGCGCATTATTACGATTTGGGGATCATGGACCAGGCCGTATATAACACATCTCGGGGAAGGATTCTTGAGCTGACAGACCCAAACTCGCAGACAAATATCTCGCGTTTGGCGATACATTTTGATCCGATTCTAGCATTTTTTGCGCCTTTTTACTGGATATTGCCAGATCCGATTATACTTCTAATAGGTCAGTCGGTGATCTTGGGTCTAGGAGGAATTGCGGTGTTGCTTATCGCGCAACATATCCTCAATTCACGTTTTTTAGCACTTATTAGCCTTTTTTTATATCTGAATTATTACCCACTTCAACTATCTAATATGTTTGAATTCCACGCAGTGACAATCGCTACGACAACCCTGCTTTTCGCATTTTATTTTTTAGCTTTATTCCCACTGAAAAAAAAGAGAAATAACTTTATCGTAGGTATGATTTTTGTTATTCTCACGTTACTTACGAAAGAGAATACACCGCTAATTCTTATTGCCCTTTGTGGATACTTGTCTATCAAAAGAAAGGAGAAAAAAGTTTATCTGTTTACTGGATTATCCATATTTGTTTTTTTTATCCTTGTTGTTTTTATTATGATTCCCTTTTTTAGGAAATCACAATCGTTTGCACTCTCATACTATGATTACCATCATCCGCTATCACTATTAAGGTGGCTTTTTTCTCTACGAAGCATACGCTATATGATATCTCTTACAGCTCCTTTGGCGTTCCTGCCTTTTCTGGCGCCTATGCAGTTTATGATAATCATACCGGAATTATTCATAAACCTTCTTTCTTCAAACGATAATATGCGGGCAATGTATTATCATTACACTGCGCTTATTGTTCCTTTTACGATTATCGCGACCATATACGGATTGAAAAGGTTATTATCTTATGTTCGGATTCCTTTAAAAAACAATGCTATAGGGTTATTGTTAGTGGGGGTAAGTATTGTTGTAAATATCCAATCAGGATTTACCGATTATGCTTCTTATCAAATACATGAAGAATCTTTGAATATGGTGAGAATTTGGAGGCAGAAACTAAAAGATGACAGGATAAAAGTCTCAACAACCGGATCCATCGCTCCATTTTTTACACAGCGGAAGTATTTTTACAACTTCTTTTTTGATCCGGCATACCAGACTCTTGGGATGTCTGAGGAGGAAATAGAAAAAAATATTGACAAACATACAATTGCCGACTATATCATTATTTATGATAAGGATATTTATCCTGATGATGAGCTACGAAGAAAATTCTATGAAGAATTGAGGACAAATGAGGATTATGCGTTTGTTGAAGGAAAAGAAAACATTGAAGTTTATCGAAGAGTAAAATGATATTGAATATTAGCTGTATATACGGATTGGTTCATATTGAGATTTAATATACATGATTGATTGTGGGCGAATATGATCCGAGGTTCGCTGTCTCCGTAATAATTATCTTTCCACCCTGTGATCTGAAATCCGTTTTTCAGATATAAAAGAATTGCCGGTGTATTGAGGGGATGGGTGATAAGCCAAATAGTGAGCATTTTTGCAACACATTTATTACAATTCTTTCAGCTTTCTTTAAGAAACACACAGTAATCTGATAACTGTGAGATGCGAAAAGAGCTTCGCAGCTTCATATATAAAATAAGGGCGGGTAAAGCGGATACAGGGAACCGCGATAAACCCGAAAAAAAGCAAGATACAAAAAACACAATAATACCAACATCATCTGAACTGTTGTTGTTTATAATCTTTTAGCTTTTTACTGGGGCATATTCAAACAAATGCTCCAGGTTTTTTTAGGTTGATTAATTTGCGGTTTGTATCACAATTTTTGTACCCAGTATATAGTGATATAAACTGATGCAATAAGTGCAAGGACAAGGACACACTGCCAAAAAACCTGGTAAGCAAACAAATATGAATCATAGGGAAATATGGTATGTATCAAAGTCTTTTTTGCGGGATTGCGGTCTTTTGAGGAAAACTGCTGGTTTAACCAGTATATTATCTCTCCAAAACTTCGGACTACCCAAAAATATGAAACAAACACTGCATACAAATACAGATCGTTTGCAAAAAAAACCACCAAAGAAGCCAAGCACCAAAATAAACCGATGATGATACCGTCTCCCCATACGAAAATACCAAGAAGATACAGGAAAGGAGTGGTGCCGTATACGTTTTTCCTGTATCTTGACTCTTGGTAACTTTTTAAGCAAATAAACAAATTCACAATCAAAAAGACTGTGATTATATATATGGTTGGATTATACACTTCTTCTTGAAAATAAAATTCAATTTCTTTGTATATCACTTGGCAAAAAATCTGAATATCCATCCAAACATGCTTTTTGTTTGCTCTTCCGCCTGTATCTGTTCTTGTAAGGCTGTATTTTGGTTTACAAGCGATTGTATGGTTGCCTGTATCATGGTTGTATCATCCTGATTTGTAAGACGGGTTTGGATTTGTTCAAGCCGGGCGATCCTGAGCTGGTTTTGTTCAATTTCTGTATTGATGCTTTTTATTGCATGATAATCCGTGCCAAGCAACAGTTTTTTCAGTCTTCCTCTAGAATTCAATTTCTCGACATTTTGACCGATGATATCCTGTGCTTTATTTTGATCTTGCGCAATTTGTCTGACTTCTTCTCCGACACCTCCTTCTGTACGCAGCATTTGAAGCTTTTGTACTTGTGCTGCGACTGAGCTTATATGTTCTTGTGCATTCTGGCTTCTGTTTTGCGACTCGATACTTGTCTGTTGCATTGTTCCTGTTTGCTCCTCTTCTTTAGTCTGGGTCTGTAACTGTTTTTCATCTCCTTGATTTTGAGTTTGTATTTGATTTTGGTTTTGCACTTGTTTGCCTGAGCTTCCTTGTGCATGGGATTTGAAATGTTCGATCATTTGGACAGGAAGGAACAAAGATAAAAGAAGTAAAAAAATTGCCGATAGTATTTTCATATAATCACCTCCTTTCGAAAACTTAAGAAAATTATATATTAAGAACCATTTAAAAGTCTATATCAAGTTAAAAAATGCAATTTGACACTTTTTCAGCATTCAGTTAGACTATATGAACATGAGTTCATATAAGTGTTGTACGAAAGATACTGTTGTGTTTAAAAATGTATCTTTATTGGCTTCACTTATTAGACTGATTGGCGAAGAAAGCAGATTGAAGATCCTTTGTATTTTGAAGCAAGACAAACATTGTGTGTGTGAAATTATCGAGCATCTCCAACTTTCCCAAAGCTTGATATCCCACCATTTAAAGGATTTAAAAGATGCAGGGATAATCCAAAATAAAAAAAAAGGGCCTCGTGTCTTCTATACGCTTACAAAAAAAGGCAAACACATTATTAATTTATTATTCAAACTATGAAAATCCAAGTATTGGGAAGTGGATGTCCCACCTGTAAGAAGTTACATGAGATTACCCAGAAGGCAGTGGTTGAAATGGGATTAAAAGAAAAGGTGGAGTATCTTAGTGGTTCTGAAGGAATGCAAGCCTTGATTGAGATTGGTTCTATGACAAGTCCGGTTCTGGCGGTCAATGGAACTGTGGTAATGTCAGGTTTTACTCCTGATATTGAAAAGATAAAGAAGGTTATCGATACAGGAATGAAAGTAAAAAATGAAGCTTCCAAGTGCGGATGCGGAGGAGGTTGCTGTTAAACTCCTATGGATATATTTAAGCCCATTCAACTTTTTGCTGACCTTGTCACGTATCAATGGTTCCGGATAGTTCGTCATTCCTATTGGGGCGATGCGATTAATTTCTTTATCTATGACACTATAAAGATAGGACTCCTCCTTATTCTGATAAATTACTTCATGGCATTAACGCGTTATTACTTTCCGATGGAGAAGGTACGGGATGTACTCCTTAAGCGAAGATGGTTTGGACTCGATTATTTGTTTACGGCCATACTGGGAGTTGTTACTCCATTTTGTTCCTGTTCCTCAATTCCGCTCTTTATCGGTTTTGTCGGAGCTGGGATACCTTTAGGAGTTACTTTTGCTTTCCTTATTTCTTCGCCACTAGTGAATGAATCCTCCCTTTATCTATTTCCTGCGATGTTTGGGATGAACGTAACAATAATTTACAATGTTGTTGGCATTTTTATTGCAATGATTGGAGGATTCCTTATCCAAAAGTTAGGAATGGAGAAATATGTAAAGCCAGAACTGCTTAAATTCAAGTCAAGAGTACAGGTAGAACAGGAAAATGGGGGAAGTCCACTTCCACTTGTTGAATTATTAAAGTACTTTTGGACAGATGGAATGATTATCACAAAAAACGTATTTCCCTATGTAGTGCTTGGGGTAAGTATTGGAGCGCTTATCCACGGATTCGTTCCTGCTTCACTTGTCGAGAAATATCTCTCTGTTAAAGCATGGTGGACTATTCCGCTTGCAACACTCTTAGGAGTCCCACTTTATGCAAATTCAGTAAGTGTTATTCCTGTTATGGAAGCGTTGGTCAAAAAGGGAGTTCCACTAGGTACAGCTCTTTCCTTTATGACTGCGATCGTTACCGTTTCTATTCCTGAATCGATGATATTGAAGAAAGTGATGAAATGGCAACTCCTTGCAGTATTTTTTAGTATAACAATCTTCGGGATAATGCTCATGGGATGGATCTTTCTTAAGATTGTTTGACTGGATTAGTCATGATATGCGTGACTTACAAGATGCAGAGCCTAACCAAGTATGCGGATTACCATCCCAACACCATCCTAAATTTGCTTGTTTTTTTGAGTTTATCCAAAGTGCAGGAACCCGTTTATCTCCGGGATGGCGCGAGGCAAGAAGAGAAAAACAGTTATTCTTGCTCAGAAATTCTGGATAGTGCATGATGACTGCAATTCCTTCATTTATCGTGAGGGGTGATCTTTTTTTATTTATAATCCTTGTCATTGCTTCTTTTGGAGGAAGGTTTATGCTTTGTTTTCCCCGATCTATATCAACCAATAGGTATGCATAAGTTTCTGGAGTGATCACACTATCAATTGTTTTGAAATCATTTGAAGTAAGAGGGTTTAATTTTACGACTCCTTTTGCATTGTTTTTCCTTACAAAAGTCATCATTTGTTCAGCTGTGATGTGTTTTTCGTTTAATACGATCACAAAGGGCAGCAGACCTTTTTCATAGTCGATAGGAGAAAAAGTTACACTTTTAAGTTTGGTTTTAAGAGCAGAAAGGATTTTTACAAAATCTTTCTCATTTAAACCACTTATCTTGTAGTAGCGTTTGTTCAGCAGATTCCGTACCTGCCTGTCAAATTCATGTCCTATATCCATATCAAAAATTGTTATGATTGATTATTGCTTCGATGCTGTGGAGCAACCCATACAAACAGTTAGCCAATCCAACTATTTAGATATTACTCTATATTGCTTGGGTTTAACTGGAACATCGATATTTTTTTCTTTAAGGGATAATGCTTTTCCTTTATCTGGTCCTGTTAATGCCGTGGAACTGTCATAGCGATTGATAAATGGGCTTCCATCACCTAAAGATTTAAGTATTTGTGGATTATTCAAAATGACAAGATCTCCCTTATCATCAATAAATAAAATACCATCGGTATTCGGGTCTCTGATAAACCTATCTGCAGAGGAGCTGTAATGATATAGAAAAGCTATGGTATCAGCAAGGTCATCCTTAAATAAGTCTATATGCGAAAGGGCTGATCTGATATGAGCATTGACAAAACTAGTAGCAGTAGCATCAGCAGGAACCGGAACAGGTTGACCTAGTTCCTGCATTTTATTTCTGATAAGTTTTAATAACATGTCAACCCTCATCTGTGGCGTAATTTTTGTTCTTTCTGGACGACCAGCTATATGTTCATGATTTAGTGGTTTTGGTTTAGTTATTGGAAGTTCCTCCGGAGTAAACTCTTTTTCTGCATCAGGGCCGGTCCAAACAAATGATTTAGTATGGCTTGCAATGTATCTAGCTCCATGCGGTTGGTTTCCTTCTGGTATATCAGTATGTATTCTGGCTCCAACCAGTGTTATCAATTCTCCATTACTGTCTAAGAATAATGCTCCACGATGGACCGGATCAAAAATAAACCGTTCTCCATAAGGATTCAAATAATATCTGGCGACTACAACATCCGCAAGATCTGCATGAAAAGAATCAACATGATCTAATGATCTAGCAACAACGGCATCAACATAACCTTGAGTATCACCGGGAAGATTATCAATTTCTTCAGGTGACATTCCTTTTCTTACTTTTGTTATAAACCGATCAAATTGCTGGCTAAGATACAAAGATTTGTCAGCAGGATTCATAATTTGTGCAGATTGGGCATAGTCGCCTGGAACAGGTAGGTTTATTCTTGTTGTCAGGCCATCTGGTTCTTGCGGCATATAATTATTTATGTAGTTTAATACAATAAATATGATTGGTCAACTTATCATTTTTTCACTACGAATATGTCAGAGATTTAATCATACTTTTCAAGTTTTACAGGATAAAAGTATGATGAATCTTAATCTTATTTTAATAATAAATTAACGATCTTGCTTTATGTCAAAGCCTACTGCTATAAGCCTAATATCTTTTATCTTTACTATAATACCTATATTATTGATAAACCAATAATAAATTTACAGATTAATTCGTGATCCTTATTTTATTTATTAATCTGATACCATCAGCATTTATTCTTGCCACTTAGTATCATCGTCATTTTCAGGGAGACTGATCTTGAATACAAGAAGTTTAAACTTCATTTCATTTTTATTCCATACATTATGGATGTCAGTTGGCGAGCAGATAAAAGCGTCCCCGGGTTTTGCTTCAAAACCAGTACCATTTATTGTGATTGTTGCATTACCCTCCAGGATATAAAATACTTCTGTTTGCTTACTGTGTGAGTGAAGTCTTTGTTCAGTGCGGGGAGGGATAGAGACAATTTGGAGCAAATGTCCCTTTTGTTGAAAATCATCTGGAGAAAATATGATCTTTTTTTCATAGTCTTTTTTAATAATTTCTTTAGCTTTGTTTGATTGAATGTATTTCATGTTTATGTTTTTTGTATTAAATTGAGCAGATTTTTAATGGCCTTGTATTGAGGGGTCAGTTCTTTTTTGACTGCAGAGAGTGTTATTAGATTCCATTTTTCATCGGCCTTATCATGTAGGAGTTTAATCCGTTTTTTAAAGGGTAAATTCGGTCCATAGGCCAAGCTTCCGAGAAATCCGGCGACCGATGCAAACCGGTAACAATCTGCGTTTGAACATATTTCTGATTCCAATGAAAAAAACCGTTTTGCTCCATGATGTTCCATGACGCATTTTAATATATTTTCTTTTTCTTCAGGACTTAAATCAGGATTTTTCGACAGTATTTCATCAGCCCTTGATACACTCATGTGCACATGTTCTTGCATTTTTCGCGCTTTGAAGGTCGGTCCAAGCATACAGTCCATAAGAAGCGTTCCGAGTAAAACTATGTTTGTATCTGCACTCAGTTTTTTTGCCAATACTTGACCTTTTTCTTTTGATAGGTTTAATTGGAAAAGAGAGGGAACTTCATATAATTCAGACTGTTTGGAAGCAAATGTTATTATGGTGTCAATAAGAGATTGTGTAATCATTTACTATTTTCTGTATTATATCAATTTAGAAAAATGGTTTATACTTTATGAATGCGCCTCAATAAACCAGACAAACTTCAAAAAGGCGACACAATCGGGATTGTTGCCACATCATTTCCCTTAACTGCTGATTTGTTTCCATATTATGAACTACAATATCAAAAAGCAGTTTCAGTAGTTAAAGACATGGGCTTTCATGTAAAAGAAGCAAAAAACCTGCGTAAAACAAAATGGTGGTATGCGGGCACTCCACAAGAGAGGGCAGACGATATTAACGCCATGTATGCTGATGGGGATGTAAAAGCGATTATCGTACATGAAGGTGGACAATCGGCCATAGCTACATTGGAACTTATTGATTACAATCTTGTTTACCAAAATCCCAAGCCTTTTATCGGGTTCAGTGATATTACCAACATTCACTTAGCAATGTACACCAAGGCAGGACTTGCGGGATTTCAAGGTCCTTTATTGACATACAGCCTCGGGAAAATCTGGGAAAAATATCTCCCGCAGAAAGCCGAAGAAGGAAAACAACTATTTGTAAAAAGCATAACATCAACCGAACCTTTGGGAAAAATAAATCCATTGACTCAATGGGAGTGTTGGCGTCCGGGAAAGGCAACGGGCATCTTGTTTGGGGGAAATCTAAGCAATATTGTGACGCTTCTGGGAACGCAGTATTATCCGAAGCTGGAAGATATAAAAGGATGTGTTTTTTTCTGGGAAAAAGATAATTCACCATCTTATTACATCGAAAAGCAATTATATCAGTTAAAGTATTCTGGGTTATTTAGGGTGATTTCAGGAATGATGGTTGGCAAATTACCCGGTATTAAGAAAACTGCGTGGGCTGGATTGGAGGAGCCAACGCCAAAGGAGATAATACTTGAAGTTTTAAAAGATTATGATTTTCCCATAATAGGGGAAGTAGATTTTGGTCATGAAACGGTTAGTATACCAATGCCCATTGGTCTTAAAGCCACGATTGATGCAGCAAACCTGACTCTAGAATTTTTAGAGTCTGCAGTAAAATAATAGGAGAATATAATGTTGTATTAGAATCTCTACGATTATGCATTATCAAGAAGCTTTATGGTGGCGTTGTTTACGTCTAGTCCAGTCGTGTCAAGACTGCTGAAGTGCCTCCCTGCGGTTACACATGGGTCAGAACTTTCATCACACACTTGATTGTTAATTACCCAAAGGTAAATGCAAATAACTGTACATTTGCATCATTAAATTCAAGTCGCAGTATGTGTTTTCCCGGAGTTGGCAGTTTTATGAGTTTATAAAGTTTATCTGTATCAACGGTTACACTTCCGTTTTTATTATCTTCACCAAAATACTGTATTTTATTATCGAGATAAACTGCAATTTTTGATGGTTTTCCAGTTATTCTCATGACTAAAAAAACTTCCTTTGCTTCGAAGTTAAATAATAGCTCCGATCCATTTTCTGGTACAGCGTATTCCTCCATAATTGTCCACCTTCCCTTAAAAGCAAACGAATTTGCAGGGAGTAAAGGAGGAGAAGTATAGGTAGAAGAAATATTTCGTTTAATTTGTTCCGGAGAAGAAAAGCGGTCAAGTCTTCCATATCCCAAATACGTTTCCGGGGTTCGTCCAAACGTTTGAATTTTTGGGTTTTGAGGCGGTGACAGTGTTGATACTCCAGTCTCTTTTAAGAGCTCTTGGATAACAGCTTCAGTTTTATCATATTCTCCCTCGCCAAAATGGGTATAGCGGATAAATCCATCTTTATCGATAATATATTTTGCGGGCCAGTAACGATTTTCAAAAGCTTGCCAGGTAGAAAAATCATTGTCTTGAACAACGGGATAGGTGAGATCAAAATCCTTTATGGCCTGTTTAAGGTTATTTTTATCTTTCTCAAATTCAAACTCAGGAGAGTGAACGCCGATAATAACCAAACCCTTATCCTGATATTTTTTCCACCACTGTTTGAGATAAGGAAAAGTTCTTTGACAATTAATACACGTATATGTCCAAAAATCAATCAAAATCACCTTGCCTTTAAGTTCTGCAAGTGTAAGTGGTTTTGTATTTAACCACTCTCCACCCGGAATTATTTCAGGTGCAAGTTGGTTCATTTGTTGCATCGGTTTCCCGAGATCTTTTTTATCCATATTTTTTGATTCAGTAATCTTTTTTAACTCTGTTTGAACAGCTTTATTATCTTCAAATTTCGTGAGACCAGCTCCGTATTGTGGAAATGCGTTGAGAATGTATGTCTGAATTTTTCGCTCAACGTTATTGAATATACCAATTGCTGTGACAATCATGAGTATACCAAAGACCCTTTGTATTTTAGCTGTATTTGCAAGAAGCCAGGGTACTTTTATTAAGATAGTTTGGCCACCAATCATGATTAAAAACATCGGGATCGCAGTTCCAAGTGAATAGGCTAATGTTATGACGAAAGCATCAAAAGTGACAGTTCCTGAGATTGCAAGTGAAATAACTGATGCAAGAATAGGTCCGACACAAGGCGTCCAAAGAAGACCAAGTGAAAGACCTATCAGAAGCCCTGGTCCAAATCCCGGTTTTACACCACCTCTAGGTAATAAGTCGGACAATCTTGAAAAAATTTTTTCAATGAACAATTGAAATCTTGGTACAAAGAGTGAAATACCAAATCCGGCAATTACAAATACGGAAACTGTTCGTAGCGTATCCGAAGATATTCCACTTATTTTAACAATTGAAGAAAGAAACAGAGTAAAAAGTGTAAAGCTTAAAATAAATCCAACTACTACACCACTAGGTCGAGCTTTTCCCGTATCTTTTCCTCCGATAGTTGAAGAAAGAATAATAGGGAGAACAGGAAGTATACAAGGTGATAATATAGTTACTATACCCGCAAGGAATGCAAAGCCAGTAAGTAGTATCATTATTGTGTTATATTGCTAATTAATTCTGCAATTCCGCCTCCATTCCATTTTATTATTTCTTTTCCTTGAATATCCACATATACAAATGTGTGTTGATAAGTTATATCGTATTTGGATTTCAAATCATTTTCCATGTCATAATCAGTTTTAAAGAGAATTACATCAGCGGGGATTTTATCGCTATTTTGAATAAACTCTTCATTTGCAATCTTACAGGTGGGGCACCACTTTGCATGAAAGAATAATACTCTTTTTTTATCTGACACTTGGTTGAATGAAGCTGCTGTGTAATCCGTATATCGAAAACGAGAAGATTGGGTTACTTTTTCGCTCCCTATTTCATTTGTTGATGAAATCTCATTTATTATAGTTGGCTGTTGTTTTATCAACCTCTCTGTAGGAGCATTTTTCTTTAAATTAAAAATGATAAATGTTGAAATAATTATTAAACCACCGATTAGAATAAATTTTTTCATATTATTCAGTATGAACAAATACTAGTACTAATATAGTAATAGTTATAGAAGAAGAAGTCAAATGCAATAATTGGACACTAAACTTTATGTGCCCTTATAGCATGCTATGAATAAATTTTTTGAGTATGTGAATACAAATTTCAGAGGGAGGGATTGCACCCTTCGCTCTACGAGCTTCGGAGTAGTAAACATCTCATATCACATAAACCACAAAAAAAGATGCCGTTTTGGACATCTTTTTTCTTGGTCCAGAGCAATGAAGAACATCCGAACCTTTTACGTATAATTATCGTAAATTAAATAATTTTTTGGTCGAATCAAGTAAAATAAGCTAGCAACCTATAGTATTGCTTTTTATATCTTTTTCTTCTATAATTGTTTTCTATTATTAGTTTTATAAACTAATTTTTTTTCTTAATAAAATGGCAATTGAACAAATTAGAGGGAAAAAAGACATTGTTTATGATATTGTGCAACCACCAGAGGGATGGCAACCAAAAATGCTTTGGTGGGTCGCCAGAGATGAACTTGGAGAACAAATATGCAAGAAATTACGGTATCGACCCTTAGCGAATGACCGCGTGCTTATTTCCTTATTAGCTGATCGTAACCAAGAAGCACTTCAGGTAATTGGCGATTATCTCCCAATGGGTAGATCTTTAGTTTTCTCTTTACCCGATGGTCCAGTTGTCGGCGGTGTTGAATATGGTCAAATTGAATTAGGTGGATTCGGTAGCCCAAAGATAACTCCAGAGGGTCTAGATGCGAGTAATGTGTGCAGGAGGGATTTAACCGAGCCTAATTATCCACCTTCAGCCGATAATTTTTTGTCAGCTCGGCCACGTATGACATCAACATCCTATATTGATAGAGATGGAGTGTGGCAATCAGATAGATATATATTTTCATTTACAGGTGCATATACGCTTGAGCAGGTCGTGAGTAAATTGGCAATCAACTTAGTTGTATTATCGAAGTTAGTTGACATTCATAACTTGCCATTTCTTGTTCCCTTTCCGTTATGCGTGGGACAATATCCCCAAGTTGTTGGACCCAATAACAAACCCGCATATTTTATTGCGTTTCGAATACCCTACGGAGGAAACAGAAGCGGCATAGTTAATCTTGATACTATGAGTCCTGAGAATAATGCCCGAACAGTTGCTCGCTTAAAAGAGTCAATACATGTAGTATCGGCCGTAAGAGCCCTACATGATCTTATTGGACTGGGACACTACCAGTTGGTAGGAGGTAATTTTTTATCAGTTCCAAGCGGATTGGATTATCTAGCTGATTGGAGTACGGCAAAGATAATTTGGCCAACAGGAGAAGATACGGCAAGGGCTTTAGATTTATCCCAAGTACCACTGTCTTTATGGAAAATGATAACAACTATGGACCCCAACATTAACCCTGTCAATTTAGCTGCTGAGTTAGTATCAGAAACATTACGACTGTATTTACATGAGGAAAAGTTTTCCTTTACTATTAAACCCGAGGGATTGGATTTGGGAGCAGGATGGTTAATGATGCTTTTACCATTTATACAGGATCGATTAAGAAAAGGACAAATAACCTCGGTCCGATTAAAAAAAGCACAACAGATTGAAAGACAGATAACGAACACAAAAAAAAGGCTTTTAAAAGAGCTTGATGTTTAATTATTAAGTAGCCGGTAACGAGGTCCATCAAATGTCCACGATGGGGAACAAAAGTTGACCAAAAGGTTCGAACGTCCAGTCAATCTTAGAATCTCGGAGTATCAGAAGGCTTTAAAAAGTGTGTCCAGGGCAATTGAGGGTATTAGAACTTTTTATACCCAAGTTTAGTATAGTAAATTATTTTGTTAAGAATTTTTCAATCTGTTCCATCACTACATTACAATCTTTTTGAGAAAATCTAAAATCGTGTACAATACCTGGTTGTTTTACTACGAAAGCGTTATTGGCTTTTAAAACAAGCCTTTCTGTTTCTACAGGTAAAACAGAAGTATCTCCCATGGCAATTAATAACATTACAGGTTTATGTATCTTTCCTATTTCCGTTAAAGCTGAATATTGAACTCCATCCTCAACAAATGAATAGGGTATTTCAAACAATCTTTTTTCGTTAAAATTATTAGGTAAATCTCGTTCTGAGTGCTTTAATGCTTTCCCACTCCATTTTTTGGATAAATTTGAAATATCAACTGGTGAACACAATGAGATAATTTTTGTCACCAAAGGGTTTCTGCTTCCTGCAATTATTGATATGAGGCCACCCAAGCTATGTCCAATTAGAATAATTTCTTCTGGTTTTTTGTCTGAATAACTTAAAATTCTTTCCTCAACCTGTTTCAGATAGTTTGTTATCGAATAGTTGTTAACATTGCCTGTTGACCAAAGATTACATGCATCAATTCGATCAACAGTATATCCTAGTTCTAGAAGTCTTTTTTCAAAGGTTGTCAAATGAGTATAATCAGGTGAATCCAAAAAGCCAGGAAGTAACAAAGCAAGTCTCATAAATTATTTTGTTGTTCTACTAATTGAAACTTCATCTGGAGAAAGTCCCGATGTTTCTGAAAGATATACTATCGTTTCAGCGAGTTTAGTTGCATCCATATATTGATTTACATCTGGCTTATCTTGAAGTTTGTTATAAAGAGCTGTATTTACACCACCAGGGTGGATACTTATCACTCGTATGCCGTATTTTTTAGCTTCTTGACGCAAGCTTTGTGAAAATCCAGTTAAACCAAATTTCATTGCTGAATACATTGTGTGATTAGGATAACCCTGTTTTCCAGCAGCTGAATTAATGAAGATGATTGTCCCACTTTTTTGCGTTTTCATCGTCTCATATAAATCATGGGTCAATAACATTGGAGCTTTAAGGTTTGTTTCAAAAATAGCACTTATTTGATCTTCCGTATTACTTTCAAATGGTTGAATATAGGTAATGCCAGCATTATTTACAAGAATATCTAATTGTTTATGTTTATTAACAATTAAGTCCCGCAATTTATTCCTTATTTCGCTTTTTGTTATATCTCCTAAAACGATATCTGCATTTGTTTTTCCTTTTACATATTCAAAACCCTCCTCATTTCTTCCTGAAAGAACAAGGGTATATCCTTTTTCAAGATATTTCTTTGCTATTTCCCGTCCTATACCGCTTGAGGCTCCAGTTATTAGCACAATTTTTTTCATATATGTAGATTATATCAAGAAGGTTCGAACGTCGTTCACTCGTCTCGTTAAAGTCCAGACTCATGAAGGATGTTAGAACTTTCTATGCTCAAATTTAGTATGGTAAATTACTTTCTTGCAAGAATAAGTATCCAGCTTACTTCTTTTCTACCTCCTGGGTCGGACGTGTGTAGTAACTTTATTATTTTGAAACCAGTTTTTTTCATGTATTCACTCATTTCATCCTCAGTAAAATATTGAAAAAACCTGTCATGATGAGAAAGAGAATCTGTGACAACATCAAATTTTTTATCTTTCTTCTCTTTTACGAAGATGTGAATAACTCCTTCGGTTTTTAAGACGCGATGGAATTCTCTTAAAGATTTAAGCACTTCATCTATCGATTCGAAGTGAAGAAGTGAAGCGTGTGACCAAATTCCATCAAAATGATCATCTTCAAAAGGTAAGTGAAGGAAATTCCCCTCAACGAATTGAATTTCTGGGTTATTCTTTTTAGCGATTTTTATGAGTTCTGTACTTAAGTCTATCCCGATAACTTTTTTACCTTTTTCATGCATAATCTTTGAGTCTCTCCCTGAGGCGCAACCTGCATCAAGAATGAGAGCCCCTTGAGGTAAAAGGGAAATAAAATCATCTATCTGATCTTTCGATGGAATGTTTTGAATAGAGCTAGCATATGAAGCCGCATTACTGTTATACCATTGGATAGTGTCATTAAAGCCCTTTATTTTCATTCCATTATTATATCAAAAGTTCAAATCCGCTTGTTATGTTCGAACCCTTGGTTAATAATGATGTGACAATCTGTGTAGTTGTATTTGGTAAATCTTGCCCAGTTACCTTATATTAAATGATCTCGAAGTTAGAACCTTTTTATATTGCTATGAAGGGCTAAAGTAGTAGTTTTGTGTTCCTTCTATCCTGGGTCCAGGGGGAGGGATTCGAACCCCCGTAGGGAAAACCCAGCAGATTTACAGTCTGCCCCCGTTGGCCACTTGGGTACCCCTGGTATAGCGATTATTATAGCACAAATCATGCTTAGCTACTTTAAAATAATCGGCTATATGGTAGACTTTACACATGTTTACGCCACCTGTTGTTTATGCCAATTGCCCGGTTTGTATTGTGACAGTTGGAGGAGGACTATATCTTGCAAAAAAACTTGGCATAGATGATCTTTTGGTCTCGATTTGGTTATCGGGGCTGAACTCTGCAATTGCCTATTGGATTGCATCAAATATGAAAAACAAACTGCTTAAAAACGGTTTTGGATGGGCTACCGTGTTTTTCATACTGACAATAGGATATCTTGTATATACAAATCAAATAGGGCATACAGGAAATAGTTTTCTTGGGATAGACAAAATCATAGTCGGCATGACCTTGGGCTTTGTTGTTTTTGTGAAAGCTGTTTTTCTTGATGCCCTTTTGCGAAAAAAAAACAAAGGCAGAGTATTTTTTCCTTACCAAAAAGTTATTATCCCTCTTTTGCTTTTACTCATAACAACAGCCATAAGTATGATTCTTATTAGTATTTATCAAACATAGTATGACAGATACACTGGATATGAAATCGTTCATGGATAAGATAAAAAAACTTGAAAAAGGCGAGAAACTTGATCTTTCATCCGGGGAAGATTTATCAATCGGGATAATGAATCTTATATCCATAGAAGAACATCTTTTTTTTTCAGGTGGAAAGACAGGAGAAGTAAAATATTACGAAATTCTTAATGAAGTAAGGAAGATTCGGGTAGATTTGTTGAGGCAGATAATCAAAGATTATGGCGGAGAGGTATGGTGCATAAGCAAACATCTTCTTGCAGCCTCTATGAGACTCATGGAAGTCGGGACTAAAGCCCTGAAGAACAATGAAAACAAAAAAGCCCAAGATATGTTTAAAAAATCATATGATCTGTACAATTTGTTTTGGGGTCTGAATCTGGGGGTTGTTAAACCGGGTATCTTGAAAAAAGACATACAAACCGAGTATGTCAAGGAAAAACCGCTGGAGTATACAGATGAGAAAGGAAATGGTTTTTTGGGAAAGATTAGCGCTGTGATTGGTAAAGTGCTGGATTGTTGCAGGGAGTAGACTCTGATTATTTTAGTTTACGTATACTTTTATCATGTGTTTCTTAATACCTTTGAAAGTTGTTCAAATCAATGGAAGGAAAGCTATTCTTGAAAACGGCATTCAAGCAATATATGATAAAAAGACAGGTATAATAAAAAAAGGAGATAAGGTTTTTGTGTATGGAAACCTGATCGTCAGTAAAACTCATGAAAATACAAAATAATATACAAAAGGGGATACTGCTTGCTCTTACAACATCCGTCATATCCGGAATTGCGATATTTTATTCTAAGATAACTGTTGTAAAAATCGATCCTTTGATAATGGCTACCATAAGAAACCTGTTTGTTGGATTTATTTTTCTTTGCTTGATTCTCATTCGTACTAGAGCAAAAGAACTAAAATCATTGTCCAAAAAGAACGTACTGCTGTTGAGTCTTATCGGGATTATTGGCGGAAGTATCCCTTTCTATCTTTTCTTTTTTGGATTGAAACTTATTGGAGCGCAGTCTGCAAATGTACTCCATAAGACTCTCTTTATCTGGGTGGCTTTGTTTGCAGCGCTATTTCTTAATGAGAAAATAAATAAAAGATTTATTTTGGCAGGTGCAATGGTATTTGCCGGAAGTTTTCTTTTTACACCGAGTACCCTTGTTTGGGGATTGGGTGAACAATTGGTTCTCTTGGCAACTTTGTTTTGGTCTCTTGAGAATATAATCGCAAAAAAGGTATTGTCAGGCGTGTCTTATGAGACTGTAGGTCTTTTTCGTATGGGACTCGGAGGATTGGTTCTTTTGCTTGTTACACTTTTGACAGGCAAAGGATCTATGATTTTGAATCTTGGTCTTTTAGATTTAATAACCTTATGTATTGGAGGAATTATTCTTTTTTTCTATGTCTATACATGGTACAAATCTCTTTCATATGCGCCAGCAGGTTTAGTAACCCTTATTCTTACTTTCTCGCTTGTTGTAGGCAACCTCTTAAGCGGTTCATTTGCTGGTTTAAGTCTAAGCCATAGTGATTTGTTTTCGATGATTCTAATCGCAGGTGGAGTCATTTATCTTTTGACATCAAAAATCCTTATTGACCCTTCAGATCAGAAATTCAAATGAATAAAAAAGGATTGTTGCTTTGCGCAAAATATTCAGTTGCTCCCAATTATTTCGGCTACTGCGGTCCAGATAAAAATCTAAACCTGATTGATCATTTGAAGGAAAATGCAGGGGATCGAGAAGTTGCGTCCATTTTATCCGAATTTGAGACGCTTTATCTTAATCTTAGATTTATCGCAGCAGAAAACAGAATAAAAGATTTGTTTGACAGCCGAGTGGTTGAAGCATATTGGATTGGAAACAGACTGCTTGATCATGTATCAAGTAGGGATTACGCATATCTTCTTTCCGAAAAATTCAATCTTCAAAAAAAATTAGGAATAAAGCAATTTGAAAAAATTAGGCAGAAGGTTATGTCCTTTCGTATGTATCCTCATCACTCGTTCCATGTATTTAATATCTTTAAACGGACAGGGTATGATCCTTCGTTTCATACGACCCAAACAATGGATGAATGTCGTATCTCCTGGGGCAAGGTAATCCTTCCGAAACAATCAGACAAAAAACTAAATACAACCAACATGGTTACGGTGCTGACAAAACCTCTGATTTTTCAGAAGGATAAGCTTGTATTCGGAAAAGACATATACAGAAAGATAAAACTCGATTACAATAATAAGCGTTTTTTAAAAAGTGTGCAAAACGGAGACTGGATTAGTTTTCACTGGGGATTTGCATGTGATATTCTGAGTTTGGTACAGGTTGCCAATTTGACTGCATATACACAAAAAGCCCTGGACTATTTTAATTCATAAAAATGAAGATATATATGTTTGGAAATCCTTTGGTCGACAGAGACAATACTGTCTTTTCCATAAGATCAAGTCTTATACATGATTTTCCGAGTATTGATTTTATTATTGCAGATCCTAACGGTAATTTTCCTCCTCAGGGTGAAAGGGATCTTATCATACTGGATGCAGTTAAGAGTATCCCACGAGTTATGCTCCTTGATTTTTCAGATCTTGCCCATATTGAAAAAAGTCCTGTATCTCCTCATGATTATGATCTTCTTCTTCATTTGCTGCTTCTTAAAAAGATGGGTAAGATCGACTCGGTAAAGATTATTGGTATACCGTATCATGATTACGCTGACAATAATAGACTCTTGAAAGAAATCTCTTTCTACATCAGATCTCTGCAATCAATTGAGGCAGCTAAACTCAGAGGATTATGACCAGTTTACTTTAAGAAAATGGGATGCGCAGGACATGCAGGGGTCAAAAGCGCGGATAAATTTCTCTACTTCGTATATAATTTTTTCTTTCATTGCATTTTTAGTCAACAGATCCTCAACAATTTCCCGTATCGCCCTTTCCATGATTACCTGGTTTTGGCCGGTTGGCACCACAATCTCACCCTTTATTACTAGGCCCTTTTGGTCGATGTCCAGTTTATAATACAGAGATCCGCGTGGAGCCTCTATAAGTCCAACACCCACAGATTCTTTTGGTTGAGGTTTGATCGGAGCTTCAGGACTTATTTCCTTTAGATTTTCAATAAGTTCAATGGATTGATCGATTGAGTGAAGTATTTCAATTGCCTGCGCCAGATTATTGTAAAAAAGGTTTTTTGTCGGAAAAAGTTTCAGGTATGCGGCTGATGTCTCTTTCGTTTTTGGATGCAGATATTGGGCTCCCAATATAAGACGTGCGATTGCTCCCACCATCATGAGATCTCCGTCAAAATTAAATCCGCGCGCATGTGAATAAGGTATAACGACTGCCTTCAGGTGATCTCCCATACTTTTTTCCTCAATGATTTGGCCTTTTGATGTATGTATTGTTCCTTGTAAATATGAAAAATCCGTTGAGACAAGGGATGTGAATACAAACGGAGCCTGGACTTCATGGAAAAAAGGAGTTTTAGCGAAAAGATCGATTAGTTTGACTATCTTAGGACGGATTCCGACAAGTACAGGAATAAGCTTTTTGAGATCGTTAACCGAAGGAAGTTTCATAAACCCTCCAACAACAGGTGTTGGAGCATGTACAGATCTTCCTCCCACAACTATTGAAAGCTGATTGCCTACTTCCTTTACAGCAAATGCATCGTCAAGAAACTCATGTTCTACAGGATTCTCCATATCAAAATCCAGTATGGAATTTTTTTTGAAAACATCAGGTAAAGCAAAGATATACAAATGGAGAGCATGATCCCGTATGATAAGTCCATGATAGAGAAGTTTTCTCAGAAGCATGGTTTGATCGCTTGGGGTTATTTGATATGCATTTTCAACTGCTTTGATAGATGCCAAAAGATGTGCGTTTGAACATGTTCCGCAGATTCGGCTTACTAATGTTGGTACTACAGTTGCAGGTTTTCCCTGGATAGCTTGCGTATAAAAACGTTTCCATTCGGAGATGCTGAACTTGAGATTAGTCACTTTTCCCTGCGTAATTTGGATATCAAGTGAAGCGGCGCCTTCGATTTTGGAGATTTCATCCAGCTTGATTGCATATGTTCCCTTTGTTATGTCTCCCAGATCAAAATTACTGTCGTGCATGAAGAAACTTTTCCATAATTTCTAAAAACATGGTTTCATTCATAGGACAACCGGGAATAGATGCGTCAACCGTCACTATATCCGCAAGTTTGAGGACCTTCTCTTTGTACTTGAATTTTTCCAGCACTTGTCTGATTTCTTCTTTTTGAGACTCGTTAAAATAATTTCTTTGGGCAGATGGAGAACCGGTAACAGCACATGATCCGATTGCAACAAGCGTTGTTGCTTTTTCACGGATTTTTTTCAGCTTATTTTCCTGTTCATCTGAGCTTATTGCTCCTTCAACAAATGCCACATCCATTTGCTGTATCTCCTGTGTGTCATCTTTGCGCAGTATTCGGGCATGGACAAATTCAAGGTGAGATAACCATTCTTTATAATGAGTGTTTAACAGTTCGGTAAAAAGTATAGTTGAATCTTCACAACAGGTAAAAGTAAACCAGCCGATACGTAATTTTTTCATATGTTTATTATTGTAGCAGAAAAAAAGAAGAACTTAAATCCAGTATCTGCTATCATTGATATATGACTTTGACCGAAGTATCATATTTCAGCAGGAAATTTGCACCGTTTGTGATTTTGGTTTTTGTTGTTCTTCTCATCATGTTCTATACAGTCAAGCTTTTTTTTCTTTTTAATGAACTAAATACGGTTGAGACCGTTGACCTGAACCCCATATTTAATGAGCTTAAACCCATTGAGATAGCTGAGGCAACTGCAAGCGCGGATCATAGCTATATAATTGACACTGTTGAAGGTGAGCCTGTTACGGCAACTGAGGCAGCCAAAGTCTTTTTTCTACCAAAAAGCCAATTCAGGTTCGGATATAAGGAAAAAATCGTGCTTATTGCAAAAAATCTTGGTTTTGATCCGCAAACCAAATATAGTCTGGTAGGAAAAACAGAAGCTTTATTTGATGACGGGAAAAGAAAATTACGCATTGATATAACAAACTTCAACTTTCAATATACCCAAGATATTGTGCACAGCCCGGAACTATTTGAGGTAAACACGACTCCGGAAAAACAAGTAGCTGAAAACAAGGCTATAGATTTTTTAAAATCTCTTGACAGACATCCTGAAGAATTAGCTCAAGGCCGTATGAATGCGATTTTTCTGCAGTATGATAAGGTCAGCAGTAAAACCGCAGTTCTTGAAGACAACATCGGCGCCAATATGATAGAAATTGATCTTTATCGCGCTGATATTGATCAGTATCCTATTGTGTCGCCAAAATATTTTAACAGCCAGAATTATGTAACTATGGTTGCAACACCCAATGATTATAAAGTAGTGAGTGCACAGGTGAAATTTTTTGAAAAATCAGAGGAACAGGTAGGTATTTATCCGATCATTGATGGACAGACAGCGCTTGATAGGCTTGCAACAGGTAGCGGATATATTGTATCGGGCGCCCATATCCGAGAAAAGGAAATTGCTATAAAGCGTATGTTTATGGGTTACTATGATCCGGATATCTATCACGAATATCTGCAACCGGTCTATGTATTTTTGGGTGATGATAATTTTGTAGCTTACGTATCTGCCATAACTGATCAGTACCTTATTGACTATTCGAAACTGTAGTACTGTACATTGTTGTTTATCCATTCCACCACATTTCTTGTATCGTTGAATCTGTCCAAGCTTTTCAAAATGACTATAATGAACTGATGACCGTTTTTTTTATAAAAGCTGACCAGATTTTCTCCGGCGTTTTCAGTATATCCTGTCTTTAATCCTCCTATCCCGCTGATTTCTCCAAGGAGTTTGTTCACATTGGTGAGTTTGTGGAAATACATATAATCGATATCCGATATCGTTATCTCCTTTGTCGATACAAAACGCGCCAGATATTTGTTTTTCAGAAGTTCCCTGGCAGCCAGGGCAAGATCAAAGGGAGTCGTGTATTGATCTGCATGATCAAGTCCTGCAGGATTTGCAAACATAGTTGAATTCATATGGATCTCTTTTGCTTTTTTGTTCATAAGGTCGATGAACTGTTCATACCCGACACTATCAGCAAACGCGTATGCAGCATCATTTGCCGAATGGACAAGGATGCCATACAGTAGGTTTTCGGCTGTAATTTTTTCTCCTGGCACAAGATCCATTATCTGTCCTTCAACAGAACTTCTTTTAACCGTAATGATATCATCCGGCTCATAAAGATCAAAAACGACAAGTGCGGTTACTATCTTAGCGGTTGATGCGGGAAAAAACTGTTTTCTGCTGTTACGTTGATACACCGGGGTAAAAGAAGGCAGGTCAACAATATATACACCTTCGGCTGAAACCTCAGGGTAATAATAAGGAGAAGCGAGAACTGGTACGGGCCCTATCTTTATTTCTTTTTGGGAGATGTCTTGAGAAAAGATGTCACGGTTATACGAAAAGAAATGATAATAATAGGAGTCGCCGGGATAAAAGAGAAATAATAGAGAAAAAAAAATAAAAAGGATGATAAAACGGTATCTCATGTATTTGGTTGTTATTACTATATTGAAAAACTATCAAGGATAGGTGAGCATACCTGAATATAGTCCTTATACTCCATCATAATTGATTTGGTATGCGCTCCTGCATTAAAAACAATCTCGTGATTTGTTCCAAGAGACTTGTCAACATAGACAGGTATATCAAAAAGATTGCCCAAGGGAGGGACTGCTCCAACATCCACATGAGTTATCTTTTTTACTTCTTCCCGTGTTGCCATGCGCAAATCTTTTATATTTTGATTTGCTTTAAATTGTTTGAGGTCAACTTTTTTATCCGCAGACAAAACGAGCATAATAGGTTTTTTGTCTGCATACATGATTAATGCTTTTGCGCCTTGGCTTAGTTTGGTATTCCGGACTCTTGAGGCGTCCTCAGACGTCAACACTGCCTCATGTTCCAATACTTTATAGGTTATATGGTTTGTATCAAGAAGTTTTATAATCTGATCAAAAACCGGGATGTTTGGATCTTGAGATACAGGTAATCCACCCTCTTTTTTTAATGAGAGACGGATGTCAATACGTTCCATGTCTCGTGGAAACAGTGTCGCCTGACGGATATTTGCAAGACCAAGTATATTCATGGTAATCCGTTCAAGCCCGAGACAAAAACCTCCTTCTGGAGGCATGCCGTACCTAAATGCCTGCAGGTACGGTACTTCAAACTGCTTTGGATCAACTCCCCATTTTTTAATATTTGAAACAAGCTGTGCATAGTCGTGTATTCTTTGTCCTCCGGTTATCCACTCCTGCCCTCGTCCAATCATATCAAAACTTAAGGTTTCCACAGGATTTTCAGGATCGGGGTACGTATACATCGGTCTTTTTTTTGTAGGATAATGGGTGATGAAAAGCAGTTCACTTCCGTGTGTCTCCTTTGCCCAGCGCCACATTTCTTTTTCGCCCTCTGGATCAAGATCAGGTTCCTCACGTATATCGCGCTTCGTCCGGTCAAAAATTATTTGCTGGGCTTCCTTTAATTTAACACGGGGAATGATACTACCGACCTGCGGGACATCGATATTATAAAGAGTAAGAATATCCTGATGTTTCTCTTTAACTGCTTTAAAAATTGAACGTACAAGATATTCGGCTGTGTCCATGAGCTCAGTCCAACTGTCAATAAAACCCATCTCAGCATCAAGCCCGACATATTCGGTAAGGTGTCTAGTGGTGACTGATGGTTCTGCGCGATAAGCGTGGGCAACGGTAAAGACTTTTTCAAAAATGGAAACCATTATCTGCTTATAAAACTGCGGGCTTTGTGCAAGATATGCACCGTGTTCAAAGTACTTGATAGGAAACACTTCGGCTCCGCCCTCGGTTGCGGTTGCGACCATGGTGGGTGCCTGAAACTCGGTAAATCCGGCATCTTTCATGCTAGATCTGAATGTCTGTACGATGGTTTCCTGCAGTTTGAATATTGCCTGAATCTTTGGATGACGGAGTGTAAGGGAACGGTAATCCAGAAGAATAGGTAAAGATACGTCAAGTGATTCTTTTGCTATATCAAAAGGAAGCTCTTCTGCTTTTGCAAGTCTGACAAACTCTTTTGCCTCAATCTCAACGGTACCGGTTTTAATCTTCGGGTTTATAAGTTTTTCAGGTCGTTTTTTTACTGTTCCTTTGATATAAACTACATCTTCGGGTGAAAGCGTTTTGAAATCTTCCCCTCCGACAACTTGTACGACACCGGTTGAGTCTCGAAGATCCAGAAACACTATCTTTTTATGATCACGTTTTGAGTTTATCCATCCTTTAAGTTCTACCTCTTGCCCGATTTTATCAGTAACATCGGCAACATATACACTTTTCATATGTTCAATAATACAAATATTTGGCGACCTTTACAACAAGATTGGATTTATCTTATAGTTGAAATCAGGGATTGGAGTATTATAATAGTGAATAATAAAAAACCATGGCCCATCCTGAATTAGTAAGAATTGTTCATGATCATTCCTATCAAGCATATCTAACACAATTCAAAATCTCCGCGAATATTGATCGAAGATGGAATGTTGATGCATATACTTTCAAGGATGGAACTCCATCAATTCAAGTCATGGTCGGTCCTATGGGTTCAGAAGAAGAATTACAGGCGCTTCCTCCGCATATAGGCGTTATGCCTTTTTGGATATCGAGTCAGTTTAATAGAGATTTTTCTGCTGTGATATTTGGTGTTGCGGAGATTGCAAATGCGTTAAGAAGGCGCGAACGAAGCAGAGGTCCACTAGTTGAAAGACTGATTGCAGCATGTCCATATTGTGAGTTAAGACAGGATAAAGACGGAGGAAAAGGGACGACACGAACAGTGGGTGAACCAAATATTCCACAAATTATTGGGAAATCTATAGGAGGAGACGATGGTGTTGACGAAATGGTTTTGCTTGGAGCGCATAGTTTTGAAGCGGTTGCTGCGCTTCGCAAATATATGAAAGTTGTTCCTGTAACGGCAACTCCCTTGTTTGCAGAATACGTTCGAGAAGAACTATTTCAGCATGAAGGGACAGAGAAAGTTGAAAACGTAATGAGATTGGATCCGACAAACGTACGTATCGTTGCTTTAGATAAAGGTAGTTTGCAGCAAAACGTTGTTTTTTCGCAAATGCTCGATCTTGATCCAGCGGACCATGTTATTGCATTTGATAAAACCAGAAAGGGGGAAAATATGGTTGATAAGTGCGCACTCATTTATGGAGATATGACAGATCTTGAAGGAAAAGATATCATAATTTATGATGACATTATCGATACTTACGGATCCATTGATGCAACTGTTGAAAGTTTAAAAGACAAATTCCACTGTAGATCTATAACAGTGCTTGCAACCCATGGTGTGTTATCGCATCCAGGAAGAAGAAACATAGTTCAGGCACTTCTAAAAAATCACAGCATAGATCGATTAGTAATGACAGATTCTCTTCCAAGGGCAAACTATCTTTTTGATGATGATGTATTGGAGCAGTTTATCACTATTATTCCAACAGCATCCATATTGGGTTCTATAACAGGAGATCTTGCAAGAGGTTCATATGAAGAAATTATCTCTCCTGATTATCAATTGGCAAATTTTATTTTAGATCCATTGGATAAAGAGGATATGTGGAATTACTTTCAAGCATCAATTGCAAAAAAAGAAAAAATTAAAGTATTTGAAAGTTAATATATTTGTAGAATTTTTCCTCTCAAACTCTCCCTCCCATTCCATCTGTTTATATCAAGACAATAAACTGCGGATATTTGGTTTCCTTTTATGATTTTTTTATATTCTTCAGCTTTGTAGAAGGCAATGAGTTCAATAGGGAATGATTCGGCATGAGTATCTTTGACAAAAAATTTTATATGTTCACCTTTTTTTCCGAATGTTTTTTTTTCAAGTATAGTTACTTCGCTTACAAAAGACGGGTTTGGGTTGCCGACACCAAATGGCGCAAGTTTTTCCAATTCTTTTGCAAGGTCTGATGTAGCAAGGGATAGAGGTATTTTCATATCTGCTATTATCGTTTTTTCAAAATCTTTCTCTTTTGCGATTTTTTTTATTTGTTTTTGAGTCAGCTCACGAAAACCGTCAAGTTCACTGTCTACTATTGAAAAACCCGCAGCTCCCTTATGTCCTCCGACACTTATAAGTCGTTTTTCCATAGAACGGAGAAACTCAGTTATGTGAAAGTCATTGACCGAACGTGCAGACCCTTTCCAAAAACCATCGCTTTTGGTAAGCACAATTGTTGGACGTGAATAGGTTTCGGCTATCTTTGAGGCAATAAGGCCGATTATTCCTTCATTCCATCTGGTCGAGTGCAACAAGATAATAAGTGGGAGGTTGTCTTTTTCAACTATTTTTTCCACCATTTGCTTTGCTTCTTTTACCGCGTCCGTTACCAAGTCTTGACGCTCTTTATTTGTTCCACCGATTTTTGATGCAATTTCCTTTGCTTGTTTATCATTGTGAGTGCACAAAAGCCGTAATGCATCAAGGGCATGTTCAAGTCTGCCCACAGCATTGATACGTGGAGCAATGATAAAACCTACCTCATAAGGCGTGATTGCTTTATCAGTAATTTTTGCTTCGCTTATAATGTGCTTTATTCCTGTTCTTTTTGTTTTTTTAAAGGCATGTAATCCATGATAGACAATGCTCCGGGAAGGACCGGTAAGCGGTATGAGATCTGCAATGGTACCGATTGCGGCAAGCACCAGATAATCAACTTCAAAGTACGTTGATAGTCGTTTGTCGTTAGTTTTCAAAATTGATTTGAAACTTGTATAAATTTCCTTTGCCACAAAATAAGCAACTCCTGAACCTGAGAGGGCTGGAATATGAAAAATTGCGTGAGCTTTGTCAGGCTTTTTTTCCGGAGCCAGATGGTGATCAGTAACCACAATCTGTATCCCGAGTGAGGCAGCATATGTAATTTCATTTGTTCCGCTTATTCCATGATCGACGCTTATGATGAGAGCAGGATCAAACTCTTTCTTCACCCGATCGATGCCTTTTTCTGAGAAACCATATCCTTCATGTTTTCGGTGAGGTACATACGGCATAACATCAAATCCAAGTAAATAAAGAGTTTCCCACATGATAGTGCCGCCGGTTATACCATCTGCATCGTAGTCGGTGTACACAACAATACGTTGTTTTTTGTTTTTGATAACGGTCAGAAGCGATATAAAATCATGCAGTTCCTTTTTAAAACCAAAATAAGACAATTGAATGGAGAGGGGTGAAGGCGGATTGAGAAATCCTTGTTTATCTTTTATATTCCTGTTTTTAAGAAGAATCTCAATGATTTTTTCTTTACTTATACTTTCTCCTTTTTTGATTTCCCGCATCCATTCAACTTTCATTGAGTAATTGTAGCAAAATAACCAATTCATTTTGGTATCATATATGCATGATTATTCAGATCATTATAGCGATGGTAATCGGTATCGCTGTTCTTGCAGCAGTATTGTTTATTCTTATCAACTATCTATTAAAATCAGCCCTTCCCAATTTTACGAAGACATCAAACGAGCAACTTATCATGATGGCAAAACAGCAGCTTACTGCAGAAAAGCAGGATATCAAGACTGATCTGGAGAACAAAAAAGAGATCATTGAAAAGTTGGTTAAGCGTATTCATGATGAACTCAGTGAAAATGATGACAGGTTAAGAAGTGCTGAAGAAAAACGTATAGGATCATTTAGCGAATTAAAGGAAGCAATCAAAGGTCAAAGTAAATTGACCGATCAACTGAGGATTACAACCGAGAGCCTAAGCAAAGTGTTGTCAAGTAACCAAATGAGAGGACAATGGGGAGAAAAGGTGGCGGGGGACTTATTGGAGATGAATGGGTTTGTGCGTGGTCAAAACTACGAGTTTAATAAAGAACAAGATACGGGAAAACGGCCGGATTTTACCATCTTTTTACCCAATAAAGCAAAGGTCAATGTTGATGCCAAATTTCCGTATCAGAACTTGAAAAAAATGACCGAGACAAACGATATCTCGGTTAAGGCCGATTTGAAAAAAATGTTTGAACGGGATGTGAAGGAAAAGATAAAACAAGTGACTACAAGGGATTATATCAATCCCGAAGACAATACTGTAGATTTTGTTATATTGTTTATTCCAAATGAAATGGTTTTTTCTTTTATATATGAAAGTATGAGTGAAGTATGGGTTGAAGCAATGAGACAAAAAGTGATTTTAGCAGGTCCTTTTACCTTTACGGCAATTTTACGCATGGTGAGTCAGGCATATGAAAATTTTAAATATCAGAAAAACGTACAAAAAATAATCGGACACATCAGAATGTTTGTTGAAGAATTCAATAAATACAATCTTGAATTTGATAAGATCGGAGAACGTATAGAATCGCTTTCCAAACAATATAACATGGTTAAGACTACACGCAGTAATCAACTGATGAAAACAGCAGAAAAAGTAAAATTAGAAGATGGTGGTAAGACATCAGTGCAACCTCTTTTACACTAAGCCGCCCCCCTTAAAGATTTTTGGTTTTAGCCAATCCTGCGCAGTTGATACTCCTTCTTTTGTCTGAGCTGTAGCTCCTACTTCAACAGTATCAATCCCTCCCTGTGATTTTTGTTCAAATGATGTGGGATTGCCTTGATTTTTACTTTGATCTTGCGAAGACTGCGGGGGTCTAAATGACTGAGGCATACGGGGTCCTTGTGATGCAGGTGGAGTCGAATTATTTGATCCCTGGGTTCTCTGCGGTTTTTTTACAGCACCAGCCTTGAGAAGCTGGGCTACGGATTCAAAAGTTTCCGCATTCACCGAATACGCCGTAAAGTTATTAGTTGCAGCAGCAATACCTGCGTACAAATTAGTGGCGATGTCTTTATCAAGCGTCACTTGAAGAGCCTGCACAGTTTTATATATCAACTCAGAAGTTGAAGAACTTGTTTTGTTCACAAAGTTAACGGTACCAAAAAACCCGTTCGTCAGATGACGATCTATATTGATGATATTTTTTCCTTGGAATTGTGTTTGATTGTCTGTGTAGATTTGCCCGATACTGTTGAGATTTGGTACATCTACTGTAATGATAAAATCAAAAGATCCTCCTGCATATGAATATGATACCTGGTCCGGGTTCAGTTTTGGAAAGCCCGGTCTTGGCGTGATACTTAAATTGAAAAATTCACCTTGAATATTGTAGTCAATTTTATCAATTGAGCCTTCACTATAAGGAAAAGATACTATAAGATTATCACCTCCGACTGAAAGATTGGATTGGATTTTGTCTGCTGCGACAAGATCACTTTGTGGAATAGTTGTTGAGACAAGATTGACTGTTTTACCCAATTTTAATAAGCCCAAATAAAGGCTGGTAGCAGCAGCTATTGCATCAACAGTTGGGTTTTGAGGAAGCACAATGATACCGGTTGAACCCTTTTGGATTACGTCAACAACGCGGTTTATGGTTTGTGATGCATTAGTAGGATACATATTATAGGATACATTTTACCACATCACCTACCCTGATGTCAAGAGGAGGAGACAAAACCATGCCTGATTCCTGGTCTTTTTTGACTTCCTGTACCTTTTTTGCACGCGTTTGAAGCGATACAAGCCGGGTTTTTCCTATTAGATTATTATCTCTATGGACCTGAAGTTCGTCTCCAAGGGCGATTTTACCTTTTGTCATCTTTACCCCGAATATCTTTTCACCTTCTATCATAAAGGATGCAAGAACTTTTGCTTCCCCTTTCAGATTTTTTTCCTGTTCTTCTTTTTCCTGAAGAAGATCTGCAACTTCGGTAAGTTCGTCCAAAAGTTCATAAATTATTGAATAAGTTTTTATAATGACTTTTTCCTGCTTAGATAGCTGTTTTGTTTCCGGATCCGGTTTGACATTGAAACCGATGACTATGGCTTTACTTGTTTTGGCAAGAAACACATCTGATTTATGGATATCTCCGACAGCGTTAAGTAGTATTTCCACGTTTTTGTTTTTGGATAGAGCCGCATTAATTGCTTCAAGCGACCCATGGGTATCAGACTTAATGACCAGATATAGTTTTTTTTCTTCCTTAGGTGTTGCTGTTATTGAAGCAAGGTTAAATTCCTCTTTCTCAGACTCACTTGGTTTTGTGCCGATGTCCTTCACTGGGTTTGATGTGTTTGTTATTAATGATCCGACTGACGGGGCTTCTTTAAACCCAAGAATTTCAAAGGGTTGAGAGGGTTGAACCGAATTTATCTGTACTCCCAAATCATTAATGAGGGATCGGATACGGGCAGATTGAGAATCAGCAAAAACCGTGTTGCCAACAGACAGCATACCGTTCTTGATAATAGCACTGACTGCAATTCCGCGTCTGTCTTTTTTTGTTTCAATTATATAGGCATGGGGTGCAGCTTGAGGGTCAAATGTAAGTTTTTTATCCGATGCAATAAACAGTATGGTTTCAAGTAAATCCTTGACCCCAATCCCTGTTTTTGCGGAGACTTTAACAACCGGTACGTTACCGCCTTTTCCTTCGACCAAGACCTCATATTTAAGAAGGTCATTTTTAATCTTTTCAGGGTCAGCCCCTTCTCTGTCCATTTTATTTATGGCGACTATAAAGGGTATATTTGCGGACTTTATGTGAGATATTGATTCGATAGTTTGGGGCATGAGGGAATCACGGGCGTCAACAACAAGAATTGCAATATCTGCAACATGAGCTCCTCGTGCTCGAAGTAGTGAAAAAGCCTCATGGCCCGGAGTATCAATAAAGGTGATACGACTTACAGGATAATCATTGAGATGTGTCTCCACTTCATATGCTCCTATTTTTTGTGTAATACCGCCATGTTCATCGGGCGCGATATGGGACTTTCTAATATAATCCAGCAATGTGGTTTTTCCGTGGTCGACATGGCCTAAAATAGCTACAACAGGTGATCGTGGTTGCATAGTTTTATAAAAATTTGTTTTTCTTTGTTTACGTTTGTGGTTTTTGTTCGGTAGTTTCAGGTTTGATTTCAGAAGATGCGGATTTTATTTGGATGATGTCAAGAAGATATCCGGTAAGCCGTGCCGCTAAATTCACATTTACTCCTCCCTTGCCGATTGCAAGAGGTGCTTGAGTCTCATCAACTGTTATTTTGGCTCTTTTAAGATCTCGGTCAATAACCACATCTGTTACTTTGGCGGGGGATAAGGACGCAATGATAAATAATTTATCATCATTGTTCCATTGGATTATGTCGATTTTTTCTCTTCCCTCAAACTCATCTGTTACAGTTTGAACACGCACCCCCTTTTGTCCGACGCATGCACCAACCGGATCAACTGTCCCGTGGCTGCTTGTAACCGCAATTTTTGCCCGTTCTCCGGGTTCACGCACTGTTTTTTTGATCTCAATGGCTCCGTTACCTATCTCCGGAACCTCTCTCTTGAAAAGTTCTTCAATAAGGCGTGGATCCGTACGTGAAACGATTATGCGTTGATTACCGAATTTATCATCTGATATTTCTTTGAGATACACGGCAAGAGATGTATTCACCGAGTAATTTTCCCCTTGTATTTGTTCTTCGCGGGGTAGAAGTGCTTCAGCTTTGCCTATATCCATATGAGCATTGAATCCATCATATCGGATAATCCTTCCGCGTATTAACGTGCCTATCTGTCCTTTGTAGTGGCTTATCACGGTTCTTTTTTCGGCTTCACGGATTTTTTGAAGAATTACTTGTTTTGCAGTTTGAGCTGCGATACGACCAAATCCAGGAGGAGTAATATCTTTTGCATCCTTATATAGTTTGGATTCGCCTGTTTCACGGTTAAGTTTTGCAGTTACATCATCGTCTTCATCAGTTCCGGGATATTCTTTTTTATATGCGGCAACAAGAGCTGTCTCAATTGACGCAATGACTTCATCAGGGGAAATACCGCGTTCTCCAGCAACCTGATTCAGAGCTAGTGCAAATTCGGTTTTGATAATTGTCATATGACCAGTTACAATCGTTAATTATTATTAGACTATTCTTTTTTTTCTTTTTCTACAGGTTTCTTTTCTTCAGTTTGTTTCTTTCCCTCTTCCTTTCCGCCCTCGTCGGCAGCTTCTTCTTCATCAGGTTTTGCAGTGATTACCTCAGGTGCTGCTGTTGCTGTTGTTTCAGTGACAGTACTTTCTTCTTTATGAGCGGTAACAGAAACAATAACTTTTTCAGGATCGGTTGTTATGGTATATGATTTTGATTTCGCCAAATCTCCTACTTTTATATCCTGACCAAGTTCTTTCAGAGTCGAGATATCAACATCAATTGAAGCTGGAATGTCCTGAGGAAGAGCTTCAACCGTAAGATGAGTTGATTGTGTGAGAAGTATGCCGTTTTTCTGTACAACCGCCTCAGACGATCCAATAACCTTTACCGGTACCTCAGTTTCTACTTTCTTAGCAAGATCAATTTTTCTAAAATCTACATGAAGTACAGTTGAATCAATAGGATGTCTTTGAATATGTTTAACCATGCTGGGAATGTCTTTTTTATCGAGTTGAAGGTATACAATGCCTGTTTCGTGAACGATTTTATACACGTTTTTAAAATCTTTATAGAGGACGCTGATTGATGTTGATTTAAAATCAGTTCCGTATATATTTGCCGGAAGCATGCCTTCTTTCCTTAGTTTTTTGACCTTTTTACCTGTTATGCTTCTTTCTTGTGCCATCAGCTTTATTTGTTCGGTGCTTTTTTGTGTTTTTTTCATATCAATCTTTAAGTAATTCAATAAAAAAAATTTTATCTGTTGATAAGTTTGTATTATAGATGATCTGATTATGTTTAACAAGGGGAGAAAAATTTTGATTTACCAAAAACATGTTGGATGGCAGGGTAATTTCAAGATTTAAATCATTATTTATTGACCCAGTTTGTTTTTGAAATAAAAGCTGGTAGATTGATCTGCCTCTATCAAAGGCTTTAAGGGATTTATATTCGATGGTTATATTTTTTTGCGATTGTATCGGTATCTCAAAGAAAAAACCCACTCTTTTAAACTGGCCTATTTCCTGATCGTAATTTGTTACAGGTTTATCAGCGACTGTTATTTGTTTGATAAGCGAATTTCGAGGTACAAGAATCTGCAGATAGTTCCGATATACACCTCCAGGAAAAATATCCTGCAGCGATTCGTTTCTGAAATGTATATTAAGATACGTGTGTACAAATCCTTCTTCGTCGATATGTATTTTGACATCCATTTTCCGGTTAACAAAAAAATTGGCTTTATTTACACCGAGGTTGGCATCATAAGGAAAAAGAAAATCGGTGTAGCAATTTTCCACCTGAGAAGGGCAGAAAGGCTCAATTATTCGACCTGACCAATAAAATGAGTCTATTATTTTTTGAAGATTCTCTTCTTCAAGATAAAATGCAATTTGTTTTTCTTCGGCTGACTTTATGATTTGTAATAAAATCTCTCTTTGCGATACCGTGTCCATATTGATTAGTATTTGCCGTGTTACCGCAGAAAGAAAGCTCTTTTTTTGTGTAGAACCGGGAAAAAACTCCTTTTCAGCATAAAGCTGGGTTTTGATATAAAAATTATCTGAATTGACTTTTTCATTAAAATCCGGAAGATATAAATCACCATAAGCTTTCAAAATATTTTTTATAGCCGATGTTGTTATAAGGATTCCTCCGTCAAATTCCGAAAACTGTTTTTCTTTAGCAAGAAAATATTTTGCTTGATAATAATTTTCATAGAAGTCTGGTGAAAATGCAGAGTCGCGCAAAAACCAGTGTGGTTGTGAAAGATAATCACGGATTGCCGGAGGTGGTGGTATATGTGCGGTTAATTGACCATCTGCATCATAAACATCATAGATTGAAAGATCTTCAAATGTCAGGTCCTTCATAGAGACTACACCATATGATCCGATAAAACCTCCTCCAGGGCGCAGTTCCATATTATTTGCAAATAAAAGAAGATATTTTTTTTCGTTTTTGTATGCAATTAGTTCGGAGAAAAAAGGAACAATTTTTTTTGTTTTGCCAAGCAGATGAATTGCTGATGTCAAACTTTCTTTATAGGGTTTTGTAATAGAAAGAGAGGTTGGTATTTTTTGATTGAGGTATATAAGATGTTCTTCAAGCTTGGATACATTTTTTTGTACCAGAATTATGATATCGCTGGTTTGTTTTTTTTCATCCGCTGTTTTATTTTTTTTAAAAACAAACGAAAATAGTTGATGTGTATCTTCCTGAAGAATCTGAGAGATGTTTATTACTTTGATAATTCTTTCATGAATGGAAAAGATATCATCGGGTATTTGAGCTAACGAAAATAAAAGAAAAGTCGGCCGGGCAAGGTTATATAGTTGTTTTGCCGACGTAACGTATTGTTCACCGTCTTTAATATGTTGAGCTGCAACTTTGTATTTTCCATCTTCCATTTCTTTAATTGCTTTATGTGCAGATAATCCTGCAGGAACAAGGGGAAGTAAAAAAGCCGTGTGGTATACGAATATGGCAAATAGTGCCACTAGTGTTATGTTTTTTTTGCTTATTAGTTTTTCAATATATCCAAAGATTTTATAGGTAAATGACATGTTATTTTTGATTTGCGGGACAGTATGAAGATGTCTGTCTGAGGATACATGTGTCCGGACAGAAAGATAGATTTCTTTTGATTTGGAGAGGGAAAACCAGATGATTTCCTCGATCATGCTTTCCGTATACGAGTGTGCATCAAGGCAGTGTATAATCTTAACATGTGGAATTTTTTCTTTTTCTATTGTTTTAGCTGTATTCCACGCTTTTTTGCTGTTTTTTGTATATATTAAAATGACTGACTGCCATCTTCCCAGTTCATTCCGTCTCCTGATAAATGTGTCATCATTGATCAGAAAACAGAAGTCAAAAATCGTCAACCCAGGTGGTAGGTTTGGAGAGAAATACACATCGTTGTCATATTTTTTCAGGTATTGCTTTAATCGTGATGTCAATACACTCTGTTTGCTGTCAACAACCAGGATTTTTTGTTTTCCTGAAATGATATGGGCCGTATTTACCATAATTGGATTTTTAAGATGATATACTATCTACATAATAATTGTCCGAAGTAATATATTAAAGGACAAATTTTATATGATAGACAATAAAATTATCAACCATAATGATACGGTAGCGGTGAAAAAAATCAGTCAAATGAAAAAAACCGTATTGGTTGGCGGATGTTTTGATATTCTTCATTACGGTCATGTATTTTTTTTGAAAGAAGCAAGAAAACTTGGTAGTAACCTTATAGTTCTTCTTGAGTCTGATGATTTTATCCGTACATATAAAAAAAGACAGCCTGTTCATCTACAAGAGCAGAGGGCTGAGATTTTGTCACACCTTGATATGACGGATAAAATTATACTTTTATCACTATTTGAGACAAAGGATTATTCTTTGCTTATTGCAAAGATTCAGCCAGATGTTATTGCATTTACGAAAGGCGACCCCCATCTTCATCAAAAAAAAATACATGCAGAGACTGTGGGAGCACAACTAGTTGAGATAGATTTGCTTGCCGGATTTTCAAGTTCAAACATCATTCCCTATGCGTCTGTTTCTTGCGATTGATTTACCCGATTTATGTAAACAGCAATTGTCTAAGCAGTTATATTCCCTTGAAAAGGAATATCCGTCATTTAACTGGGTGGATATACAAAACTATCATATGACCGTGCAATTTTTCGGTGAGACGCAAAAAAAACAGGACATAATAAAAAAAACAAATGATATTCTCTACGATCAGCAATCGTTTTATCTGTATGCAACAGGTCTTGATTTATTTATGGATGGACACATCACAATCTATGTGCGTTTCCGGAGAGAGCACATATTAGACAATCTGATTAAAAAAGTGCAGAATACATTTGGCCAGGAATTCAATTCGCTCAAAAAGTTTGTTCCTCACGTAACTGTATCACGATGTCGTATTCCATCAAAGCAGCAATATTTTCATTTACAGAAGAAAATTAAAAAGGTTGATATTGATCTTGATTTTAAAGTAACGCAGTTAACGCTTTTTGAAAGCAATATGCACTTCAAAAAACCTGTATATACCATGGTCAAAACATTTCTGTTTCTGGATAACAGCCAATAAAAAAACCATTCCCATAGGGAACGGTTTTTTTATTTAATAAACGAATTAGGCTGTTCCGATTTTATACATGCCTGTTCCACAATCAGGGCATTTTGCTTTCATTGCAGGTTTGCCATTTTTCATGGTTACTTTCTCAGGATTTGATACGTCTTTTTTTGCTCTACATTTTACACAGTACATTGATGTCATAGGTATTTCACCTCCCTTCATCTATTTAATTGTAAATAGCTTTGCCAAGCCTGTATTCATACTAGCAAAATAAAAAATAATTTCAAGCGTAATTACGCACAAGATAAGAAGGATGCTTTTTCGTAAATCGGTTTTGAAATAATTTGTTATTTGGACATCGTTTTTTTCAACGTGATGATTATTTGACAGTGCGTTATTTTCGGCAGGTGATATTGATGACAAGGATTGTTTTGAAGATCCGGATGTTTGTTGGTCAGGTCTCTTCATACCTAATCCTGAATGAATCCGGGCAGCCGCACGTGCTTTCATTTTCTTTGTCTTTTTGGGCATTTGCCTCCTATTGTAACCATATTGACACCTATTTGTAAAGAGGTTAAAATGGATACAATGATGATATATATGGTTCTTTCGTTGTTTTTTAGCTGGTTGGTTGTTTTATCTTTTGCTGCATACAAGGTTCGGAGTCACTATGTCCGGTTGACAACCCGTACAAGAAGACAGGGAATAGACGAGATACTTGATGTTTTGTTGAGGCAGATTGATATGGTCGCAAAAACACAGCACAGCTTGAAAAAAGAATTAAATCAGGTACAATCACATCTTACCCACTACTATCAAAAAATCGGGCTCGTTCATTTCAATGCTTTTGGTAAAGCCGAAGGAGAACAAAGCTTTGTTCTTGCTCTCTTGAATGAGCAAAACAATGGAGTAGTGATAAACTTTATATATATTCATGAAGGAATGAGGATATATATAAAACTTGTTAAAGGAGGCAAAAGTGATAAGCATGAATTGTCAGAAGAAGAAAGGCAGGCAATAGCAAAAGCGCAATAGACCAGATTATTACCAATTATCAAAAAAGTATGATTAATAAGAAAGTTGTTATTTTTGTAAGTATTTTTCTGTTTTGTGTATCGGTTTTAGCTTCTTATACATTTTTTTCAAATGCAGGAAATATCACAAAGTCCGTATCCCAGAAAGATCAGCAACCAACTGTCGATCCCGAATTACTGGAGCCAAAAACTGAGGAATGCCCAATCAACGGCAAGATGATGACAAAAAAGCAAAAAGACAGTTGGAGTGTAAGACGTCCACTTGGGATAGCAATTGAGAATAGTACGGATGCACGACCTCAGTCAGGTCTTTCTTCTGCGGATGTTGTGTATGAGGCTGTTGCTGAAGGAGGCATAACGCGTTTTTTAGCGGTATATTATTGTCAGGACGCTCCTATTGTTGGACCGGTCCGCTCTGCTCGAGTTCATTTCATAACTCTACTCAATGAGTATGGAGAGTATCCTTTATATGCGCATGTGGGCGGAGCAAATTGTAATAAAGAAACCGGCTCAGGTTGTGCCAATGGTGCCAAAGCAGATGCATTAGGGCTTATACGAAAGTTGGGATGGGAAGGCTATAATGATTTGAATCAATTTGGAGTACCTTTTCCGTATTTCTGGAGGGATTATGAAAGGCTTCCAAATAGATCTACAGAACACACAGTATATACATCAACAAAAAAATTGTGGGAATATGCCAAAAACAAAAGAGATTTAACCAACGTGGATGAGGATGGCGTCAGTTGGGATGAAAACTTCACATCTTGGAATTTTCAAGATGACGCAAAACCTGAAGATCGCGGAATTGCCGCAAAAATTGAACTTGGTTTTTGGAATGCCTTCTCAAATGATATGGCGGTTGTTTGGAATTATGATCCAAAAACCAATGTATACAAACGTACAAACGGAGGTATTGCTCATGTAGATAAAAATACTGAAAAACAACTGGAAGTGAAAAATGTCATAGTAGTTTTTGCGAAAGAGTCGCCTGCCAATGATGGGTATGATGGTGGTCACATCTTATATCAGTTGACAGGAACGGGAGACGCTCTTGTTTTCCGGAATGGAAAGGCGACTGAAGCAAGCTGGACCAAAAAAGATGGAGAGGCGCGTATGAAGTTTTTTGATGAAAACGATGAGGAAATCGAGATTGTCCGCGGTCAGGTTTTCATCGAAATATTACCGACAGGTAATAAAGTCAACTATTAATCGAATTATATGCTGCACTATATTATCACCTCAAAGACACGACGGAAAATTCTGGAGTTGTTTTATCATAATTTCGGCGAAACATACTATCTCAGAAAAATAGTACGTGAAATCGAGGAAGAAGTAAACGCCGTAAAGCGGGAGGTTGATATTCTTGAAAAGGCAAGGGTACTTCACCGGGAAAAAAGACTCAATAAGGTATTTTATTCGTTAAACCGAAGCTTTTTATTTTATGACGAGTTTCTTCGTATCTTCACTAAGACAAATACCCTTGCACAGACAATATATTCTAATCTTGCAAAGTTGGGAAAACTAAAATTTGTTGCGATATCCACTAAATATGCCAGAAGGATATCCATAAAAGAAGACGAGATTTACTTGCTATTTGTAGGTGTTGTTGTAGTTCCTGAACTTGAAAGTATTGTTGATCGTGCGGAAAAGGATTTTGGACAGGATATACATTATACCGTTATGACAGAGGAAGAATTCAGATTTCGTAAAAAAAATAATGATCCGTTTACATGGCGCTTTCTGAAGCAGCCAAAAGTTATGTTACTTGGTAGTGAGGAGGATCTTCTTAAATGAAACCAAAAAACTTCCTATATGTGGTTCTTTTGATCTTACTAGTCTGGATATGTCTGCCTGAGAATCTGCGCATAAAATTTAATATCCAAAAATCAAAAGTTGATTTCACTGTAAATCCTCTTTCAATCAATACCACGATATTCGGTATCCCAATAAAAAAAGAATTCAAAACTAAACTTGGTCTAGATCTAAAAGGAGGCAGTCACTTGGTTTTCCAGGCTGATGTATCAAAAGTCAATCAGGAGGATGTCCAGGACGCACTTGCTGGAGCAAGGGATGTGATAGAAAAAAGAGTAAATTTTTTTGGTGTATCTGAGCCTGTTGTACAAACACTTAAAGCAGGAAAAACATACCGGATAAGTGTTGATCTGCCGGGTATAGAAGATGTTGAACAGGCTGTAGGACTTATCGGTCAGACAGCGCAGCTGCGGTTTATGGAAGAGAGGGAAACTGATCCCAAAGAAGCTACAACAACAGCCCTTCTCGATCGTTTAACAAAAGATACGGGATTAAACGGTACGCATATCAAAAAGTCTAGTGTGACCTTTGACCAGCAAAATGGGCAACCTCAGGTTGCTTTGCAGTTTAATAATGAAGGAGCAAAGCTCTTTGGTGAGATTACTGGACGCAATATTGGAAAACCCGTCGGGATATTTCTTGATTTTTTCCCCATATCTGCTCCTACGGTTCAGCAGAAGATAACAGAAGGAAACGCTGTTATATCCGGTAATTTTACCCTGGATGAAGCAAAACAACTGTCAATTGCCATAAATTCGGGCGCTCTGCCCTTACCGATTAGACTGGTTGAGCAACGCAATATTGGTCCTACGCTCGGAGCACTTGAAATAAAAAAGAGTCTTGTTGCCGGTACGTTTGGGCTTCTTATGGTTCTTGTTTTTATGATAGGGTATTACGGTAAACTTGGAATAATTGCATCTGTTGCCCTTATTATTTACGGTCTAATATCCTTTGCAATCTTTCGCGCTATACCGGTTGTTCTTACACTTCCTGGAATTGCAGGATTTATTCTTTCAATCGGAATGGCGGTTGACTCAAATATACTTATTTTTGAGAGGATCAAGGAAGAGCAGAGAAAAGGAAGAAGCTTTGAAATTGCGGTACGGCTTGGTTTTGGCCGGGCAATAGATGCCATAAAAGATGCAAATATCACAACTCTTACTGTTGCTTTTATTTTATTTAATCCCATGAATTGGGAATTTTTGCCTCAATTTGGCATGGTACGCGGGTTTGCATTAACATTGGCAATCGGAGTAGCCACGAGTTTGTTTACAGGGATTGTCATAACAAGAAGATTAATTGACGCTTTCTATAAAGAAACATCTTATCCACAAATTCAAAACAAAAAAATATGATGAGATTTCTTAAATTCAGTTGGTTATACGCCCTGATTTCCATAGTAGTAATATCCGCAGGATTGTATACTGCTGTACGGTATGGATTTACCTATTCTATTGATTTTGTAGGTGGAACTGATATTGAATACCAGATAGATAAAAAGATAAGTTCTGGTGATATCAAAGCTGTATTTGTGGAACAAGGGATGCCTCCATCCACCTTGCGGTTGGAAAACAATATTCTATCGGTACGCTTGAAACCCATAAACGAAAAACAGGAAATAAGTTTGCGAAGGGAACTTGAGGCAAAATTTCAGACACCAGTAAAGTCGCTGCGCTTTGAAACCGTCGGTCCAGTGATCGGGAAGGAAACGATACGAAAAACATTCATTGCATCACTTTTAGCTATTCTCGGAATCCTTATTTATATGAGTATTGCTTTTAAAGATATATTTTTTGCAGTAGCAGCCATAGCCGCAATGGTGCACGATTTTTTTGTGGTTGTTGGTGTCTATTCACTATTTTCACACTTTTTTGGTGCCGAGATTGATACCATGTTTGTTACTGCTGTTTTGACCACGATGTCCTTCTCAGTTCATGATACGATTGTTATTTTTGATAAAATCCGTGAATATTTTGGATATGACATGTCAGGAGATATCGAATATTATGCAAATAAGGCGATAACGGAGACAATGGTGCGATCTATCAATAATTCAATGACAATTATTTTTATGCTTTTGGCGCTTACTTTGATGGGAGGATCGAGTATACGTTTTTTTGTAGCAGCTCTTCTTGTCGGTACTATAACCGGGACATATTCTTCTCCTTTTATTGCCACCCCTATTCTTGTCTGGCTTGAAAAAAGAAAGTCGCGAAAGTAATATACAGGTAAAACTTATGAAGATTGGAATTGATATGGATTCGGTTATTGCGGAGATATTGGGTCCGATGGTAGAGTTTCATAACCGGAAGTATTTTACTACACTTACGTCAGAAGATCATACTATGTATGATCTTTCTGCGGTTTGGAGATGTAGTCCAAGGGATGTTTTAACACGAATATATGAATATTATGAATCGTCATTTTTTGATTCGGTACAACCGGTTGAAGGGTCACTACAGGGTGTAGAATACCTGTATAAAAAATATGACCTGTACCTTATTACCTCCAGACCTCATATCATAGAAAACAAAACTGCTTCATGGTTGAATACATTCTTTCCGGGAAAGTTCAAAAAAATATGCCATACAAATCAGATATCCCAAGAGCATGAGATAAAGAAAATGAAATCAACAGTCTGCAAAGAAGAAGGGATAATGCATATGATAGATGATGCTCCGGATTATGCCCTAGATTGCGCAAGCGTCAACATACAGGTATATCTTTTTTCTGCTCCATGGAACTATAATTATCCCAGACATAAACACATCAAGCCTGTAAAAGGATGGGATGAGATAGTACAACTATTATGACAATAAAAAAATACATACTGGGAGAATTACGGATGAACTCATATCTTTTGGTTCATGATAATGAATGTATTCTTATTGACCCTGGTGACGAGGCAGGCTTTCTATTGGAGGAAATTTCACGGATGAATCTAAGATTGATTGCCATGTGCGCAACTCACGGGCACTTTGATCATATTATGGCAGCGGGTGAAGTACAGTTGAGTTTAAAAATCCCTTTATATATACACAAGGATGATCTTTTTTTGGTGAAGCGTTTAAAATCGACTGTTACTCACTATTTAGGGAAACGGGCCGTAGTTGTTCAACCCAGTATGATAAGAAACATCAATACTACTCCTTTGCGATTTGGGAACTGGAAATTCAGAATTTTTTTTACCCCTGGACATACACCAGGAGGAGTTTGTTACTATTTACCCGAAGAGCAGATATTGTTTACCGGTGACACCTTGTTCAAAAATGCCGTCGGTCGTACAGATCTATCCTACAGCAGCAGCGACAAACTTCATGACTCAATTAATCAATTAATTAAGTCAGTACCCGAGGAAACTGTTATTTATCCGGGACACGGGCAAGAGACTACAATTTTCAGCGAAAAAATTTATTTTTAATATGTCATTTGTACTTGATGTAAAATATTAATAGATAGTAAGATATGTTTATAAAACCAGATACAATCGATATCACAATTCATAAAATGTATGCGGAAGATGGTCTTGAGCTTGATGGTATTTTGTTTGAGCCAAAGAAAAAAACGAAAAAAATCATCATTCATATCCATGGAAAAGAAGGCCACTTTATACAAAACCATTTTGTTACTGTAATGGGCTATACCTATCCTCTTTATGATTATGCTTTTTTAACATTTAATAATAGGGGGCACGACTATATTGCCGACATGCTCAAATTATCAACACAGGGACTGGAATGGGTTACTCGCGGTACAGCATACGATTCTATTGAAGAAGCAAAGTATGATATCAACGGAGTTATAACTTATTTGCAAAATCTGGGATTTGACGAATTCATATTACAGGGTCACAGTATTGGACCTCATAAAATATGTTTTTATCTGGCAGATAAACCCAAATATCACATACACAAGATAATACTTTTATCTACTGCCGATGTTGCCGGCATATTAGATGTATATGTTCCAGAATGGAGAAAATATGTTTCGTTTGCTAAAAAACTTATTGATCAAGGAAAGGAGCTTGAACTAATGCCTATACGATTATGGAGTAATGCAATGGTTAGTGCAAAGACATATTGGGATTACACAAACGAAAATTCAAATATCTGGATATTTAATTTTACTTCTCCGGAAAAGGGTTTCAAACATTTCAACAAGATTGACACTCCTATGATTATTATCAATCCAGAAAATGATTTTGGTTGTCCGGGTGTAACTTCTGATAAAAGAATCAAACTATTAAAAAAAAATACTGTCAGCAAAAAAAGCACTTTTATCATATTAAAAGACGCAATACATAATTTTGCTCAAAGCGAGGAAAAGCTTACTGAACAGATTGTTTTATGGCTTAAGAATCAGCTAGTTTTTTAATTTCTTCAAGAAGATACTTTCTCTCATTTTTTACTCTTCCTTCAACAACCTCATTAAACAATTTTTTCAGGATGTCGCCGACTTTGCGGCTTGGTTTGATATTGAGAATACTCATCACATCAGTTCCGTCAATTTTGAGATCGGTTACTTTAAATGGTTCATGTTGTACTTCTTCAATCCGTTTTTTGAAAAGTTCATATCTCCATGATGTGGGTGTTGCACCAGACCCAATCCGGTCAGCAGTACGAAGGTCAAACATATCCTGCAGATATTCTTTTCCGACTTCACGTATGAATCTGCGAACTGCTCTATCGGTTATAACTTCAGAAACCGTAAATTGGTGGTATTTGACAAGGCGTACGAGCTTCTCTTTTTGTTTATTCGAAAGTCTCAAGCGGTCTGCAATATTGCCTACAAGCTTTGTTCCGACAACCTCGTGGTTGTGAAAGGTGATAAGCTTAGTATGTTCATCTTTATGATAAGTTTGAACTTTGCCAATATCATGAAGAAGCGCTGCAAGTCGGGTGATGGGGTCGGATGAGGGACAATTCTTAAGAGACATGACCGAATGAGTTCCGACATCATATATGTGGTGGCGCTTCGGACTTTTTTGGGGTACTGTAAAACATGCATCAAGTTCGGGTATGATGTACTTCAGAAGACCGGTGTTTTGCAGAAACAATATACCATCACTGGGGTTATTGCTTGAAATGATTTTTAGAAGTTCATCCCGGATCCTCTCCCACGAAATATGTACAATGAGTGAAGCATTTTTTTGGATTGACATCCTTGTTTTTTCTTCGATCAAAAAACCCAGCTGAGAAGCAAGTCTAATTGCCCTCATAAGCCGCAGGCTGTCTTCAGCAAATCGTTTGTCAGGATCTCCAACCGCCATAACTATTTTGTTTTGCAAATGTTTTTTGCCATCATAAGGGTCAATCAGTGTTTTTCCGTCAAAGGCCATCGCATTTATGGTGAAGTCACGACGTGCAAGATCTTCCTCTATTGTTTTCGCCCACTCGATTTTACCAGGGTGTCTTCTGTCCTTATAAAGCGACTCCTTTCTGAAAGGCGTGACTTCAAAAAGCAGATCATCCACAACAACGGTTACAGTGCCATATGTATTGTTGTAGAATGCTTTTGAAAAAAAAGTAAGTATTGTATCGGGTGTTGCATCAGTTGCAAAGTCCCAGTCATCGGTTTTTTTTCCGGTTATCAGATCCCGGACCGCACCTCCCACAACAAATACCTGAAAACCTTTTTTGAGAAATATATGCATGAAGTCCTGGATATTTCCCGGCAACTTGATCATACTGGTATTATACCGCATGGGAAGATTGGTTGGCATCGGTAAAGCCTGCTGCAATTTTTCGAACAATTTTCCGATACATTATGTATTTCATCTTCGACAGAGCTTTTTGTAGAGAAAACCATCCTGCATCAAGAAATTCATCTTCTAGATATATAAAAGGCGTTTTTTCTCTGCATTCAACCGTATACCATAAATCATAATGGGTTTTGCACGGATGAGTTTTTTTATTGATCCGCTTTATGCTGATATTTGCTAAAGTAACTTTTTCAGATGTAAGCATGTAGGACAGTTCTTCAAGAAATTCGCGCTTAATAGTGTCCACAGGTAGTTCATACCGATCAATATGACCACCGGGCGGAATCCAATCCATTGCCTTTTTGTGGTGGACAAGGTACACGGAGTTGCTTTTCTGATGCACTGGAAGAAAAAAACAGCATAGATGATTTTTTTTATTTCGGTCCCGTACTAAATCATGGCTTTCAGTCACAAAAGAGAAGAACTGTTTATAAATTTTATTTTCGATATAAGAGGTTTTCTTCAGTAAACACAAATTACGGATAAGGGACTCTCTTAACATCATATAAGTTTTTTAAGGATATCCAAATTTTTCTTATCCGGCCCTTTACCATCAAAGCCGGGTGTTTCGATAATAAATGGTAAACTCCTTAATTGCGGATGTGTCAGGATATACCTGAACTCATCCATGGCAATTGTACCAGCGCCTATATTTGCATGACGATCGCGAAAAGAGGCAAACGGATCATGACTGTCATTTATGTGCCACAGTTCAAGTTTTTTTAAACCGATTTGTTTTTCAAACAGATCAAGAATGATCTCAAGTTTTTTGGGTGTTGCCAAGTCATAACCTGTACTATGCAGATGACATGTATCCAGACATACTCTGATTCGGGGATCGGCTAGTGTTTTGACTATCGTACCTATCTCATCAAACGTAGACCCTATTTTTCTGTTTCCAGCATTTTCTATGATAAATAAAACTGAGGATGGCATTTTTTCAAGAACTTCCGACATGTGTCTTAAAAGGATCTTGTATCTCAGTTCTGATTTATTTTTTTTAAAAGAGCCGAGATGAACGATGCTTCCCTTTATCCCGAGCCGTGATGCAGTTTGTAGCTCATTTATCAGAGTTTTTTTTGACAGATTACCGATTCTCTCTTCATCTGCCAGATTGATAAGATAAGATGCATGAAAGTAAATTGGGTCAACCCTGAGTGATGTTTTTTTACGTATAAATCCCGATGAATCAATGTTTTTTGTTGATGCAATATGCCACTTTCGGGGCGACGAGGAAAACATCTGCAGACAGTTCCCTCCCATCTCCACAATTTTCTCAAGTGCATGTTCATATCCACTGGCTATTGATACATGGGCACCAAGTTTATATTTCATAAAGGGAAAGTAAACGTTTTTTTATATTCGGATGAAAGCTATATTTGCTGATATCTTCTTTGTATATCCATGCAAAATCAACAAGATTCTTTTCGAGTTTGACCGGAGCTGTTTTTTTAGCTTTACACAGAAAATGTTCACCGTGAAAATATGTTTTATCACTCATAAAGACATCTTCGCCAATCCATGTATATGATACGATTTCAAGGCCAACTTCCTCTTTTACTTCTCTTTTTAATGCGGAAATGATATGCTCATGCGGCATCACTTTACCTCCCGGTACGGTCCAAAGACCCGGATCAATTTTTTCGTGCAAGGATTTTTCGACAATCAGAATTCTATTACGGGTATCAACGATAAAGGAAGCAACGGCAAGGACAAGAGGGTACTTCTCGTACATACAGACTATTATATAATAAATTCCTCTTGACAAAATTAGCAGACATATATTATCATTGCTAATGCAGGAATGTTAGTATTTATCTCAATAAAAAAATATTGAGATCAAAAATCATATGGAAGATATTACACAACGACAAATAGATATCCTGAAGGTCATAATAAAGGAATATTCGGATTCAGGAGAACCTGTTGGTTCGGAGATTCTTGAAAAAAAGTACAAACTTGGAGTTTCACCTGCAACAATCCGTAATGAGATGGTAGCTTTGGCAAAAAAAGGATATATCAAAAAAGCTCATTTTTCTTCCGGAAGAGTCCCTTCTGCAAAAGGATTCCGTTTTTACATAAATAAATTGATGAAAGAAAAGGAACTGTCAACTGCAGATGAGGTAGCGTATAAAAACAGCGTATGGGATGAGCGTACAGAGCGTCACAAATTATTGACTCAAGCTACTAAAGTTCTTGCACAAAGGACAGGGCTTGTATCTGTTGCAACGACCAACAGCGGAGACATGTATTATGCAGGGCTTTCAAATCTGTTTGATATACAGGAGTTTATTAATCGAGAGCTTGAGCAGTATTTGTTTAAGAGGCTGGAAGAAATAAAGTATTGGGAACGAATCCTTGAAAAACTGGAAAAATCCGAAGATGACATATTTTATTTGCTTGGAGACGACGACATTGCAGATCCGATGTATGAATCGTGTGCAAGCGTTTTCAGTGAATTTGAAGGTGAGAAAATCCGTGGTATTATCGGAGTCGTAGGTCCAAAAAGAATGAGTTATGATACAATTTCTCCTCAGATAAAATATTTTTCTGCCTTGCTTGGCGAGATAATCAAAAGCCAGAATCTATAATTTCTATATAAACATGACTGATACAAAGCATGACAAACAGGCAAAACAATCATCGGCAAACACAATGAAGAAGGCGCAAGAAGAACTTGTGGCCAAGATGCATGAGCTGGACGCAGCAAGAAAGGAAAGAGATGAGTATAAGCAGAAATATCTGCGTGCCTTGGCAGATTACCAGAATTTCGAGAAAAGGGTTATTACAGATAAAGAAGCAACGATCAAGAATGCAAATAAATATCTTATTATCAAACTTTTAAATTTTCTTGATGATTTGGAAAGAGCGGAAATTTTTATCAAAGATCAGAATCTCAAAATCATTAAAGAATCTTTTCATAAGTTACTGGAAAAGGAAGGTCTAAAAGAGCTTGATGTGCAGAATAAGCAATTTGATCCGGTACAAAGCGAGGTGGTAGATGTGGTTGAAGGAGATGAAGACGGGCAGGTAGTTGAGGTTTTCAGAAAAGGATATGAATTTAACGGTAATATTATACGGGTTGCTCAAGTAAAAGTTGCCAAAAGAAAATAGTATAAGAAGGCCATGTTTTTCTAAACTTGTATAAAGTCCTTAAGTGCAAGAACCTTATATAAGTTCAGCAGAACTTAGATATTAAAAATTATTTTTTAAAAAAATATGTCAAAGACAATCGGAATTGATTTAGGGACAACGAACTCAGCTATGGCAGTTATGGAAGGCGGTAAACCAAAAGTAATTCATTCACAGGAAGGACGTAATGTTATTCCATCTGTCGTTGATCCGGTAAAGCGAATAGTGGGTGATGTAGCCAAGCGGCAAATGGCAATAAACCCGAAAAACACCATTTTTTCGATCAAACGTTTGGTCGGACGCAGGTTTTCGGATTCATCGGTCAAGCAAGATGCAAAATGGCTTCCCTATAAGATAGCGGAAGGAAAAGATGGAGCTGCGGTTGTTGAAGTTGCCGGAAAAACTTACACTCCGCAGGAGATATCAGCCATGATATTGCAAAAAATAAAGGCAGATGCGGAGGCGTATTTAGGTGAAAAGGTTGATAAAGCCGTCATCACTGTGCCTGCGTATTTTGATGATTCACAGCGCCAGGCAACAAAACAAGCTGGAGAGATAGCAGGTCTTGAAGTTGTTCGTATAATAAATGAACCTACTGCAGCAGCACTCAGCTATGGTCTTGATAAAAAACATGCTCATACTATAGCCGTGTATGATCTTGGAGGCGGTACGTTTGATATCACGGTTCTTGAACTTGGTGAGGGAGTGTTTCAGGTAAAGGCAACCAATGGAGACACTCATCTTGGAGGAGACGACTTTGATAAAGTTATTCTGGATTACTTGGCAGATGAGTTTAAAAAAGAAAACACCATAGATCTCCGCAAAGACCCACAAGCTTTGCAAAGACTTAGAGATGCAGCGGAAAAAGCAAAAATTGAACTTTCAACATCCCTTGAAGCGGAGATAAATTTGCCATTTATCACAGTAAAAGACAATCAACCGCTTCATATGGTTATTAAGCTGACTCGGGCAAAACTTGAATCTTTAATAGGCCATCTTATATTAAGCACTTTTGAACCCGTAAAAGCATGTCTTAAAGATGCAGGGGTTACAGTTGAAAAAATCGATGAAGTTGTGCTTGTTGGAGGAATGACAAGAATGCCCATGGTATTTGAAAAAGTAAAGGAATTCTTTAAAAAAGAGCCAAACCGTTCAGTCAATCCTGATGAGGTTGTTGCAATAGGCGCGGCAATACAAGCTGGAGTATTGACGGGTGATACAAAAGATGTTGTATTGCTTGACGTTACCCCTTTAACTCTAGGTGTTGAAACCTTAGGTGGTGTGGCAACACCGCTTATTCAGAGGAATACCACAGTTCCCACAACAAAATCAGAAATATTTTCAACCGCAGGGGACAATCAGACACAGGTAGAAATACATATTGTGCAGGGAGAACGTCCATTGGCAAAGGATAACAAGTCTTTAGG
>JBAZKI010000003.1:0-170088 GCA_041650875.1 Patescibacteria group bacterium
CGTCCATTGGCAAAGGATAACAAGTCTTTAGGCAGATTCATACTGGACGGAATTCCTCCTGCACCGCGCGGAGTTCCACAGGTTGAAGTAGCCTTTGATATTGATGCAAGCGGTTTGCTTACGGTCACTGCAAAAGATAAGGCTACAGGTAAATCCCAGGCAATAAAGATAACCGGTTCTACAGGGTTGTCAAAAGAACAGATAGATAAGATGAAAGAAGAGGCGGAGAAGCATGCAAAGGAAGACCAGGAAGAAAAGGAAAAAATTGAAGTCAAGAATAAAGCAGAAAACCTCATTTATGTTAGTGAGAAATCGTTAAAAGATGCAGGCGATAAGGCTCCTAAGGAATTAAAAAATGAGATTGAGGCAAAGATAAAAGAACTGAAAGAAGTGAAAGACAAAGGAGAAAAGAACACAATAGAAGAAAAAACAAAGGCACTATCGGATACATTGCAGAAAATAGGTCAGTATATGTATCAGGAGCAGGCAAAAGATCAAACAGAGGATGTCAATGATAAGAAAACAAAGGATGAAAAAAACAATACAAAAGACGATAAAAAAGATGTTGAGGAAGGTGAGGTTGTGAAATAAATATGGATTACTATGAGATTTTAGGTGTATCAAAAAACGCATCAAGTGCAGAACTAAAGGCAGCATACAGAAAACAGGCTTTGAAGTGGCATCCGGACCGTAATAAAGCACCTGAGGCTACGGAAAAGTTTAAGGAGATAAATCATGCCTATGAGGTATTGAGTGACCCGAAAAAAAAAGAGATGTATGACCAATACGGGAAAGATGCTTTTGAAAAAGGAGGTTTTGGTCAAAGAGGAGCTGCAGGGGCACAAACAGGCAGTTATGGGCCGTTTACCTATACCTATAGTTCAGGGGGAGGAAATCCATTTGAAGGTTTTGATATGGGTGGATTCTCTGACCCGTTTGACATTTTTGAACAATTCTTCGGGGGTTTTGGCAGGACAGGACAGTCGCGTAGCAGAAGGGATGTTTATGAAATGAATTTAACCTTTGACGAGGCAGTTGCCGGGGTTGAAAAAAAGACGGTAATAAAAGGAAAAAACAAGACTATAAAAATCCCTGCAGGTGTTGATGATGGTATGAGAATAAGATTTGCAGATTTTGATGTACAGGTACGAGTCCAACCACACCCGAAATTTAAACGTGAAGGACAAGACGTCTATATAGAACAGGAAATATCCTTTAAGACTGCATCTTTAGGCGGGGTGGTAGATGTACCCACGGTTACGGGTAGCGTGAAGCTACGGATACGCCCGGGTACTCAGTCGGGAACTACCGTTCGTTTGCGAGGTCAAGGAATTACACATCCTCAGTCATCCCGCAAAGGAGATCAGTATGTAATATACAAAATACAAGTACCAGAGCATATATCATCAAAGGCAAAACAATTACTTGAAGAGTTAGAAAGAGAGCTTTCATGAACATATATACGGCAATACAAAATCTTGCCAATTATAAAAAATATCTACAGGTTGAAGAGTTTACTCATACGTATTTGAAAAAGAAGGGGTATCTTAAAACCGACCTGCCGGTTCTGTCTCCTGCCCTTATTCCTGAGTCTTATTTGGAAGTGTTTGAGACTGAGTTGAGACATAATAAGATATATCATAAGCTCTACCTTACTCCTTCACCTGAACTTTTTTTGAAAAGACTGCTCGCCTATGGAGCGGGCAATTGTTACTGTTTGGGAAAAGCATTCCGTAACGCTGATCCCTCTGGAGGGTTACATATGCCTGAGTTTACTATGCTCGAATTCTATAAAACAAAAGCAAACTACATGGATATAGCATCGGAAGTATTGTCGTTACTTCGTTTTATAGCAGATAATATGACCGGAGGCGAACAGATTTCCTATCAAGGAAAGCGTGTTACTTTTTCCCGATGGGAAAAGATATCAGTTATACAGGCGTTTTTCAAGTATGCTGGCATAACGGAAAAAGAATTGTTCAACCATCGTCTGTTTTTGAAAATTGCATCAAAAAAAGGATATAAGACTCATGGTTTTACCTATCAGGATTTATTTTCACAAATATATGTACAGGAAATCGAACCGCATTTGGGTAAAGGAGGTTATCCCACGCTTATTTATGATTATCCCAAGGAGTTTGCAGCTCTTGCTAAACTGAATACAGACGGAAGAACGGCGCAAAGGTTTGAATTTTATATTGAAGGCGTGGAGCTGGGAGATTGTTATACTGAATTGACGGACGCAAATGAGCAAAAGAAAAGGTTTATCCATGAGCAAAAATTGAGAAAACAGCTGAAGAAAAAGACACATCCGGTTGACAAAGGACTCGTGCAGGCATTAGAATATGGATTGACAGATTGCGCCGGCATTGCTATCGGATTTGAAAGGATGGCTATGATTTTTGCAGATGTAACATCCATTGCTGAGTTAAAATTAATACATATAAATATATGAAAATCAATGCGGGAAGTCTAAAAAAGGGGGATTTTATTCGTTATTCAGGAGATATCTGGCAAGTACAGAAAGCTGAATTTTATTCACCTGGGAAAGGCTCTGCCCTTATGAAGTCGCGCATCAAAAACATCATGAGTGCAAAGAACATAGATTATGCTTTTAAATCTAACGAAAGCGTAGAAACACTTGATGTTGAATGTATTGATATGCAGTATTTGTATAAAGATACGGAGTCAGTATATTTTATGGACCAGAGGACTTATAACCAGTATACGCTGCCACTGAGTGTTGTGGGAAAGGCGGCAAATTTTTTGAAAGAGGAAAAATCATATTTTATATACATACATGATGATAAAGCTTTAACCATGAGGCCAGCACTCAGCGTCAAACTTAAGGTTATTGAGACAGAAGATGCCGCAAAAGGGGATACGGTATCCGGAGTCAAAAAACCAGCGATTGTTGAAACAGGAGTGACGGTCATGGTACCTATTTTTATTAAGGTCGGCGATCTCATAACCGTCAATCCCGAGACGGGTGAATATGGGGAACGGGTAAAAGAATAACGTAAATTTTAAAACTCTCATGCTTTCTGTCGGTGAAATATTAAAAAAAGAACGTCTGAAAAAAGGATATACATTAGCATACGTAGAAAAAAACATAAAAGTCAGGGGAAAGTTTCTGACTGCAATCGAAGAGAACAACTGGTCTTTTTTTACTTCAAAAATCTATATTACCGGAATTATCAAAAACTACGCACGTTTTTTAGGATTGGATTACAAAAGAATGCAGGCCTTTTTCAGAAGAGAGTATGAAAAAAAGGATGATTTGGACTTTAAGAAAAAAGTATCAAGCTCATACCTCGTTTCCGACACAAGGAAATTCGTGACAATTTTGCTTTCAATAGTAAGTTTTTTTTTCTTTTTATATTTCGGATATCAGATCTATATGTTTGTATCTCCACCTAAAGTTGTCATATTGAAGCCTACTCAATCGCACTTCAAGCGTGTAGAAAAAATAACAATAAAAGGTAAAACCGAAAAAGAAGCGTCGGTAAGTATATTCGGAAAACGGATCTATTTGGATCACGAGGGGCTTTTTACCTATGAACTTCCGCTTAAACAAGGAGTAAATACCATGACCATTGAAGTTATTGGAGCAAACGGAAAAAAGGTAAACATACAGAGAACATATATCAAGGAATAATACTGCTTTTAATCATCCTGATATTTGAGATATTTGCAGAGGAATAAATACGTTTAAACCCAAGTCTTTTTGACTCATCGATTATTTTTTTTTCAGAAAATCCTTTTCTTACTTCACCAAGAAGTCCTACTTCTCCGATAAATACTGTTTTTTTCGGGATTGCGATATTCTGTATAGATGAGTAGAGCGATACCGCGATACCAAGGTCGGCTAGGGTCGATGTTATCTTGACCCCTCCAATGACATTGACATAAATATCAAACGCATCAAGCCTGAGGGACAGATGTTTTTTTAATACGGCGATAAGGATCTGTACCTTATTGTAATCAACTCCTTTAACCACACGACGCGGTATAGAAAGAACAGTCGGTACTGCAAGGGTTTGTATTTCGTAGAATAAAGGTCTTTTTCCTTCGGATACTCCAACTATGGATTTTCCGGCAACAGTCTCATCCTGATTTTCAAGAAATACCAACGGATTTGTGACTTGATGTAGTCCTCCTTCTTTCATCTCAAATATTCCAATTTCCTCAGTTGATCCGAATCGGTTTTTTACTGCCCTCAAGATACGGAAATTTGAAACTCGTTCACCTTCGAAGTGCAGTACGCAGTCAACCAGATGTTCAAGAGTTTTCGGTCCTGCCGTGTCTCCTTCTTTGGTAATGTGTCCGATAAGAACCACCGCTACTTTTTCCTGTTTTGCAAAGGAGATTAGTTTGGAAGCTGTTTCTTTAAGTTGATTTATGCTACCTGGGGCTGATGTGATATCTTTTGAGTATACGGTTTGTATGGAATCAATAACCAGGAGATCCGGTTTATTTCTTTCATTGATTATATGCTCAATAATGCCCTCAACCTGCAGATCATTGGAAAAAGAAAATGAATCAAGAGGGATATTCAATCTGAGCGCGCGATCTTTTACTTGTTCGCCGGATTCTTCTCCTGATATATATACGGCTTTCAGATGCTGCAGAGCTTGAAGAAGCAGTGTTGATTTACCGACTCCTGGTTCTCCGGTAAGAAGTACTACCTCTCCTGGTGCAAAGCCGGATCCCAGAACCCTGTCAAATTCAAAAATATTGGTTTTTTTGCGTTCTTTTGTGTTTGTTTTTATCTTGCTTAGAGGAGTAAGAGTAATTTTTTGCGTCGGCGTCGTATGGTTTGATGAATCTTCCTTCCTTTCAACCATGGTATTCCATTCACCGCAGTTTGGACATTTTCCAAGCCACGAGGCAGCTCCGTATTCACAATTTGTACAGATATATAGTGCCATAATTACATTTTTTCAACGGTCTTGATACCCAGTAAATCCAATCCATGACGTAATGTATTTCCGACTGCGCGGGTAAACATCAGGCGAATTGCCTGTTTACTTTTTTCTGCTTTATTTATCGGATTTTTTTGGTAAAAAAGATTAAAGTCCTGTGCCAATTCAAAAAGGTATGTTGCAAGAATATTTGGAGAGAGTTTATTTGCGGAGTCGTATACTGATTTTGAATATTGATACAGTTTTCGAAGCAGTTGACGCTCTTCTTCATTTAAATTGGCGGTTGTGATTTCTTCACTTTTTTGTTTTGTTTTTTGAAGTACACTTTGTGTTCTGACATACGTATAAATAAGATAAGGGGCAGAGTTACCCTCAAGAGATATTGATTCTTCAAAATCATAATAGATCTCAAGTTTCGTTGATATCTTTAGGAACGAATATTTGACAGAGGCAACGGCAAGAATCTCAGCAGTATCATCGTTGAGTTTAAATTTATTCCGTAACCTTTTTTTAGCTTCATCTATTAGCCATACCCCCTCGATAATATTACCGATCCGAGATGACATCTTGCCTTCTTTAAGCTTTACCCAGTTGTATGCAAGATGATATTGTTTACCCTTATATTTTTTTTCGTCTATAAGTTCCTCGACTTTAAACGTCGTCTGAAAAAAACTGGTTTGTTCCGGTGTTACAACATGTATATTTTTATCTATTTCTCCGAAATCTGAAAATTCCTTTTCCGCCAGACCCAACTCTTTCCCCTCATAGGTGGGAAACCCAAGCGAATTGATAAAAACACGCGTATCAACTCCATGACTTTTACCGTCAAAAACAACCGCACCCTTGCTTTTTTTCAACACTCCCTTTTGTAGAAGATCGTGTGAAATGTTTAAACCCCGCTTCGATATCTCGCTTTCAAAATAGCAGCGGTCAAAACGGCTATACACCCGTTTGTATATATCTTCAAAATAATCAATACTCCATTGAACGGTTTCGCTCCAGAGTGGTAATATCTCCGGATCTTTTTCATATATCATTCTGTTGACCTCATGTATAGCCTGTTTTGCGTTTTCATCTGTTTCATATGCCTCTTGTCCTGCGGCATAGGCACTTCCCAATAGCTTAATTTTCTCTTGTAAGGTTTTGGGCTTTTTGAGATCAATACCTTGCTTGCGTATGTGGTAAAGACATTTGGCAATATGCAGCCCTACATCTCCTTGGTAATTGGTTCGTATGACTGTGTTCCCCGTTGCTTCAAGAAGGCGCACTATGGATTCTCCTGTTGCGATATTGCGTAGGTGTCCAATATGAAAAAGTTTATGCGTATTTGGATGTGCAAATTCAACCATGATTTTTTTTTGAGGACCAAGATGCAAAGGAGGTACTATAAATAAATTTTTCGCAGCTTTTTCTACCGTTTGCAAAAGTTCATTCCTATCAACCCATATATTAATAAAACCGGGTTTGACAATCTTAACCGTATCAATGAGCTTGTTTTTTGGTATATGGTTTATGATCTCCTCAGCGATAATAAGCGGTGATTTTTTGAGTGCTTTCACTGCTTTCAACGCTATGCCTGTTGCAAAATCTCCATATTCTTTTATGATGGGAGTATCGATCACGACATCATCCTGTATGCCAGCCTTTTCTGCTGCAGTCTGCAGATATTCTCGCAGTTTTTCTTCTATCATGTTGTATATGATATCACAATTTGCCGATACAGGACAGAATCATAAAAAAACCAGGATTTTTCTATTGAAAGTAATATGTTTTGAGATTACAATGTGCTTATGAAAAAAAAGATCGGTATTTTTGTGTTGCTTCTTGTCGGATTTGCCTTGTTTGTCGCAATCCGTTTTCTTCTTCTTGATAACAGCAACGCTACAGGCAGACTCGAAGTCCTCTCTTCTCCCAAAGCAACAGTTTTTATTGACAATGTTGCCATAGAAAAAGATGAAAAAATAAAAGTGGGACAGCATTTGCTTAAGCTAATACCTGAAGAGGGGGCAACGGGTACAGCCTCGTGGCAAAAAAAAATAAACATCCATAAAAACACGCTTACTTATGTAAATATTGAGCTGGGGGGAACTGATTTATCTACAGCTGGCGAGGTACTGGAAGTAGTCAAGACGGATAAAGCTTTTACCGATAAAGGCGAGTTGAATATTGAGACAGAACCAGCAGGTGCGATAGTATATTTGGATAATGATGAAAAAGGCATTGCTCCTGTACTGCTTGCCGATATCCCAAAAGGCGATCATGAACTTTCTGTTTTTATGCCCGGTTTTTTGAGACGCACGCAACGGATAAATATAACGTCAGGATACAGGGTGAATGCTTATATCAAGCTTGCTATAGATCCAAACCAATCACCGACGTATGAACAGGTTGACAATATCATTGAAGCTACTGAATCGGCAGGAGTTGAACCAGCAGATGGAGTAAAAAGGATTGTCATACAGGACACTCCCACAGGATGGCTTCGCGTACGGGAGGATGCGACGGTCAATGCGTCTGAATCTGCCCGAGTCAATCCGGGAGATACATTTGAGGTACTTGAGGAAAAAGACGGATGGTATAAGGTAGAGTACGAAAAAAACAAAAGCGGCTGGATTTCTGCCGAATATACAAAAACAACAGAATAGAGATATTGGTATTAATTCCACTCAGTTCAAACAGCATCATTCTGAATTGAGGGCCTCTCAGTCAATATAGGCACCTTGTTGACTTTCTATAGGTGTTTGAGGACAATGCGTTGCTTTTCTTGGAACAATATACCCATCATGTATTTTTTCTTTTCTTTTACGAAGACCTGTTACCTGAGTTTCAAGCGCCTGTTCACACTCTCTTACTTTTAAAACAATTTGTTCTTCCGTAAGGTCTTCGGCACATTTGACAGGAGCAACATGTGGTTCTTGTTTTCCTGCATCGTTTACATATTCTTCAGGTATATAAAATGTATCATATACTACATTTCGCCAAAGAGCAATAATGTCTTCTCTTGCTTGAGCTTTAGCCAAGGCACTATCATAAGCTTGTTGGATTACTGATGTCGTTACTGCATCAGAAGACCAGGTTTCAAGAGATCTTTGTAGAGTTTCACTATCGGGACGAGTTGCATTTTGGTTAACTTCATGAAGCATGTCATGAAGTCGTTCATGGACTCGAAGGCAGGCAGTATCCGGAACTTCTATCACACCATCAAAACCCGTGTTTTGTATTGGTTTGATATCTGAGCCGCAAAATAGAGGATCATTTGCTAGAGTCTGCGGAGTTATTCCAACGAGCTGCGCACAGACCTCAATAATACTATAATGAGGACATGCAGGAAGATTTTCTCTTTTCGTTCTTGGTCCAGGAGGGACATTTTTAGGTGTAAAGCCTTCTGCTCCAAATCTTGCCATATTTGTAAATAATTTATATTTGCCGTAATTATAGTATTACCTAACCCGGATTGTCAAGACTTTCTATTTGTATGTAAATTTGCTCAAGGTAGCAACTATTACAGGTGAGTTTAGCCTATTTGTTCTATCAAGATGGAAATGTATTATCTACAGATTATAGAGTTTTTTTAAATCCCCATTTGATTTTTCGGAGAGAAAATTGTTTATTGTATAGTTTAAGTACCGTATTATTTTCTACATCAAATATTTTTGATCTTCGTCCATGATCAATGAGTTGTCCATGTATATTACTTATTTTTCCAGACTACTTTGTTATAAAGAACGTATGAATAGGGGATGATGATAAAGGCAATAATCACGACCTTATATAGTATCCAAGATTGCAGATTCATATAACCAAAAAGATTGATCTGTTTATCTCCAAATAACTTAAGGGTGATTGCCAGACCTGCGCCTTGGATTAAAACCGAGCCAAGCGAGACTGTGTTAAAAAGCAGGAATTTCTTGATATATGCAAATAATCCACCCACGATCTTTTTATGACGAAAACTCCAGAAATTATTGATCATGAAATTAAATACGATCGCTATTTCGGCAGACAACATGTTTGCGGGCGCTTTGGCAACCCTGACAAGATTTATGAAAAGATACGCAAATCCAAAATCAACCGCAAAACCAAACAAACCGACCATGACAAATTTGACAAATGACGAGTGGGTGAATGTATACCAGATTGTCTGGATCGAATATTGAAATGAATTTATTTTTGAGGCACCCGCAGTGCGATCTATAAAGTTAATCGGAATCTCGGTAATGTGAGCATTTTTGTTTACTGCAAAATCAAGAAGAGCAACCTGGAATACATAGCCGGTATATTTATCGACGTGATTGAATGCTTCGCGGACTATCCATGATTTGATTGCCCTGAATCCGGATGTCCAGTCTGATATAAAAAATCTCATGAATCCCAACCGTATAACAAAGTTGCCAAGCGACGACAATATTTTTCTATGGAGTCCCCAGTTTGAGGGAATTGAGCCTCCTTTTATATAGCGTGACCCAATGACAAAATCTGCTCCTTTTTCAACACTATGAAGAAAAGTCGGGATAAGCGTGGGATCATGTGATAAATCAGCATCCATCTCAAACAGAATATACGGCTGTAGCTTAGTAAGCGCCATTTTAAATCCTTCGATATATGCCTTTCCCAACCCTTCTTTTTGTGTTTTTAAAAGATATAGTCGCGGATATGTCTTGATGAGTTTTTCAACAAGTGAATCTGTCCGGTCCGGGGAATTGCTGTCAACGACAACCACGTGTATTTCCCAATTGGATGCATGTTTTGATGCAGTAAAAATCTGTTCAATAACCTCTTTTATATTTTTTACTTCATTATACGTGGGTATGATGATAGCGGCTTTTTTCATATGAATCTTTTTTTAAAATAATCGATTGTTTTTCGCAATCCTTCTTCAAGAGGTATATTTGTTCTCCAACCAAGAAGACGCATTGCTTTAGTTATCTCTGGCTTACGTTTTTTTGGGTCATCTCCGTCTATCGGCCTAAATATTATTTGTGAGGATGAGCTTGTAAGATTTATAATGATTTGGGCAAGTTCCAATATGGTTTTCTCATCAGTATTACCCAGATTGACAATCTCGCCTTTAATATTATCAGTGGTTCCAAGCTTGTAAAGGCCGTCAATCATATCTGAGATATAACAAAATGATCTTGTTTGCTTTCCGGTCCCATAAATGGTTACAGGTTTTTGTAATAGCGCTTGCATGATAAAGTTCGAAACTACACGTCCATCTTCTTTCTCCATATTGGGTCCATATGTATTGAAAATCCGAGCAATCCGTACGTCTTGACCGTATTTTCGGTAATATGTCATTGCCATTGCCTCGGAAAAGCGTTTTCCTTCATCGTAGCATGAACGTACGCCTACTGGATTAACGTTTCCCCAATAAGCTTCATTTTGGGGATGTTCATGAGGATCTCCATAAACTTCCGATGTTGAAGAAATGACAAGTCGTTTGCTTTTGCTATTTACCATATAATCCAGAACGCGCTTTGTCCCGAGTGAATTTACCATCAAAGTTTCAACAGGATGTTTTTTGTATTGTATGGGAGATGCGGGTGAGGCAAGGTGGTATATTATGTCACAGCTGGGGAGGTATGAAAAATCAAATGAAAGAACATCTTCTTGATAAAATGTAAATCGTTTGTTTTCACGAAGATCATCTATATTTTGCATACTGCCAGTTAATAAGTTATCAATACCATAGACCTCGTGAGACTCAGACAATAAATGGGAGACAAAGTTTGAACCGATAAAACCAGCACACCCTGTGATAAGAACTTTCATATGGTTATAATACAGGCTCTCTTCCTGTTGAAATATATATAAAACCTAGCTTTTTCATAACAGACGGATCATAGATGTTTCGTCCGTCAAACACACAGGGAGTTTTCATGATTTTTTTAACGCGTTCAAGATCAATTTGTTTGAATTCGTTCCATTCGGTCAAAATAAGAAGACCATCGGTATTTTCGACCGCGGAATAAGGGTCTGATGAGTAGGTAATAGTATCACCGAAGATTGCGCGTATGCTATCGGTTGCCTCCTGATCATATGTTTTTATACTATAGCCCTTTTGGAGAAGCGATTCGATGATATCTATAGATGGGGCAAAACGTATATCATCAGTGTTTGGTTTAAAGCTTAACCCCCATATGGCGATCGTTTTTCCTTTGACATATTTGTATACTTTCTCAAGAAAGTTCTTTCTTGACTGTTGGTTTATGGATTCCGTTGCTTCAAGAAGCATCGGATCAATTCCTAGATCGTGGCCACTGCTTATAAGCGCTTTTACATCTTTAGGAAAACAGGAGCCGCCATATCCTACACCCGGGGACATGAAGACTCTTCCGATACGCTTATCCAGTCCGACCGCGTCAAGAACCATCTCAATATCTGCTCCGGTTTTCTCACAATAAAAAGATATGAGATTGGCAAATGATATTTTTACTGCAAGCATGGAGTTTGAAGTATATTTAATAAGTTCGGCCGAAGCAAGATCGGTAATAACTTTTTTGCCCGTTATGGGTCCGTGAAGTTTCAAAAGAAGGTCGATTGCTTTTTTCGAGGAGGAGCCGATTACTACGCGGTCTGCAAAAAACGTATCGTTTATGGCTGATCCTTCACGCAGGAATTCAGGACATGATGCTACAGCAATTTCAGCTCCTATTGTTTTTTTTTCATGAATGATTGCCTCGATTTTTTTGTTGGTGCCAACCGGTACAGTGCTTTTGCATGAGATGACAGTAAAACCCTTTTTTAGATGCTTTGTTATCTCTTTGGCTACGTTGTAAACTGTCTGCAGATCTGCTTCGCCGCTCTTTTTTGGAGGAGTACCGACTGCGATAAAAACAATTTCGGATTTGGAGACTGATTGCGAGTAATCTTTGGTAAAGATAAGTCTGCCTGCTTTTAGGTTTTTTCCCAAAAGCTCTTTTAAACCCGGCTCATAGATGATTGGATCGCCACTATTCAACCGTTCCAACTTAGCATCAGTATGTCCGATGACATATACTGTATTACCGAAATCCGCAAAGCAACAGGCAGATACAAGCCCGACATATCCGTGACCGACGATCGTGATTGTCATATCAGTTTTTTTGCATAAATTGTAATCCTTCTTCAAACGATTTCATTTTATTAAAAGCAGTATGTACGCTTTTTATATCGCTATACCGCGGTCTGAGGGCTTTGCCCTTGAAGTAATCCTTATACGTGGTTTTTGTAATGAGTTTGTCGTCAAGATTGTATATGTTTGCAATCAATTTCCCAGCTTCATAAGGGGATAGAGAGTCTGCTCCTGTTATGTGAAAAATCGATGGGGAAGGTTCAAGTAATATTTGTTTTAATGCATAAGCAATATCATCAATGTAAGTGGGTGTGATAAGGGAGTCGGCAACCATGGGAAGCTGTTTGTTTTGCTGAAGCAGTGTACGTACTGACCTGACAAAGTCCTTTTTTTGATCAAAATATGTCCTGTATGGATAGGAGATACGAACGATTGTTCCTTTGTCTTTAACAATGTTTTCTCCGAGATATTTGGTCATGCCATAATGGGAAATAGGATGCGGTGCCACATTTTCCGTATAAGGTGGGTTTGTTCCGTCAAAAACGAAATCCGTTGAAATATATATGAATGTGCTTTTTTTATGCATTGCGGATTCAAATAAATAGAGCGTTCCATCAACATTGATTTTTTTGGCCATTTCTTTTTCAACTTCAGCCCTATCTACGTCAGTATAGGCTGCAAGATGAAGCAGGACGTCAAAGTCAAGATTGTGAAGATATTCCTGAACTTGTATCCGGTTGGTTATATCAACCTGTGCTTGTAGAAGAGGTAAAAAAGTAAAACTATCGCTAAGAAGTTCCACAATACGTGTCCCGACCAAACCTGTAGAGCCGGTTACTGCAACTTTTCGTTTTGTTTTTTGCATATACATTTAACTAATTTTCTGAATACTGTTGTTTGTAATACTTCTGATATTCTCCGGTTTTTATTCGCTGCCACCAAACAGTATTTTTCTTATACCATGATATTGTTTCGGTCAAAGCGTCATCAAAACTGTATTGTGGACTCCATCCCAGTTCATTTCGTATTGTTGACCAGTCAATTGCATATCGTCTGTCATGTCCTGGTCTGTCTTTGACATATTCGATGATATCGGTAGTCTTTTCCATTGAAGTGATGATTTTCTCAACTATCTTTTTGTTTGGTATATCTTCAGTCTGTCCACCAATAAGATATGTTTTTCCCTGTATACCTTTTTGGATTATCATGTCAAGTGCGATACAGTGATCCTTAACATATAACCAATCTCTTACATAAAGACCGTCTCCATATATAGGCACCTTTTTTCCTTCCAATATATTGGTGATCGTGAGTGGAATCAGCTTTTCTGGAAACTGGAATGGTCCGAAATTATTCGAACAATTTGAGATTGTTACGGGCAGATTGTATGTTGTGTAATATGCCCTTACCAGATGATCTGAAGCTGCTTTCGATGCAGAATAGGGACTGCGAGGATTATATGGTGTATGTTCATCGAATTTTTCTTCAGAGTCAAGGGCAAGAGACCCAAAAACCTCATCGGTAGATATATGATGGAATCGGGAGACCTTGTTTATTCGTGTCGCTTCAAGTAATACATAGGTTCCTTCAATGTTTGTTTTGATAAATGGTTCTGGATCAAGAATAGATCTATCTACATGTGATTCTGCTGCAAAATGGACGATAATATCGATTTTTTTTGCAATACTGTTTACCAGACTCTTATTACAAATATCTCCGTGTACAAATTCATAGTGTGGATTTTTTTCGACAGATGCAAGATTTTCCAGATTTCCTGCATAGGTTAGTTTATCAAGGTTGATTATAGTATCTGCCGGATATTTTGAAAGCCAATAATGAATAAAATTTGTACCAATAAAACCGGCGCCTCCCGTGACTAATAACTTCATATGGTTTATTGTAACAAAAAAAAGCGATATACGCGTGGAATCAAAAAATTCGTATTCATTCAATTAAAGCGAGGCGGTAATGACATCTGGCAGCCATGGGACTACTGGTCTTCATCGAAGTTTTTTTATATGGGAAGCTGTTTATGCTTTGATTTGTAAATGAGATTTTCGAGGATTTCCCAGCGTTTTTTCTTTGTGTTATAGGGTATGTCGTCTTTCATGTGTTTTGTTGCATGTGTATATGGCCTTTGCGAATACATTGCAATATATGCCTTATCAAAATTAACTTGTTTGATCAGATTTACCGTGTTTTCAAATTCCTTTTCCGTTTCACCGCAAAATCCAACGATGATGTCTGTTGTGATCTTGAGGTTCGGTATTCGTGCTCTGAGTTTATTGATAAGCGCCAGGTATTGTTTTGCAGTATACCAGCGATTCATCCGTTTTAGGACACTATCATCACCTGACTGCATAGGTAAATGTATTGTTCTTGTGATATTTTTATTTTTTACAATAACATCAATAAGCGCGTTTGAGAAATCCCATGGATTTGATGATATGAAATCAACCCTTTTAAATCCTATACATGCAACATCATCGAGCAAAAAAGGAAATAGCGTGGGGATGCGTATTTTTCCAAGATGTCTGACATAAATAGGTTTAACAGTTACTCCCTTGAGCTTAAACGAGCTGTTTTTTTGTGTTTTCCTAAAATAGGTTTCAGTTACAGGTTTTCCAAGAACAATGTCGGAACCGTATGAGTTTACATTCTGACCAAGAAGAGTTATATTTTCGAACCCTCTTTTTTTAAGATTCAAGCATTCGCGCAAAATTTCATCATAGGGTCGACTGACTTCGCGTCCTCGTGTAAACGGTACAACACAGTACGAACAGAAATTATTACAACCGTTTGTGATTGGTACGGAAGCTGATTTTGCTTCAGTGCGTAGAGGTTCAAAACCAAATCCAATTTCATCAATTGCCATAAATTTATCGACCTCAGGCATCTGTTTTTTGAGCAGTTGTAAAAATACACCTGTTTTATCCCGTACAGCCATCCCGGTCATACAACCGGTAACTATTATTTTGTAAATTTTTCCGTTTTGTATCTTTTTCTGTTTTATCTTATTTAAATTATGGACAAGACCGTTTACTCTATTTTGAGCAGAATGTCTGATCATACACGTATTTATAACAACATAGTTTGCGTCATACGTACCAAGGGCTGGTTTCATGCCGGATGCGACAAAGTACGATGCAATGCGTTCTGAATCAGCTACATTTTGCTGGCAACCGAATGTTTTAATATAGTATTTTAAGACCATAACCTTGATTTATTATGCGTTTTGTTTTTTCATGCGCCCAATAATAATAATGAAGACAAAGAGTATGATTGAGATCATAACAAATGAGAGAAGCTTTTCCATACCTGTAAGATACATACTTGCAACACCCAGGATAAATGTGACAAACCAATAGAAAACCGCTATCCTTCTTTTTCCCCAACCGATATCCAAAAGTTTGTGATGCAAGTGTCCCCAATCAGCTCGAAATGGAGACTTTTTGTTTTTGAGTCTCCTTACGATAGTATATGTTGCATCGATCATCGGAATTGCCAAGATCAAAAATGCTGTGCCAATTTTTCCGAAAGACAAGATAGAAAGGACACCAAGAAGAAAACCCGCCAGTGCTCCTCCGCCATAACCAGGCATTATTTTCTGAGGATAAAAATTATAAGGTAAAAAACCCAAAAAAGCTCCGCTTACAATAAAAGCTAAGGTCATGACACCTTGGGCAGATACGTCATGTGAAACAAAACGTTGCGATAAAATACCTAAAAATAAGGCCGCAATCCCGACAAAACCTGGTAACTGACCATCAACGCCCTTACTCCAATTGATCATATTGGTGGTCCATGTAAGCCAGATTATTGCCAATATGTCTGCCAAAACCAAGATTGAACGCGAACCAAAAAAATCAAACGTAATACGTAGTTCATCAAGTGGGATTGTGCCTCCAAAGGGATTTGATATAAAAGGTATACCGAGTCCGAATCCAATGACAAGTGCAGATATCAGGATGTTGGCAGAGAATCTTACATATGGAGAAATGTCATAATAATCGTCAACAAGTCCAAGGATAAGAAGGGCAAAGCTTGATACGAGGATACCGATCATGATTTTATTTAAGGGAATAAATAGGATAGCAGCAAGGGTCATGGCAAGAAAAACCGGGATACCGCCTCCCCGCGGTACAATCCCTATATGTGTATGAGCAGGATGATGACGCTTTTTTTTGTCAGTAACCAGATGATATTTTGTGGCAAGTCTGATTGTTGCCGGAGTGAGAAGATATGAAATAAGTATGGCAAACAGAAAAGCAAAAAGGCTATCCATATCAGCTAATTAAAAAAACAATTTTTGTAAAGATAAGAACAGATGCAATTATAAGAAACACGCTCAGATATTTAATCAATTTTTCAACAAATATGTTCTGACCAAAAAATTTTTTTACAATAAAACCATTCAGTAAGACGAATATGTTCATAAGTAACGGTATGATAAATATCATCCACCATTCTCCTAGCTGGTCTTCGCCCGTTGCATGAGTGTAAAAAAGCGGTATTTGGGGAGGAAGTGATGCGTAACGGAGAAAAAACACGATAAAAACAATACTATTGCCTCCGATAAGAGCATAGATCATGCCTTCAATTATACCTTACCTTTCAATGTTTTCGTTTGCATATGGATCGTGTTTCTACTATGATAATTACCAATATGACGTAATATATACTCCATTGTTATTAATTGATCATTACAATATTGAATTCATGAAAGACACAAAAATCAACACATTAATGCAAAAAGAATGGAAAAGACAAAAAGAAGGGGTTGAGCTTATACCGTCAGAAAACTACGTATCAATGGCAGTACGAAAAGCCCTTTCTTCCTACTTTGTGAATAAATATTCCGAGGGCTATCCAAAAAAGAGATATTATGGAGGAAACGAATATGTTGATGAGATTGAAGTTATTGCACAGGATCGTGCGAAAAAATTATTCAACGTACCTTATGTAAATGTACAACCGTATTCAGGTTCTCCTGCAAATCTGGCGGTATATCTGGCTGTTTGTAAGCCATCTGAAGTAGTACTGGGTCAGGCACTTACTGCAGGCGGACATTTGACTCATGGCCATTTTGTCTCGGCAACTGGAATATATTACACAGCTTATCAGTATGGGCTAAAGACAAACATTACAGGAGAGACCACAGACTTATTTGACTATGAAGAAATAAAAGCACAGGTCAAAAAATACAGGCCTAAACTTATGTGGATTGGAGCGACAGCATACCCATTGCAAATTAATTACAAGCGTTTTGCCGAGATTGCTGATGAATTTGGTGTATATCTGGCTGCAGACATTGCTCATATTGCAGGGTTGATTGTGGGTGGTGTACATCCTTCTCCTGTACCGTTTGTTCATATTGTGACAACAACAACACACAAAACATTGCGAGGTCCCAGAGGAGCAATGATTATGGTTACGGAAAAAGGATTACAAAAAGACCCGGAACTTGCTAAAAAAATAAACAGAGCGGTATTTCCCGGTCTTCAAGGTGGACCTCATGACAATCAGACTGCAGCAATTGCCGTTTCGTTGCATGAAGCATCTCAGGAGTCATTTAAAACATATGCCAAGCAGATTATATCTAATGCAAAAGCGCTTGCTACCTGTTTGACCAAAGGAGGATGGGATCTTGTCGGAGGGGGAAGTCAGAACCATTTACTGCTTGCAGATTTGAGAAAAACCATAGGGAGTGGGGCAGGAATATTTATGCAAAAAGCACTGGATTTGGTGGGTTTGACCGTGAATAAAAATACCATACCCGGTGAAACATCATCTTCGTTTTACCCATCAGGTATACGTTTGGGGACACCGGCAGCGACGACTCGCGGGATGAAAGAAAAAGAAATGATGATAATAGGAAACATTATTCTTAACGTTGCTGATATTGTGGGTTCGATTGATCTACCGGCAACAGTAGATGAGCGCATTAAAGTAATTGAGAAGTTTGAGTTCCTGAACAGAAACAGTAAGAAAATGCAGAGTTTAAGACGTGAGGTCAAGACACTGGCACTGCGATTTCCCATTCCCTGAGTAAAGAATTAATACAAAGCTTGGATTGTTACTGACAGATCGTCTTTCAATATATATGCTTTTCGCGGATAAACAGGCAAAGAGGATTTGAGACGGTCTTCCGGTATCAGCACTTTTCCCACATACCACGGAATTTGTTCATAGTTTTTTCCATAAATAAAAACTTGTTTTTCAGGTATATAATACTGAGCCGTATGAAAAAATAATTCATTAGTTACATAAATATAATCTTTTTTACCTGCACTCTTATTTATTTCAATAAGTGTTCTTTTGAGGTTCTGTCTATGTCGATTTATTACTTGCATTTGTGAATAAAAAAAAGAAGCAATAAAAAGAAGGATAAAAAACAACCGAGCTAAGCGCGGTTTGTGGACCTTTTGAAGAACAAAGATTAATAAAAAAATCAGTCCGACAGTAATAAATATGATGTATCGGGGAAGATAAAGTGGTTTGAAAAATGATATGGATAAAATCATAAGAACCGGAACAACCACCCAGCAGAAAAGGTACAGACCAAGAGAGTTTTGTTCTTGTACGTTGGGGATATGCATGCGTCTGGTTTTTTTACTTTTTACATTCTTATAAATAACATAAAAGATCATACCGTACAAGAATATAGTAAGAAAAGGTAATAGTCTGTATGTTAACAAAGCATATTGATCTTCATACCCGGTAAGCAATAAGGCAGGAAGATTAAGATAAATAAATAAATTAGGTTTTGCTATCCAAAACCCTTGATCGATTGGTGGCTTTGAGATTACGACTAATATCAACCAGGGTATAAAAAGCAGACCGATTTTCATGTACATTGCGCCATAATGAAGAACCTTGTATTTATATATAATAATTAAATAAGTTATCTGGGACAGCACTGCAAAAATCATAAAATAATGGGTATAGAGTCCAAGAATCGTAAAAAGAATATAAAGCCTAAACTTTCTTTTATACAGATAATAAAATGATAAGACGGCAAATAAGGCAAATAGCGAGTACATACGTGTCTCAAATGCATAATATTGAAGAACCGGATTCAGGACAAAAAGTAAAAGATATTGCAGCGTTTTTTTAACTGAAAATCTGAAAATTTCAAGTAAAAACATACCTGCAATGTAGAGCGTACCCAGAAAAAACAAAAAAGAAAGGGTTCTTAACGCAACTTCAGAGGTGCCAAATACTCCCATCCAAAAATGAAGAATCAGATAGTAAAGGGGAGGGTTTGCATCTTTTGCTGTAGTTAAAAGGATTTTAATAATATTTTGTTTGGCAAGAAGATATGAAAATGCTTCGTCGCGCCACATACTTTGAACAAAATATTTTAGGGGAGTGTTGGTAAAAAGAAGTGCAAAAAAACTAAACATAAAAAAAGTATATCAAAACTATTTTTTTTCCGTAACTTTATACTTTATCTTTTTCCCAAATATCATTCGGGTATGTGATTCCAAAGCCGGCAGAGATGAAAGAAAAAAAGATATGAGCGGTAAAAAATACCATTGTATAAAAATAAGAGGGAAACTGACAAGTTTGGTGTATATCTTGATTTTTTGGCGAAGTTTTACATCCAAATAAACATACACAAGAATCATGGATGTTGAGAATGTTAAGATCACGCCAGAAAGTTGGGGTAACAGAAAACCTAAAACCGTTCTTTTAAAAACGGGATTAATAAGCGGAGGGATAGATGCACTTATAGTCAGTATAAAAAATGACGTTGGCCAAAATAAATGATTTTCGATAAGATAAAGAATTTTTCGAATTTTAGCAAATGCGTTTATATGAGGTGTAATAAAGAATTTTTTTAATGAATAGCCGATATCAGATACTCCCCATGCCCATCTTTTTTCCTGTTCATAGCGGTTTACAAACGTGCTTATTATTTTACCGGTATAAATTGCGTCACCACTGACGATAGTATACAAGGGTAGTGTTTTTACTTTTTCGCCAAACACAAAAAATGCCTGAAAATAAACATGCCAATCTTCAGGAATCACATCAACATCCCAAAAGTTGATTTGTTTCAAAAGCCACATATTCGTTGAGTAAGTAGATATCTGTATCAATTTGTCTTTTTGAGACAGAAATGAGAGTCTGAGTATGGAAGAAAGCGTGGCCTGTATTCTTACGAAAAAGGAGAGCTTCCAGAAATTATTGTAGAGAAGAACAGGTGCCCAATAAAAATGATATGCATTATCAACGTCATTTATATAGGTATATGTAAGATATGAAAAGAAATTCTTCGGTAGTTTACTGTCTGCATCGCAAATTGTTATTATCACATTCTTTGGATGCCATCCCTTTTCTGCTATGTATGCATCAACCTGTTTAGCTGCATGAGTCTGATTGCTTGCTTTTCCAGCCACTTCATGAGGTTCAAGTGCATGATAGGTACATAATACATCTTCAAAAAAATGTCCGTATTTCTGTTTTACCGCAATTCCTTTCATATGAGCCGCAGGTTCACGTTCTTCGAAAGCAAGAACAAGACTTATGGTCTTATAAGGAAAATCGTTTGACACTATAGCGGTAATTGTTTCTTCAAGTTTCTGCAGAGATTCTTTATAGTTTGGGATAATAATGAAGTGATGAATATTCTTTGCATTGGACGCAGTACTTACAAGTTTGGAAAAGTCAATCTTATCATGTTCTTCGATCATACGGTATGAAAGCGTAGAATAATAGACGGTTCGAACGCAGCTGTAAAAAAAATACAAATCAAAGGCAATAATGAAATAAGCAACCAAGGCCGGATGAAAAGGAGACATCCAAAGGGGAAATGTGATAATCGTCCAACTCATGATAGGGATAATCATCTCAAACAGTCTGTTGACAAATCTTGATTTGGCAATATGTTCTGACATGTCTCCATTATACTAGAGAACTGATGGTTGTTGATTCTAATACTGTGTTATATTGGCACCACAAATTGTAATGATGGAGCTGAAAAAGGTATAATGTTGATATTTTATGATAAGCAAAAAATTTAAGCTGTTATATAACAAACTTAATGTTGAACAAAAAAAAGCCGTTGATACGGTTGAAGGTCCGGTTATGGTTATTGCCGGGCCAGGCACCGGAAAAACACAGATTCTTATCCTTCGGATAGCAAAAATACTGCTTGAGACCCAGGTTGAGCCAGAAAATATTCTTGCACTCACTTTTACCGAATCTGCTGTTTATGAGATGAGGGATCGACTTGTCTCTCTTATCGGTACAGCGGGATACCGTGTAGAAATAAATACATTTCATGGATTTTGTAACAAACTCATACAGCATCATAGCGAAGAATTCGAAGATCTGATAGCAGCTGAAAATATTGAAGAGCTGCAACAGATTCAGATAATTGAGAATATCCTGGAAAAGGGTACCTTTGTGCATGTCAAACCTTTTGGCGCGCCATTTCATTATGCCAAATCCTTGCAGCAGACAATAGGTGAGTTAAAAAAAGAAGGTGTGGATGCAGAAAAGCTGAGCAAAGCCATAGAACTACAAGAAAAAGACCTTTATACGATAGACGACCTCTATAACACAAAAGGATTGCATAAGGGCAAGATGAAGGGAAAATATACTTCACTTCTTAAAAAGATAAAACGTAATCGTGAGCTTTTAACCGTATATGAAAAGTACAATGAATTTCTGTCAACACATAAAAAATATGATTACAACGACATGTTGTTGCGGGTTATCAAGGCATTTGAAACCAATAGCGATTTTCTTCTCCGGATACAAGAACTATACCAATATTTTCTAGTGGACGAGCATCAGGATACAAACAAAGCACAAAATAAAATAGTTGAATATCTTTGTAATTATTATCCTAATCCAAATTTGTTTGTTGTTGGCGATGAAGCACAAGCAATTTTCCGCTTTCAGGGAGCAACACTTGAAAACTTCCTCTATTTCAAAGATCTTTATAAGGGTGCGCTTCTTATAAATCTCAGCAAAAATTATCGGTCGAGTCAAAAAATTTTAGATGCAGCTACAAGCCTTATAGATCATAATTCCACGAGGACCGTATTATCATCGAAAACTCTTTTTGCCCAAAATAAGCAGAAAGAAGAGTCTTTAAGGATAGCAAAGCTATCAACTTTCTTTGCAGAATACTATTTTATCGGGCAGGAAATCAAATCAAAAGTTCAGAAGGGTATTAACCCTGACGATATTGCCATAATAGTAAGGAATAATAAAGATATTCAACCGTTATTTCCAATATTTGAACAATTTTCAATACCATACAACATCGAATCCGATCAGGATATATTTCAGGATTTGACGATAGAAAAAATTTTATCCTTGTTTAAAGCTATAGATAATCTTGGATCTGATGCAGAGCTTTTTGATGCTCTGTATATTGACATATTTGGGATTGATCCGATTGATATTTATAAACTTGTCCAGTTTGCCAAAGATGAGAAAAGTTTTCTCTGGGATGTCCTATCACGTAAAACATATCTTGATAAAGTGACGCTTCAGAATCAGAGCGCAATTGATTATTTTGTTGAGAATTTGAAATTGTGGAAGCAAAAAAGCATGAATGATAGTTTTGACAATGTTTTTATAAGTGTTCTGAATGAATCCGGGTTTATGAAGAGAGTATTATCACAAAAAGAAAATCTTGAGAAAATAGAAAAAATATCGACTATATATACGGAAATCAAAAAAAACGTATCAAAAAATCATCTTTTTAATCTCCATGATTTTATGTCATATGTTGGTTTGCTCAAAGAGCATCATATAACTCCCCGTTCTTCAACAGGATCCATATTCAGACGTGGAGTCCACCTGATGACAGCGCATAAAGCAAAGGGAAGAGAGTTTGATTATGTTTATATCATAAACGCTTATGACGGCCATTGGGGTAATAAACGTAAGGACAGTGACCTGTTTCTTATTCCATGGCAGCATCTGTCTATTTCGTATGACACAGTTAGTAGATTTCAGGAAAACGAAGATGAAAGAAGGCTTTTTTATGTAGCTATCACACGGAGCCGCAAACAGGTAACCATATCCTACTCATCCATGGGCTTGGATGGCAAAGAGCAGGTCGTATCCCAATTTGTCGAAGAAATACATTCTTTACATAAAAAAGAAGTGAATACGATCAAGTTTGAAACTGATATTGCAGAGCACCCGGAAATATATTTGAATGGGAAAAAACCATATGAGGGAACCGATACTGGAGACGATCTCCTTTTACATAAAGATTTTTTCAACAGTTTGTTTATAAGGCGTGGTCTCTCAGTCAGTGGACTGAATAATTATCTTTCGTGTCCATGGAAGTATTTTTTTCGTAATTTGCTTCTTATCCCTGATGTTAAAAATAAAAATCTAATTTTTGGATCAGCTATACACATGGCCCTTAACACACATCTGACCAATCGAGGTCTAAGTCATGCGAATGATAAGTGGGTTATTGACCAATATCGGATGTATTTACAAAAGCAGCCTCTTAGTGAAGCGGAGTTGGAAGAATTAGCCGCAAAAGGAGATTCTGTCCTAAGTGAATATCTAAGAGAACGAGCTCCTCTTTGGAAGAGTAACATACAGGGTGAGTTGGAGATAAAAGGAATACGTTTTACAGATGATATCTTTTTAAACGGTAAACTGGATATGATTGAAAGATTGGATACAAAAGGAGATGTTGTTGTTTATGATTTTAAGACGGGAAAACCCAAAAGCAGACCATATATTGAAGGAACAATCAAGACAAGTAACGGTGATTACAAACGTCAATTGGTTTTTTATAAAATATTGCTTGAAAACTTTAAAGAAGGAAAGTTGAAAATGAGGATGAAAGAAGGGGTGATTGAATTTGTTGAGAAGGATGATGGCGGCAGATATCAATCAGAGCGGTTTATCATCACTGACAAAGAAACAGAGGATCTGAAGGGACTCATACTAAAAGTGGCACGGGAAATCAGAGATTTGTCTTTTGTCATCAGGCGTTGCGACGATCCTCTGTGCCATTACTGTAAACTCCGATCATACATGATTAGGGAGTGAAGTATTCATATCGTATCAATTAGGATTTGTACATCCTGTATGGTAAGAAAGTGACGAATTCTTTAATCGACTAAAGCTCCATATATTAACGCAAGACATGCTTGCGTTTATGATGAATAGGGGGGGAATTTGTATAATGAGCCTCATAAACCGCAACAAGCTGAAAAACAAAAAATAACGTAAAAAACGTTAAGAGCATATTTATAATATTGATTGGAAAAACCACAAATATGATTGATACCAGGAGCGGTAAGGTGCCTGAGTGAAAGCCAATTTGCACAATCTTTTTGATTGAATATCTTTTATAAAAAAGCCTATAAAACAAAAATACAAAAAAAGCAGAGATGATGCTTGTAACAGTATAAATCATTATGATGATAAGTGGTGTTATGAGGGTCAACGTAAATAAAAAAACAGGAAGATAGGTTTTTATGATACTTAATATATTGTGAGAATAGGAAACTATATCGTCTTTGTTAAGATATACATTATAAGGCATATGTTTCTGGAACGGCAAACTATATGTATAGTTTCGGTATCTGAAGACTGCTTCAGCTCCGGTTAAAAGCATATGCGCTCCATAGGTATAAATACTTTTTTCACTCGCTCTTTCATCTAATACCGCAAGAAGTCTTATTTTATCTTCACAGCTAAACCAAATAAACAAAGGCATATCATGATTCGTGGACATATAACCGTTTTTAAGATGCAATGAAAAGTTTGTGGGAATGGCTTTAAGCGAAGCACTAAGACATGCTTCGACTTTTGAAGAACTGCTTTGATTTACAGTATAGATCGTAATCGTAATTATGATAATACTTGTCAAGCCAAGAAGTGTAAAACAATATGCAATGGAGAAAAAAAATCCGGTTTTAAGGACTTTGGCGTAATAAGAGGACTGAGGAACGATACTACCAGCCAAAACATGCAAAAAGGTCTTGACTTTTCTCTGCATACCAATTATGATAGAGAAGTTAGGAAAAAAAATCAACTTCGTTTGAAAAGATCAAACTAGTCGGTTGGTATTTTTTCTATTCAATTAATAATTATTTTTTTATTATGGCAGAAGGTGTTTTTCAAAGGAATAAACCTCATTTAAATATTGGTACGATTGGACACGTTGATCACGGAAAAACAACAACGACCTCCGCTATTCACTACGTTTTATCCAAAAAAGGCCTTGCTAAATTTTTAAAATATGAAGATATTGATAAAGCACCGGAAGAAAGATCACGCGGAGTTACCATCAACCTGCATCACTCAGAATACGAAACAGAAAAAAGACACTATGCACATATTGATGCGCCTGGACATGCAGATTACATTAAAAACATGATAACCGGAGCGGCACAGATGGATGGTGCCATCCTAGTTGTTTCTGCACCGGATGGGCCAATGCCTCAGACAAGAGAACATATTCTGCTTGCAAACCAGGTAAACGTACCCGCAATAGTTGTATTTTTGAATAAAGTGGATATGGTTGCGGATAAAGAGATATTGGATCTTGTTGAGATGGAAGTTCGCGATCTTCTGACAAAGTATGGATTCCCAGGAGACAAAGTACCGGTAATTAAGGGATCTGCTCTGAAGGCTCTGCAAGATGATGCAGAATCTGTTAAGGCAATTGAAGATCTTATGAAGGCCGTTGATGACTATGTTCCGGAACCGGTTCGTGAGACAGAGAAACCATTCCTTATGCCCATTGAAGATGTATTTACTATCCAGGGTAGAGGGACAGTTGTGACCGGAAGAGCAGAAAGAGGAGTCTTGAAAGTCAATGAGGAAGTTGAAATAATCGGATTGACTGATACAAAAAAAACAGTCATAACAGGAGTTGAGATGTTTAGAAAATCATTGGATGAAGCTCGAGCCGGAGACAATGTGGGACTACTTTTGAGAGGTATAGAGAAAACCGATGTCCAAAGAGGTCAGGTTATTGCAAAACCGGGATCAATAACTCCACACACCGAATTTGAAGCCCAGATCTATGTTTTGAAAAAAGAAGAGGGCGGTCGTCATACTCCGTTTTTTAAAGGATACAGGCCTCAGTTTTATATCAAGACAACAGATGTAACCGGTGAGTTGACTCTTCCTGCAGGAGTTGAGATGGTAATGCCAGGGGACACGGTCAAAATAACCGGAAAGCTTATATATCCGATGGCTCTTGAGGAAGGACAGAAATTTGCGATACGCGAGGGAGGACATACCGTCGGTGCCGGAGCAATAACAAAAATCATAAAATAATTTAGATATTACATAAGCACTTTTACAAAGTATGCCAAAAGGTAGAATCAGGATCAAATTAAAAGCGTATGATTATCGATTGATTGATGATACGTGTCAAAAGCTTGTAGATACCGCAATACGGACAGGTGCGTCTATTATTGGTCCGATTCCACTACCAACAAAAACCGAAGTATTTGTTGTGAATAAGTCCCCGTTTGTAGATAAGGATGCAAGAGAACACTTTGGATTGAAGACCCATAAAAGATTGATTGATATAATCAATCCCACAAATCAGACGATCGATTCTCTAATGCATCTTGAATTGCCGGCAGGTGTTGAAGTAGAAGTGAAGATGTAAAAGAATCTTCTTGAACATTTGTAGTATGTATTATATAATGTGTTTCGCATGTTCTTTTTCCTGTTATTGGAAATAAGCAAGAAAAAGTAATCTCGGATTGAAAAGGCTTAAAAAATACAAAGCCCCAATCTGGGGCTTATTTTTTTGGTTAATACTGTTAATTTTAATGATATGGATGGTTTTATTCTTGGAGAAAAGTCAATTCAGTCACAAACATTTGATGAAAAAGGAGAACGAGTTCCGACTACGTTTATAAAAACATCCCCTTGTTTCATTATCGCCATAAAAACACCTTCAAAAGACGGATATGGTAGTATCCAGCTTGGATTCAGGAAAGTAAGAAAGATAAAAAAGCCGATACTGGGAAGAATAAAAAAAGCAGGTATTACGACACCACTTCAATTTTTGCGTGAATTCAGGCTTGATAAACATGGCTCAGATGTACAGTTTACCGAGGAATCAGGAAAGACAACCGTTCAAATTGGAGAAAAAAAATTCACGGTTGGGCAGGAAATAAAACCAGCGGATATGTTTGCAATTGGAAATAACGTTGCAGTCTCAGGTACAACCAAAGGTAAAGGATTTCAAGGAGCGGTCAAAAGACACGGTTTTAAAGGAGGTTCCAAAACCCATGGCCAGTCAGACAGACAGAGGGCGCCTGGATCTATAGGTATGACCACAACTCCGGGAAGGGTTTTTAAAGGAAAAAGAATGGCTGGACGGATGGGTGGAGAGCGTGTGACGGTTTTTGGACTTCGGGTTATTGAGCTTACGGATACAGGATTCAAAATAAAGGGTCTTGTCCCGGGATCAATGAAAGGGTTACTAGAAGTACGAATGCATAATTAAGGCTACTACTATGGCACAGCAAAAAAAAGAAACAAAAGGAAAAGCAGAATCAAAAAAGACAGGTATTCCTCAATACAGCATAAAAGGAGAGATGAAATCTGATGTTGTAGCTTCAGAAATTTTTTCTCAATCCGTTTCTCCAAAATTAATTGCACAGTATGTCAGGATGCATCAGACAAATGACAGGCAAGGCACAGCCTCTACCAAAACAAGAGGAGAAGTAGGAGGGTCAACAAAAAAAATATATAAACAAAAAGGTACCGGACGGGCACGGCACGGTTCAAAAAAAGCGCCAATCTTTAAAGGCGGAGGAATTGTCGGAGGACCAAAACCAAAAACATACCGATTGCTTATGAACAAAAAACAAAAGAAACTGGCGCTTTTTGGTTCATTACGATTAAAGCTTGACACCGCAAGTATCATTAGCTTGGATTTGGATCCGAAACAAATTGAGACCAAAACAAAAACGATGTCGCTTTTCTGTAAACAAATGCAATTTATCGGTAAGAAGGTTCTTTTTGTTTTACCAAGTGGAGTAAATACTCCTTTTGTCCGGTCGGTTTCGAATTTGTCCGGTGCAGCATGCCTTGTTGTGAACTCGATAAACGCTTATGAAATATTAAAAGCAGGTAAGATTGTTTTTGTAGGTGATGCATTGAAGGAATTAGAAACATTATTGTCGCCAAAAAATGAAAATTGAAGATGTGATTATAAAACCAGTTCTCACAGAAAAAGCAACCCAAGCCTCATCAAGAAAAGTGTATACATTTCAAGTAAATAATAGAGCAAATAAAAATCAAGTACGAACAGTGCTGGAGACAGTGTATAAAGTAAAAGTTGATAATATTCGCATATCCATTCGAAAAGGTAAAATGAAGAGAGTGGGTAAGCGTATGGTAACAAAACAGTTGTCTGATCGTAAAATAGCATTTATTACATTAAAGGAAGGCAGTATTCCTGTTTTCCCTCAAGTTTGATTTTTGTATGAGAACATCCCGTATTCCAAAAACACAGGATCCTGAAAAAAGTCTGACAAACATCCTGAAAAAACATGCAGGACGGGACTCTTATGGCCATGTATCAGTCAGGCATCAAGGAGGTCGTCAAAAAAGATACTATCGCCAAATTGATTTTAAAAGAGACAAACATGATGTTTCAGCCAAAGTTGAGAGAATTGAATATGACCCAAACAGACATGTTTATATTGCTTTGGTTGTATATGAAGATGGTGAAAAACGGTATATTCTGCATCCTGATGCGTTACATATCGGGGACACTGTTGTTTCTGGAGAAAGTGTGGATATAAAAAAAGGAAACGCCCTACCTCTAAAAAACATACCAATTGGCATTGAGATTCATAACATTGAAATCCATCCCGGACAAGGGGGGAAAATGGTTCGGGGTGCAGGAAACACAGCCTTAGTTATTGCTAAAGATGCTCCTTTTGTTCATATTAAACTGCCATCTGGAGAGGTTAAAAGGTTCAATGAAAAATGCTCTGCAACCATAGGTATTCTTGGAAACATACCCCATAAAGATAGAATCCTGGGTAAGGCTGGTAGAAAACGTCTTATGGGTATTCGTCCATCAGTACGTGGTGTTGCACAGAATCCACGTAGTCATCCGCATGGAGGTGGAGAAGGAAAATCAGGCGAGGGTATGCATCCGAAAACACCTTGGGGTAAGGCTGCAAAAGGGAAAAGGACAAGATCAAAAAGAAAGTGGAGTAATAAATTTGTTATAGTTTCAAGACATAAATAATATGGAAGCAAAAGTATATTTGAAAAACATACATATAACCCCGAAGAAACTGCGCTATCTATTACCTGAAATAAAGAAGATGACGCCTTATGAGTCATTAAACCATCTTTATTACTCTCCTCAAAAAGGAGCCCGTCTCCTTTATAAAGCAATAAAGTCTGCGCTTGATAATGCCAAATATACTTTAAAATTGAATGAAGATTTGTTACAATTTAAGCTTTTCACTATCGAGCAAGGGAATGCTTTAAAACGCTATAGGCCAGGTGGTCGAGGAACTGCAAAACCCTATAAGAAAAGGTTTTCTCATATAAAGATTATCTTGGAAGCAAAACAAGCGCAAAACACAGCAAAGAGCATAGAAAAATCAAAAATAAAAGAGATTGGTAAAACAGAAAAAAAGACAAAAAAAGGATTACAAATTGATTCGGGAAAACGAAGGGCAGCTTCTCATTCTCCCGAAAAGAAAAAGGAAGTAAAAAAATAATGGGCCAAAAAGTTGATCCAAAAGGTTTAAGGATTGGTATAGTTTTTAACTGGAATTCCAGATGGTATTTTAGTAATAAAAAAATGTTTCGCGAAACTCTTAATTCAGATATTCAAATAAGAAAAAAATTACTGGAAAAATTCAGCTTTGCATCTGTAACACAGATAGATATTGAGAGGGCAATAAAAAAAATAACCGCGATCATTTACTCGGTCAAGCCAGGGATGATTATCGGACGCGGAGGGAAAGGTCTTGAGGATGTTAAGAAATATATAATCGCGGAAATAAGCAATAAAAAAGATAAGGAATTAAAAATTGAGCTCAAGATAGAACCGGTAAAAAAACCCTATATGAGCGCTTATTTCGTCTCACAAGTAATTGCAGAAAAACTTATACGGGGATTTTCTCATAGACCGGTAATTCACCAAGCAATGAATCGTGTTATGGAGACAGGCGCCAAAGGGGTTAAGATACAAATTGGGGGTAGAATTAATGGAGCTGAAATTTCCCGTCGCGAAAAATATTTTCAAGGTACTATTCCTACTTCAACTATCCGTGAATATGTTGATTTTGCACGCTACCCAGCCTTAACTAAATCTGGATATATCGGAGTAAAAGTTTGGATTTGTAGATAATACCTATGTTATCCCCAAAAAGACAAAAATATAGAAAGCAGTTTAGAGGTATATGGAGAAAAGTAGCGGTAAAAGGCCAAAACCTCTCATTCGGAAGCTATGGCCTAAAGTCGTTATCATCCGGTTGGATTAAAGATCGTGAAATTGAGTCATGTAGAGTGATAATGGCTCGAGCAACGAGAAAAAATGGTAAATTCTGGATTCGTATTTTTCCTGACAAACCGTATAGCAAAAAACCACCAGAAGTTACCATGGGTGCCGGTAAGGGTGATGTAGCTTACTTTGTAGCTTCAGTCGTACCGGGAAGAATACTGTTTGAGATTGACGGGATAAGCGAACAAGAAGCTCGTCAGGTTTTGAAAAGCGCAGGAACAAAGCTATCAGTTAAAGCAAAATTCGTATCCAAAGAACTATGAAAAAACAAGTTAAAAAAGTCAGTGGCGTATCTGTTTTGTCCCTTGAAAAGGATATTGCTTCTTTAAGACACGAAATAGCGCTCAAGACAATAGAGGACAAAGTAAATCCGCAAAAAGATTCAAATTTTCTGAGAAAAAAAAGGAAGGAATTAGCAGTTCTTTTGACTCTGTTACAACAAAAAAAAATAAAGGAAAAGCTTGAAAAGTCTATTACTTAAATACACATATGGCAAAAAAATTTATAGGAACAGTGACCTCAACTAAAATGGAAAAAACAGTTGTTGTGTTGGTTGAGAGAAAGTTTCGTCATCCGCGCTATCTAAAGGTAATTGTGAGACATAAAAAATATAAAGCTCACAATGACATTAAGGGGATAAAAATAAACGATGCTGTTGAAATTGAAGAAACAAAACCATTATCAAAAGAAAAAAGATTTGTTGTCAGAAAAAAGTTATAAGATTATTTATTTTGACTAATATATGTTACAGTTAAGATCGATTCTCAATGTTGCAGACAACAGCGGTGCAAAAAAAGTAAGCATGATTGGAGTTCCTGCACGTGGCAACAAAAAGATTGCATATGTGGGAGAAGTGATCAATGTCGCAGTAAAAGAAGCCATTCCTTATGGACAAGTTAAAAAAGGAGAGAAGGTTTCTGCAGTTATCGTACGGGCACGAAAAGAATACAGAAGAAAAGATGGAAGCTATATCAGATTTGATGATAATGCATGTGTTATTCTTCAAGCAAAAGATATAAAAGACCCCAAGGGTACGAGGATTTTTGGTCCTATTGCAAAGGAAGTGAAAGACGCAGGTTTCAATAAAATCGCAAGTTTGGCAGAGGAAGTTTATTAATATGAAAATCAGAAAAGGAGATAAAATTCGGGTACTGGTTGGAAAAGATAAGGGTAGAGAAGGAGTTGTGGAAAAAGTATATAAAAAACAAGACGTTGTCATGATTCCCGGTATCAATCTATACAAAAAGCACATTAGAAAAAATGAAAAAATGCCGCAGGGTGGAGTTGTTGAGATACCAAGACCAATGGCTATAAGCAAAGTGATACTGATATGTCCAAAATGCAAGCAGATATCTAAAGTTGGTTTCCAGATAGACAAAAATAAAAAGACACGGATATGCAAAAAATGTAAAAGCGTTATCTAAAAATATTATATAAAACGATGACATTTAAAGATCAATACAACAAGGAAATTAAGCAAACGCTCATGAAAGAGCTTGGAATAACAAACCCTATGGCAACTCCCCGGATTCTGAAGATTGTCTTAAATGTGGGAGCAGGAGAGGCAGTAACTAATAAAAATGTCATTGAAAAAATACAGGAACAGATATCTCTTATTGCCGGGCAGAAAGCGGTTGTGACAAAAGCAAAAAAATCGGTTTCTGCATTTAAGATACGGATGGGGCAACCTATTGGTGTTAAAGTCACGCTTCGCGGGGAATATATGTTTCATTTTCTTGAGAAGCTTCTTACAATTGTTATGCCCAGATTAAGGGATTTCAGAGGCATATCGGATACATGTGTTGATCAGCATGGAAATTTGAATTTAGGTTTTACCGAACAAACCATATTTCCGGAAATTGAGTTTGATAAGATTGATAAAATAAGAGGCCTGCAGGTTACCATAGTTACGACAGCAGGAAGCAAGGAAAACGGAAAAAAATTATTTATGCTCTTAGGAGTACCATTTAAAAAATAATATGGCAAAAACATCTGATGAAGTAAAATTCAAAAAGAAACAAAAATATGAAGTAAGACATAGAAATAGATGTGTGTCGTGTGGGAGAGCGCGTTCGTATATACGGAGATTCGGACTTTGCAGAATTTGTTTTAGAGAGCGAGCATTAGCAGGAGATATTCCTGGAGTTAGAAAAATTTCCTGGTAAATTATGAGCAGATCACTAAAAAAAGGTCCATATATTGATAAAAACCTATTAAAAAAAATAATGCGGCAAAAGGATGGTGCTGAGAGACAGGTTATCAAAACATGGGCAAGAGCATCACAGATAGCACCTGAATTTGTTGGACATAAAATCGGCATTCACAATGGAAGAAAACATATAGAAGTATTGATTACAGAAAGTATGGTTGGGCACAGGCTTGGTGAATTTTCATTTACCCGTACGTTCAGGGGGCATGGAAAGATAACCAAAAAGACAATGGATAAAACTTAATAATTATTGTATTTACGCTTTAGATATATGAATGATCCTATTATAGACTTGATAATACGCTTAAAAAACGGGTATATGTCAAGGAAAAATGCAGTGGAGGTACATTATTCCTTATATGCTTTGACTGTTTTGGAAAAATTGAAGAAGCTTGGATATGTGGAGGATATTGTTGTTGCGGGAGATATAAAAAAGACAATAACAACAAAACTTTTATATAAGGAAGGGGATCCTGCCGTAACAGGAGTTGTAATACATTCCAAGCCCGGAAAAAGGATGTATGCTACATATAGGAAACTAAAGCCTGTTTTGGGTGGAATCGGGTATTCGTTTTTATCAACATCAAAGGGAATAATGACAGATAAGGAGTCAAAAAAAAACAAACTTGGTGGTGAATTATTATTTTCACTTTGGTAACATGTCAAAAATCGGACAAAAACCCATTAATATTCCGCAATCGGTGACCGTTGAAATTATTGAAAACAAAATCAGCGTTAAAGGAAAAGAAGGACGGCTTGATTTTTCATTACCGCGTGGTATTGCAGTGGAAAAGGAAAACGACACACTCCTTTGCAAGAGGTCAAGCGACTCGAAACAACAAAAGTCACTGCATGGTCTTTATAGGAGCTTGCTTGCAAATGCAGTTTCCGGTGTGGAAAAGCTATGGGAAAAAAAACTTGAGGTTGTGGGAACAGGATTTAATGTCAAGCTGCAAGGAGAGGATTTGGTTTTTAAGGTTGGATACAGTCATCCGGTACTATTTAAAAAAGAAGAAGGAGTTAAATATGCGGTTGAAGGATCTAACAAGATAAGTGTAAAAGGTATAGATAAGCAACTGGTTGGTGAGATAGCGTATAAAATAAAAATGCTTAAAAAACCTGACGCATACAAAGGTAAGGGTATTAAATACGACGGAGAAAAATTAAGAATTAAACCGGGCAAAAAAGCTAAAACAACAGCCTGATAATAATATGAGACATATTACCGCAGATAGAAAACTGAGAAGAAAATTGAGGGTAAGCAGAAAAATGAAAGGAACTGGGGATAGACCGCGTATCACAATTTTCAGATCGAGCAAATACATATATGCTCAGGCTATAGACGATGAGAAACGTATTACTTTGTGCTCCTATTCGGCACAAAAAATACAAGCACAAGGAAAGATGAAGAAATCAGAGGCCGCAAAGCAAGTTGGTATAGGGCTTGGTACTCTTTTAAAAGAGAAGAAAATTGCAAAAGCAATATTTGATCGCGGTGCATATGCGTATTTAGGAAGAGTTAAACAAGTTGCCGAAGGCTTGAGAGAAGCCGGCATGCAGATTTGATTTAATATATTAAAAAAGTTGTATATGAATGAAACAAAAGAAGAAATAAAGTTGGAGGAACGTATATTAGCAATTCGACGTGTGACAAAAAAAACGACAGGTGGAAATTATGTGACATTCTCTGCATTGGTTGTGGTCGGAAATGGAAAAGGAAACGTTGGTGTAGCTTTGGGACGAGGTCTTGAAGTACCTCAAGCTATTAAAAAAGCACTGCTTAAAGCAAAAAAAACAATGATAACCGTACCGTTATATAAATCAACCATTCCTCACGAAGTAAAACTGAAATTCAAAGCAGGACTCATTCTTCTAAAGCCTGCGCCCGAAGGAACTGGATTGAAAATAGGCAGTGTTGCGCGTGTGGTGTTTGATCTGGCAGGCATACATAATGCATCAGGTAAAATTATTGGTTCTCGAAATAAGATTGTGAATACCTATCTTGTAATGAGAGCACTGAAGATGCTTAAAGCAAGAAACTTACCAGTTAGTAATAAACAAGAAAATGGATAATTATTTATCGCAACTTCCATCAATTGTCAGGAAAAAAAAGAAAAGAGTAGGAAGAGGTCTTGGAAGCGGACGGGGAGCAAAATCAGGTCGCGGCACAACCCGTCATCAAAAAGCACGGGAAAACATACCTTTAGGATTTGAAGGAGGGCAGGGAAGATTGACTAAACGTTTTCCTCTTCTGAGAGGGAAAGGAAGAAATAAATCAAGAAAACAGAACATATTTGTGATATATACCAAAGATTTAAATCGGTTTGCAGATGGGGATGTAGTGGATATACAAAAACTGAAAGAGGCCGGTTTGATAGATAAAAGAGCAGCATATCCAAAAGTAAAACTTATCGTAAAAGGAAAACTGGAAAGGAAAGTAACCGTTAAATTATCAGTTTCACAATCTGCAGAGCGCCTGGTGAAGGCATCCGGCGGAACCGTTGAGAAGATATGAAGGAAATAAAGGAAAAACTACAGTTGCTTCTACGCGATCCGCAGCTTAAAAAGAAAACAATTTTTACACTTGCTGTTTTCCTTTTTTTTCGTGTTTTTGCGTTTCTACCGGTTTCGGTGATTGATCTTGACAGACTTAAAGTTCTTTTTTCGCAAAATCAATTTTTATCGCTTCTTGATATGTTTTCCGGTGGAACACTTATAAATTTTTCGGTGATGGCACTGGGTTTAAACCCATACATCAATGCTTCAATTATATTACAACTTCTTTCTGCAGTGATTCCTCAGCTTGAACAATTGACCAAAGAAGGTGAATACGGAAGATTTAAAATGAACCAGTATACGCGTTTTCTTACCGTTCCTCTGACAATAGTACAAGCAATCGGCATTTTTATGCTTTTGAAAAACCAGCAAGTTATAGGAGCTTTGTCACCTTTGGAATTTTTTTCTTTTATCTTTACTCTTGTTGCCGGTACTTTTATACTCGTATGGTTTGGAGAATTAATATCAGAGTTTGGACTGGGCAACGGTGTTTCCCTTTTGATTTTTGTCGGAATTGTCGGAAGATTGCCTGTCGTATTGGGAAGAACAGCCATGACCATAAATCAGGAGCTTGTTTTTAATCTAGGTGTTTTTACATTCCTGTCGGTTCTAGTTATTGCAACTGTTGTATTTGTAAATGAAGCAGTCCGGAGGATACCGGTCTATTACGCAAAACGTATAAAAGGCAATCGTGTTTATCAGGGTGCAACAAATTACTTACCTCTTAAATTAAATCAGGCAGGTGTAATACCGATCATTTTTGCGGTATCATTTGTTCTAATGCCACAGCTTGTCGGAAATTTCCTGCGGTATGTTAAAAATCCTTTTGTTTCCTCTATCGCAACATTTTTAAGTAATGCATTTAATCCTTCGGGCTTTTTCTATAATTTCTTCTACTTTATACTTGTGATAGCTTTTACCTTTTTCTATACAGTTATTGTATTTAATCCCCAAAAAATTGCGGACGAAATACAAAAACACGGTGGTTTTATTCCCGGGATACGACCAGGGCCCGCAACAAAGCAATTTCTTGAAAAAATCGTATATAAGATAACAAGCGTAGGAGCTCTATTTCTGGGTTTGATTGCGATTTTACCTGCATTGGTATCTAAAATAACTGGTATGGATGGATTGGTTATCGGTGGGACAGGTATTCTTATCGTTGTGTCCGTTATACTTGAGACGTTTAAAACTATGGAGGCACAACTTGTGATGAAAAGCTATGATAGATTTGCTCGATAACTATTATCATTTTCAGTTTTTATATGGCTAAAAAGGGATCACGGATTCTTATTGGACTGACGTGTGAGATTTGCAGTAAGCAAAATTACGTTGTTGAAAAGAATAAGGTGAATACACCAACAGCGATAAAGCTTAAAAAATACTGTAATAAGTGCAGAAAGCATACGATCCATAAAGAAATTAAAAAATTAGACTAATTTGAAGGAACATTCATTATGAAGCTAGTTCTTATAGGTATTCAAGGTTCAGGTAAGTCAACACAGGGAAATATCGTATCGCGTCTTTTTAAGATTCCCTATTTGTCTACCGGACATATTTTTAGAGAGATAGCAAAAGAAAAAACAGCATTGGGAAGATATGTAAAAGAGACAATAAACGCCGGCATTCTTGTTCCTGACGATAAAACCATTGAGATTGTACATAGTTATTTATCGAGACCTGAATACAAAAGGGGATATATACTTGACGGTTTTCCTCGAACCTTGAGACAGGCAGAGGAATTTATAAATAATGTAGATAAGGTCATATATCTGGAGATCCCTGATAAGGAAGCTCTTTGGCGTCTTATGAACCGGCATCAAGAAAGGGCAGATGAAACCCTCTCAGCATTGAAAAAACGGATCGAGATGTTTCATAAATATACTAAACCTGTAATAGAATACTACAGGAATCAAGGGAAACTTATTGAGCTTGACGGGACCAAAACGATCCGTGAAGTAAACAAGGAAATACTTGAAAATTTAGGAAAACAGCTGGTAAAAAATCAGCTGCGAGAATGGAAGCAGAAAAAAAAGGCGATAATTGCGATTGTTGGTCTACCTGGAGCCGGAAAAAGCGAAGCTGCAGCTTTTTTTACCAAAAAGAAGCTTCCTGTTATTTCATTTGGAAAGAGGATAAATGATTATATAACCGAACAGAAACTTGGTCATACGGAGGCTGTACATAAAAAAGTAAGGGAAGATTTAAGACAAAAGTACGGAAAAGAAGCTTTAGCTGTTTTAAATAAAGAAAAGCTTGATGCCGCACTGGAAAAAAATAATATTATTGTGATCGACGGAATGCGTTCGTGGGAAGAATATCTGTATCTAAAGAAGAGTTATAAAAAAATACATATTTATATACTAGCCCTTCATGCAGATAAGCACACACGTTATGATCGTTCATCAAAGAGAAAATACCGCGCAAGGTTGTTTGGTGAGGATCGGGATATAAATGAATTGATAGGTACAAATATGGGACCAACAATCGCATATGCTGATTTTCTTATAAAAAACAATTTTTCAATGGACGATTTTCATGACAAGCTGGAAGAAGTATATCGTCAGGTTTATTTTTCATGAAAATCGACAACAATGATTCACTATAAAACCGTACAGGAAATTGAAATAATGAAGAAATGCGGAAGCATACTAAAAAGAGCAGTTGCAGAACTTCTACCGAAAGCCGTCCCCGGTATAACAACAGAAGAGCTTGACAAGAAAGCTGAAGAATTGATTACTGTACAGGGAGCAGAGCCATCATTTAATAAAGTCAAAGGATACCAATGGACAATATGTTCATGTATAAACGAGCAGGTTGTACATACACCGCCAAGCAATAGAGCGCTCAAAAAAGGAGATCTTTTGACAATTGATATAGGTGCATATTACAAAGGAATGCATACCGATTATGCAACCACTTTTATCGTAGGTGGCGCTGGAAGCAAGTCTATAGATTCATTCTGCAGAGTCGGCAGTAATACGCTTGAAAAGGCCATTGGACAGGCAAAAGCAGGTAATTATCTAGGGCAGATATCACAAACGATAGAAAGTGAAATAACAAAGCATGGATACTATATCATGGAACAATTGACAGGACACGGTATTGGAAGGGAATTGCATGAAGATCCTTTTATTCCCGGTTTTGTTGATACACCAATTGAGACAACCTTAAAAATTGCACCCGGACTTGTAATAGCCATTGAAGTTATTTATTCGATGGGAACAAAAAAAATTGCTTATGAATCCGGAAATCAGTGGTCAATTGTTAGCAAAGATAAAAGCCTGTCAGCCTGTTTTGAACATACGATTGCTATAACGGATAAAAATACGTTTATTTTAACGTAATTTTATGATACAATTATATCTTTATGAAAGATAATGTGGTTGTTGTTGAAGGGGAAGTTGTTGAGAACCTTCCTAATACTCTTTTTCGGGTAAAATTATTTAACTCAGAAAAGATCGTATTATGCTACCTTTCAGGCAAGATGAGAAAGAATTATATCAAAATCCTGCCCGGTGATAAGGTACGTGCTGAAATAACACCTTATGATATAAACAGAGGAAGAATAGTTTACAGAATGTAATCAATATGAATATACAGTCGTCTATTAAAAAAATATGTCCGAAATGTAAAATAGTAAAAAGAAAAGGCAAGTTATATATTATATGCGCCAATCCCCGTCATAAGCAAAGGCAGGGATAATTTATAGTAAAATTAATTTAAGAAAATGAGACTATTTGGATTGATAATACCTGATAACAATAGAATTGAATATGCTTTAACCAGAGTGTATGGCATTGGTTGGAAAACAGCTGAAAAAATCTGCACTATGGCAGGAATCGATGGGCATGTCAAGTTGTCGGCTCTTAAGGAAGAGGATATCCGTAAACTTACCTCTGTCATTGAAAAGAATTATAAGGTTGAGGGCGATTTACGTGAAGAACTGACAGGAGATATAAAAAGACTTAAAGAAATCGCATCGTATCGCGGTACGAGACATGTAAGGGGTTTACCGGTACGCGGACAGCGAACAAAATCAAATTCACGTACTAAAAAAGGCAAAAGAAAAACAGTTGGAGCTTTGAAAAAAGAGGTCTGGGCAAAATTGGATCAGCAAAAGACCCAGTCTGCTGTTGCAGCCAAGACCTCAAAATAATCAATTAGTCAATATATATGGCAACAAAAAAAAAGCAAAATACCCGGATTGTTGAAAGCGGTAATATTTACATTACTTCAACTTTCAACAATACCCTGATAACAATCTCAGATGAAGGTGGAAAAACGCTTATTGTCGGTTCAAGCGGTATGCATGGTTTTACCGGCGCAAGAAAATCTACTCCTTATGCTGCGTCTGTTACGACTGAATCGGTCATAAAGCGGGCAATGCTTGAGTACGGGATGAGAAAAGCGACGGTTTTTGTAAAAGGAATAGGTCCGGGAAGAGAGGCATCTTTGCGTACGATTAAAGGTTCAAGCCTTGAAGTTGATGTAATTATGGACATTACACCGGTTCCGCATAACGGAGTAAGGCCGCCTAAAATAAGAAGAGTTTAAAGCAAGTTACTATTTACAGAATTTTATGCGATATATTGGACCAAAAAACAGAATAGCACGAAGGGAAGGAGTTGATCTTGGTCTTAAAACACCAGGAACAAAAGCTCATGCCAATCTATTAAAGAAGGTGAACATTCCGCCCGGTCAGCACGGGGCCGGACGAAGGATAAAAAAGCTTTCAGAGAGAGGAAGACAGCTACGAGAAACACAAAAATTAAAATATACCTTTGGCTTATCAGCCAAGCAGTTAAAAAGGTATTTTAACATGGCGGTCAAAAAAACAGGAAATACCGCTTTTTTTATGTCCCAGTTTCTTGAGAAAAGGCTTGATAATGTTTTGTTTCGTCTTGGTTTTGCACCTACACGGGCTGCTGCGCGGCAACTCATTACGCATAAACACATTAAGGTTAACGGTAAAGTCGCAAGCATTCCTTCAATGCTGATTGCTGTTGAAGACTTGATATCTTTTGCAAAAGAAGACAGTCAGAAAATACCTGCAATTGAGAGAGCAATGGCAAACAAAGATATGATGATACCTAAGTGGCTTGAAAAAAAGGCAACGGTAGGTAAACTGATATCTGAGCCAGAGTCTGATTTGATTGAAAAACAAATTATTCTGCGGTTAGTAATTGAATATTACTCGCGCTAATTTATTTTTATTTATTAATTTATTAATATTATGCTTATCCCAAACTTCACAACAAAAAAATTAGAATCTTCAGAGAGTTATGCTCAGTTTGTTTTTGAGCCTCTTTATCAGAGTTTCGGTCAAACAATAGGAAATTCATTAAGAAGAACGCTTCTTTCTTCTTTAAAAGGAACCGCAATTGTTGCAGTCAAGATTGAAGATGTGCCTCATCTTTTCAGTTCAATAAAGGGAGTAAAAGAAACTGCGCTTGAGATTGTCCTAAATCTAAAACAGATAAAGTTTAAAACAGGCGGTGAAGGCACTTTTAAAATAGCACTTTCTAAAAAGGGTATAGGAAAAGTGTATGCTAAAGATATTGAAGGCGAGGTAAAACCGGTTGATGAAAATCTTTATATTGCTGAAATTACCGATGTGAAGGGAAAGCTTGAGATCGAGGCTTTAGTTGAGGATGGGTATGGGTACATTTTGGCGGAAGAACAACAGACAAAGGAATTTGAATATATATCCGTTGACGCATCTTTTTCACCCATAAGAAAGGTTAATTTCAAACTGGAAGGCGCTCGGGTTGGAAGAAAAACTGATTTTGAGAGACTTATTTTGGATCTTTGGACCGATGGCAGTATTACACCTGAGGATGCCCTAAGACAAGCAGCCAAGACACTGGCCGAACAGTTCAACCATGTTCTTGCAATTGAAAGTGTGACTGAGAGTGCAACACCAGGAGAGACTAAAGCGACGGGTACGGCGTCTGAGATTGATAAGAAATTTTACGATCTTATCATAGATGAATTAAATCTTCCATCAAGGGTTGTAAACGCACTCCTTAGGGAGAATATTGAGACGGTTGCGGACCTTATCAAGATTGGTGAAGACAAGCTTGTCGTATTTAAGGGGCTTGGAAAAAAATCAATTGAATTAATTAAGGACGAACTGAATAAATTGGGAGTGGAATGGAACTAATTATATGAAAAACAGAGGTCATAAAATAAAATTCAGGGGAGGAAAAGATGCAAATAAAATGCTTATGCGCAAGCTTGCCTCAAACTTTCTGACGCATGGTAAAATGGAGACAACAAAAAACAAAGCAAAAGCAGCCCAATCAATTGTAGAAAAGCTTGTTACAAAAGCAAAAAAAAATAGTGAAGCAGATAGGAATTTTATTCTTAAGCACATTACAACCATGAAGGTGGCAACACTGCTTTTATCCCAGATAGCACCCTTACTCCAAAAAGTTGAGAGCGGCTATACACGTCTTATATTTCTTGGAAGACGATCAACTGATGGAGCTGAAGTGGCACGTTTGGAATGGGCATATCCTGTAGTTTTAGAAGAGCCTAAGAAAAAAACACCAAAACAAAAAACAACAAAAGAAGATCTGAAGCAAAAAGATACAAATTAATACAATGTCAGGATGGTAACTCTAACAAAAAGTACAAAACCAACTTCAATACATTCGGTTGAAAGAAAATGGCATCTCATTGATGTGAAAAGCAAGATTGTTGGGAGGATTGCTCCTCATATTGCCATGCTCCTTCAAGGGAAGGGTAAAGTTATGTATGCACCTTATCTTGATGCAGGCGATCATGTTGTAGTTATCAATGCGGCACTTGTAAAGTTTAGTGGAAAAAAAGGAGAAGAAAAAATCTATTCACGCTATTCAGGTTATCCTGGTGGCTTAAAAAAAACCAGCGCAAAAGAGTTGATAAAAAGAAATCCAACAAGGATTATGAAAGAAGCTGTGGCAGGAATGCTCCCGAAAAACAAACTGCGAGCTAGAAGACTAGCGCGCTTGTTTATTTATCCGGATGAAAAGCACGCATATACCCATAAATTCGGGAAAAAATGAGTTATTAATTGATTTGATATAAATGGTTAAAAAAACAAAGAACATCCAATATTATGAGTCAGTAGGCAGAAGAAGACAAGCTGTGGCACGCGTCAGACTCTATATAACACAAAAAGATAAGACAGCTGTCGTACAGAATGTAAAGATCAAACAAGGTGAGATACAGGTTAACGGAAAACCCGCAGACATAATATTTCCATCCTTGAACGAAAAAAATCAATATCTTTTACCGCTCAAACTCACTGATACAGAAAACAGATTTGCCGTATCCATTCTTGTCCATGGGGGAGGTAAAAAAGGACAGCTTGGTGCGATTATCCACGGTTTGGCACGTGCTATTGAAAAAACAGACAAGGAAACATTACGACCGATTCTTAAAAAAGCAGGTCTTCTTACCCGAGATTCACGTACAAGGGAAAGACGAAAAGTAGGTACAGGAGGAAAGGCAAGAAGAGTGAAACAATCTCCAAAGCGATAAAAGGCTCTCTGACCGGAATAGTATATAATAAGATACGCATGAAAGACTTATCAGTCATCATACCTTCATATAACACCTGTGATATTACAAAACATTGTATTTGTGCCGTTGTAGCCGCATGTGAAAAATCCAAGCTTTCTTATGAGATCGTAATCATTGATAACGGCTCAACGGACGGCTCAGTATCAATGCTGCAGCAGATCAATACACCCTTCATTAAAAAGATCTTTAATTCAACAAATTATGGTTATGGAAAAGCAAATAACCAAGGCTTGGATATTGCGGTAGCTGACTTTATTTTGTTCCTCAACTCGGATGTTTTTATTGACATTGACCTTGATTTTGCAGACCTTATCACATACATGAAATTGCACGATTCTGTAGGAGCGTTGACTGTAAGAGTAGAGCTCTCTGACGGATCAATTGATCCTGCTTCACATAGAGGATTTCCCACTCTTTGGCGCTCTTTTTGTTACTTTTTAGGTCTTGAAAGGTCGTTTTCCCGTCTTCCCTTGTTTAACCGGATATTTGGAGGATACCATTTGAAGCATATGGACATTAATTCAGTACATGAGATTGACTCTCCAACAGGTGCTTTTTATTTAACCCGCAGGAGTATCATGAAGAAGGTACGCGGATTTGATACTGACTTCTTTATGTATGGAGAAGATCTTGATTTGTCTTACCGAATAAAAAAGCTTGGTTATAAAATCATCTATTATCCACTTTATCGTGTGCTTCATGCAAAATACCAAAGCGGTTTAAGAAGTATACATAATAGAAAGCGTCAAATACAGACTCGAAAACATTTTTATAATGCCATGTCCATGTTTTATAAGAAACACTATAAAGATCAATACCCCGGTTTTGTAAATAGGTTTGTATATTTTATGATAAATTTTATGGATAAATTCAAATGATTAAAATAGGAATTGATGCGAGGCTATATTCGCAAACCGGTGTAGGTACATATCTTAGGAATTATATTTTTGAACTCTCACGAATTATCCCCCCAGATTACTTATTGTATCTTTACGTATTACCCGAGGATAAAAAAAAAATACAAAATCAATCGGACAAAGTAGTTGTACGCGAAGCTCCGTATAAATGGCATACTCTATCTGAACAGACCTGTTTTTTTCATATAGTTTCAAAAGACAATTTAGATTTGATGCATTTTACGTATTTTGGTTATCCTGTTTTATATAAGCGTACCTTTGTTGCAACAATTCATGATCTTACACCACTCCTTTATCGTACAGGTAAAGCATCAACCAAAAGCCGCATTCAATATGCTTTCAAACATGCGGTTTTCAAATACATATTCAGGTCTCAAGTAACTAGAGCAAGTGCCATAATTACACCTACAAAAACGGTTAAAAAGCAGCTAATTTCGTATTTCGGTAAAGCTGTTGAAAAAAAGACGCATCCTTTATATGAAGGTGTCGGTTATGAACTTAAGCAGGCTTCAGAATCAAAGCACCTGCGCCGAGTGTATGATAAACCGTTCTTTTTATATATTGGAAATTGTTACCCGCACAAAAACCTTGAGAGACTTATTTATGCTTTTGCCGGAATCAAAAGAAGACAAAATCTTATACTGGTTGGTCCTAATGACTTTTTTACCCAAAAACTTAAAAAACTTTCTGAAACGCTGCATCTTGAGCAAAACATACTATTCTATCATGATCCCACTTTCAATGATTTGGTTTTTTTCTACAACAGAGCACGAGCCCTTATTCATCCTTCGCTTTCCGAAGGTTTTGGTTTGCCACTTATCGAAGCGGCATACTTTCGATTGCCTATTATTGCATCTTCCATTCCGGTAATTCAAGAGGTATTGGGAGACGATTATACTATGTTTGATCCCTATAACATCAATGATATAAGAAAAAAAATACAGACATTCATTGAAAATCCCACAAAATTCCAACACGATGGGCTTGAACAAACCTTTTCCTTTAAGTCAATGTCCCAAAACACATTATCCATATATAAACAAGTATTGAAACAGAGATATGATGTTTAAAGAAAAAAAAATTGCAATAATATATGATTGGCTGGATAAATGGGGAGGAGTAGAAAGACTCTTGCTTGTTCTTCATGAAAGATTTCCCAATGCGGTTTTTTTTACCTCTTATACGGATCTAAGATCCGCACCATGGGCAAAGACATTGAGTATTCATAATTCTTTTATACAGCGTCTGCCAACTTTTATAAAAAAAAGTAGACTTTTATCAGTCATTCTCTATCCTTTTGCATTTGAGTCGTTTGATTTATCACCTTATGATCTTGTGATTTCGGTAACCTCATCATTTGCAAAATCTGTGGTGACCAAACCTGACACTCTTCATATGTGTATTCTTCTTACGCCGACAAGGTATTTCTGGCTTTATCCGGAAACATATATAAATAGTATGACAAGAAAACTAAGTAGATTTATTTTCTCTTATTTAAAAAAGTGGGATAAAATAGTAAGCAGAAGGCCTGATGTGATTCTTTCCATTTCCAAAGAAATAAAAAAAAGATGTCTGGAATTTTATGGAATACGGTCAGAAGTTATGTATCCACCATTTGATATGGAGCATTGGGGTAAGATAAAAAAAATGAAGATAGGTAATAACAAACAAAAACATCCCTTTGGAGGCAAAAAGTACTTTTTGGTGGTTTCACGTTTGGAGCCATACAAAAAGATAGATGTTGTGATAGATTTGTTTGTAGAGTGTGATCGCAGACATGTTGTTATTGTTGGCAAGGGTTCGTTACTTGAAATATTTAAAAAAAGGGCGAAAACAAAAAACATAATATTTATGCAGGATATTCCGGACCATGACTTGGCATTTCTTTATCAAAATGCTGAAGCTCTTATTATGCCCCAGAATGAAGACTTTGGTTATACCGCACTTGAAGCGCAGTATTTTGATTGTCCGGTAATAGCCTATAAGGCAGGGGGAGCACAGGAGACGGTTAAGGATCGCAAAACAGGCATCTTTTTTACTGCGCAGACCTCTTCATCACTTGATAGGGCACTTGAAAGATTTGAGAAAATATCATACAATCTTAAGCACGATATGAAGAAAATCGGCCATAGTCATTTGGAAAGATTCTCAAAAGAGAAATTTTTGGGCGCAATAGAAAAGAACATTATTAATTTAGTACAGTCAAAAGACATAAGCATGCATGTCTTATAACCAATATGAAAGTAGTCATTTTTGCAGGAGGTGCAGGAACGAGACTTTGGCCTTTATCGCGGAAAAAGTCACCAAAACAGTTTGAAAAGATGATTGGTGACAAATCCACACTTCAATTATCAGTCGAACGGTTATTACCCGAATTTTCGTATGAGGATATTTTTATTTCAACAAACATCCTTTATAAGGATATAGTCCAAAAACAACTGCCAAAAATTCCTCAATCAAACTATTTTTTTGAACCGGAAAAAAAAGACGTCGGTCCCGCAATTGTTTTAGTGATGGGTACACTGAAAAAAAAGTATGCGCATGAGCCTGTTGCAATTCTGTGGAGCGACCACCTTGTAAAGCAGGTTTCATTATTTAAAAAGATTCTTTTTCAGTCGGGACATTATATAAGTAAACATCAGGATAAAATTATTTTCATAGCACACAAACCACGCTATGAAAGCACCAATCTTGGATATATTCATCTTGGAGCAAAAATAGGCAATGTCAACAGATTTGACCTGCATGCTTTTGAAGGTTTCAAATACAGACCTGACAGTCTTACGGCAAAAAAATATTTCAAATCGGAGAAATATGCATGGAATTTAGGTTATTTTGTAAGTACACCCTCCTTTATTTATGATACGTTTAAGCGGTTTGCACCAAACATATACAATAACACGGAAATCATACTATCGCATGTAGGGAAAAAAGATTATGAAGCTGTTTTAAAAAAAATATACGGAAAAGTCGAGAGCATCAATTTTGATAATGCAATACTTGAAAATCTGGATAAAAAAAATGCCCTTGTTATTGTTGAGGATATAGGATGGAGTGACATTGGAGCGTGGGAAGCTCTTAAAGAAGCGCTTGAACAGTATCCTTATGAAAATATCATACGCGGCAAAGTTTATCTGGAGCATGTAAGGGATTCGCTTATTTATAATTATGACGTCAAGAAACTTATCGTCGGAGTTGATCTTGATGAACACGTGATTGTAAATACACAAGATGTGATTCTTATTACAAAAAAAACATCTGTATCCAAAATAAAAAAACTTGTTGAAAATTTCGAAGGTACCGAACATGAAGATCTAATCTGATATGTATAAGACCTATTTTAAGAGAATATTTGATGCGGTTGCGGCTTTATTTCTTCTACCTCTTTTTCTACCAGTATGTCTGCTTGTTGCTATTGCAATAAAACTAGATTCAAAAGGGCCAGTGTTTGCCGATGTTCCTGAACGTGTCGGGCAAGGGGGAAAAAAATTTAAGATGTATAAGTTCAGGTCAATGATAGAAAATGCCCACGTGTTACTTCGTACGGATGAACGGTTCAGGCAACTGTATCAGGAATACAAAAAAGGCAGCTACAAACTAAAAAACGATCCCAGGATAACAAAAGTCGGAAAATTCATAAGAAAACATTCGTTGGACGAGATACCGCAAATACTTAATGTATTGAAAGGTGATATGAGTCTTGTTGGTCCAAGAGCCTATTATCCTGATGAGTTGGAAAATCAACAGGAAGAACATCCTAAGACTAAAAAATACGTCCATAGCGCCTTATCGGTAAAGCCGGGTATCACTGGTTTGTGGCAGGTTTCCGGCAGATCAGAGATAAACTTTGACAAACGTATTGCAATTGACGCCTGTTATGTGGATAATATATCATTGACAGAAGATTTGAAGATTATTATCAAAACACCTCTGGTCATGATAACAGGAAGAGGTGCGATCTAATTTACAAATTATAGTTTTATATGATGCGTTTACGAAGAGCTCGAAACAAAAGTGTAATTGTTTTTTCAATTGTACTTATCCTTATACTCTCAATTGCATTCTATTTCGGTATATATTCTCCTGTTGTCAGGATCAAGGCAAAGGGTGACGCTGTATTAGCCGCAGGACAGGAAATGAAGCAGGTTTTTGCCCAAAACGACATTGACCTTTTAAATATCAAAATGAAGCAATTCACGAAGATATATGCCGATTTTGAGAAAGAAGCACAATCAGTTTACTGGGCATCTTTTATACCGTATGTTTCGGACTTCAAAAACGGCGTTGAGGCCGGTACATATTTGGTGCAGGCGGGCAATGAGTCTCTTATTGCTATAACTCCTTATGCAGATCTTATTGGATTCAAAAAAGGCGAGGGTTCTTTTGTGGAAAAGTCAACGGAAGGTAGACTGCAGACAGCTATTTTAACTCTTGACAAGGTTCTGACAAGAATCGATACGATATCTGATAACATCCATAAAGCAGAAGTAAAAATAAACAACATAGATGCATCCCGTTACCCTGAGAAAATTGGTAATACCGAAATAAGAGCCCCTATTAACAATCTAAAACAGCAGTTTGTCGGCATGGCGTCACTATTTGTTGATGCAAAACCATTACTCAAAAACATACCCTCAATTTTCGGTTCAAAGAAAGAAAAAACATACCTACTTCTCTTTCAGAACGATAAGGAAAGAAGAGCAACGGGCGGATTTTTGACAGCTTTTGCCGTTTTTAAAATAAAAGAGGGAAAGATATCTATTGACCGATCTGAGGATATATATGCACTGGATGCCACGATAAACGACCGGCCACCACTTCCCAAAGAAATATCAACCTATCATAAAGGAGTGACAACTTTCTGGATTAGAGACAGTAATTTATCGCCGGATTTGGTTAAGTCTGTCGAATTATTTAACAGCCTTTATAAAAGAAGCGGTGCACGGGTTGATTATGACGGTATTATTTTTCTGGACTCAAAAATACTTGTTGATATGCTTACAATCTTTGGTGACACACAGGCAAATGGAGTAAACTTTTCAGCAACAATTGATAAAAATTGCGACTGTCCGCAGGTTTTATGGAAACTTTTCAATATTGTAGGTGAGGAAGTAGGATATCAGAAAGAAAACAGAAAAGGTATCTTAGGAAGCTTGATGTACGAATTATTCTATAAAGCTATTGGCTTTTCACCCTCAAAGTACTGGGGGACGCTGGTGCAGATGATGTTTAAAAACCTTGAGGAAAAACACCTTCTTTTGTATTTTACCGATGAGACTATACAGCAGTCTATAGAAAAATTGAATTTTGCAGGAAGAATCCGCGATTATAATGGTGATTATCTTCACGTAAATAATGTGAATTTTGCAGGTGCAAAATCAAATCTGTTTGTGACGGAGACGATTACGACTAAAGCCGTAGATCAAAAAGGAACCCTACAAAAAGAAGTGACAGTTGAATACAAGAATCCCGCGCCAGCATCAAATTGCAACAGGCACCAGGAGAGGATTCTTTGTCTGAACGCGGTTCTGCGTAACTGGGTGCGAGTTTATGTTCCGGCAGGCTCGAAGCTTATAGAGTTTAAAGGTTCGACAAAAAAGGTAAAAACCTATGACGAGTTTGGAAAGACAGTATTTGAAGGATTTTTGGAAGTACCGACAGAAGGTATGGCAAAAATTATCGTAACCTATACACTTCCTGCTTCGATTGACTCAGGTAATTATCGTGTATATGTACAAAAGCAACCTGGGGTTATCAGTCAAAAATTGAGAGTCGAGCTTAACGGAAACACCCTCTATACAGGAGAACAAGTAAAGGATTTAGAGATAAAAAAGCAGTAATCTATGCAGAGGTATTTAAAAACCGAAGCGATTGTCCTTAAAAAAAAACAGATTCTCAATAAGGACATGATGATTGTTTTTTTTACCCGCGAGGAAGGTAAGGTTTTTGCCGTTGCCAAAGGTGTAAGAAACATAGTGAGTAAAAGACTTCCTTCGCTTATGACAGGTAATCTTGTTTATCTGCATTTGTCTATGTACAAAGACAGGTATTATCTTCATGAAGCGTCCATCATATCACTTTTTTCACGCATTAAAAAACACGCGCACCTTCAAAAATATCTTTACCTCTATCTTTATTTACTTGATCAAATGCTTTCTGAGCGTCAAAGAGAACTGACGATATATAATCAACTGAAAAAATTTCTTGTTGAGCTTTCAAAAGATGATTTTTCCGAAAAAAAAATGACCGGATACTGCCGAGTACTTCTTGATTATTTCGGCTATGGAAACAAACCGGAAACTATGCCCGATATAATAAGAAAAATTGAAGAAATTATAGGAAAAAAAATCCCCCCCTTTATTATATAATGAGATGATGGAAGACATTATTGCCCTGTGTAAAAGAAGAGGTTTTATCTATCCCTCATCAGAGATTTACGGAGGAATGGCTGCCGTATATGATTACGGTCCATATGGAGTGTTATTAAAAAACAACATACAGGATGCATGGTGGAAAAATATGGTCCAGTATCGGCAGGATGTTATCGGGCTTGATTCGGGTATATTCATGCACCCGACTACTTGGAAGGCAAGCGGTCATGTGGAAAGCTTTAGTGATCCTCAGATAGACTGTAGAGTGTGTAATAATCGTATACGCGCGGATCATATGCTCAAGAAATACGGATATGATTTTGATAGAGTGTCAGTTGAAGAAATAAATAAAACACTATCCGAGCTCTCTGCTAAGGGAAAGCTACATTGCGACAAATGCGGGAGTACGGATATGACTGAGGCACGTGATTTTAATCTTTTGGTAAGGACAAATTTTGGTTCACCAGTCGGAGCACTTAAAGATATGAAGGAGGAGGATGTGGTATATGCTCGTGGAGAAACATGCCAGGGTATTTATCTGAATTTTAAAAATATTCTGGATTCAATGAGGGTAAAACTTCCGTTTGGGATTGCTCAAGTCGGAAAAGCGTTTAGAAATGAAATTGTTGCGAGACAGTTTATTTTTCGTACCCGAGAATTTGAACAAATGGAATTGCAGTATTTTGTTCATCCCAGAGATATGGCCCAAAAGTTTGATTACTGGATAGAGGAAAGAATGAAGTGGTATTTTGACGTTTTGTGCATATCTAAAGAAAATCTGAGACTCAAAAAGCACGATAAATTAGCTCATTACGCCAAATCCGCCTACGATATTCAGTACAATTTCAAGAGCTTGAATGGGTTTGATGAGATTGAAGGCGTGCACCAGAGGGGTGATTGGGATTTAACTCGTCATTCCAAATTCAGCGGTCATGAATTAGATTATACCGATCCGACGACCAAAGAAAAGTTTGTTCCTCACATAATGGAAACTTCAGTAGGATTAAACCGTCTCGTTTTTATGGTCCTGGACTTTGCTTTTAAAAAAGAGGAATTGAGTAACGGTAAAAGCAGGGTAGTCCTTCAGTTACCACCGTCTATTGCGCCGATCAAGGCTGCCGTCTTTCCTTTGCAGAAAGATGAAAAATTAGCAAACGCTGCAAAGAACATCTATACAAATCTGTGTAAAGAATTCAGTGTTGAGTACGATGACGCAGGCAATATTGGCAAAATGTACCGTAGGCAGGATGAAATCGGTACTCCTTTTTGTCTCACCATTGATTACCAGAGTTTGGAAGATAATACGATTACTATAAGAGAAAGGGATACCATGAGGCAAGTGAGAGTTGCGACTTCAGAAAGCGCATCGTATATTAAGGACAAATTATAAATTTATCATACATATGGATACAAACAAACAAAAAATACAACCAAAGAAGTTGATTATACTAACACTGCTCTTGATTATTATAAGTATTGCCGGCTACATCGTGCTCGCAAAAAAGCCCGGATCAAGCAGTACCAAACAAATAGGAGGCGTTCTAAACAATGAAGAGGGCGTTATCCCGACTGTTGATTCCTCAGTCAGTGTAGAACTTACAACAGCCAAAGGCAAACAAGACGTTGTTCTTACGATTTCAGGTATACCTCCGGGTACAGAATTAATCGACTATGAACTTTCCTATGAAGAAAGGCAAAAGGGTTTACAGGGTGTTATTGGCATAATTACGACCGAAGATAAGGATAGTTATGAAAAAACAATAACACTTGGGACATGTTCATCAGGAAAATGCGTTTATCATGACGTTATTGGAAAAATAAAAGTAACATTAAAATTCAGCGGTTCATACGGAGAAAAAATATTTGAAAAAGAATATGACATATAACTTCTGATGCTATATACTTACATAAGAGGATGAAAAGGGTATTTAATAATAGTTAAAATCATAAAGGAGGTGATATTGTATGCCTAATATTCAGTCAGCAAAGAAAAAAATGCGGAAAGACGTTAAGCGCACAAAACAGAACTTTGTATATCAAAATAGTATTAAAAAAGCAATGCAATCCGTGAACAAACTTAAAGGAAAAGAGGGATCACAGGAAAGAATAAAAAAAGCGGTTGCTCTTATAGATAGGGCGGCAAAACGTAAAGTAATCCACAAAAACAAAGCAGCAAGGCTCAAATCAAGAGTTATGAAGTTGACGTCAGTGAAAAAATGAGATATCAGATAAATCTGCTTCAGGAAAAGGAAAAGGATATGTCCGGCAAGATACTTTATTTTGTACTTCATTATTTGAGGTATATCCTCGTTATTACCCAAATTGTAGTGATTGCTGTATTCTTTTACCGGTTTAAAATTGATCAGGAGGTGATAGATTTACGGGATGAGCTTTTACAGAAAGAAGAGATAGTGGAGGTATCAAATCCGCTTCTAAAAGAAGCTCAGGCAGTAGATATGAAGACGCGAGAGATTAGGGATATTATTGTCAAACAGGAGTCTTTTAATCAAATGTTTAGCTATTTTTTAAGTGTTTTTCCCGCGGAAATGAAAGTTGAACATTTGGATATTAGTGAAAAAGGCCTGAAATTTGAAGCGATAACTTCTCAACCGCAGGTAATAAAAGAATTTCTTGATAAACTGAAAGCCGACAAGGCATTTAAAACAATTGATCTTGGAAGTATAAGACGGGACGATGATGCTTTTCACTGTCCATTTCAACTTATAGATTTTATACCCAAATAACCGACACATGCAAAAGGATATATTAAAAAAACATTTGGTAACAAATAAAACAAAGGATTATACGTATTTGATCATTTTTTTTCTGACATTTTCTTTTTTTATTTTTTTTGTAATCCGTCCAAATCTGGTTAATGTGTTTTCATTGCAGGAAGAGTTAGGCAGACTTAGCATTTTAGATGAAGGTTATGAAAACGTCATAAAAAAAATAATCAATATCCAGACCTTTCTTGAAACAAACAGAAATGATTTATACTTATTGGATCAGTCAATATCCGCATCTCCTCAAATAAACAAACTTGTGCAGGATATTGAGATAGCGGCAACTGAATCAGGGATAATTTTAAATCAGGTTGATATCAGTGAGGTGAGTTTAAAGGAGAAGGAAAAGAGAAAGACAAGGGGCACGCTTTTAGTAAATATGCAAACACGAACAGGGTTTACTGAAGCAAGGCAATTTATTACTAATCTTATCTTGCAACGGCGACTCAAAACACTTAAACATATTACGATTGATAAGTCAGAGAAAAGCAGTTCAAAAAGTGCGGGTTTGGATATTCAAATTGAGCTTGAGGGATATTATTTATGAAACGTATAGAATTATTGGTTCTATCATATGCTATTTTTCTAACAATTGTTGCTTGGGTAACTATTGATATTTATCATATACAACAAAAAATCAATGAGCAGATTGATATAAAACCGGCTCAGTTGCCTGACTATCAGATGGACGAAGTGATAATTGAGATATTAAAACAAAAAGAGGAATAATCATGATCTACAGTAAATTGTATACTCAAAAAAAATTCAATCCGGTGCTATATTCCACAATTTTTATAATAAGCGTATTTTGTATGTTCCTAACAATCCGTTTTCAACAAGGTAATAGTATGGTTAACAACATAAAAGATCCACTAACTGTACGCGAAATAGTTAACCTTTCACATAATCAGGCAGGGATTTATTGGCAGTCAAAAATAATGGAGCAGGGATGGATTCTTTACGGTGAGGAGAAACAAGCAATAAGCCTGGTTGAATATGATGAGCGAGACATATCAAATAACCGCGTCAAAAGATCCCAGCACTATGTGCTATTAAAGAATCTAAAAGAAAATACAGATTATTATTTTTATATAGTAAGTAACAGGGGTACGTATAGCAGTAACCGAGGTCAGGCGTTTCATTTTAAGACACCCAAAAAATCAATCCAGCAACACTCAATGAACCCGGCTTATGGAAAAATTATTCTACAAAACGGTAAAGCAGCGGACGGAATTCTGGTACTTCTGAAACTTGCAGATAAAGTACCGCTTCTTGCTGTTTCAAAAGCGACAGGAGAATGGTTGATCCCACTTAATATAGTTGTTGAAAAAAAAAGTGGCAAAATTAATCACGATTTAACAGACGGCATTAAAGCAGAAGTCCGCTTCATAAGTGAAGAAAAAACCGACACTGTTCTTATTAGCATGCTTGCCGATATTACACCGGTTGCCCAGACAATTATCCTTGGTAAAAAATATAATCTATTGGCAAAAGGAGATGTTTTATCAGCAACTACCGGACAATCATCGCTTCAAAAAAGCACACTCTATATTACATATCCGCGTGAGAATGCCATTATCCCTGCAGGAAAACCCCTTTTTAAAGGATTGGGAATTGCCGGTAACGAAGTCTTTGTATTTATCAACTCATCTCCTCAATTCTCTTACAGAGCACTAGTTGATGAAAAAGGCGAGTGGCGTGTGTTACCGACTCAATCAATCGGAATTGGATCTTATACAGCAACAATAACAACAAAAGATAAAAACGGAGGTGCGGTTACGCTTAAACGCAATTTTATGATAGCAAAAAGCGGAGAGCAAGTTCTTGGTGATGCCACAGGAGAACCGTCAATAACAACTTCTCCTAGTCCATCTCCATTCCCGACATATACGACAATATCTGTCACGCCTGGTGTAACGACCGTAACACCGTCACCCACAATCACTGTACAAACTCCAACTCCCTCAGTGTTTGTCGAACCTACAGCGCCATTTCAATATGTTACCCCCAGTCCGCCCAGAACAGGGGGTGAGATAGTGTATCTTTTTTATGCAAGCATTCTCCTATTTGTTGCAGGAGCAGGTTTGATGCTTGTTTTTTAATACAGCGTTCGGTTAAAATAAATACAAGACTATGATAATTGATTTTTTAAGATCGGTAAATCCAATAAGCGTCATTGCATTTTTTTGTATATTGGGATTTCTTATCTATGAATTGATTCTTCTAAGAAAGGAACATCTGAAAAAGCAAAAACCCAATCTTCCTCAGTTTAAGGCAAATACTACAATTAATCCCGGGCAATTACAGCAGGAGGCCGCATCCATTGTGCCACCAAGAAAAACAATGACTGAAAAACAATCAAAATCTCCGTTTATTCTCGTTGCTGTTTTAGTATGTATGGTTTTATTGATTTTGGCAATTACGGTATATATCATATATATGAATAAACCCGATAAAGAAAATCAAGTATCTAAGTCAAACATTGTTATTCAGGAAGTATCATCAAAAGGCTTGAAGATATTTACGCTCGATTGGGCGGAAATAACCGATAGCCAGGAAAGCGTTCTTATTAAACCCGGTGTTCCTTTTTATGTTGCCATAGAGACCATTGATGAGGCGGATATTGATAGAGCACGCATAAGAATTAACGAAAATGACTGGAATATCAAACACATTTCTGACAGATTTAATAAGGAAAAAAGAGTCTATTATATGGAATATACTGTAGCAACAGGAGAATCAATATTAAAAATTGACGCCCAACTGCATTCTGAAACAGATGGGTGGTTGGGTGATTAAAAAATGAAAAAAGGGAAAAAAAACATTCTTTTTTTAGCGATGACCATAGGAATACTAGCGACAGTAGTGTATCTGAGTATACTTTTAAGTAATAGAAGCGAAACGGCTGTTACACAAATAAAAAAAACAAAGGCAAGCTCACAAACATATCACAGATCAGTCGATCTGTTGGCACTAAATACGACGCCATCTGATCCAAATCCAACTGGAAATGAAACGGTTGAAGAGGATATCAGACAGCCAACCCAGATGACTTCTCCGACAAAAGCTCAAGTATTACCGGTTGATTCATCCGTAACTCCTTCGCCTGATATCTCTACACAGCGTGCGACAACTGTTCCAACTCCTACCTCAGTTCTTTTGGTATATCGGACTTTGACAGTGGCTCCAACACTTATTCCAGCTGCTGAGACAGGCGGAGAGGCAGGAAATTCAGAAATCCAAGCATCTGCAACACCTACGAAATCAATAAAAATCCTTCCAACAAGCACCCAGAAGCCAAATAAAACCCTTCCTGAGACAGGATTGATGCAATTTACAACGATTCTGTTTATTGTAGGAGCAACAACCGTTTTCTTTGCTTTTCTATTCTAATTCCGTACCATAAAAAAAGTAATGCAAGAGTAAATACCAGACTTCCTATATCTGTGATAGCAGATCCGAGAATCTTTTTGCATCAAGTGATGCGCCGCCTATCAAAAATCCATCTATTTGATCAGTGTCAAGATATTGTTTGATATTGTCTTCGTTCACACTTCCTCCGTATATAAAACCACGCAACTTTCTTTTCAGATTTTTTCTGAAGCTTATTATATCGAGCACTGATTTTGAGATACCTTTGCCGTCTCCAGTGCTAATTGATTCTACAGGTTCCCAGCAAAGAAAATCCGCATCAACAGGGTATATATTATCTAAACCACTTATGCAATAGAACGTTTTCATATGCTTGCGGTGTGCATTTCTATATTTTTGCATACTGACAGATGAATCTTCTGCAAAATGTTTTTTTCTTTCACTATGTCCGATAATAACATAATCCGTGATTTCAGACAGATTATCTGCTGTAACTTCCCCCGTATATGTACCACTTTCAATTTTTGAAATATCCTGTGCTCCAAAAAAAATATTTTGAACTCCTTTAGCTTTTTCCGCTAGCGGATAAATAAACGGAGATGGCGGGCATATGACGATTCTGACAGCGTTTGTTTCAAGAGCTTTTGATATGACAGGTCTTTCTTGCAATATGGAAAGGAACTCATCCATCCATGACAGTGCATTTTTAAAGGTTTTATTAGCTTTCCAGTTTGCTACAAAATATTTCATAAAAGATTAAAAATGATATTATCACATATTATACACAAACCACAAAAAATGGAATATTATTTATAATACCTTATGAAAGTCGATATTCTTCAATCTCTTAATTCTGGTCAAAAAGAAGCTGTATCCTATGTTGATGGACCTTCGGTTATCCTTGCAGGAGCTGGATCCGGAAAAACCAGAGTTTTGATTTATAAGGTTGCCTATTTAATAACATGTAAAAAAGTAGATCCTTCGTCGATTCTGATGATAACTTTTACCAATAAAGCGGCAGGAGAAATGAAGAAACGAATCAATAACAATCAGAAGACAAATCTCGGATATGTCGGGACGTTTCATTCTTTTGGTGCGCTGCTGCTTCGTAAAGAAGCGGAGTATATTGGATTGGAAAAAGATTATGTTATTTATGATGATGATGACCAGGTATCCTTGATGAAATCCATCCTTAAAGATAAGGGAATAAAAAAATATACGCCATATTTTGTGCTTAACAGGATTTCCATGGCAAAAAATATGCTTATTAAACCAGATAAATACCTAAAAGTATTCTCAGATTATTCGGCTCGTGATCTGGTTGATATTTACGCTTTATATGAAAAGACACTGGCTACACATCATGCTGTTGATTTTGACGATCTTATCATGAAGACCGTTTTACTATTAACGAAAAATCCGTCAATTCTTAATAAATATAACAACAGATTTACCCATATCCTGGTTGACGAGTTTCAGGACACCAATTATGCACAGTATGCGCTTACTAAATTATTAGGAAAAAAATACGGTAATGTCACTGTTGTAGGAGATTTTTCGCAAAGCATATATTCGTGGCGTGGTGCGGAGATAGGGAATTTGCAAAAATTTACTGATGACTTTTCACCTTGCAGGGTGTTTTATCTTGAACAAAATTACAGGTCTTCTCAAAAGATACTTGATTTTGCATATAAAGTTATTCAAAAGAATGAGAGCCATCCTATTCTCAAACTGTATACGAAAAATATTGTGGGTGAGGATATACCGATTTACGAAGCATATGACGAAGAAGGAGAGGCGTCCTATATTGTATCTGAAATAGAGAAATCAAAAGAAAAGATCGCATATAAATCCATGGCAGTTCTTTACAGAACGAATGCACAATCACGCATAATAGAAGAGGCATTTTTGCAGTATGGGATTCCTTATGTACTCATTGGAGGAGTACGGTTTTATGAGCGCAGAGAAGTTAAAGATGTTCTGTCTTATTTGCGTCTCTTGATAAATCCATCCAATGATCTGGCACGTGATAGGATTATCAAACTGGGAAAAAAACGATGGGAGCTATTTCGTATACAATATCCAGCCTTGCAAAAAAAAGCACAGAATCTTACAACTTCTGAGTTAATAGATCAGATATTTGAGGAAACAGGATATCTGACTCTGTATAGCTTGGATAACGAAGAAGATTATAGCCGGCTTGAAAACATCAAAGAATTAAAATCCGTAGCTTCACGCTATCCTCATGTATTGGATTTTTTGCAACAGGTAGCTTTGGTTGAATCCGAATACTCGGAAGGCGAAAAAAAAAGAAAGCACAAAGACGGTGTCAGACTGATGACTCTTCATCAGGCAAAAGGGCTTGAATTCCCGATGGTTTTTATAGTTGGTGTTGAAGAAGGAATTTTACCTCATGTCAGAGCGATCGACGATCCGTTTCAACTTGAAGAGGAGCGAAGACTGTTTTACGTAGGAATAACACGTGCAAAAGATAAGTTGTATATCAGTTTTGCCAGAAGACGTTTTTTGTATGGAAGAAGAGGGGAGGGTCTTAAATCCAGATTCCTAGAAGATAATGAGTCGGGTATTTGGTAACAAATACTTTTTTTTGTATAATACAAATAATCAATGTTAAAAGATAAGAATGGAAGACAATTAACGACGTCTGAGATCTTACAAAAACTCGTAGTCCGCATACAGAAAATTCTTATGGAATTTACTGTTTTTATCTTGCATATTGCAGGAAACATCCCATCGCACTCTATAAGAAAGACATTGTACCGCATGGCTGGTATTTCAATCGGTCACAGTTCAACGATCCATACAGGTGCCAGATTTTACAATCCAAAAAATATTACCATAGGTAACGACACACTTATTGGAGAAAACGCTGTTCTTGACGGCCGAGCTCCATTGCATATCATGAATCACGTGGATATTGCATCCGATGTAATGGTATATAATTCCCAGCATAACATTCATAGTGAGTTTTTTGAAGCAACAAGTAGCCCGGTTGTTATCGAAGATTATGTTTTCATCGGTCCACGGGCTATAATCCTGCCAGGAGTCAGGATAGGAAAGGGTGCAATCATTGCGGCCGGTGCCGTAGTCACAAAAGATGTGCCTTCGTTTATGATTGTTGCAGGCGTACCGGCAAAGGTAATAGGTGAACGACAGAATCAAAAACCTCATTATGTTTTGGGAAGGCCTGATCTTTTCAGATAATCTTTTCTTGTTAATCCTGCGTGCCTACTAAAAATACCGCTTGCCATGGTTTATACCGGGATACAAAGGTCTTTTCAAAAAGAATTTCGTTTGCTTTAGTAACCTTATATGAAAATGCAGTTTTTCCGCCCCATGCTGGAAAATCAATTTGTTTGATAAAGCCCCGCTTTAAAGTAGGATCATCTTGATAGAGAGGGTTTGGCGGAGGGACTACTCCTGTAAGTACCGGTGTTGTCATCTCAATTGTGCGGCCGTCTTTTTTTCCATACAACCGAAAATATAAAAGCATGTTTTCTTCATCAATATAAGTCTGTATCAATATTGGTGTATCAGTATCATTTTTAATTTTTAGATCTATGGAAGGGGCAAATACGGTTGCATCAAGCCCTGGTTTGGAGCCGTTTTCATAATAAGATACCCGGTACGCGTGTGCATGTTGTTCGATAATGGGTAATCCAGTATTTAAGGCGGCGCGGAATAATGTTGTTGATACCTGACATACTCCTCCCCCGTCTCCCAAGACAGTTCTGCCTTCTTTAATAATATATGCCGGTTGATACCCAGTGCGTGCAGAAATGTCTCCAACAGTCTTATTAAAAGAAAATATTTCATTTTTTGGGATAAGCACACCATTGAATTTTGATGTTGCCAGAGTTAGATTGTGTATGCGCGGGTTGATTGAATGACTATAATTTGAGACACCTTCACCAAGAAGTTCTTCAATACCAAAACTGTTTGTTTTGCCAAGTTTTATCTTAGGTTCAACGGGTTTTTTCTGAAGAAGAACAATATAATTTTGAGGCTTATATTTAAAGCTTTTAACAGCTTGTTCAATATCGTTTATAAATACATCCGTCAGGATCTTGTTGCCTGATTCTTCCTTTTGGAAGCTTGTTACGCGGTTATTCTCGAATTTAAATAATGCATCCTTTGCCGGTCTGTTATAAGAGTCTTCGTATCGTGAAATTTCATCAAATACATTATTTTTGTTATATTGAACACTGCTGAAAAACCTGAAGGTATCAAACTTCAAAAAAGACGCCAGAATCTGATACATTCGTGAGGGTGTATGTGAGGTCCGTCCGACAAAAAAAGCCCTATCGTATATATCGTCTAAATTTGTTTTCAGCTCAAGCATTTGAGCTGAGTATGTTGATATATATTCTTTTCCATATAATATTGAGATTGACCCTTTTTTGAGATTAGCCTCTCTTGCTTGAAACATACGCATGATTTGTTTTTTTGTTTTGCCGCCAGCATCTTGACCATCAATAAATATTTGAGGGTACAGCATTCCTTCATATTTTTTTATTTCACTAAAGATATATCCAGTCAAAACAACAAGTATTGCCAAAGTTATAAATCCCGATATAACTATGACCCGGATAAAGAGCGTGTGATTTTTTAAGCAATTTGTTATCATAATCTTATGGATGATAATAACCAAAATTCGGTAAAAAATCAAGCTTCACCAGGGCCAGATGTTCCCAGTCCGATATTTGAAACAATCCCGGTTGAAGGAGGAGAAATGAACTTGAATGCTCAAGAGCTTAAACCTGAGGAAATTGCTCCAGATGTTGAATCTCCTGAAGCAGTAGAATCAGGCGGGATAAATCCGGAGATATTGCCATCAGATCAGCCAATGGTTTATGAAGAGAGTAAAACTAAGTATATTTTTATTGCTCTTGGAGGACTTTTTTTTATTATTGTTGTGGTTTTAATCTTCATGTTTATATCTAATATCAGCAGACGAACAATTGCAAAGAAAGATATTGAAATCACTTATTGGGGTTTATGGGAAGAAAAGGAAGTCTACGATCCTTTGATAAAGATATATGAAGAAAAAAATCCTGGAGTTAAAATAATTTACGAAAAAAAATCCCCTGAAGATTATCGAGAAAAATTAATAGTACGAAGTCAAAAAGGTCAAGGTCCGGATATCTTTAGATTTCACAACACATGGTTGCCGCAGATAAGAGAAGTTGCATCAGCTCTACCTAAGGAAGTAATGACAGGTGCGGAATTTGAAAAAACATTTTATCCAATCCACCAAAAAGATCTTAAAAGCGGAGCGGATTACTACGGATTGCCTCTTTATGTTGACGGCCTGGTTTTGGTCTATAACGAAAGTTTGTTTAAAAAAGCAGGTCTGAGCTCTGCTCCTAGTAATTGGGATGAGCTTATTGAATATGCTGGAAGAATACAGGTTCAGTCACAGGAAAGCGGTCTTATTACTGCAGGCATAGCTATGGGAACAGCTTCAAATATTGAACATTTTTCGGATATATTCGGCTTGATGCTTTTATTAAACGGAGGAGAGATTAATAATCTTGACAGGCCTGAGGCAAGCGGAGCTCTTGAAGCTTACCGGCGTTTTGCCGAACAACCAAATAATACATGGGATGAATCCATGCCCAACTCCATTAACGCATTTATCCAGCAAAAAGTAGCTATGATCATTGTCCCGTCATGGGAGTTACTAACTATTAAAGCGGAAGATCCTGATTTGAGCTTAAAGGTTGTACCAATACCAAAACCTCCCGGAGGCAGACAGATTTCACTTGCATCATATTGGGTTGAAGGTGTTTCCAAAATGAGTAAAAATCAGCTCGAATCATGGAAGTTCCTCAAGTATTTAACAGAAAAAGACGTGATGACAAAAATGTATGAAAATCAGAGTGCTATAAGGATATTTGGTACACCCTACTCACGGATTGATCTGGCAAAGCTTGTTATCCAGAATGAATATACGGGGGCTGTTATCAAACAAGCCGAGGATGATGTTTTTCTGTCTCTGCCTCTTACTTCACGTACTTTTGATAACGGGTTAAATGATGAGATTATACGGTATCTTGAGAATGCAATAAACGGTACAATACGGGGAGTATCTTATGATGAAGCATTAGGAACAGCCAAGAAAGGGATAGATCAGGTCATTGAACGTTATAAAATCGAATAAAACCCAAAAACGTCTATTGTGCTACAATAAAATATGAAATTGCCCTTTTTTTTAAAGCGCACTTCCCCAAAAGAATATTATTTTGGTCTTTTTTTAAAGGATAAAAAAGGAATTGGATGTGTTTTCATGGGAAACGGTACCAAGCTTGTTCTTCTTGCAAAGCAAGAATTCATATATTCCAACGCTTGGGAAAATCTGACGGAAGACATTGACGAAGTATTGTTTACGCTTGAAAATGAGACTAAAAGCAGGATTGAAAAAGCAATTTTTTTTCTTTTTTCACATCTTATTGAGAACAATACAAAAGAAATTAAAAAACCGTATCTCCAAAAAATCAGGACTCTGACAAAAAATCTTGAGATTAAACCTATTGGATATATTGAGTGTTATGAGGCGGTTGTATCATATCTTCAGACAAAAGAGTCAGCCCCCTTGACTGCAATTCTTATAGAACTTGATGACACCATGGTTGATATCTTCATATATAAAGGGGGTCATAAGGTACATAGTTTTGTCATGGCGCGTACGGACAATATTATTGATGATCTTCAATCAGCTTTTGATACACTAGGAAAAAATATCCTGTTACCAAACAGATTGTTATTGTATAACTCGTCGGATCTGGTAAAAGAATCAACGCAGATAATAACGCATAAGTGGAGCTCAGATCTGTTTGTCCAGATACCGCGAGTTGAAATATTAAAGGAAGAGTATATAATCCATGGTTTACAGCAAATTTTTGAAAATCAAATTTACCAACAGTCGTTAGAAACAAATCAGATACAGGAAAAAACAGAAGAGGTTTTCGGTTTTGTTATCGGAAAGGATATCGAAGATGTGGTAACCGAGAAAGAAACAAATGACAAGAATGCGACAAAATATGAGAAAGAAATGATAAAAGGTTATCAGGACGACCCAGTTAGTAAAACAAAAAAGATAGTGCCTCTTGTCGGAGCATTGATGAATAATTTTAAGCGCCTCATCCGTGTATTAGGGGGACACACCAAAAAGCAGTATTATGTTGTAGTCGGAATAGTCGTCTGTTTGCTTGTCTTTTTTGGAGCATATGAATTTCTGTTTCATAAAGCAACGATTCATATCAATCTGCCGAGCGAAGTTATTGAAAAAAGAATACAAGGAAAGGGATTGATAGATGAGATTGAAGATGGATACATAACCATTCAGATAGCCACATCTTCCACTAACATGAAAGATGTTAAGGTTACAACAGGTAAACGTGATATCGGGGATAAGGCAAAGGGAGAGGTAACTATTTTCAATTTTGATGAAAAGGACAAAACATTTCCAAAAGGTACAGTGATACGATTTGATAATCTTCGATTTTTGACGGATGAAGAAATAAAAGTAAGCGCATCAACCCTGACAAGCGATGCATCGGCGAAGTTGCCTGGTAAAGCAAATGTAGAGGTAACAGCCGTAGATATTGGTGAAGAATCAAACATTGATCGCGGCAGTAGGCTTCAAATAGATGAATTATCATCATCAACATTTTTTGCCATAAATGATAAAATATTTTCCGGTGGAACCAAAAAATCAATAAAAACTGTTTCAAAAAAAGACAAAGAGGATCTTGAAGAGTCTCTTCTTCGAAAAGCCAAAGATCAGAAAAAAGACGAGATAGCTAAGATGAAAAAGGAACAGATTACGCTTATTGATTCCTTGATTGATTTTTCATTATCCGATGTTGTGTTTTCAAAAGAAGTTGGTGAAGAAGGAGACAGCTTGTCTTTACAGGCAAAAGTGGTTGCAGGATATTATTACCTTAATAATAAAGATATGAAAAGATTTTTATATGATTTAGTTGCAGAGGATATACCAGAAGGTTATGTGCTTGAGGACAAACATATCTTCTATGACGTGAAACGTGCAAAGAAGAATAAGGATGTTATTAATCTTGAATTGGCGGTTACTGCAAAGGCAACTAAAAAATTTGACGATAAAGAACTTATATCAAGGTCACGGTTTACAACAGTCTCTTCATTATCAGATGTTATTGAATCCGGTTATGGGATCTCTGACTACTCAATTGTTATTTCACCTCGTATTCCTTTGCTTGATAAGACTCTTCCTCTCATACAAAAAAATACAGAGGTACGTATTGAATCTAACTAATACATATGCCGATCCGAATCTATCTGAAACAAAACAACTCTCTGAAAAGGCGGGCAATAAACCATTTTTCCTATGTATTTCTTGTTGTCGGTACTCTACTTTTATTCTGGTCCTTTTATCCTGTCATCTCATTTGAATTATATTCACGTTTATTCATCCAACAGCACGTGCTTTCTCCTGTTCCTTCATCTGGAGATATTAAATCGCATCAGGAGGCTGATGCAGTGTTGGGCAGTTATGATGCGTATTCAAACAATTTAAGAGATTTTACTCAAGCACATTTATGGTTTCCGTCAAATAATATGGACGGCAAAAAACAATCAAGCTCTTTTAATGTGTCAAACTATGATATTTCAATACCGAAATTAAACATTAGTCAAGCACATGTTGTAGTTGGTGGTGAAGATTTATCAAAGAGCCTGGTACATTATTTGCCTCGAACCATGCCGGGTGAGTTTGGCAATGTTGCAATTTTCGGTCACTCAACATTGCCTCAGCTTTACAGCGAAGGAGACTATAAAACAATTTTTACATATCTGCCTTCACTTGAAAAAGGGGATGCTGTATTTGTTAAGATCGGTGACGTTGAATATGAGTATAAGGTTACCGATATGTTTGTTGTAAATCCGGACAAGATTTCGGTTTTGGATCAAAAGTACGATGCATCTTATCTAACGCTCATTACATGCGTACCTCCCGGAACATACTGGAAGCGTCTTGTAGTTACATCAAAATTAGTAAAATTGCCCTAAAAAGGGAATCAAATCTTCCTTTGATTTATCCTATAATATCTGATAAAATAATGAGATGTTTTCTGTGATTTTTACCATGATTAATATATCTGTAAAAAAGCTTTCAAATTTTCTGTTTTATGTTTTCTACTTGATTGTGCAATTTTTCATAACTGTCGGTGAGTTTGCACAAAAAATACTGCTTTTTCCCTATTATGTGATACACAGCATTGCGCAGACAATACCGTCTTTTAGTGTAAACAAACCTGAGGACATCCTGATTACCCAACGCAAGACGACATCCTTGAAATTCACAACATTTACACAATTGTTTGCGCAATTCATGCGAATGCTGTTTTTTTTACTGACGCTTTTAAGTAAGCTGTTTTATCGTATTGCTAAAGAAGTTTTTTCCCTGTTTTTTCAAACAGTGCAAAAAACCGTATCAATTATTCTCTGGATAGTACTACTTCCGTATAAGTTGTTTATGGCCTTTTTTTCCAGGGAATTCAGATTCCTTATATTAGGATTTATCATCTGTGCAGTTATTTTTGTTGTTTATCAGTCTTATCAATTTGTAATCAGTCTTCCTTCCCCAAAAAAAATTGGAAGTGTCAATTACGCGCAATCAACACATCTTTATGATAGAAACGGCAAACTTCTCTATGAGATATACCGTGATGAAAACAGGACTCCGGTTAAACTGAAAGATTTACCTGCATTTGTAAAACAGGCAACAGTTGCAATCGAAGACAGAGATTTTTTCAAACATAACGGTGTTTCATTGACAAGCGGAATTTTAAGAGCTTTAAAGGAAACGATTCTCACAAGGTCGCTTCAGGGCGGATCAACGATAACGCAACAGTTGGTTAAGAGCTCTCTTTTGACTTCTGAAAGAACAATTGAGCGGAAAATAAAAGAAATACTCCTTGCACTATGGACAGAAAAATTATTCAGTAAAGAAGAGATTCTGGAGATGTATCTGAATCAGGTTCCTTATGGGGGATCATCGTATGGGATAGAAGAAGCATCAAAAACATTTTTCGGGAAATATGCAAAAGACTTAAGTCTTGAAGAGGCGGCCCTATTGGCAAGTTTACCCATGTCTCCTTCTTTTTATTCGCCCTATATCAATCCGGAATATGCCCTAAACCGGCGCAACGAAGTACTGAAAAAAATGAATGAGCAGGGATATATAGACAGGACGCAAAGAGAAATCGCACAAAACACTACTTTGCAGGTGCAACCACTTGCAACATCAATACATGCTCCTCATTTTGTTTTCCATGTTAAATCCGGTTTGGAAGAGCGTTATGGAGAACGCATAGTTGAGGAGGGAGGGCTACGTGTAAAAACTACTTTGGATCTTGAAATCCAGGAACAAACAGAGCAGATCCTCAAGGAAGAACTGGAAAAAATAAAAGCACTCAACGTCACAAACGGGGCTGTCCTTATCACCAAACCCGCAACAGGTGAAATAATTGCCATGGTCGGCTCTGTTGATTATTTTGCAGAGCCATCGGGTGCATTTAATGTCACAACCGCCCTCAGACAACCCGGATCATCGATAAAACCACTGATGTATTCCCTAGCTCTTGAAAAAGATTTTACAGCAGCAAGCATTCTTGACGATTCACCCGTTTCCTTTTCCGTTCCGGGCGGACAGGCATACAAACCCGTAAATTATGATGGGAGATATCATGGAAGAGTTCCTTTAAGGTATGCGCTTGCAAACTCCTTTAATATTACAGCAGTCAAGACATTAAGCGCAGTTGGCGTTGATTCATTTGTTAACCATGCAAAAAAAATGGGTATAACATCTTGGAATGATTCCGAAAGATTTGGTTTATCTTTGACGCTTGGGGGAGGTGAAGTGCATATGACTGATATGGCAGTTGCCTATGGTGTATTTGCAAACGGAGGACATAAAGTAGACCTGACTAATGTGATACGGATTCAGGACACTGGCGACAAGCTCTTATATGAGATGCAGCCCAGCAAGAAAAAAGTCCTGGATGAGGGCGTTGCATATATAATGTCAGATATACTTTCCGATAATTTTGCCCGAAGATGGGCGTTTGGATCCAACTCTATGCTTGAAATACCAGGATATAAAGTTGCGGTAAAAACAGGTACAACTGATCAGAAAAAAGACAACTGGACAATAGGATACACGCCCGAGTTTCTCGTGGCGGTTTGGGTCGGTAATAACGATAACTCGCCCATGGATCCTCAACTTGCATCAGGAGTAACAGGCGCTGCTCCGATTTGGAACAGGGTAATGACAAATGTATTGATAAAAAGAGGTAATGGCGACTGGATGCAAAAGCCGGTTGATGTCCTTGAAAAAACTTGTTTTTTCGGAAAACCTGAATATTTTATCAAAGGCACAGAGCAGAAAGCATCATGTTCAGGTACCAGTATGGGCGTATCTCCCATGCCAACAATAAATCAATAAAGCATAAGCTATATCATTCTATTAAAGATCAAAATTGTTTGAATGGTAATTCAGTATTTTTATACAAATCATAGGCAGGACGGCCTTTGATAAATATTTTAGCACCGGATGTACCCTTAAGAATAACCCTATTATTTTCAACTCGTATCAAGGAGTTTTCACGTAAACCCACAACCGGTGTATCGTTTTCCTCATGATACTCAATTATTCTTTGTTCTCTTGTCTCTCCCATATGAGTAGATTTTGGATCATTGTCTATATAGTGAGGATTTATCTGGAAAGTGATTAAACTGAGTGCTTCAAAACTGGGGGGTTGTATGATAGGCATGTCATTGGTTGTTTTTATGGTAGGGCAGGCAATATTTGAACCAGCGCTACTACCGATATATTGTGTTCCGTTAAAAACGGCTCTTCTTATTGTTTTGATAAGATCTTCTTTATAGATTGTATTTAATAATCGAAATGTATTTCCACCACCGATAAATATGCATTTTGCATTCTGTACAGTTTTTTTCTTATTTTTATGACGATGTAAGGATGTGAATCCATAGCCTAATGACATGAATTTTTTTTCGGCTATATCTGCATATATGTCGTAATCTTTAAGAGCGTAAGGAATAAACAAAATTTCTTTGGGTCCGTTGATAAAGTTTTTTATTTCATCAGTGCAATGATCGAGATATCCTTTCCCGAATGTTTTGGAGTTACTTATTAACAATAATTTAATATCCATATATTATTTATAATATCAGGTTCTTTATTTTCTGTTTCCTTGCGTTTTTAATTTTCTTCTATGTCGTTCTTGAGTTAATCCGAGTCGTTTTTTTTCGGCTTTCTCTAAAAGTGCAGCCAGATCAGCAAGAGCTTGTTCATATCCTGGTTGATTGGGACCTTGTATTGCTATCTCCATTATTTCAAACAAAGTTTGTTTTTCGTCACGAACGAGCTCTTTCAATACGGGGTAAGTATTGACCGATGTTATAAGCTGCCTATGATCCATAACAACAGGTTGTAATTTTTCAATTGCCACCTCAAAGTGGGTATTTTCTCCTAGGCCGATGAGAAACTCTGCAACCTGTTCGGGAATATCATGGTCCTTAAGAAACCTCATCACTGAATCCCTAGACTGGAGATATAAAGGAATTTCATATTTTGGAAACTTACTATGAAACCAATTGTAACGTTCTATTAGTTCGGAATTCATAAAAGCAGCAGAATGTTCCGGGTCATGAAACGTAAGCGCTACCGGTACAGTAACCGCGTCAAGTGCACTTATGATTTGATCATCTCTTTCAAGCTGGGTCTGGGTTGATATTGCTCTTCCTGTTCTGCGGGAACCAAGAAATAGATAATCATAGCTGTCAATAAAAATTGGGAATCCTTGTTCATCTGCGCGTTTGATCTGTGTTGCAAGATCTTCACCAGAGACTTCCTGATGATGTCCATTAAAAAACATATAACCTATACCAAGCTCATCGCACATTTCTGAAAGCCCGAAAAGAATTGTTCCTTTCCCGCTTTGAGGTGGTCCTACAACCATGACTTTCCCTGTATCGAAAAAAGGAATAGCCGCTACAACTGTTTCCTCAGGTCTCCATACCTCCTTGTTTTCCCTAAGATGATCGGATGTTATTTGTTTGGCGCGGGTCGTTAGATTAGGAACATCCCAGATAGAATTACCTTTAAAAAACTTAACTCCGTTCCAGCTTTCACTTCTGTGAGGTCTTCCTTCTTTTGCACTGTTTATCGCCGTTATTGCCATATTATTTAAGTTTCTTTAGCATCTTCATACTTCCGTATTTGGTAACTATAAGCTTGTATTCCTCAGAATTATAAAAGCTACATTTTCCTTTACCGAAACTTTGTGCGGTCTCAATGAGGAACCTGCCTACTGCATCGATTTGATTTGCATTTGTTACCCCTGTTGCACATCCTGCAACTGGAACTTCCGACGTAATCGCAACTCCCACGACCGGTGATGAGGTGGCGGTGCATGGTTGCATGATGCTGTTGAAGTGATATAATCCGTTGCCGTATGGTGTTATATCTTGTGTTGAAATAGGGAATGTGACAGGAAAACGGCCTGTTGTTTGTTCCATAATAGCCATAAGATCTTCGCTCATACGAAGAATATAGCCGTCCTTTACTGTTGGAGAGAGAGCAAATCCTATGTTATTAATAATTTTATTACCTCGGGATGTATCAACAGATAAAATTGCATCCATTTCTTTATCAACCTCGTATGTATTCATAGTTGTAAGATCAACAGGTGATCCCATAAAAGGCACAGGATCATGAGGTGTAGTTGGAGCATTGGTGCATACATGTGTTGCAACTATCATATCTCCTTCAAGGAGGTCACCGTTGTCATTCATTTTTGCGAGTCTTAAAGCGGTTGAAAGCGCGGTAAGAGCTCCATCGCCGTCCGAAACAAATCCAATCGTTTTGGGTCGCGCTCCAACACCTCCAAGTCTTCCAATTATTCCAAGTGTCGGTGCTCTGCCTTTACGGGTTGTTCCATGTGCTCCAGGAATTCTAATCTTAATAAACTGCGTTGATCCGTTTTTTTCTTTTACATCCTTTACAATAACCCTAGTTTTTTTATACGGGCGAAATAGTTTTGTAATGCTATTTCCAGGCTTACCTGGTCGATCAAGTAGGTCATATACGGTTAGTATTTCTGATAAGATCATATAAATTTGTTAATTTGATAACACTTGTGAATAACGCATTTCGATTGGATAGTCAGTCCTTCCAAATAGGTAATTTATATAAGACTCAAGTTTTGGATAAATCCTTCCCATAAGCTCTCTCATTTGTTCATTTGATTCATCTTTTTTTATTGATCCCGCACTTCTTTCCTCCTGTATTCTTACTGCTTCACGCAAAAATACTGAAAAATCAGGGTCCCACAAAAACTGCATTGCATGATGTACATATGGATTTTCACTCAATGGAAAGTAACTTGGAGAAGTTAATGTTGCCAGTCCTGTTTTTAATTCCGCCGCACGCGTTTCTTTTCTTTCAGCATCCGGAATTAAGGATTTTACTCGTTCAAGCTCATCTTCAGCCGCTTGAAGTTGTTTCCTACGTTGCATCGTACTTTCCGTATTTGCTTTCACTAGACGTTGTGCAGATTCCTCAAGATAGGTTGCCACATGTGGAGTAATAACTGGTACCTGTCCAGTTTCAACAGCAGTTAGTACTTCTATTACCTTAGGAAGTCTTTCTAGATCAATTAGATCATACTTATTTTGATTACCCTCAGCTACGCGTTTAGCAACTCCCTCAAGTGCTTTTTTTGCTGTATCGTTCAATCTTTTTACGTGTTTTTGGTTTTGTTCGGTCATTTTAACGAGTTGTCCCGTTTGTAGTTGTCTGTAGCAATCTATCGCGGAGTTATTATCCGCAACTGTTACTTCATTTTGTGCAACAAGACCGGCTGTTTTTTCGACACTTAAACGTGCTTTTTTGACGGGACTGAGCTCACTCTGTAGCTTTGCCATTTCAGCAGACATTAGTTGTTTTGCGGATTTGGTATCAGCAGTATAGCTTTGCAGGTAACTCAAGTGTTCGGCTACATTTTTTCTATGTAAGCGAGCAGGATCAGTAAACTGTTTTTCAACCGATGCTAGAAATGTTCTTGTTTCGTCAGCAGTTCCGGGTCTTCCATTGAAGTTAAGTCGTGTTTCGTGCTGTACTTGCTTTCCGTGTGTTGGCAGATCTGCAAACCCAGCGGCAACGGATGTAGGATTGCCTTCCATATGTCGTCTGTATACATCGGTCATTATATATATTCCTCTTGCATATGCCGGATCGTTTGCCATCTTTTGCTGTTCTTGCTCGGTTGTTTCTCTTAATCCCATAATTACATCTTTTGGAAGATCCATAGAACCCCACCTAAGATGATCTATCTGTTTTCCTCTCAGGTGATGTGTTGATTGCATAAGGAACTCCATTGCTTGTCGTACTGGCCCTGTGTGACCATCTGCATTTAACTGTCTTTGTATTGCGTCCTTTACAAGATCAAGCTGTTGGGGTCCAACGTATGTATGTATTACTTCGGCGACTCTAAAACTTGGGTCATAGGGTACTCCCATTGATTCCATCCATTGTTCAATTGCATTCGGGAGACCCAGTTCGTCGAAATTAACCGGAATTAGGACCGAGTCGGGATTAATAAGTTTAGATCTTCGCTGAACAATGTCATGAATGCGTCTGTATGCATCCTGAGTAATCTGATCCGCTTCTTCTCGTGGTACGCCGTAATCCTCGGCAATACGTTGCGCCCACATATCGGTTTCGATAAGGTGCACGCCTCGGTTATAGCCTCCTAACAAGGCACCTGAAGCATGGGTTATGGTTGGGGCCAGATCAACAAGCTGTCTGGCGGTTTCTGGAAGCAGTTTTTCAGGAAGAAGTCCTGCTTTTATTCCTGCACGCTCTTCTTTCATAGTTCGTTCGCCCCACGTTTCAATGACGCATGAACCACCTACATGCATTGGATTCATATGAGGATCGAGGACTTGTGGAGGGACAGATCTTAATCTTACATAGTCGGAAGTTCCTATTTTTTTAACCATTACATCAAATTCTTCTTGCGTCAGATTTAACGGATCTCGTCCTGCAGGTGAAAACTGCGTGTAACCACTTATCCAGTCTTCTTGCCCAGCTCCCTCTTCAAATCTCCGGTCGAATCTTGTTGGCCTGTGAAAGTCGTCGGTATATTCTCCTCCTTCTTCTGACGGCCATATTCTAGAAAGAACACGCCTCGTGAAGTTCTGGTAACGTTCGGCGGGATTTGTTCCCTCCATGACCCCTTCAAGCGGATCTCGTACAATTGTCGCCGGTTGTGGTTGGCGTTCGACTCTCTGTGCTTGTACTGCACTTTTCTCAGCTGCGATAGTACTCATATTCTATAAACGAAAAAACCCCGCTTGTTTGCGGGGTGTAATTATTAATTAATAAATTACTAACCCGCAGTTAGCAGGATAAGGACAAAAATAAAAAAACAAAAATTTAATATCGTTTCTACCATATTTTTCTTCACATCCTCCTTTGTTAAGTTCGGATGATTATTGACCGTAATAAAATAAATTTTTATTCCAGAAACGGTAACTAAAAAAAATCCCGCCTCTTAGGCGGGTTTGTGTATCTTTTATACAACAATTACTCCGCCCTTTGGGGGGTAATAAGTCGGATAAAAAGAACTGATATATTATTTTTTTTCATACGTGAATTTATATGATACATGAGAGCCTGTTATTTTGCAACAGGTATTTTATCAAATCCGGTAAGTGTATGAAGAACTTTGGGTATGCGAACCGAGCCGTCCTTTTCCTGAAAGTTCTCAAGCAGCGCAATAAGTATTCTTGGGGATGCAAGGGCCGTATTGTTAAGTGTAAAACAATACTCCTTTGATCCATCCCTCTTTCGGTATTTTATATTCAGACGCCTTGTCTGAAAATCACCCATGATCGAATTACTCATAGTCTCTCCATAGCTGTTTCTTGACGGCATCCATGTTTCTATATCATATTTCTTTATTTGCGGTTCACCCATGTCTCCGGTACACATAAGCAGTACTTGATATGGTAATCCCAAGTCTTGAAGCAGCTCTTCCGCATTTTTTTGAAGTTCTTCATGCAGGATGCGCGCCTGATTAACATCATTTTTGGCTATGATTATCTGTTCTATTTTCCAGAATTCATGAACGCGGTAAAGGCCTTTTGTGTCTTTTCCGTATGATCCTGCTTCCTTTCGAAAACAGGGGGAAAATGCAGTGAATTTTTTCGGAAGTTCGTCTTCCGACAAAATCTCGCCTGAAAAATAAGCACTTACCGGGGCCTCAGATGTTCCGGCAAGATAAGCATCATCGTCGTTGAGTTTATATACTTCATCTTTTCCCCAGGGAAACTGACCTGAGCCAAAGAGGGTAAATCCTTTTACAATTGATGGAGCGATAAGTGGTATGAATCCTTTTTGAATTAGCTTTTGGAAAGCATAAAACATCAAAGAAATATGGAGTACTGCCCCTTGATTTTTCAAAAAATATCCCCGGAAGCCAGATGTTTTTGTCCCCCGTTCAGTATCAATAATGTCAAGCTTTTTTCCAAGCTCAATATGAGAAAGGGGTGCAAAATCAAACTTAGGCAGATTTCCCCATGCATGTTTTACTATATTTCCTGACGCATCAGCCCCGATTGGAACCTCTTCAAGCGGGATATTGGGGATATAGCTTATAAGTTGCGATAATTGCTCCTCTGTTGATTTTAATTCCTCCTCATGAATTTTAAGTTCTTGCTTTATCTTTTTCCCTCTTTCTTTTCCTTCTTGGGTAATAGTTTTTTTTGATAGAATATTTCTTTCCTCCCGAAGTTTTTGTATAAGAAGTAATGATTCATTCTTTTGTCTGTCAAGCTCAAGAATCTTATCAACATCTGCCTCTCTTTTTTTGTTTTTTAATACCCGGATAACCTCTTCTTTGTTATTGCGTATATAATCTACTGAGAGCATGATTTCATTGTATCAAATCTTTTTTTATAAATTCACTTATTCTTCTTACTGCTTTAAGCCGATGATTAATTATCTCATGTTCTTTTTCCGTAAGTTCGTCATAATACTTTTTAAAACGCGCGACGATAAAAAGGGCTCTGTAAGGAAAACCTTTAGTAAATTTTATGCTTTGCTTTTCTGCGATATATCCCTGTATATCTTCGTTTACCGAAACAACTTTTTGTGTTTTCGGATTAAAATAGGTGAGTGACAGACATAATGATGCAGAACGGTTCTTAAGTGCCAAGCCTGACAAACGTCTGAGAGTAAATTGTATTAATTCTTCATCACTTGCATCTTTTCCGAGCCACCGTCGTGATTTGGTGCCCGGTTCTCCATTCAAAACAGGTATTGAAAGTCCACCGTCATCGGCCAAAGTTGCAAGGTTGCTGAGGCGGGCATAGTATCTGGCTTTCAGTACGGCATTTTTCTCAAATGTTTCCGCTGTCTCCTCCGGCGAGCTATCAATACCTAAATCTGCAAGTGTCACAGTCTGGATCATTTGCCTTTTCAATGGTTCAAGTCCGTCTGTAAGCTCTTTTACCTTTGCACTGTTGTGTGTTGCGATAAGCAGTTTCATTTATTCTGCAATTGCTGCAAGCGAAACTGTGCCGCCGCAATATTTTGTTACGATCTCAATCGTTTCTTTTAAAGACTGCTCAACCTGAATTCTCGTTATATCATATATACCATCAATGTTTATCAGTATGTTTTTTGTTTTTTCGGTAACCATTGTGCGAACAGCATCACGATAGTTAAAATCAATGTTATATCCACCCAAGGCATCAAAATATGCAAGCTCGGTTGATTTATAGGTTGTAGGTTCTTTATCTCCAAGAAGCAAAATTTGCTCATTTGGTAAAGGAAAACGTAGAATGGTTGGGAATTGTACTTTGTCAAGATCAAAAGCACCTACAGACACACGGCGATTCATCACGATTAAGTTATATGCATCAACACATGTGTTGACTTGATACAATCCTTTCTTTAAAGCAATGCGACGAAGAAGTGCTTCAGGTGAAGGGCGGCGCGAATGCCAGTCCACCTTCATCTGTCTGTATAATTTACGGTACGCCTGTACTTCCGGATAGGAACTGATGATTTCGTTAGTTAAAACTTCTTGCGTTTTGAGAAAATTTTCTTTTTCTTTCGTAAGTTTCTCGTTTTGCTTTTGAATAACTGCTCCTTTTATGACGGCAATTCCGATATTAATTGTCGGGTACATTTTTTTTACCTGAGGGTGGATACTAAATATCTTACGATCATTTAAAACCGGAAACTGAAATGTCTCCACAGGCTTTTCCTGAGTTTGTTTACCGGTCGTATTTAATTTGGCAACTACGTTTGATAATCCAATTTCTACAATCAGATCGGCAGCTTTTGGACCAAATTGTTTACCGGTAAGCACTTGATAAAAAGCACTGAAAACGTCCTTTGGTTTTAATTGCAAAGATTTCATGGTTTCAAAAACAGTGTCTTGAATCGATTCTCGATCTTGTTTTTGAAGTTTTTCCAGATTGTTTGCCAAGGTGTATAAAAACTTCTTCTGAAGATCGTTTGGTTCTGAGTGAGCCTTCACTTGTACTGATTGAATTTTTTGGTTTTCTGCATATTTCTCAAGATAAATTTTTGCATATGATATCCGTTCTTCAAGGATAATAACTTCTTCGGAGCTTAAGGATCTTCCCAACTGATTCTCAAATATCATCTTTGCATCTCCTTTATTTTTCAATATATTTGCAACCGTTCTAAAACGCGGAAGAAAGTATCTTTTTTCTATAAGAGGTCTGACTTGTGATAATTCAATAATACGGGCAAAATCCGACACTACCTCTCCTTTTTTGCCATGAGGAATTCTGCCCTCCTTTTTATCGTAATATGCGCTTATACAGCGATCGTACTCATCAAATAAATTGGGGATAGTCTCCCCATAAGGATTAAAGTCAAGATGAGTTGAAATCGGTGTCCTTACTAAAAAAAATCGGAATATTTCAGGAGGAAGGATTTGAGTTACTTCTTTGGCTGATGTGCCGATTCCTTTTGAGGATGACATTTTTCTTCCTCCGATCGTAAACCATTCGTATCCTCCCATAGCATAAGGAGCTTTTCTGTTAAAAATTTCTTCACAGATATGTTTTCCCATATCATAGGATCCACCTGATGACATGTGATCTTTTCCCGAGGACTCGATAGTTACCCCAATCACTTTCCAATGGGCTGGCCAGTCCAGTTTCCATGGGAGCTTACCTTTACCGTCATAAGGCGAAACCATCCCTTCATGACCGCAGCCCTTTGCCCAGGAAACAATATTCTCTTCACAGCGGTAATATACATGATGGCCGTCCCATTTATGGCTATTTGTCGTACCAATATTGCCGCATTTTTCACAAATCGGGTTAAAAGGAATCCAATCGGTTTTCTTTTCTGTTTTTGTCACTTTTTTATAAATATCCCTGACTTTGTCAGCATTATCCAATACTGTCTTGATGATATCGTTCATTTGTCCCGATTGATATAGGTTGTGGGACCAGATAACCAGCGGATGACAGTTCAATGTGTTAAATACTTCAATAAATTCTTTGGCGTAGTATTCTGCAAAACTTTTATAACCTTTTTCAGGTGAAGGGATCATAAACAACGGTTTACCTGAATACTTCTCCCATATTTTTTTTTCCAGATAAGCGGGAATTGCATCCATAGGGTCCATATCATTGAAGACATAAGAAAACCGTGTGTTTAAACCGTTTTGGATCATGACCTTATATATAAGGTCATGCACAAGCACACCCCTTAGGGATCCGACATGGATGCGGCCGGAGGGAGTTTTCATATCATCAACCCATTCATGCTCAAACTTTCTCTTTTTGATTTTATTTAACTCACGATCAACCCAGATCATTTTATTGAAAGAATCTTGTATCTAATTTTTCCGCTTGGGATTTCGATCTCAACGACATCTCCTATTTTTTTTCCAAGAAGAGCTTGACCGATTGGTGATGTATGAGATACTTTCTTATTCAGGGGATCTGATTCAAATTCACCGACCACATGCAGGTCTTCGACCGCGTTATTTATTTCAACGGTAATATGTGCGCCAATTGTAACTTCGTTTTTGAGGACAGTTTCGTCAATAATCTCAGCGTTATTGATAATATCCGTCAGTTCCATAATCCTGCCATCAATCATATTCAGCTCGTCACGGGCCGTTGTATAGGCATTGTTTTCGGCAAGATCTCCCATACCGCGTGCCCTCTGCAACTTTTCAAGAATAAGGGGTTTTTTTACGTCATTCAACTCTTTAAGTTCTTTTTCTAAAGCAATAAAGCCTTTTTTTGTGCATTGAATTTTTTTTATCACCATATTGGTATTTTACATAAATAATATCGCGTTTCCTTGAGTATAAAGAGGATCAATGATATACTTAACAAAATAAAGAATCTTTATACTGACCCATCTTGTTTGTTGTATCTAGATTATCATACAAAAGACAGCTTTTAAAGTCAAGGAAGGTCCCATCGTCTAGAGGCCTAGGACGGCAGGTTCTCATCCTGCAAACACCGATTCGAATTCGGTTGGGATCACGTACAAAAATACCCGCTTATGCGGGTATTTTTATTCATGCTTATTAACATACTTAATTACAATTGGCTGCGTCAGTTGATCCGCTGCCTGCTGCCGCTTCATCTGTTACTGAATATGACACGGCCACATCGGTTTTTGTCAGTTCCGACGAACAAAAGTCTGGTTTTTCAGTACTACCGCAGCAGACAAGCTGTTTCATTGCGTCTGAGTTACGGCCTCCAAAATCAAATTCTGAGACGGTTTGTTTTCCGTTTATCAGCAATGTCGGGGAGCCGGTTATTTTATATTTATTAGCCAGATCAAAATCCTGTTTTGCATAAGCTATTCCTCTTCCTGCATCTTTCACACATGAGGCAAGTTCGGCAGTATTGACGCCTGTTGCGGTCAGACATTCCTCACTTTTTCCTTCCTGCATATAACATGATACATATGGCCAATACAGATTGCTTTGTTCTTCACGGACACAAATTTGTCTTAAGTTTTCCTGTGCTTCGCTGTCGCCATGCATTGATGTTATTTTTCCGTCTTCCACAGCTCCTATGTATTTGACAGATATATTCTGTCCGAGAGCCGGCAGTTCAGAGGTGGCTTTTTTCAAGACCCTCTGCATTTGGAGGCCATATGGGCAGTCAGCAACAACAAAAGCAGTCAAATTGGCTGTGTCAGCTTTTTGTATTTCATCACAGGTTAAGGGTTTGACGCTGCTTGAAGATGCGGCCTCTTGTTGTTTATTGAGATCTTCAAGAAGAATACCCGAAGTAAAAAGGATTTTTCCTCCACGTGAAATATATGAAACATATTTTTGACCATCAACGCTCAATTCAAACTGGATTACACCATCTACTTCTTTTGCTGACAGGACCTCAATCTTTGTTGATGGATTATTTACCACTTTTTTTACAACCTCAGGTATGATCTGTGTCTTCATTTTGTTTAGATCCGGACCGCTTTTGAAAAATCGAAGACCGATAAAAACACCAATCAAAAGTACGATGATTACAAGGGGTATCAGTCTATTTTTCGGAAGTTTGCTCAATCCTTTTTTTATAAACGAAGGAAATTGTTTGTTCGCGTCAACGCTTTTTTTTGTTTGTTTCATAATATGACATTTAATATTATTTTTATCGAAAAGTCAACACAATACTGTACCTGGCTCAATGTCTTCCGGAATAAATATGAGGCGGGGTATATGTCCAGGCAAGTCTCCCATAAGTATAAATCCGTGGGAGAGTTTTCCAGCCATGGGTTTTGGTTCAAGGTTGGCAACAACAGGAACTTTTTTACCAAGAAGTGTTTTTGGTTCAATATATTTTGCAATTCCAGATAGAATTTCGACATATCCGTAATCTTTTCCCAAATCGATAACAATGAGAAGTAATTTAGAAGAATTTTCAACACGGCCTACCTGTTTTATTTCTCCGACGCGTATATCAAGTTTTAAAAAATCCTGAAATGAACAATTTGGTTTTTTCATTGTATTTCATTATAATAAAAATCATGGAAAAGCAAGAGATGGTTGATGTGGTTGATGCAAATGATAACGTATTATATGCGGTTACGAAAGAAGAGGCACATCGTAAAGGATATCTTCATCGAACCGTTATTGCCGAGCTTAAAAATAAAAATAATGAATGGATTCTTGTCAAACAAGCTCCTGACAGACAGGATAAAGGGCTTTATGTTTCACCGGTCGGTGGCCATGTCCGATCAGGTGAAACGCTTGAAGACGCTTTAAAACGTGAAGTACTTGAAGAGATTGGTATAACTGATTTTACATATACATATATTGATAAAGCTGTATTTTACAGAGAAGTTTTAGGTCGTAAGGAAAACCATCTTTTTATTCTCTTTGAAGTGTTTTCTGATAATGACATCAGATTAAATGGAGAGTCTGTCGGTTATAAGCATTTTACTACACAACAATTAAAAAAAGAACTGAGGGAAAATCCCGAAAAATTTGGGAAGGCATTCCATTTTGTAGTACGTACTTTCTATAGCAATCTCCTTGGATAATTATTTGGCGTATATACGATATATATTGCCCCCGATTTTTTCGGTTTTATATATAGTAATTCTATTAATCTCTCTAGTATTTTTTACATGGGGACCCCCACAATACTCCATAGAATAAGAACCGATAAAATACACCTTAACCATTTCCGGATATTTTTCACGAAAAAAAGATCGTGCGCCGAGTTTTTCTGCTTGACTTTTTGGTAAGATTTTATATTCAACCGGGAGTGCTTCTGCAATTTTTGAGTTAACAATTTCTTGTACCTTTTTAATCTGCTCAGGGTCAGGTTTCTGGGTAGTGTAAAAATCAAACCGCAGCCTTTCCCCTGTGATATTTGATCCCTCCTGCCTGATATTTGGCCCCATAACGTCAAATAAAGCCTGATGGATCAGGTGTGTTGCGGTATGATAGCTGAGGGTTTTGCTGCTGTGATCGGCAAGGCCACCTTTGAATTTGGCAGATGAGGCACTACGTGAGGCATCTTTATGCTTTTGGAATTCCTGTGAGAATTGAAGCTTATCAACTTTTTTACCTTTTTCACGCAATAGTTCCTCTGTTACTTCAAGCGGAAAGCCATGTGACTGATACAGATTAAAAGCATCTTTACCTGAAACATTTTCCATTTTATGGATTTCTTTTAGACCCTTGTCAAGGCTTAGAGCAAACCGTCGGATTTCTTCCTCAATCGTTTTACGGATCAAAGGGAGATCTTCATCAACGTTGAAATAAATACCATCATACATTTCAAGGATGATTTTTGAGATGTTGGCCACGTCACTTGATGATGGTAAGACTCCCATAAGTTTTCTCAACTTCACGGTAAGACGTCTTAACAGCCTTCTTAGCACATATCCTTGTTCTTTGTTTGAGGGAAGAACTCCGTCTTTGATAAGAAAGACTGAAGCCTTTAGATGGTCGGATACTATCCTCATGGAAGGCTTGATTTCCTGTCTTTCATAGGATTTATTGGTTATCCTTTCAATTTCTCGGATAATCGGTCTATAAAGGGACGTAGTAAACATGTCAGGACTATCTTCAAGCGCTGTGATTAAACGTTCGAGTCCTCCACCAAAGTCAACATTTTGTTTGGGAAGAAGGGAAAACGTGCTGTCTTGATTTTTTTTATATTGCATAAAGACACAGTTTCCTATTTCAAGAAAACGGCCACAATCGCAGTTTGGATGACACTTGTTGTTTTTCCACAAGGATGCTTCATGAAGACCATGTTGAGCTCCGAAATCAAAAAATACTTCGCTGTCAGGTCCGCCTGGTTCGCCTGCCGGCATCAGATTTGGTGCGCCTGCTCTTGACCACCAGTTGCCTTCATATACATGAATTTGCTGACCGATTTTCGCGTTAATTCCGTATTTTTTATATGTTTCCATCCATATGTCAATTGATTCATTGTCTTTTGGCAATCCTGAAGAACCTGCAAAAACTGTTGCAAATAATCTTTGAGGATCAAGCATGAGCTTTTCTACAAGAAATTCAAAAAACCATGGTATTTGCTCTTTTTTGAAATAATCACCTAAAGACCAGTTGCCCATCATTTCAAAAAAAGAGTCGTGACGATTATCTCCAACTTCCTCAATATCCTGGGCTCTTATGCAGCGTTGGATATTGTAGAGACGTTTACCCAGCGGATGCTCTTCACCTAGAAGGTAAGGCACAAGCTGTTGCATGCCGGACCCGGTGAAAAGAGTAGTAGGGTCATCTTTTGGAACAAGGGAAATGGACGGGATTTTTTTATGATTATTGTTTTCCCAAAACGACGAGTATAATTGTCTGAGTTTGAAATGGGTTATTGGCATACTGTAAAATTATAACAAATCATATGATAATACAGGTAGATACATCAGATACCGACACTATAAAACCATTTGCGAAAAAACTTCAAATGCCAAGAGTAGATTCCCATAAAGGTCAAAATGGTAAGGTTATGATTATTGGAGGATCATCACTTTTTCATAGCGCGATCATTTGGGCAGCAGATGTTGCCTCTTATTTTGTAGATATGGTTCATATTGCCTCAACAAAAGAAAATAATTGTATTATTAAATCAATCAAAACCAAGTGGAGAAACGGAATTGTCATTTCGCAAAAGGACATATCATCCTATATTGAAGAAGATGATGTTGTCATGATTGGGTCAGGCATGATGAGAGGAGATAAAAGACGCGATATGTTAAATGAACCCGCAACATTGACAGATGTTTTGAAGATCAAAGATGATTCACAAAAAACCTATTGGCTAACCAAACTTTTGCTTCATACTCATCATGATAAAAAATGGGTTATTGATGCCGGGTCTTTGCAGGTGATGGAAAAAGACTGGCTTAAGAAGCTCGATAAGCCGGCTGTCATTACACCGCACGCAAAGGAGTTCCAAATGCTTTTTGGAATTGAGATACAGTCACTTACAGAGTCAAAGAAGATTGAGATAGTCCAAGATACTGCCAAACGGTTTAACTCTATTATACTTTTGAAATCCGTCTACGATATTGTTTCAGATGGAGATTCTACTGTTGTGATAAGAGGCGGAAACGCTGGACTTACAAAGGGAGGTACAGGCGATGTGCTTGCAGGCACACTTGCATCTTTATATGCAACAAATGAACCTTTGCTTTCATCAGTCATTGCCTCATACTTACTGAAAAAAACCGCAGATGTATTATACAAGGAGAAAGGGTATTGGTTTAATAATCAAGACATCATACCGCGAATTTCTTTGGTACTTAATTCATTGTTTAAACATTAGATAAGTTTTGACAGATATGGACAAAGACAAGATACTAGGTTGACTTATCAAATCAAATAAAGTAGTATTAGGTTAAGAAATTGTATGAAAAAAGAGACTGTTTTTGCAATATTTTTAGGTATAGGACTTGGCGTAGTTGTGTCCTTTGTCATGATTGTCAAAAGCAAAGATCGGACGCTAAATAAATCAAAGCCCCTGACAAACGAGAAGAAAACAACTGTCGCAGTCACCGAGTCTGTATCTCAGATCCAAACGTTTAAAATAACTCAACCTCAGGACAGACAGATATTTAACACAAAAACCGTTGTTATAAAAGGAACATCGGAAAATGAATCACTTATTGTTGTACAATCACCTGCAAAAGACATGGTTTATCAGACAAAAGACGATAACTTTTCTATTGAGATGCCTCTGGTTTTGGGAGAAAATGTTATCAGCCTTACTCAGTATTCAAAAAATTCCCAGGGAAGATCGCAGCAGAAACAATTACGAATTTACTATCTTGACGAGCAATGAAAAAATATACGATAATCATTTTTCTTGTTATACTTTCGCTGATTAGCTTTGGAAGCTTTTTCGTGTTTGCTGTTGATTCGTCTCCTGAGGCTGTATTGACACCTTCCCAATCAACAGAAGAAGATAAGGATATCCAGGAGCTTAAAGAGAGAGTTGCAAACAAGGTTGCCGAGATAAGAAAAAAGGATCAGAAAGCTCTCAGCGGCTACGCAAATGTAAAAGATGGAAAAATATCCCTTAAAGATACTGAGGATATGGAATACACGGTTACGATAGATGAATCGCTTTCCAAAGTGTATCGGATATCTGGTTCAACAAAAAAGGAAATAAAACCAAGCGATATTAAAACAGACACATATATGATTGTTACAGGACCGGTTGTAGATAAATCCGTTAGTGCCAATTTTATCTTTGTTGATGATGTATATATAGTCCAGTCAGGAAAGGTAATGGAGATAAACAAGGAGGATTATTATATCAAGATTATGTCACAGGATAAAGAAGAGTATATTCTCGATATTGAGACCTCAACAAAACAAAATATGCTCAATATGAAGACACTTGAGATCGAAAAAAGCGGATTTTCCAAAATTAAAGAAGGAGACACTGCACATTTTACCGCAATAAATTCGAAAACCGAAAAAAATTCATCCAACAGGTTTACTGCACAAAAAATACTCGTTATACCTCAGGAATATTTCATGAAGTGATAGTACGATTTACTGAAATCAAACAACCATCCTATGTTTACATTTATTAAACAGCTTTTTGACTATAACCAAAAAGAAATAAAACGGCTACAAAAGAAAGTTGCTGAGATTAATCAGCTGGAGGATGCTGCAAGAAAGCTTAAAGATAAGGATTTTTTAACAGAGACTGAGAAGCTCAAAGATGAAATAAGGTCAAATCGCAAAACTCCGGATGATATTCTGCCTTGGTCGTTTGCTTTGGTTCGCGAGACTGCACGTAGAGTGTTGGGAGAGAGGCATTATGATGTGCAACTTCTTGCAGGAATCGGACTTCATGAAGGAAAAATCATTGAACAGAAAACTGGAGAGGGAAAAACTCTTTCAGCAACAACCGCATTGTATTTGAATGCACTTTCAGGGAAAGGCGTACACTTGGTCACGGTTAACGATTATCTGGCCCGACGTGATGCCGGATGGATGGGATCGGTATTTCATAAACTGGGTTTGACTACAGCAGCAATGATTGCTGAACAATCATATGTATATGATGCAGAATATGAAGATAAAGATATGCACGACTGGCGGTTGACTCATCTTAAGCCGGTTTCACGGAAGGATGCCTATCTTGCTGATATTACCTATGGAATAAACAGTGAGTTTGGATTTGACTATCTGCGCGACAATATGGCAGGATCTCCAAAGGATATGGTGCAGCGGGGATTTCATTATGCGGTGATAGATGAAGCCGATTCGGTTCTTATAGATGAAGCGCGTACTCCCCACATTATTTCAGCTCCATACGAGGAAGATACTTCAAAATATTATGAATATGCGCGTATTGTCAAAAAGCTTGATCCTGAAAAAGACTATATGATTGACGAAAAATCACGTACGGCTAATCTAACCGAAAAAGGGGTTACCCATATCGAGTCGCTACTTGGAGTAAGCAATATGTATGAAAAGAATTTTGACACACTTTTTCATATTGAAGCAGCACTAAAGGCAGTTGCATTGTTTAAAAACAACAAGGAATATATAGTAAAGGACAATCAGATTGTTATAGTAGATGAATTTACCGGGCGTCTTCTTGAAGGAAGGCGTTTTTCAGAGGGAATCCATCAGGCCATTGAGGCAAAAGAAGGTGTTGCAATTCAAAGAGAGTCAAAGACTTTGGCGACAGTCTCTTTGCAGAACTATTTCCGTATGTATGAAAAAATTGCAGGTATGACAGGAACGGCAGCAACCGAAGCTGAGGAATTCAATAAAATATATAAGGCAGATGTATTGGTTGCGCCAACCCACAGGCCTATGGTAAGAAAAGATGAGCCGGACATGATTTATAAGACAGAAAAGGGCAAGTGGATGGCTGTAGTTGAGGAAATTGCGAAAAGCTATAAAGTAGGCAGACCAGTACTGGTTGGTACAACTTCAATAGAAAAAAACGAGCATCTTTCCCATCTGTTAAAAGTTCGTGGGATTCCTCACGAACTTCTCAATGCTAAAAACCATGAGCAGGAGGCATCGATTATCGCGTCAGCCGGTAAAAAAGGGGCGATAACCGTTGCAACAAACATGGCAGGCCGTGGAGTTGACATAATCCTTGGAGGTATGCCACCGACCGTAGATGAAAACGAAGAGGAAGTGTATAAAAAAGAAAGAGAAGTGTGGCAAAAAAACCATGATGAAGTGATTTCACTAGGTGGATTATATGTCATTGGTACTGAACGCCATGAGTCAAGACGTATTGACAATCAATTGAGAGGGCGTTCTGGCAGGCAGGGAGATCCTGGGCAAACATGTTTTTTCGTAGCACTTGAAGACGATCTTATGAGGATATTTGGGGGTGAGCAGATTTCTCGTCTTATGACTTTTTTTAATTTTCCTGAAGACCAGCCACTGAGTCACTCAATGGTTTCAAAAGCAATAGAGCAGGCCCAGGTAAAAGTTGAAGGATTTAATTTTGATATCCGTAAGCATCTGGTGGATTTTGACGATGTATTAAATAAGCAACGGGATATTATTTATGCTCGCAGGAGAAATATACTAAACCTCACTCAGGGAAAAACGAAGGAATTTAAAAAAGAGATATTTGATACGTTACATGAAGAAGTAGAAAAGATAGTATCCAGATTCAGTTATGAGGAGGCGAAACTGAATACCGAAATGATCGTGAACATAGAACAGGAGTTGAACTTCATATTGAAAATAGACCACGAAAAACTTGCAGGTTTCATGAAAGATCAGGATACAGCGGGTATGATCAAATGGGTTGAGGGCGAATTTGGAAAAGCATATGAAGAACGTGAAAAAAAACTAGGCGGTGACATATGGCATGAGGTCGTAAAGAGCATTTATCTTTCAACAATCGATAAGTACTGGACAGATCATCTGACAGGGATAGAAGATTTACGTGAAGGTATTAATCTGCGCGGATATGCACAGCTTGATCCGTTGGTTGAGTACAAAAATGAGGCATTTTCCATGTTTGAAAAGCTTATTGATGATATTGATTTTGAGGTAACTCGTCGGATATTTAAAATCGAAATTGAAGTGAATACAAAGCCGGAAAATCCTCAGGAGCAGCCGGTCATATATAAGTCTGCATCATCCATAGATCCGTTTTCTCAACAAGCAAAGCAGCAGGAAGGAAGTATGATAAGTCCCTCTGCCCAATCTAAGACTGCTACTCCTGTCCCATCTGACAATATAGCTCAACAAGATCGGGGATTTCGTATCATTCCTCCGGGCTCATCCCAGCAAAAACCAGGAAGAAACGAGCCATGCTGGTGTGGGTCGGGAAAGAAGTACAAGAAATGTCATCTAAATAGGGAACCGTAAACGGCGCAGGTATAGGAAACCTATAAACAATTTATACGAATGGAATCGAAGAGGGAGGATTAATGGGGTTAGAACCGAAAATCTATTTCAATCTTGCCGTTACCTGCTCTTATCTCTTTTATGATCGCTCGGAGAAAATGTTTTTTCTCTTCTAGGTTGGCATTGTCCCATAAGATATTGAAGTCTTCCAAAGATTTAGTAAATTTCTCCAGTTCTTTGCGTCGTTCGTTTATCATCTGAATCTTAGTTTTATATTCATCGGTTACCACATGGTATTTATTTTCTTCCTCGTCTAGACGTTTTATATTGGCTGCATATACCTCTAACGAATCGATTCCTGCCTCATAGGCATCTTTCACCCTTTCACGCCGTCTATCGATGTCTGATAGGTGTTTAGCTGCTAATTTATAGTCAACTTCGAGGTTATCGGTAATGGTGATGTTCCTGTCAAAGATAAGCCGTTCCCTCGCCGTAGGATTGTTAACAAGATTCCTAATTTGATTTAAAACGAACTCTTCTAGTCTTGTGGCACTCATGATTCTGCGTTGGCATATACCCGTGTATTTATAGCCACCACACAAATATTCAAATGTGGTGGTGTTATTCCACTTGGGATTTTTGGTTTTTCTATTATGGTGTCTAGTTAGATAGGTGACACCAGAACCGCAACGGATACATTTAGCTATACCAGTCAACAATCCTCGGCTTAATTTAGCTCGGCCTTTTTGGGAATTCCCTCGTATTTTTTTCTCTTTTTGGGCTAATTGGAATATTTCGTCTGGAATAATTGCTTTATGTTGCCCATTCTCGATGATACCCTTATGATCCCTTAATTTGCGTTGTTTGTTTTTGGCATAATCGGCATGTCTCCATCCCCAAAGCACTTTTCCTGTATAGGTTTCGTTTTGTAGGATGTATTTAATCGCCTGGGCTCGCCAATACTTTCCTCTAGGGGGTTTAACCCCTTTTTCTGTTAATGAAAACGCAATGCTCAAAGCTCCTTTTCCTTTGGTATATTCGTCAAATATTCGTCTGACAATAATCGATTTCTCTTCATCCACTTCAACTTTTCTTTGCACTTTATTCTTTTCATCAATCCATCGAATAATCTTGTAGCCGTAGGGAACGTTATTTGGTATTTTGCCTGATTTGGCCACTGCCACCTTACCCATTGTCATTCTGCGTCTGATTTTATTTCTCTCAATCTCATTCATGGTGTCACTAAAACCCTCTACCATAATACCTAGATCGTCATCGGTAGGATCGTAAAGTTTTGGATCTCTAGGTTCGACAGGAGTTGCAACCGAGTATGTTTGGATAAACATCTTTTTTAAGTCGTCTCTGGCTTTAGTTGCGTAGGATTTATTTCTAGCGAAGCGATCAAAGTCTTTAACTACTACTAAATCGAATTTATAGTCTGATGCATCCTGCATCATTCGTTGGAAACCTAATCTTTCCTCTATTAAATGTCCGCTTTCAACATCCTGGTATGGTTCTTCCACCAAATCCCATCCATGATCGGCAATGGTTTTCTTGCAAACTCTTATTTGATCGGAGACTGATTCCTTGCCATCGGCTTGTTCTTTAGTGCTTACTCGGGCATATATTACTGCCCGAATTTTAAATTTATTTTCCATATTACATTTAATCGAACAATATTTGTCTACACACCATCCTGTATAGCTTTTAAAATGTCTTCCTTTCGATAACGTCGATCTTTTCTGGAGCCTACTCTAACAGCCACTAGTTTTCCATTGTCGTCCCATTTTCTAAGAGTCCAAGGGCTAACATTTAATATTGCGGAGGTTTGCTCTAAAGTTAAGAGTAGTCCCCATGTATCGGGATTTGATTTTGAAAATGTATCTGTTGCCATACTAAGTAAACTTGATTTATACTAAGTTAACATAAAGAAATTTAAGAAACAAGCTGTATGAAAAGAAATGTAATAACAGATTCATTGGCGTTAGCCAATAATTTAATAGACGCTATACCACCAAAACGAGATTGGGGCATATTTAATATCGCACTAAACAAATCTGATAATTTTCTCTTGAAGAACTATCCCTCAATACCTCCCTCATTTGGGTACACGCAAAACGAAACTCCGAAGTTTATGAAAGACAACAATGTTATTGAGGGAAATACACCAGGTTGGTGGTATGTAGATATAAGTAAGCAAAATTCTCAATGGGCTAGAACTAAGCCTCAAGAAGTTACTCTAGACGATCAAATAGAAAGAGTGGCTCAAGAAAAAGGGTATATCAAAAATAGTGAAATGGTTATGTATCATGCCCAGGGAGATGATTGGGGGCCAAAGAGGCATGGGCAAATGGCGATTTTAGTAAATAAAAAAAGATTAGAACAATTTGTAGGTTGGCATAAGGGTTCCTCTCCACAATTTGATGACAAATCAGGTGTTTTTTCTTATAGAGGAGTAAATATTGCAATCAAAGGAGAAAAATCGATTCGAAGGTTTAAGTTATTGTTTGATAATTTAGGTGGCATCGTAACAAAAAAGCAATTTTATGAAGCAAATGGAAAGAAGGATTATGAAATTATTAAGAATAGAACGGGAATTACACGACTCCATGACAGTCTCGAAAAAGGATTTGAGAAATTGGTGAAAGTAATCGAATCAGAACCATTCTTAAACAAATCCATAATTATGTTGCAGAGGAATGGGTTTGGTATGTTTATAGATAAAAACGCTAAGTTGTAAAAACTCCCCAAAATTGCTCCAATAACTCCCCACTATTGATATTTTCAGCTCCCCAATTGGATATATAACATTTAGGCTGATATGGAAAATCAGTCTATTGCTTCCGTCGGTAATGATCAAAATGAACACCTAATAAACAATGCTGTTAATGCGTTTCAAACGTTGTATAGATCAGTCCGAGAAAGAAAAGAGCGAGAAATGATATCCGAGATGAATAAAAAAGAGATATTTAAAAAACAATATGAAAAAAGAATACAAATCTAACGATCTTTATCAGGCAGTTGCCCTCAAAACTTCAGGATTTCCCCTCGTTCGGTTGGAACGAAACTCAGGACGATTCTTTGACTTCATTTTTGATGACTCTGAAAATAAAGCAGAAGAAATTCTGACGCAATTTTGGGCTAAAAAACTACAGGTAGACGCTAAAGAATTTGTCGAGAATATAAATGAGATTAAAGCACGAATTCATTCAGGAATATGAAGCACAATAAACCCCTATATCATAACAAAAAATATTTGAGACGAGCGTACCTGAGTTCGGGATCGACTAGGAAGGCAGCTCGCTTGTTTAATGTTTCAAACGGAACAGTAATACGCTGGATGCGAAAATTCCACATTCCTAGAGAACCCAAGCTATATCTATCTAATAGTAATTCAGGAAGGGGTAGGCTCTGCGAATTGTATATAGTGGAACATCCATACTTCAAAAAGCATTTTAAAGATCTGGGAATATTTGATGACAAATCCAAGTTTGACGGATTGTGGTTTGGTGACAGGGTAAATATCAAAAGTACGCATAGTAAAAAGAAATTTACATTTAGGATAAAGAAAATAAAACATGATGTCGTTTATTACATTTGTTGCATCTACATTGATGAAATAGATCCACTTATACCAACAGAAGTATTTATTATCCCAGCGAAGATTTCACCCCGTACGACTATCACTGCAACACTAGGATCGAAGAGTAAATATGCCCAATATAGGCTAAGTCTCAAGAGGGGTAGGGAATTCACAAGCAAATCGGAAAGGGAATACAACGATAAATTCAAAAAGAAATACAGATACCCGACAATAAAATAAGTTCCTACCCTCTTACATGTAATATGAATATGAAAAATAACGAAGGGGTAGGTTGGTGTCTAATACCGCCTGATATTGTATGCAGAACCGATCTGAGCTCAAATGAAAAGTTAGTTATTGGTAGGATTCATGGCCTATGTCTTAAGCATGGATATTGTTATGCTTCGAATCGTTGGCTCGCTAAACAATTTGGATTGTCTGCGGGTACAATTTCAAACATCGTAAGCTCACTTGTTGTAAAAGGATTAATTCAAAGGGAAATAATTCGTGATAAAAATATGCGTATAATTCAGCGCAAGTTATATACCCTATCAATGCAGCAGTGGATACCTACCCATTCCCAAATGGAAGAGAGTAGTAGAGAAAAGAGTATTAGAGATAATGTTTATAATGATCCCTTTCCCAAAAGTAAAAGGGATTTAAATAAGGATACTGACAAAATATCAAACTATTTAAAGAATGATCCTAGTGATCTATCAGAAGTTAATGACGCAATTCGATATTACCTTTATAAGCATCAAGATAAAACTGACAAAGTTCATCCTAAAATATCCAGATCTCAATACCAATTCGTGAGAAGTGGATTTGAAAATCCAACATGGATACTTTCAAATAGACTCTGCTATGAAGATTTTCAAAAAATAATTGATAACTGGTTTTGGGATGAAAATGTCAAAAGTGACTACAATATTATTCATTTTGCCTCTGGGGATACGATCTCATATCATGCTATGAAAGAAAACCTTATTGATGATGACGATAACCCGTGGCAAGTTTAAGTTAGTAATTGGCCTAGTAACCATTAAATACACGTCTACGGCGGCTACAATGGGTTTTACGGCCTATTTTTAGCTAGATTTTAACAACACTAGCCTTATTTTTAATAATATTCTGTACTAGCATCAGATCGTCATCGTTAAACAACCTAAAACGTACCGATTGATAGACATTGTCTCTTACTAATATTGATTGTGGTTGTGAAAGTCCATTTTTTAATTCTTCTACTTCTTCCAATGTGGACGAGCCTAATTCACCGTATACCCAATGGTTAGCATAATAGTAAAACAACAATAATTCTTCATTTTGTTTGATACTATGATATGAACCTGCCCCACCTTTTGAAATGTAAACGTCACCATCTGGAAATTCTTTATTAACCCACTCGGGAATTGACTTAACAGCATTTTTAACAAACTCATTCTTTACTCTCGCAATTGTTTCTTCATCAGTTTCTGGAGGTTTTGAAACAGTTACCTTAACCTCTTCCACATTTTCTTCCTCACCTTTAACGCCCCGCAATACTTGAGAAAACCATTCAATTGCAGCCTCTGCCTCTCGCTGTAATACAAAATTGATTTCTTTAATGTGCTTAACAGCATTTCTAAAATCCTTTAGGGTAATAAATCTTTTTTCGGCCTCGTATTTGGAACCGAAGAATTGCTCAAAATGTTCCCAGAATGTCAAAATGATCGTGGAGTAATCCATAATGTCGCATTGACACAAACGATCATAAGAAGTGATTTGAGCTTCAGTAATATAAGGATTTTTCCTCAAATGCTCGGCTATTTTTACCTTTGCTTTGCTTCTGATATGCTCGGGCATTACTTCATTCCAATAGTTCTTACCAACCTTTTCTGTTAGCTGGCTATTAATAAGAAGCCGTAGTTTTAACTCAATGTCATCCAATGCTTTATTGGCGTTAACTCCCAATATCTGGATGATTTTCGATCCTGTGAGTCGTTCAAATTCTCTTTTAATTGCTTCCGCTCGCTCTTTAATAAAAGATTTGTAGTCATTTTCCCTAATAGCATCTGTGTACTTGATTAGATGCGACTCGAGAGCATCATTGAATTCAGGATTTTCTTTTTCATAGCGAGCAAAGTAGTCGCTGGGTTTTTGATCTAAGATTTCCTTATTGAGTTCTGCAGGGATGAAGCAGAAATTGGCGATCAAATTTTCTCCACCAACCTTGCTTCGTGATAAATGTCTCCTTGGGAAAATATGATGTTTTTCAGGACTATTGAAACTCGAATAGAAATGACGATCCATAGGGATGATGCCATTCGTTACAAAATGCCTGGGGCTTCTGCGAGCTAGCATACAAAAAATGGCGTTTCTCAAAGCTGACTTCGTTCCGATGGTTGTAGTAGCAATCTTTTCCTCGTCAGCCGTGATGCTGTAGTTAATTTTTACCTCTTTATCGTTTAAGAGTTTATCGAATATCTCCCGTCGATCTTCTCCCATCTTACTTTCCATCGCTGCCGTGTAACGCTCGCTTAATGCAGCCTTCCAAAACCATTCATGCACAACATCTGACATTTCTTTAGATAATGCCCGTCCATCAGTTTTAAAGTATAAATACGATAGAAGCGGAATAAATGACGGGTAGGGAGTAAATTCAAAAATTCTGACACCTAAGTTAGCTGATAAATGCTCTACTGCTAGTTCTATTGCATTGGCAATCTCATTCCAGTTGCTTTTGATTTCTTCTTTCTTTAGTTGTAACTGATAAATTTTACTACAAAATCCTTTGAGAATTAATGAAATGGAGTGAGTTACAACTTCAGGAGTAATATCGCCAAACCCCTTTGATGCGATTCTATCTCGAAGTTCATTGTATTTTTCTTTTAGATCAAAATCCTCACCCCAGGTACTAGCCACCACCAAGTCAAATAATGATAGTTTTTTACCTCCCTGATTGATTCGTTCAAATATGACGCTGGCATTATTTAATTCAACGTTATAGACAGTCACAACACTTAAAGGATATGTCGTGAAGATACGATGACATTCCATAAATACCTCCTGCCGTTCAGGAGATAGTTTACGGAACAACTGCATGTGATCTTCACCCAAGACTTTATACAGGGGAATATATCGTTCGCTTTCTCTCTTAACCTCAAATACAGATTGATTGCCGTTATCATCCGGATCTTTTTTGTAATAATCCAGATCGAGACAGATTTGCGAACAGTCAACCAACTTTGTTTTATTGCCGTCCTTGAATTCGACTCTAATCCCATACCATGCAGCAAAGAGTGAACAAATACGTTGTTGGCCATCGAGAATATACTTTAGCTTCTCATCGGCTCTAGGTTGAGGCGGTGTAATACCAAGTTCAGGAAGATCCCGATAGAACAGATTGTATTTGCCTGTTGTTTCCCACAAGAAAAAGCTACCAATCGGATACTCTTTATAGATGCTATCCAACAAAGCAACGATCTTACTGCGTTCCCATACAAAATCTCTCTGGAAACGAGGCACACGAAGAGTACCTTCTTTCAGATACGATAAGAGTGAGATAATTTGTTTGTTTCCTTCTGATTCTATTTTGGGTAATTTCATATTTATATACCTTCGTCTTTGATAAAACTTTTAATACTGTTTACTGCTGTTTGGATTTCGGTGTCTAAGGTGGTTACATCCTCTAGCTCGTCTATTTTTCTAACTAGCTTTTGAAACTTACTATCACCATTGACTCCTAATTTATTTTCAAAACTTGATGAAAACTTTAATAATTTACCTTCTATTGCATTTGATTCAATCGCCGTGTTTTCATTATCTAACTCATCATCATCTACCTTGTCACTATCAAATAGTGTGAAGTAGTCAACGCCAAAAACCTTGCATATCATCTGATAATTTTTGATTTTAGTTTTACCCCAACAAGGCACTATTGAAATAGAATAATCTTCAATATTGCATTCTGATAGTTTCAACAACTTCGGTAATGCGTATTTTTCTGATGGCCCTTCAACTAGAAGACACTTTTTTGTAAATAACAATTCAAGGTTTTCTTTCAAGATAGTGCTAATGTGCAAATTTTTCTTAGCATAGTCATCTAGGTATTCTGCGCGAGCACTTGATTCTCCGTCTGTCGCTTGAATTAAAGTATTTAGTTCTTCCTCTCTGGGATATAACTGTAAATCTGAAAGTAACCTTATTTCTCTCCAATTTTTAAGTGAAACAAAATTTTCTGATTGGGTAGAATAAACAATTTGGATTTTCGACTGCTCCGAAAAAAGGTTGTACATTTTTCTCTGCCAGTCACAATGTAAGTGAAGTTCAGGCTCATCTATGACTAATACAATCGGAAGCTTTTCCAAATCTGCTACGTAGGAGAAGAGTGCATAGGCGATTAAGATATTAAATCCCGATCCAAGATTGTTGGGTATAAGTAATTTGTTACCCTCTTGCTTTGCAATAAAAGCTGATCTGTATGGTTGTTCGATATCAATAAAATCTATTTGCAAGCACTTATCATCAGAACAAATCGCTCTAACTTTATCATTGATTTTTTTTATTAAAACACCTTTTTCATCAACTATGCTTCGTAGAGAGCCAGCAAGTTTCTCGTATTCTTCTTCAATAGTCGTTCCATCTCCTCCTGTGTGCTTCTTCTTATAGCGCCAATGTAGATCTGTTAATATTTTAGATATTAAAGAATAGTTACCCGACACATCACTATCTCTATCCTTTGTTAAATAATATGCCTTTGCTAGAAATTTAATTCTATTCGGGTTAAAACCTAATGCATAACTTGGAAACGTCGCCGATCTTTCTTCACCTGACTTCAATTTAAACGTAACTTGATAATATCTTTCAAATTGTTCCGTCGAAGACGCTGTACCTTTTAATAAATTCTTAATAACCTCTTTCGCCTTATCTAAATCGTCTATTTCGGTATCAACTTCCTCAAGGGCAACTACCTTGTATGATTTCTTAAAATCGTTGCTTTGATAGATAGAGTCGTTAATTGTACCTAGAATTGGTACTACTGTTTTATTGATTATGAATGGATCGTCCAATACTCGATCAGCTTTCTCCCTTCTTTTAATAGACAATCTGATCTTGTCACAAGGTACTACAACAGTTGAAGCAATACCTCTATCGCTAATTACATCAACATCAACATAAAATGGAGATGCGGTTTCTCCCTCTATTAATATTGCATCAATTTCTTTAGTACCTTTGGCATCGGGATGGAAATCTTTTTCGCTCACTCGTGTTGGCAAATAATCTTGTCCTAGTAAGTAGTTTAATGCTTCTAAAATTGAAGTTTTTCCACTTCCGTTTCTGCCTATTAATGCAGTTGCCTTATCGTTAAGGGGAACGGTGATACCATCCCTGCCAAAACATCGAAAGTTCTTAATAGTTAATTTCTTTATATACATATATTTAAACGTTGAGCGTATGCCCGTTTTCCTTTAACCACATTCTAGATTTTTCATAATTTGGCAATACCGTTCTAACTCTATTCCAAAATATTTTGGAATGATTTTTTTCGATTACGTGCGAAAGCTCATGAACAACTACATAGTCAATAATTGATAGGGGAGCCATTATCAAACGCCAATTTATTGACAGTGTATTATTCCGTCCGCATGATCCCCATCTTTTACTTGCCTCAGACAACCTAATGGACGAATACTCCACTCCCATTTTCTTGGAATACCATTTAGTTCTCGATGTAATCTTCTTTATAGCTTGTTGTTTATACCAATCTGTTAGTTTTTGCTGGATTGTACCTAAATCTGCCTTGGGGAAATATAAATATTCCCCAAGTTCTATTGTTGAATAATTTCCAATCTTTAGACGATAGGATTTTCCCAGAACAAGAAAACCCTCCCCATTTACAAACTCTCTAATTGCAGCTTTAGGACGCTGTTCAACTTCTCTAACTTTTCTTTTTATCCAGGATTGTTTTTTTTCAACAACTTTTTCAATTTGGATAGTTGGAACTAGAAATGGGGCTTTCACAGTCAAAGTAGTATCGGCATTAACCAGTAGTGCTATGGTTTTTCGTTTAGAACGTTCAATTTTATTTATTCTAATTTTTACCATATAAATGAAATGCCAACTCTGAAATTTTTTGGCTTATTATTAAACGTTTATTGAATAAGGTTGGACTATCTCTAAATTCAGTTAACAAGTGAGATGAAATATAACCTCGGAGCCTTTTCTGAGCAGGGACATTATTCCAGAAATCCACTAGTTGAGTATCCTGTTTTACCCTCTCCAAAATATCTTTAGTAGTTGTTATCAGAATATCCATATCTTCTGGTTTAATAGAGGTTTTGCCAAATATTTCTTTTTTCAATAGAGCGTAAAATGGCATTTCAAATTTCCTATCAAAACCATAATTTTCCTCATCCTCACGTCCTTTTCTCAACTCTTCTAGTAATTCAGACAACTCTTTTACTAGTAAATTCCAATTGTCTTTATGTTCCCGTAATAGTTTTTCTAGTTTCTCACTAAATCTTTCGTATAATTCTGGATCCTCCTCAAAATGTTTTTCGACATATTGGGATATTGCACTTTTCATTTCTTCGGCTTGAGCACGAGGCGATTTTTCCTCTTTTAATCTTAGCTTGAATTTTTCAGAGAAAATTGGCACAGGTGGAATTTTAGGATCGACACCTTTTGACACCAAAAATTCATCTATAACGTCTCTTATCTTTTTGCTCACATCACGTAGGTTAAACTTATCATCCCGATAACGGTTTCTTGCCACTTGGGATATGAAACTAAATTGCTTCATATCTTGTGCAAATTTAAGTGCTTCTGGTTTGGGTAATGTCCTATCTAATGATGCTGAAAATTGTCTAAATAGAACCAAGAAATCGTTACGTGCCTCTTCATCTGCAAGAATATCGACACAAGCATTTACATCATTTAAATCAGCAATGTCGTATTTATTGAAAAACTCGATAATAGCCGATTTTGCAAAATTCAACTCATCCAGATCTCTAGATTCGTCTTTAAATACTTTTAGTACTTCATCAACATCTCTATCCTCAAAGTTAGATAGTGCTTCCCTTAAATGCTTCGTTACTCCTACATAATCCACGATGTAGCCAGCATATTTGTTTTTTTCAATTCTATTTACTCTCGCAATAGCTTGTAGCAAGTTATGTTCTTTTATAACGTCGTCTAGGTACATCACCTGTTCAATTGGTGCATCAAATCCTGTTAGCAACATGCTCTGCACGATAATAATTCCTACATCGCCACTTAAACCATCTTCGTTTTCTTTGCCAAAAGGCAATTTAAAACTTTCGATGATATTTTCAATTTTGTCGGCATTGGTATATCGTTTCAATTCTGGATCGTCGTTTTCGCTACCCGATATCACAACCTCGGCCTTCAGTTTTTTCAATTGTCGGAGATCTAGCTTGATCTGTGCCTCAGTTTTTAAAGTATTTACAAATGAACTAATCCATTCATCGTTCCTAAGCAACTCATCAATAGCTTGTTTATATCTAATGGTTGCAAATCTAGACACCGCAACAACTTGTGCTTTAAATCCATTAGGGAATATTTGTGACAAGTAATGTTTGAGCATGTCTTCAGCTTTTGCCTTAATTGTCTCCTCAGATTCAAGATACGCTTTCCATTCACGCCGTCTGACTTGTTCTTTTGCATCATCACTATTTTCAGTTTCGGGAAACACATCCATAAACTTCTTGTCCATAGCATCGTTATCGGAAATATACGCCTTATGCGCTCTACCTTCGTAGACGATCTCAACAGTAACGCCGTCATCCACAGCCTGTTTAATTGAATACTTATCAATGTAGTCGCCAAAAGTTTGTTCTGTCTTATCTATTGGAGTTCCTGTGAACGCAATTTTTATGCTATTAGGAAGTGATTTGTTAAGATTGGCACCCAGATATTTGTATTGGGTTCTGTGTGCCTCATCGATGAGCACTAAAATCTTTTCACTAGTGTTTAAAACAGGGAATTCTTGCTCTAATTCTCTCTCCTGAAACTTATGTATCATCCCCATTACCAAATCTGGTGATGTTGAAGACAATGCCTCCTTTAGTTTGGAAATACCAGATGCAATTTTTAATGTATAGCCAATGCTTTTAGCAGTATCACCTAATTGTTTTTGCAAATCGGTTCTATCTGTAATAAATACAGTTTTATAGCCAGATAGTTCGTTATCACGATACAGTTTCCTAACTGCCATCATCATCGTGAGCGATTTTCCTGATCCTTGAGTATGCCAGACAATACCTCCCTTTTCTTGTTGTGATTTATCCGACTTGAGGCGATTTATAATTTTGTGAACTGTCCTAAATTGCTGATATCGAGGCACGACTTTTATTAATTTCCCTTTTGATCCTTCTTGGAAAACAATGAAGGACTCGACAATATCCAACAAACTCTGTTTATTTAATACTCCCTGAATAAATACTTGTTGGCTAGTAATCGAGGCACTGCCCTCGGTATCAATATCGTTTAACGTGTAGGGGAATGGATCTTTCCATTCAATAAAATGTTCATATTCACCTGTAATCGATGTATAACGGCATAATTGAGAGCTAGTAGCTACAAGTATTTGGTTATACCAAAACAATTTTTCATTACCTTCTTTGTCTTCGCCTCTTCGATTCTGATACCTCATTAGTTGAGTAATACCTTCACCCATTGGATCGGGGAGATAAGCAGATTTACATTCAACAACGACGAGTGGTAGTCCATTAACAAAAAGCACTATGTCAGGAATGATGTGTTTTTCTGTTCCAGGGACGTTTACTTTAAACTGCGATATTGCCAAAAACTCATTGTTATCAGCATTAGTAAAATCGATGATCCGAACAGTCTCTGTAGTACCTGTTTTTCTGTTTTCGGCTGTTGCCTTTTCAAGTAATCGTCCAAGGATAAATTTATTATTTTCAATCAGTCCTCCCGTAACATTAGGTATTAATAAATCGTGAATGATAGGAGCAAGTTGATCTTCTTCAAGCCAAGGATTTAGCGTTTTCAACGTTTCCCGAAGTTTCTTTTCAAGAATGACTTCATGAAATCCATCTCTAAATGTAATCGATGGATCTCCCTTTCCTGCCTCACCTGCACGAAGAGCTGTCCATCCAAGTCGTACTAATTGCCTTAGAAATGGTTCTTCCACATACTGTAGTTCGTTTAGTTGTATTCTGTTCATATTAATTTAGTAAGTGATTCACCCTCACTTTTCCTGTTAATAAATCCTGCATTAGTCCAAGCTTGATTGAAAATTGCTTATTTTTGTTTGTTATTTCATTTCTTATCAGATTGTCTATGCTATCAAGGGATTTCACCATTTTTTCTTGTTCCTTAATCGAGGGTAATAGTACTTTGATATTGTTAATATCCCTCAACACAATTCTTCTTAAAGCACTTCCACTAGTAAGTAAAAGAAGCTGTTTGTCCAAGAGGAAAGATTTCAAAAAATGAGCTAGAAAAGTGGGTAAAAGTTTGTTCTTATCTGTACGGATAATTGCAATAGAAGAGAGTAGAACTATATTTTTATTCTCATACCCAAAGACTAACACCCTACCAATAGTGCCGTCTTTTGAGAACAGAACATCACCCTTATTTGGTTTACAATTGTTTCTTTCTAAGTTTAAATAGTCAGATTCAGAAATATTTTTACAAGATTCTAAATCTAATTGGTTTGGTGCCATATTTTCAACAGTTGCGATTAGATAACCTGAATTTTCTATTTCAGTTGGAGAAAAATGAGATCCGTCCGTAACTAGTTTTGTAATTTGTCTATTACCTAGAGTATCAACTTCCCATTCTTTAGGAATACGTCCAAGGGGTGAATCCTTAAATTTATGCGTTTTTTCGCTTCTGATTTGTCCGTTTTCATCTATCCCATACCTAAACAAATCCTGCATTAATCCTTGCTTGATACTCCTGTATTTTTTTATGAGTTGCTCTGTTTTTTCTATCGATAAATCTACATTTTTCAGAATGTCTGCAATTTTTAATCTTTCCTCTGGCAACTTCGGTAAAGTTATTAAACTATTTTCTATATCACCCTTACTAACTGCGAGAAATGTTGAACCTTGTGAAACCCTATCCAAATGTCTTTTTATTAAGAATGTTTGATACCATCCATAATCAGAACCAATGTTGTAATTTATCGAAGCTAAACCTCTTCCGATACAATACATGGTGTTTGACTTGTTTAGTTCACCTACTGGTGCACGAACACTTATTAAAATACTATCTTGGGTTGAAACTTTTAGTGGTTTGGTGATCCATTTTTGAGGTTGTGGGTATGAAGCACCAAATTCAGCGTTACCTTGAAGAAATGGAACACCAACTCCATTTTCATTTATAAGTACTGATGATGGTGATTGTCCCATGACAACATTAGCAATTTCTTTTATAGTCTTAAGTTCCCAACCTTCTGGTATTTTAGTTTTTATTTGATGATTCATTTTAAATAACCTAGTTTTTCTAAAAACATATCTAAACTATCCATCGCATCATCACGATTTTTTCTTATTGCAAATAGTGGCACTTGATACTTATCCCAGATTTTCTCAAATATCCGTATAATTTGGTTGCGTTCTGTATTTAGGTACCTTTTTAATTCAGTTTCAATAAAGTCGTGTAATTTCTTAAGTACCAATTCTTTAGCTTCTGCATTGGTGAATGTTGTTCGTTTTTCTTCTACTTTTTTCTCTAGTTCTTTTTCCTTGTCTTTCAAATCCTTTTTGGCTTCACGAATAGCTTTTTCTTTAGTTTCTATAGCCTTAATGGTTTTTTCTGCTTGCTCAGCATCTTTTAGAGCATCGGGTGCTTTAATTTCCTTTAGATTTCTAGCCTGATCTTTCAAATACGCCTTAACAGATTTTGCAGTTTTCTCTGTTTCTTCTTCGCCGTCACTTTCGATCTCAACCTCATCCAATATTTCCATTAATTCACTTTCAAGTTCTGCAATCTTTATTTCAATGCTCTCAATTTCTTTTAATTCAGTAGAGAAGAAAGCGTTTTTAATATAATCGTCAGGGATAAGAGAAGGGCTCCATCCGACAGAAACTATCGTTTTTAAATCGTATTTAATGGCTTGCCACCAATTTACAAATACCCCTGCAGTTTGAAAGTCATCCAACACCTTAGAATTTCTAAGGGTTTGTTTAAATTCTTCGATCTGTTCTTTTCTGAACTTAGCTACATGGTTGTGTTGGGGGAATTCCTCAATGATGGCTTGTGCTTTTACCCACCAGTTTTCAAAATCGGCTAATATTTTTTTGTCTGAACTAATGACATTGGGTAACGTTTCAACGACTGCTTTAATTATTGTTTTATCACTAATTTCTGGTTTGAACTCGGCATACTTCTCATCTTTATCTTTTAGTAGATCGATATCGGAAATGCCGTATTTCGCAAACTCCGATTCATACAATGCAACTTCCCGTTTTGGGATACCTCCTTGAAGATGTGCTTTGACATCTTCAATCTCGGGTTCGGGTGAGTTGTCTACATATCGACGAATGTTTAGGTTGAAATCGTTTTCTTCCTTTATTTCATTAATATCAACTAAACGAGAGTATTTTGGATATTCTTTGTGATGGGTAAATACAAAAGTTATTTTTTCAATATCCTCAGGACGAAGGAAATTCTGATTCCTAGCTTCGCCAAATTCAGCGTCGGCATTAATGAATAGGATTTTATTTTTTAATTCTGCAGGTTTTTCCTTATTTACCACCAAGACACAAGCGGGAATTCCCGTACCATAGAATAGATGTTGAGGCAGCCCAATAATTGCCTCAATAATATCGTCCTTAACCATTTCTTCCCGTATTGCTTTCTCAGCACCACCTCGGAATAGAACACCATGAGGCATAACAGTTGCCATCATACCGTTATCCTTTAGGGAGGCTATCATGTGCTGTACAAACATGAGATCGGCTTTTTTACCTGTTTCTGGGGCAAAACCATAACGAAAACGTTGTTGATACTGGAGTGTTGCTCGGGAATAGTTTTGACTGAATGGTGGATTAGCGATGACTCTATCGAATTTCTTTATGTAACCATTCTCAACAAACTGCGGGGCAGCGATGACATCTTCTAAGGCTACTTGTGCATCATTGATGTTATGAAGAAACATATTCATCTTGCAGATTGCCCAAACTGTGCCGTTATTGTCCTGTCCATAAAGAGCAATATTCTTGGCATTTTGTCCTGAATCTTCGAGATATTGTTTTGATTGGATAAGCATACCTCCAGAACCGCAGGTAGGATCGTAAACGAACATACCGATTTGAGGTTTAAGAACCTGTACCAACAAGCGAACGACTTGAGATGGTGTGTAGAATTCGCCACCCTTTTTACCTGCACTGTCCGCAAAATCTTTGATTAAATATTCATAGGCTGCACCGAGAAGATCTGGGAATTCAAAGTCATCATTCGTCAATCGGAACTCGTTAAAATGAAGTATTAAGTCAACTAATTGTTCGTCTTTAACCTTTCGTTTGTTGTTTATGACAGCCAGAAAATTTATATGGCCTAAAACCCCTGAAAGTTCCTCGTTGTGTTCTTCTAATGCTGCCAACGATTTATTCAATTGGTTACCAACGTCATCCTTTAAATTCAAGATGCCTGTAAATGTTTTGCCATTATCTAGAGTTATTTCCTTTTCGAGAGTCCATCTTGCCCTTAGAGGAACAAAAAAACTGTCAGAATATTGAGTAGGATCTTCTATTAATTCATTTATTTGAACAGGTGATAAGTTTTCTTTGCTCCACTTTTCCTTTACTTTTTGTCTCTCTACTTCAAACTGATCTGAAACACGCTTTAAAAATAACATTCCGAAGATGTATTCTTTGTATTCGGAGGCATCCATCTTGCCTCGAAGAATGTCGGCAGCAGTAAATAAGTGATGCTCTAGTTGTGATAGAGTAATTTTTTTCATAATTTTCTTAATTCTCTTTTAATTCTACCTACTTTTTAGGTTTACGGGATATATACGCTTCGATGTCTTGTCTCCGATAACGTCTATCTCCCACGCCTCGACGTGTTCCAACACGTATGGCTTTTAGTATGCCTTGGGTGTCCCAACGCCTTAATGTTTGGGCATTTACCTGCAGTATTTTTGCTGCTTGCTCAATCGTCAGTAACTCTTCAATTGGTTTGTTCATACAATTGTCTTTAATTGTACTAAATTGAATGGTAAAAAAGTAGATGGTTATTGATTAAAGGTAATGAAAATGAATTTGAGATATATTATCTCCAACGCTGACTTTCATCCAATGTGTAAATATGTAGACACACAACTACACATTTAGCCTTGAACGGGAAGAGTGTCTAGACTATATTTTGAAGTTAGTTTATATCCCAACATATATTTATTAACTATAACTAGGGATATTAATTGACATCAGCTATACTATTAGAAGTACCCGTCCAATTTAGATTGAACTAAAATAAGTAAAATCAGGGGAGGGGTACGAGAGGGTGCGAAAGTTGTTAATAAGATACGACATGGGATGTACGCATATACGGTACCCTATATGCTAGCATTTCAAGAAATGTCACTGGCCTGACTAAAACGAAAGAGTGTGGTTCTTACAGAGTTTTGATCATGTATGTTTCTTTAAGCGTATATCCAAGTTTACGATAATAGCTTCGAGTTCCTATTCCTGCGATTACAGCCAGACTTCTGATATTGTGTTCTTTGACAATTTTCTCAGCTTCATACATGAGCTTTTTACCGTACATGTGATGTTGTATCATAGTGTTGCCCTTTTTACCTATAGGGGTTGATTGACCATATATATGCAACTCTCTGACAAGCGCGCAGTTTATGAGACTTTTATATATTGGCTGATAGCAATGTGTAAGGTATGAGGGGAGTCGAAGACGCAGAAATCCAAGCGAATGCATCGCTTTGTCAACATATTCAAGAAAATACTCGACACCTTCCGAGGCCTCATATTTTATAAATCGAAATCTGGTTTTTCCTTGGGTTTTTAGATCTTTTATCTCCCTGCAACGGATACAATGGCAGCTTACATTTTCTATTTTCATTTGTTCTTGGATCAATTCGCGAAGATTGGGCACGATCCATACATCTCTCATGCTTTTTGTTGTAATATCTCGTGTGAGTCTTCCAATTCGTGTCCAAGGCGGACAGATCTTCGATTTGAATTTAATAATAATATTTATAAGTTCTTTGTTATCGTATGGTCTGTATCGTCCCAAGATATACCATTTGTGGAGATTTGAATGTGATGTTATAGTGGTTGGGTAGAGTTTGAGATGGTCAGGTTTGAAATCCGTATCAAAAAATGTTTTTTTTAAAAGGGTAAGGTCATGTCTTGGAGTTGAGCCAGGTAGGTTGGGCATGAGATGATATCCGACTTTGAAACCGGCCTCCTTCAGAAGCAAAGTTGCATTTTTTACATCTTTGACTGTATGACCTCTTTGTATTTTTTTATAGATCAAATCGTCCAGTGCCTGAACCCCCATTTCAACATGAGTGACACCAAGGTTACGAAGAAAAATTATTTCTTTCTTATCAATAAAATCAGGCCTTGTTTCTATATTGATGCCGATTATCCGCGAATACGCAGATTCATTTTTTGATTGAGCTTCTTGCAGACTTTTTGATATATTGTGATTTGGCAATCCCGTTTTGATAAACCGGACTACCTCTGTATTACAGGCATCAAAGATGCGCTTTACAAACCATGTACGGTACTTTTTGGGGTAATAGGAAAAAGTTCCTCCTTTAATGATAATCTCTACCTTGTCCAAAGGATGTCCTGAAAGGGCTAGCATAACCAGTCTTTGTTGTGTCTGAAGATATGGATCAAATCTGTGCCGTATTGCGCGCATGACCGCAGGTTCATCAGAGAAGTAACTTTTGGGCATACCGGGTTCATTAGGGCAATATATACAGTTAAAAGGGCAACCAACACCTTTTGTAAAAAGACTAAGTGCAACAATACCGGAAAGTGACCGAGTTTTGGTTTTGACAAGAAAGGGTTTTATCCGGCTTACAAATTTTTTCGAAAACAATGCTTCATGCCTCATAAGAAGGAATGTAAACCACCAGTTTGAAGGTTTTGTTTTTGTGTTTAACTTGTCCAAAATCAGACGGCTGAATTCTTTACTATCTTTTGGGATTTTTCGGATAAAATCCTTTTCCAGTGAGTACAAAAGGGTCAAGAGCTCTCTTTCTTTTTCCTGCGGGAAATTAGCTGGTACAAAAAGTTTTTTTGACATTTGACTTTTCAGTTTAGATAATACATGTATGCAAGAATACCTGAACCGAATGGAGTCTATTTTAACAAATTTATTTGTGCAGTATGCTAGGCACTTTAATAATCCAGGAGTTTTACTTTCCGGAGGTATAGATTCATCAGTAATTACCGACTTAGTTTCCTTCTCTTTCAAAAACTATACTATTCTATCAATGGGTACAGAACAATCTAAAGACAGGTTCTATATTGACGAAATATGTAGATATCTTGAGCATGATTATGACTGGATTGAGATTACGAAAGCACGCATCACCAAACACATGGATACGGTTGTTAACCTGTTAACTAAAAATTCTATCAAGCCCAGCGTCATGCAGATATCTTTGGGGATGGGATATTATCTTCTTTTTGAAAGAGCGCACAACCTAGGATTAAAATATATTTTTACCGGTCAGGGACCGGACGTTCTTTTGGGCGGATATCATAAATACAAATCAACAAAAGACATAAACGACCAGATCAGGCAGGATCTTCCGCTCTTGACAATAGATTTGAAAAGGGACAGCATTATGGCAGGTCACTTCGGAATTACATTGATTAATCCGTATTTTGACAAGGAGTTTGTTGATCTGTGTCTTGCCATTCCACATGAGTATAAAATCAGGAATAATTCTGAGAAATGGATATTGAGAAAATATGCAGAGACAAGGGGTTTACCGCAAAATATAATAAACCGACCGAAAAAAGCTTTTCAATATTCAACCGGATTACAAAAATTGATTTTACGGATGATATAATCATGATATGAATATACTGCTTTATCTTATAATCAATGGTCTTGCTGTGTATTTGTCATCGTATATCCTTTCAGGTGTTCACATACGGGATTTTTTTGCAGCGACTGTTGCCGCGCTTGTTTTAAGTATCGCAAATCTTTTCATAAAGCCGGTTCTTCTTGTCTTTACACTTCCTCTTAACATTCTTACTCTCGGGTTGTTTACGTTGATTATAAACGGTTTGATGGTCTTATTTGCAAGCAGTGTTGTTCCAGGTTTTTCAGTTGACTCAATTTGGTGGGCAATACTTTTTAGCATAGTATTATCTTTTGTAAGCTCATTTTTCAATTGGCTGAAACGTGAATGAAAAATCTGTATTTATAAGCCAAATAGGCGACTCATACGGGATATCCATAAAGGAAGAAAAGAAGCTTTCTTTGTATAGAGCTTCTTGAGTAATGTTATTTTTTCGTCCATTGCCTCTTCGCCATTTTTGATTCCTGAGACTTTCTGATCCTCTCGTAACAGAGACGTCCAGGAAATGAAATCAACAGCAGGAGTAACCACAAGATCCGCAGCCAGTGTTTCATAAGATGCGATGGTATTCATCATGATGCTTATCGTACGCGCACCTAATGTGACTAGCCCCAGTTTTTTATCAGAATCATCAGGAGAAGGAAGCTTATAGAGATTGACTGCGATAACAATATCTGCCCCCATTTTTTTGACAGTGTCAACAGGAACCGGACTTATTAATCCACCGTCAGCCAACAGTTGGCCATCTGTTTTTACAGGATTATATACAACCGGTACTGCACAGCTTGCAAGAGTTGCCTGTACAATATTACCTGACCTTAGTGCAATTTTTTGTGATTTTCTCATATCTACCGCAACAGCACAAAACGGTATTGAAAGATCGTGAAATTGTGTATCATATCCTAAAAACTGTTCAATCATATGTCGCATCCTGTTACCCTGAAGTACTCCTTCTTTGAGAGATGGATCAATTAATAACTTCAGCATTTCCCATCGGTTTTTTTCCAATACATAGTTTTCAACACTTGTGATATCTTTTCTGAGGGCATAGCATGCACCGATTACGGCACCAATACTTGTCCCTGCAATATAATCTATATTAAAACCGTTTTTCACAAGAGATTTTATAACACCGATATGAGCCAATCCTTTCGGTCCGCCGCCACCCAGAGCTAAACCTATTTTAGGTTTTATGTGGAAAAACTGTGCCTTCATGAATGATACTTATCATAGCATTTTTTTATTTGTCATTCATGGCGAAAAATAACCCTTGATTTGATATATATTTCTCCTGTATAGTTATTGGTCTATGGATACTAATAAATCTCAAACCAAACCAGAAGCAGGCGGTGCAACAAGCGCCATGAGCATTATAGATCTTTCAGCGATTATAAACAGGTATGTTGCGGATATTGATAAGGTAAAAAATGATCTGAAAGAAAAAAGTTCTATGTTTAAGGATGCGTTTGAAACCGACGCCGAGTATCATGAACAATCCATGAAAGTAAAAGATCTTAATAAGGTAAAAAACGCAGCAAAACAAAGAATACTTAAACAACCTGCCATGGAAGCGCTTGTAGCTCAGATTAATGATCTGAAACTGGATGTAAAAGACATGCAGGACATGCTATCAGGGTATCTTGAACAATATCAAAAAACATCAGGGACCAATATTATCGAGACAGAGGATGGTAATATCCGGGAAATTGTTCCTGTTTTTAAGCTTGTTAAAAGAAAGGTATAAATCCATGCGCCTTTTTATCAAAGTAAAGGCCAAAGCAAGGGAAAACAACATTGAGTTTATTGACAAAAATCATGCCGTTGTATCTGTGACAGAATGTGCAACAAAAGGAAAAGCAAACCATGCTGTATGTGCACTTCTTTCAAAATACCTTAATAAATCCATGTCTAAGATTATTCTTTTAAAAGGTGTCAAAAGCAGGCAGAAGACATTTGAAATTCTTGACTGACTGAAGAGTAAGCGTTTATTCTATTCGACAGACAGTCCATAAACCTTTGTTTTCTTTTCGAGCCGTCTCCTGCAGTGTTTTAAAGCGATCAGAGTACTTTACATCAGGAGGAAATGTAGCGGTGCGGGCATATCCTCCTCTTACCAGTTCCTCATTCACAAACAGACCGCTTCCTGTTGCCGAGGAGGAATCATAAACCCACACATATCTAAGAAGGCGTCCATATCTATCAGTATCCGATATGTCTTTTTCAAGTCTCACATATTTATTATTGACCAGTTCTTTATTTTTAACATAGGCTTCATGTCCATAGCATTCAACTTCTTTTCTTGGATCTTTGGTTTCCGGAGTATCAATGCCTATGTAGCGAACTTTTTGATTACCCTCAATGATAATAGTGTCACCATCTATTACGCTTAAGACTTTGATTAAAATGGCTTCAGAGGATGCGGTGTGAGAAACAACCGGTATCGGAGATGCTTTAAACTCATATTGCCTTGATATCTTATATCGGATAAGTCCAACAGTTGCAAACGCAACTATGACTGCAATATATATAAACAAGCCAATATTTATGCGCTTTTTCATATGATTATTTATAATAACAGTATGCCAAAAAAAATAATACTTGTCAGACATGGTACAACTGACTTTAATCAAAAAAGATTGATGCAGGGTCAACTGGATATACCGTTAAATACACAGGGAAAAAAGGATGCAAATAATGCTGCAGATCTCTTACGACATCATGAAATTGATGTTGTTTTCTCTTCGGATTTAATTCGCGCATATGAAACTGCTCAAGCATATGTACGTGTTTCAAGAATAAAAGTCTATAAAACTCATTTATTAAGAGAACGAGATTTTGGCAAACTTGAAGGAAAAACATACGAATACGTATGGAAACGGTTTGATGGTTATAAAGAAAATGGATCTGAAGCATTGAGTGGTAAAGAGAAAAAATACAATGTTGAATCAACTATCCAGATGAAACAAAGAGTTTTTCAATTTTCAAAGCTGCTCAAAAAACATAAGAATAAAACCGTTGCTGTTTTCAGTCATGGAGGTCTAATCAGAGTGATTCTTTCTGTTTACGGTATTCCCAATATACAAGAGAAATTTCGCTATATAGATAATGGATCGCTTATCATACTTTCAAAAAAAGGAGAAACATATTTTCTGGATGAATAAAAATAAGCTTTAATAGAGTACGAGATAGATGGCAAAGTTGATAAATTTTACAGCATATGTCTTAGTTTAAGCATCATAAATTCAAGGGACTGACAGAACAACCCCTCTTTACATATACATATTTGTGATGTATAATTTGATATACAAATATTTTTTATAAATCAGATTTAGATTGAAATAGCAATTCATTTACATAAGTGATATTTTATGTATAAATATTGTTTACGGAATGGATACTGTTATTTTCTTAATATGCAGATAGGAAGTAATATTGGCATTACCCAATTATTAGTTATTCAGGTACATGGTTAAAGTTAATAAACACTCGTATCTTGCAAAAGGTGATTTTGTATATCGGCATTCGCCGGCTCCAGTCTTTGTTAAAGCAACAGGCGTGGTCATGGAAGATAAGAATGGAAAACGATATTTTTGCGCAGAAGCAGCTAACGGTACTACAGGTTTAGGTTTTGATTCCTCAATTATTGATGAATCCTTTATAAAAATTAAGGACATACCGTCAATTCCCTCATTTTGTGAAACCGAAATTCGTTTGAAGCTAGCGGTACGCTTAGGTAAAAAAATTTCTGAGATAACAGGTATAGAAGGTCATCTAGCATTTGAACTTGGAGGTGCTCAAGGAATTGAACTTGCACTTCGTATTGCAAAAGCAAACAACAGTAAATCTCAATATGCAGTATTTGAAGGAGGATACCACGGAAGATCAATTTTCACTGCTCAGTTAAGTGCAAGCCATAGGTATAGGTCCGCTATGGGGGATTGGAGGATTCCTGTAATTCGTTTACCATATCCAGATTACGAGCAAAGCGGAAAAGTAATGAGTAAAAAAATTTGGCAACAGAATTATCTAAAACAACTTGATCTACTCGCAAGTAGAGAAACAGGAGGAATGATTGCAAAGGGAAAAGAAAAAGATGTGGTTGCTTTGATTGTGGAACCTGTGTTAAATGCGGGAGGAATAACAAAGCCTGATAAAGAAATATTAGAAAAAGTTGTTGAGACGTTCCGTAGACTTGGTGCGATAATAATCGTAGATGAAGTTTTTTGTGGTTTTTATAGAACGGGTCCGATGTTCGGGTTTCAACATTATAGTTTTACTCCTGATATTATCGTGATGTCAAAAGCCATAACTAACGGCATAACACCGCTTAGTTGTGTATGGGCAAAAGATCCATTATTAATAGCTAAAAATTTTCCTCCAGGAAGTCATTCCGCCACATTTGTTAATCAGCCCTTCGGTTTGGCTGTCGCAGATACTGTATTGGATAGATACGAGAAATGGTCTACACTTAATACTGATATAAAATATATTGAGTCAAGGCTGGATGGTATCATTCAACGTATTCTAAAAATTTCAAAGCATACGGTAAGTGGTAATACCATTGGTGCTCTTGGAAGAATACTACTGAAGCATAATAATGCGGGTAAGATTCTGGATATCGCACGTTCTGTTGCCTGGAAAAATCCGGTAAACGGAGTCCATGGGTTAATATTAGCAAGTACAGGTATGGCGTCAAATGTTATTGCCATTAATCCACCATTAAAAATGAAAAAGTTGGATCTGGATACGCTTGAGGGACTTCTGATGTTGACATTCAAAAAAGCAAATACGGAAATCAAATGAGTATAAAAATAACACCTATTTATACGCCAAAATTACCAGATCCCATGAGAATTGCTGTTTTTGCAAGTGGAGGAGGTGGCAATCTTGTGGCAGCCATCAATGCTTCATTAAAATTTCCGGAACTTTTAAAAGTTGTTTTGGTGGTAACCGATAGATTTGGAATACCTGCAATAGAGATAGCACATAAAAATAAATTAAAAGTTATATCATACGATTTTGAAAAAGAGTGCGGCGTATGGAGTTTATGCAAGAAAAATCCTGCTTATACAAAGCGATATATTGAAAAAGGTATATGTTTTCATAATCGTATTTTAAAAGATATACGTAGCTTTGAGTCAGGTGAAGATATTAAGATTGACTTAATTGTCTTATCATATCACCGATGGATTCGAGGGTCTTTGTACACGAATTTTAAAGACCGTATGATAAATCAGCATGCCGGGGATTTGACTGTTATGGATAGAAAGAATCCAAAGAAGCGGCGTTACGTTGGCATAAATCCTATATATGACGCTTTGATGGATAAAGTAGTTAATACACGGACGACTACTTTTTTAGTGAGAGATGGATATGATGATGGGGAAATCATTTGTCAAGGTCCATGGGTTACATATACCCAGGAAACGCAGGTAACGAAAAAAACAGCATGGAGTCATGAACAAAAGCAAAAAAGGGAAAGTGATTGGCCGTCTTTAACTTTTGCATTGACAGAGATTGCTAAAGGAAATTTTGCAATAACCAATAAACATCATTTTGATGATAGAAGAAAAATTATGCATAAAGGAAAGATTCTTCCATATGGTGGAGTTGATTTATCAAAATTAAAATAACTTATGAAAAAAGACTCATTTATTTCAGGTGCATATGCTCTCGCCTTTATTTTACGTAAGGAAAAAGTAAGGTATGTCTATGCTTATCCTGGTACATCTGAGCTTGCAATTTGTAACGAAATACTGAAAGTAAGAGGTATTAGATTGATAAATGGAAGAGGTGACAAAGAATCAGCATTTATGGCTGCTGGTGGTTCTTTGCTACGTGCATCACATGCGGTTGCTGTTCTTCATGGAGCAAGAGGTCTTACAAATGCAGTTGGAGCACTTGCAGATGCACGAAGAAATGAGATTGGTACGGTTTACTTTGTCGGTCTTCCATCAACGACATCAGCACAATTCTTACCTCCTCATGGGGAACCAAATTTGATATCTGGAGTTGGAAATTTTGCAAAGTATCACGATGAGATTACAGAACAAAATCCTGTAACATATATTGAAAAAGTAAGAAATGCTATAGCACAAAGCCGTTGTTTGCCGTATGGCCCTGTAATCCTTGGCATACCTCAAGATATGGCGGAAAAAGAATGGATTCCAAGATCAATGCTTACAAAATATAAACGAATAGAAAAAAAAAGGAGATTTTTTATTAGCAAAATAAATGAGGCAATTTCATATATTGATAAGGCTAATAAAATTGTTATATTCCTAGATGATTTTATCTATAAACAAGTCGGAATAAAAAAAGCAATCGCAAAATTTGCTGAAAAGGTAAACGCACCGATTTTTCAGGTATTCTATGCGCGTGGACCTATGCTGTTTGAAAGGACAAGCGTAAAGGAAAACCCCTATTTTTTAGGATGTTATAGACCGGATAATTTAGTACATAAATCCATTATGGCTGATACTGATCTGCTTATAACTTTAGAGGACAGAAACATGTATAGTCGGGTCGTCGGAGAGTTGCCTAAGGTTAAAAAAATAGCAATAACATCGCATCGATTAATGACCTTAAAAAACAAATATTTAATGAAAGGAGATCTTGTTCTTGAGGGAAATGTGCTAAATTATCTGAGGTATATACAAAATAAAATGAAAGAAAAGGGGAAAAAAAAGAATTTTGAAAGTTTTTGTAGAAACATACGTGCAACTGTATCTGAAGATATAAAGCTTAAGTGGAACTATTCCTTAATGAGAAAGGCGATTATTAGAGAACTGAGCAATATTCTTAAAAAGGTTAAACAACCGGTTCTTATTGATGACAGCCAAATGTTTGGGGGAATGATCGCACTTCACTATGAGGAGCTTCCCGCAAATTTAAGAGTATTTGGTGATCATGGTGCTTTTATCGGTGGTGGTTTATCGTATGCAACTGGATTGGCGCAATGCGAAGAAAAGACACATGTATTTAATACCTTAGGGGATCAATCTTTTACGAATGGCTTGCAAGGATTGGTTGCATCCGTTCAGGAAAAAACACCCATCATTTATTTAGTCTGTAATAACGGAAAAAGCGTATCGCTATTTAAACAAGCTCTCTATCAGGATAATAAGGCGTTTGATAAAGGAAAAAATATATTTCTATATAATGCACCATATGAATATACAAAACTTGCAGAAAGCTTAGGAATAATTGCATATAAGATTTCGTTTTTAGAATCAAATCAAACAGCCATAAAAAAGTCTTCAGAAAAATTCAGATTTGCACTACACCAGGCTTTAGTTAAGAAGCGGCCGGTATTAATTGAGTTGGTTCTTCCATCGGATTTTGAAGCTTGGAAAGGTATATGGGCAATTAAAGGGAACGAAAAGTAATATATGCGCCTGGTTGAATTACAACAAGCGCCGCTTGAAGGAGCATTAAACGTTAGTCCATTTTATGCTTTATCAAATGAGACTGTTTTAGGAAGAATTCCCAAAGCCAATCCTGCAATTTTTGAATCATTAGCTTACGAATACCATTCTATAGGTTTCACCGGACATGGTGGTAGTTTTCGACGTCGATCACCTAAAGAACAGTTTGCTTTTGTGAACCGCGCCGCTTCACATGGACTTCGTGTTTTGGAACCAGGCTATATAAATGCAAATGACCATATTTTTTTTCCTTTTTTACCTGCTGCTCAAACATGGGATAATGCTCTTCCAGCACTTTCCGATCAAGACGCAGGAAGATTGACCTATGAATTATTTGATGATTTAAGAAGAGCGCATAGCGCTGGAATTGTTTATGGTGACAGATGGTCTCAGAACATTTTAGTTGATCCCACATTTGGTATTTTGCATATTGATTTCGATCTTGAAATCAGTGGAAAGTGCGCAAAGGACTTTGAAGTAGCACAAGCTGTTTATTATACATTATGTGCAGGCCGAGAACGCATAATACCTCTACTTAAGGACATTCTTCTTTATGGAGATTGGTTTAATATTTTTCGAGTTGATGAGTTTGTAAGAAAACATAGTGTGTTTTTTAAGAAAAGCCAAAAGTATGGTTCTACTGAAGTATTAGCAAGTATTCTTATGGACAATGTACTAGCACAAAAAGTCTACAAATCTTAACATATAAAATTATGCTAATGTTTATTTCACAGTCACGCTTTTGGCTATATTTCGTGGCTTATCAACGTCGTGACCCAGTGATGACGCCATGTAATAAGCCAGAAGCTGTAATGGGATGATATTCATGATGGCGCTTGTTTCATTTGTGTCAACGACCCTGATATGTTCATCAAATCCCGGTTCATGGTCAGGCGATATAGCGATAACTGTTGCTCCTCTTGCCTTGACCTCATGCATTGCATTTATTATGTCGTTTTTGACCTGATCGTTTGAGAAGACAAAAAGCACCGGAACACCTTTTTCCATAAGAGTAATGGCATAGTGTTTGAGGTCACCGGCGGGAATTGCATGGGCATGGATATAAGATCCTTCAATGATTTTTATCATACCTTCCTTTATGATTTGCATATTTTGTGATTTTCCCAAAAGGAAAATATCCTTTTTGTGAGCCAATTGTAAGGCAAGAGATTTTATTTCACTATGATTCCGGGCATCATGAAGATAGGATTTGATATGTTGCGAAAGATTTTTCAGGTTTCGGATACCTTCATCATATTTTCCTGTAACAGTTTTTGCGACAAGATATCCCCAAGCAAGCTGGGATACAAAGATTTTAGTTGACATTACGCAAATTTCAGGTCCGGCATTGGTCATGAATTTATAGTCGGAAAGACGAGTCATCATCGATCCGGGCATATTTACATATGAGGCGATGGGTATGTTTTTTTTCCTTGCCTCCTCCAATACTTCCAATACATCTGCAGTTTCGCCGCTTTGCGATGGAGAAATAATAATATCGTTTGTTGTAAACATATCGTTAAACTCTTTTGCGTCAGCACCAATGAGACTTATGGCGTTGATTTTGGCAATGGCGCGCAGATAAAATGCCATTTGAGCAGCAGAAACACCGGTGGAGCCTGATCCGATGCAGTATACATTCCGAGCCCTCTGCAATGCTTTTGTAAAGACGTGAAGTTCATGCTTGTCTTGTTTTATGACTTGGTCAATGACGTGGGGAGTATCGAATATTTCCTTTATCATGTAATGATCGTATTTACCCTTGTGGACTGAACTGTCTTTGATTGTATTTTTTTCCATGACATACTCTAAGATTTTGCCATCCACAATGTTGAGTAAATCCAGCTTTGAATTGGCACATACTGCCATCTGTCCGTTTTCAAGAACCAGTATGCTTTTTACATAAGGTGCGAAAGACAGCGTATCTGATGAAAAGTAGATTTCGTTTCCGTTTATGCCCACAACCAGTGGAGACCCGTTTCTTGCGGCTATAATATGACCTTCTTTTGTTAGGATAATAATGGTATTTCTTCCCTTAAGGTCCACGAATGCGCTCCGTACTGCGCTGATTAAATCGTGAGTATGAGTAAGCTTGTCTTCGATAAGGCGCACGATAACTTCAGTATCGGTTTGTGTATGAAAGGCATATTTTTTTTCAATAAGATGGTTTTTTAATTCAACATAATTTTCAACAATTCCGTTGTGGGCGACAATAAATGACCTATCAGTTGAATAATGCGGATGCGCGTTCGTATTGCTGACAGCTCCATGTGTTGCCCATCGGGTGTGTCCTATCGCTATATTGCTTGGAGGCAGATCTATAGTTACGCCCTCGATTTTTCCTATGCTTTTTTCAACCATGATTTGCGAATTTACGACAGTGCCCAAACCCCAACTGTCATAACCGCGATAATCCAATCTTTTTAGTCCGTTAAAAACAATTTGAGATGCATTTTTTTTAATGCCACTGTATGCAAATATTCCGCACATAATGAAAAAAGGTCAAATGTCAGATACTTCTGACAAATGAATTAAATTTGTAATGAAGCTTATTCGGAAGATCGACTGTTTTGTATTTTCTTTGTTCCTGCATTGCTGCAGGATTTAAAAAATACATTCAGGATAACAGTATATCCTGAGGGTTTCCGTAGATTCTTCCTCCGCCTAAGGCGAAGAAGTCCGATTCCCCCTTCTATGATTCCAGGGGGCCCTCTCCTCGTCTCCCTCCGCCAAGGCGGGGGGCCTTACGCTCTTTTTGATAATAATCTTCCTTGAGCTTTTACATACTATATCACAAAGATCATTTATTTGCTATCTTTATTGTGTTCAATAACATGTTCATTGCTTCGTTTTCCTTTTACATGGAGATATATGGCGGCCACAATAAATACCCATCCTGTTACAGGTAAAAAAAGCGGAAGCGCTTTCAAATAGAATATATTAATCAATCTCCTGACCTTATTATGTTCCTGTATGGTAATTAAGGCATTGATTGTCTGTTCGCGTAATCCTTCAAGGATGTGCTTGTTGTATTCAAATCCCAGAAGAAGCAGACTGAAACCCAAAAGCAAGAGTACATGTTTGCGGCTGGGCTTTAGCAAAGAAAGAAAGGCTGATATAAGAATACCTATAAAATATAATATAGCTACTCCGTTATGAATTATGGTAAAGTACAGAGTATAGAAAATATTTTGTTTAAGATCCGGCGGTATCATATTATTAAAACAAGTTCATCTGCGGCGTTTTTTCTTTCTTCGTGGGTGAAGAGCCTTCTTTCGGTATTTCGTGTTTTCTTTCAAATAACCGTTTAATGATTGAAAACATTTCAAACTCGGTAAGATATTTTTTAAGATCTTCATTAAACCATGAAAACTGTGTTTTTTCAAGATTAAAATCAAGCGGAACATCGACAACTATTTGTGCAAGCTGTTTGGCGATTTGGATCTCTTTGAGATGTTTTTGAATAATTCCTTTAATTTTGCTATCCTGCATAGTATTGATATTAGCAAGCAGGTTATCAAGAGTTTTATACTCGGAAAGAAGTTTGACCGTGGTTTTTGGACCAATACCCTTTGCTCCGATATAATTATCTGAAGGGTCGCCTGCAATTGCTTTGTAATCCGGTATTTGTTTTGGATCCACCCCCATTTTTTCTCTAACTTCCTGAGGAGAGTATATTTTGGATTTGGCAAAACCGATTTGTGGCGATATGACATATATATGATGATCGATAAGCTGCAGGATGTCTTTATCACCGGATAGAATAAATACCGTGATACCGTTTTCTTTATAATAGTGTGTTATGGTGCCAATTAGATCATCTGCTTCAAAACCGTCTTTTTCCATACGCGCGATATGAGCGAAGTCTAACCCCTTTTTGACAAAAGGAATCTGTATGATGAAATCATCATCGGCTTTTGGTCGTTGTGCCTGATATGTTTCAAGGAGTTTGTTACGAAATGTTGTAGCGGGTGTATCAAAACAAACAAGTAGATGGTCCGGTTGAAAATCAACAACCGTCTTATGAAGCATCGAAAAAAATCCATATAACACATTGGTCGGTATTCCTTTTTTGGTTTTAAAAGCAGGTAGAGCATGATAGGCTCTGTGCATGAGGGCATGACCGTCGACAAGCAGTAATTTTTCCATGATATGTGCGGTTATTCTTGAATAGAAAGCGATATTGCTTCTGCTTTTTTTCCTACAATGAGCTCAAAATCTTCTTGTTCCAAGCTTTCTTTCTGCAGGAGTTCTTTAGCAACAATATCAAGTAATTTTCTTTTTTCCAGCAAAGTTTTTTTCGCTTTTTCGTATCCGGCTTCAAGGATTTTTTTAACCTGTGCATCAATTTTTGCAAGGACTTCCTGGGATACTGTATTTTGTTCGTAGTAGGATTTTCCCCATTCGGTTACATCCATAGTCGGTCCGAAATTAATGGGTCCAAGTTCGCTCATTCCGTATTCAATAACCATAGCCCGGGCAATACGGGTTGCCTGATCAAAATCATTTGCCGCGCCTGTGGTTATTTCATTAAAAATGGTTTTTTCCGCAGCACGTCCACCCATCATAACTGCAATTTCTTCAAGCAAATGAGTCATTGTTTCATGAAGCTTGTCTTTTGAAGGAGGGATAAGGGTAAAACCAAGGGCCATACCGCGTGATACAATCGATATACGGTGAACTGGATCAGTATGAGGTAAAAAGTGGCTGACGATGGCATGACCTGCTTCATGATATGCCGTGAGTTTTTTATCCATCTCGGATTGTATTCTTTTTTTTGCAGGACCAAGTTTGACTTTTGTAGCAGCTTCTTCAATGTCGTTCATGTCAATCTCAGTTTTAGCTTGACGGGCAGCATAGATTGCGGCTTCATTTAGCATATTTTCTATGTCAGCCCCTGAAAATCCGACCGTACGTTTAGCAACCTTATCCCAGTCGACTTTTTTATCAAATGGTTTTCCTTTTGCGTGTATCCGTACTATCTCTTTTCTTCCTTCAAGGTCAGGATAATCCACAATAATCCGCCGGTCAAAACGACCCGGTCGAAGTAAGGCAGTGTCAAGCAGGTCTCCTCTGTTTGTTGCCGCAATTACAACAACGCGTTCGGTAGGATTAAAGCCGTCCATCTCAACAAGGATTTGGTTTAATGTTTGTTCGCGTTCATCATGTGAGGGCATTGCACCAACAGATCGTGCTCGACCAATTGCGTCAATCTCGTCAACAAATATGATCGAAGGGGCGCTTTTTTTGGCAGTTGCAAATAAATCACGTACTCTTGCTGCTCCAATACCAACCAACATTTCCATAAATTCCGAACCTGCGATCGAAAAAAAAGGAACATTTGCTTCACCTGCAACGGCCTTTGCTAGAAGCGTTTTACCGCATCCTGCAGGACCGATTAAGATGACTCCTTTAGGCGTACGAGCACCAAGCTTCTTATATTTTTCCGGATTTTTCAAAAAATCAACAACTTCTTCAAGTTCCTTTTTAGCTTCATCCACACCCGCTACATCCTTAAACGTTGTTTTAGGTAAATCCTTGTTAAACCGTTTTGCCTTTGATTGTCCGAAAGAAAAAACAGAGTCTTGAGCGCCGCGTGCCTGACGAAATAAAAAAATAAAAAATCCTACCAAAAGGAGTGTGGGGATAAGATTACTCAAAAAACTGATAAGTCCTGTAGATCCTTGTGTGTCTTTTATCACAACCTGGATTGAGTCTGGATTAATACCGGAATCCCGAAGTATTTTCAAAAAACTGTCACTTCCTTCTTTATAGGTTACTCCCAATGCATCATTTTTATAATAGACAAGAATCTTGTTGTCCGCAATTTCAACTTTTTTTACTTTCTGGGCTTTAATGTCGCGTACCACCGTGGTAATGGACTTTTCAGGCAGTGCCTGTTTCATTTCTTTGGTGACAGAGTTGAATACAAACAGAAAAAAAAGCACTATAAAAAATATAAAAAACATATTCTTTAAATCAAAATTCAGATTGAACTGTGCAATTTTTTTGAAGTCGTTTTTTTTGCTATTTTTATTGTTTTTATTACTGATCATGGGAACATTTTAGCAGATTTTTGGTAGAATTGACAGTACAAATGAAAATAAAAAAAGACAGTAATACAGCTTGGTCTGACGCTTTGCACATTATCAGTAAGGGAGGATTGGTTATTGCTCCGACCGACACCGTATATGGTGCGTTAGTTGACGCGACAAACAATCGTGCTGTACAAAGGTTGATAAACCTTAAAGACAGACAGCCCGGAAAGGCAATATCCATATTTGTGTCGAATTTGTCAATGATGCGCCAGTATGTTTACGTGTTAAAGAAAAACGAGCGATTGTTATCCAATCTATTACCCGGTCCGTTTACGACAATCCTCAAATCCAGACAGAAGGTTGTCTCTCTTCTTGAATCAGAGCGTAAAACCCTTGGAGTACGCATACCTGCTTATAAGGCCATATGCGGATTGGTAGAGAAATATGGAAAACCCATAACTGCAACTTCCGCAAACCTATCAGGACACAGATCTCATTATTCGGTCAAATCTATTTTGCAGCAATTATCCCGCACAAAAAAAGAGTTAATAGATTTTATTATTGATGGAGGTACTTTACCAAAAAATAAACCATCTACTATCGTTGATATGACCGAGTCGAGTCTTAAAATACTCAGGCAGGGAGATGCATTGCTTTCCACTGCTTCATATGTTATCTCAAAAAGTCCATCTCAGACTAAACAAATTGCGCAGGATACAATATCCCGCCATATTCATCTAGCTGAAAAAAAACCATTGGTATTTATTCTTCAGGGAGAAATGGGAACAGGCAAAACCATATTTGTCAAAGGAGCTGCAAGCTTTTTGGGAGTTGATGATATTATATCTCCCACATTTGTAGTTTCTTATGAATATCCGGTAAACAATAAAGCAGCGAAGAACCTTGTACACGCTGACCTGTTTTATATTGATGAAAAACAGGAATTTCAATATCTTGGGTTTGAAAAGCAGCTTATACCTCAAACGATACTCTGTATTGAATGGGGAGAAAAAACTGGCGACATATATAATACTCTAAAAGAAAAAAGTACCATTGTTCATATAGAAATGACACATATAAGCGAATTTGAAAGAGGAATACGCATATGGTAATTGTAGCAATTGATACATCATGCGACGAAACGTCTGTTGCAGTCACTAAAGGAAGAAGAGTCCTTGCAACAAGCATTTATTCTCAAGTCCTCATACACAAAAAATGGGGAGGCGTTGTGCCGTCTCTTGCGAAGAGAGCGCATGAAGAACGTATTGATTTGGTCTTTGAAGATGCAATGACCAAATACAAAAGAGCGATTAAGTCCGACAAGAAATTTCCTGTTGATTATATAGCGGTGACCCAAGGACCGGGTTTGGCAGTTGCGCTTGAGGTTGGAATAAAAAAGGCAAAGGAGTTAAGCAGGATGTATGGTAGAAAAATCATAGCTGTCAATCATCTTGAAGGACATATCTATTCGCCATTTGTTCAAAACAGAGAAGGTAACCCCACTCGCGACTTTACTTTTCCCTGCATGGCTCTTGTAATATCGGGTGGACATACCCAAATTATAGGTATGCCAGGACATGTTACCTATAATATAATTGGTGAGACCATAGATGATGCAGCCGGTGAGGCTCTTGATAAAGCAGCAAAAATGCTTGGACTCGGATATCCCGGCGGTCCAATCATTGAACGCCTGGCTCATGAAGTTGGCAATGTTGACCCATACCGATTTCCAAGGCCGATGGTAAAAAATCCTGATTTAAATCTGTCCTTTTCAGGATTGAAAACCTCGCTCTATTATTTTTTACGTAATCTAGCCGAGGAAGAAAAGACAAGGCGTATTAGGGAAATTGTCAGCTCATTTCAGGAGGCGGTTTTTGATTCGATTCTCATAAAAACTGAAAAAGCTATGCGACAAACAGGGATAAGACACATTATCGCAGGAGGAGGAGTCACGGCAAACATGAGACTGCGAAAGAAGTTGCGTAAACTTGCGAAAAAAAACAGTGCAACAGTGTTATTTCCTCCTTATCCATATTTAACCGGTGATAATGCAGCGATGATAGGGGTTGCAGCTTACTACAAAGTCAAAAAAAACATTTTTGTTAAAAACACGGATTCATTAGACCGCATACCCCGTTTTTCCTTATAAAAAATTGACTTGTAAAAGCACATATGAACTATTACAATAAACGTATATGTTAAAAATCAGCAAACAGAGTGACTATGCTTTGATTATCATATCGCAGCTTTATCATACAGATGCATACACGCCTCTGTCCGTTCTCATTAGTAAAACAAAGCTTCCAAAGCGTTTTCTTGCCCGGATTGCAGCAGATCTGGTAAACAGAAAAATATTATTAAGCCGTGAGGGACGTGTCGGCGGGTACAAATTAGCGCCTAGTATTAGTTCAACCACCTTATACGAGTTTTTCAGTATCTTTGAAAAAAATCTTAATTTTGTGCGTTGTATGGAACACTCTTATATTTGTAAGTTCAAATCAATATGCAAACACAAAGACGGAGTCCGCACCAAGCTGAATAATATAGTGATCAATCAGCTTAAAAAGATTAAACTTGCTGAGTTATTCTTAAATTGAATGCTTGAAATTAAGTCCTTAAGTGTTTCAATAAAAAACAAACGAATTCTTAAAAATATTTCATGTATTTTTAAGGTTAATAAAACCTATCTATTGATGGGTCCCAACGGTTCCGGAAAAACGACTTTTGCGCAGACTATCATGGGAAATCCCGAACTTTCCGTACAAAAAGGCGGAAAGATTTTTTTCGGAAAAAAAGACATTACTTTTGCCCAACCTGAAGAGCGCGCGCAAATGGGTATATTTCTTTCTCATCAGTCACCTCCGTCTTTGTCAGGTATCACTGTGTTTCAGTTATTGCGCGTTGCCCTCTCAGGAAAAAAAGATGCGCTATCGGTAAAAAATGCAATTACAAAACAAGCTAAACTCCTGAATATACCAGATAAAATGATTGACCGGTATTTAAATGATGGATCTTCCGGAGGAGAAAGAAAAAAAATGGAACTTTTACAGGCAGCTGTACTTGAACCAAAAATCATGTTGTTTGACGAGATTGATACAGGGGTAGATGTTGATGCGATGAAAACAATTTTCCGGTTTATAAATACATATAAACGCAACCGGACTGTTATTTTTATCACACACAACAATAATATACAGAAATATATCCTGCCCAATGAAGTTCTTATCATGAAAAACGGATCAATTGCAAAAAAGGGAGGGGCCGATATATTACCTATCATTGGGAAGCAAGGTTTTGCAAATTTATAATTCTGCCATGCTCAATAAACCGCCAAATACATTTCGATACAGATACGGCTTTTCAATGCCCGAAAAAAATGTGTATTCGACCGGAGTCGGACTGTCGGATAAGGTAATTCGGGATATCTCACGTCTAAAAAATGAACCGTCATGGATGCTTGATTACCGTCTTCAAGCATATGCATTTTTTTGTTCAAAAAAAATCCCGGATTGGGGTGTTAACCTGAAAAATCTGGACCTTGACCGTATTACGTATTTTATACGTGCAACGCAGAATCAAACCTCTTCATGGGAAGATCTACCAAAGGAAATAAAACAAACCTACGACCGTATCGGAGTGCCAGAGGCAGAACGCAAGTTCCTTGCAGGCGTAAGCGCACAGTATGAATCGGAGGTTGTTTATGAAAGCATGCAAAAGGAACTGAAGAAAAAAGGAGTGGTTTTTTGCGATATGGATTCGGGTTTGAGGCAATATCCGGAAATCGTCAAAGCCTATTTCGCGACCCTCGTACCGTTTAGCGACAATAAGTTTGCTGCGCTTAACTCATCTGTTTGGTCAGGGGGTTCCTTTGTTTATATACCAAAAGGAGTACATGTCAATATGCCGCTCCAAGCGTATTTTCGGATGAACGCGCCTGCTTTTGGTCAATTTGAGCGGACTTTGATTATTGCGGATGAGGGTTCGTTTGTTCATTATATAGAAGGTTGTACCGCGCCAGTTTATACAAAAGATTCTTTGCATTCGGCTGTTGTAGAAATTTTCGTACAAAAAAACGCCCGTGTCCGTTATACGACTGTTCAAAACTGGAGTAAAAATGTTTTTAATCTTGTTACGAAACGAGCTCAAGTACAGGAAAAGGGGATCATGGAGTGGATTGATTGCAACCTGGGAAGCAAAGCGACAATGAAGTATCCTGCAATCTATCTGAAAGGTAAAAGCGCACACGGTGAAGTATTGTCAATTGCTTATTCAGGTAAAAATCAGCATCAGGACGCAGGAGCAAAGATTTTTCATATCGCTCCTCATACGTCTTCAAGAATCGTATCAAAGTCAATTTCAAAATCAGGAGGCAGATGTACTTATAGGGGATCTGTTAGCATTGCACGGGGAGCTGAAGGATCATCCGCCTTTGTCACATGTGATGCACTGTTACTTGATGGTAAATCACGTTCGGATACCTATCCTCGTATGAGGATAAGGGAAAAACAAGCGCGTATTCATCATGAGGCAACTACTTCAAAAATCAAAGATCAGGAGCTTCTCTATCTGCAACAGAGGGGAATCAAAAAAATTGATGCGGAAGGTTTATATATAAATGGTTTTATTGAACCAATCGTCAAAGAAATCCCGTTGGAATACTCTATCGAACTCAATAGGCTACTACAAGTTGAGATGTCTCATCACGGAGGATAATATGAATACAACTTTTTTACATCTTGAAGACACAATACGGAAAAAGATAGTACTGAAAAAAAAAGGCGTTTATATTATTTTTTTTCATAATTTGTCCGGTAACCTTGTGTGCGAAATAAAAGCTTCCCGGGTGGATCTTACCGTTGTTGGGTTGTATACAGGAAATAAAATGCAGGAATTTACCCTTACGACAACACAACATCACTTTTCTCCTTTTTCCAGATCCAGACTTTTAATTAAAGGTATTTTTGACGGGATGTCAAAGTTTAAATATAGCGGAAGAATCAGGATCGAAAAAAAAGCAAAAGGAACGCATGCATCACAGAAGAATCAGAATCTGGTAATTTCAGAAAACACCCTTGTTGATACAGAACCATGTCTTGAGATTATGAGTGATGATGTTTTTTGTACTCATAGTGCAACAACGATTCAACCGGAAAGAGATAGTCTATTTTACTTTGCATCAAAAGGTATAAAAGAAAAAAAGGCGCAAAAACTTATTCTAAGGGGATTTATTGAGGAATTATTTGAATTTTTCCCACCACTTCTTCACAATAAACAGATAATAAAATTAAAAAATTCAGTTTTAACAAGATATGATTGATCCAATTGTACTTCAAAAGGATTTTCCGATTTTTTCTTATGACAAACAGATGATATATCTGGATTCTGCAGCCACCTCATTAAAACCAGCCTGTGTTATTAATAAACTCACCGAATATTATTCCCAATACTCCGCAAATATCCACAGGGGAATTTACAAGATTTCTGAAAAGGCTACCGAGGAGTACGAAATGACACGAAAGGAAACAGCGGATTTTATTGGTGCACAATCCCAGGAAATCATTTTTACGCGCAACACCACTGAAAGCATAAATCTTATTGCTTATACTCTTGGTGAAAAGATTGTTCATGCAAACGACAGTATTGTGGCTTCATATATGGAGCATCATTCAAATTTTGTGCCTTGGCAACAGCTTGCAAAACGAAAAAATGCCTTATTTACCATGATTCCATGTACTTTGGACGGAAAGATACATCGTGATTTGGAAAAATATGTAACTAAACGGACAAAGTTCTTATGCCTTACCTTAGCATCAAATGTGTTGGGTACCATAAATCCGCTGCCTTCAATTATTGAGCATGCCAAGCGCATAAATCCAAAAATCATCACAGTAGTTGACGCAGCTCAAGCCGTACCGCATATTCATACTGACGTAAAAAAACTTCGATGCGATTTTTTTGCCTTTTCTGCACATAAAATGCTTGGACCCACAAATGTCGGTATTCTTTGGGGGAAAGCCAAACATCTTTCAGCTATGCCGCCTTTTTTATTCGGTGGCGGTATGATTAAGCAGGTGACAAAAAACCGTACAATTTTTGCGGATGTTCCTTCACGGTTTGAAGCAGGAACACCGGGCATTGCAGAGGTCATTGCTTTTAAGGAGGCAGTACGGTATATAAAAAAGATCGGAATTGACGCTATAAGCTCTCATGAAAAAAACCTTTGCCAGTATCTCATAGCATCGTTGATTGAGAATTTTGGAAAAAGATGTGTTTTACTAGGTGGGAGCAAACCGCGTAATCGTGTTGGAGTGGTTTCATTAAATATAAAAGACATACACCCGCATGACATTGCAGCCATACTTGATGAAAGAAAACATATTTGTGTCCGTGCCGGTCATCACTGTACATTACCGCTTCATTCTTCACTGGGATTTGACTCGTCTTTGAGGATAAGCATGTATATGTATAATTCAAGAAATGATATAGATAACCTTATTAGTGCATTACATACAGCAATATCAATTCTGTCATAAATCATGAGTATTTACCGAGAACTGATTTTGGATCATGCAAATAATCCACGCAACACCGGTATCATTGTCAAAAAAACTAAGACGGTTCTGGTTTTTAATTCGTTATGCGGAGATAAAGTACGGATGGACATTGTTTTTAAAAACAACAGAGTAGCTGATATAAAATTTATCGGGCAAGGATGTGCAATATCAAAAGCTGCCTCTTCTATGCTTACCGAATATGCAAAAGGCAAGAAAAAAAAAGAGTTGAAGAAACTTACGAAAACAGATATCATGAATCTATTAAAAATTGACTTGGGACCAAATAGGGTTAAATGCGCATTGCTTCCACTGGAAGCTTTAAAAAAATTATTAATTACTTGATTTTAAATGGACAATACAACCCCATTAGATGATCAAAAGCCGTCCGGACCGGTACAGGTAGGTAAATTAAAAGTAACCGTAGACCGCAATCTATGTATTGGTGCCGCCACCTGTATCGCGGTAGCACCAAAAACTTTTCTTCTTGATTCGGAGGCAAAAGCCATAATCCTTCAAACAAGTATTGAGGAAACTGACGAAACGATCATTGAGGCTGCAAAAGCGTGTCCGGTTGCAGCTGTTATCATAGAAGATGAAGCTGGAAATAGGATTTTTCCTGTGTGATTATGAAACATTTTTTATGGAAAATAGGAGGAGAGGCCGGTTTTGGTATTCTGACAACAGGTCTTGTCTTTTCAAAGATTGCAAGCCGCCTAGGATATTATGTATTTGACTTTATTCAGTATCCCTCACTCATACGCGGAGGTCATAATACGTATGATGTCGGATTTGCGGATAAACCCGTCTATAGTTTAAAACAGGATATTGATCTTCTTGTATGTCTAAATCAGGAGACCTTCACGCAACACGCAGACAGACTTTCCCCTGATAGTCTTGTGCTTTATGACAGTTCTGAATTTGATTGTGTAGGTCCCTATAAAAAAGTGAGTGTTCCGTTTAAGAAAATTCTGACTGATCTTAAGGGCCAGGTTGTGATGAAAAATACAATAGCATTGGGTGCAACGATCGCACTTCTTGGCGGAGATATTAATATATTGTATGATCTTTTGACATCCCAGTTCCAGAAAAAAGGACAAAACATCGTGGACTTCAATAAGCAGTTTGCACAGGCAGGATATGATCATATTCAAAGTCAATACAGCGCGTACATAAAAAACCGTCTTGAAAAAGTAGATAATCAGGAGGGGCTTGTTATGTCCGGCAATGAAGTATTTTCGCTTGGTTGCGTTCTTGCCGATTGCAAACTGTACGTTGCTTATCCGATGACACCTTCCTCATCGGTTTTATCAGTACTTGCTGATTGGCAGGATAAAACAGGCATGCTTGCGAGACATGCGGAAGATGAGATTTCTGTTATAAATACAGCCCTTGGCGGATCAATTGCCGGGGTACGTAGTGCTGTTGGTACTTCGGGAGGAGGTTTTGCTCTTATGGTTGAAACTGTTTCCTTTGCAGGAATCGCCGAAATACCTCTTGTGATTTTTCTTTCTCAGAGGCCAGGACCTGCAACAGGTATGCCTACATGGACAGAACAGGGAGATCTTTTGTTTGCAGTGCATGCCGGGCATGGAGAGTTTCCAAAAATTGTACTTGCACCAGGCGATAATGACGAGATGTTGGATCTTACCCTTGCGGCATTTGATCTTGCCGATATATATCAGACCCCGGTTATAATGCTTTCAGACATGCTGCTTTCCGAATCGCACAGGAGTATTTCAAAACAAAAAGTACAAAACCTTATTAAAACACATAAAGTCGATAGGGGTAAGTTTGTTTTGGAACCTGATGTGGTGCCCTATAAAAGGTATAAGATTACGGATGACGGTATATCTCCACGTCTTGTTCCTGGAGCAAAAGAAGCATATTACCAAAGCAATTCTTACGAACATCTTGAAGACGGACATACAAGCGAAGAAGCTCATGTGCGTATTAACCAGATTGATAAAAGGGCACGAAAAATGACAGCCTATTTACAAAAACATTTTAAAGGTCCGATTGTACTTGGTGATTATAAAAATGCCGACACGGTTTTTATAACATGGGGTTCAACTAAAGGTGCTGTACAGGAAGCAAGGAAGATTTTGGATGAAGATGGCATAAAAACTGCACAGTTGCACTTTACCTATCTTCATCCGCTGGATCCCCAAATAATTACCCCGTTTTTTAAGGATAAAAAAAGATACATTGCTGTTGAAAATAATTCACGGGGTCAGTTTGAAAAGCTGCTTTCCATGGAGCTGGGGATAAAGATCAAAGAGAAAATACTCAGATATGACGGCCGGCCTATTCTGGCTGAGGATATTATAAATACATTGCAAAAAAATAACAAATGACGCCTTTGCACGATTTCAGCGGTTATAAACCTACGTGGTGCCCGGGATGCGGAAACTGGGGTATTGGTGTGGCGATAAAAGCCGCACTTATCGCATCCGGATTGACGCCATCATCAGTATTTATATCGTTTGGTATCGGATGCTCAGGGAATATGAATGATTTTATAAATGCATATGCAAGTCACGGACTGCATGGTAGAGCTTTACCTGTTGCTATAGGATTTAAACTGGCAAATCATAAAATGAAAACCATTGTTGTTGCAGGTGATGGTGATTTTTACGGTGAGGGTGGGAATCACTTTCTTCATGCCTGCCGGGGTAATCACGATATAACGGTTTTTGTACACGATAACCGTGTTTATGGTCTTACAACAGGTCAAAGTGCGCCTACAGCCCAGAAAGGTTATAAATCCAAATCAACACCAGGCGGAATAATAGAAATATCAGTGGACCCTCTTTCCCTGGCTATAACACAGGGCGCTACTTTTGTTTCTCAGGCATTTGCCGGAGACACACCTCATTTAATCGATCTTATGACAAAAGCTATAAGTCACAAAGGATTATCACTGGTTAATATTCTTCAACCATGTGTTACATTTAATAAAATCAACACATATGCGTATTATCTCTCTCGTACGTATAAATTGTCCTCTGAATATAAGAGTGATGATAGACAATTGGCATTGCAAAAGGCGTCCGAAGTAAACGAGGAACGGTTTCCCTTGGGCATATTGTATAAACAGGATAAGAAATCATATCACGAGCAGGTTCAAGTGCTTTCAAGTGGAACCCTACTCGATAGTAAATCATCCATTGACTATACCGAACTCATGTCCGATTTTGAATAAATAGAATATTTTTTTGAACATAAATTACATATCGGATTAATAGAGCAATGTAGTTATATTTTCATTTGACAGTTAGCAGGTGTTTTGTTATACTGCTAAAACATATGACATTTCTTATTGGTTCCACAAATCAATCTACTCTTCCAGTTATTGCAGTACGTGACGGTATTGTATTCCCACGAACTGAAAATGTCTTAGTTTTTGGTCGTCCAAAAAGCATTGCGACAATTAATGACGTGATAAAAAAAGACAAAAAGATGGTTTTGGTAATGCAGAAAAATACATCTGTTGAAGATCCCAAAATCGAAGATCTACATAATATAGGCGTTATCGTATCAGTCGAAAAGACAGTTGCAGGAGAAAAAGGAGAAATAAATGCGTTGGTCAAAGGCATTGAAAAAGTAAAGATTGTTGAATTCACACAAGAGCTGCCCGTTTTTATAGGTAGGGTTGAAAAGGTTGAAGAGACTCTCTACACAGACGAGGAAGTCTCTGCAATGGTCAAACATATATCACTGCAGGTAAAGAAAGCCATAAATCTGGGAAAAGCCGTTGACTTTGTTTTTCTTATGAACATCCTGAATGTAGGAACTCCTCAGGATTTTTCATATCATATCGGTATGATCCTGGATATTAAAGAAAGGGAAAAGCAAGGACTTTTAGAGGAAAACGATCTTAAAAAGCGTTTGGCAAAAGAGGTTGAATTCATCAATAAAGAAGTCAAAATACTTGAGATTGAACAGAGCATATCGGCCAAAACCCAACGGAAATTTGAAAAGGGAATGAAAGAGACGTTTTTAAAAGAAAAAATGAAGACAATAGAAGAGGAATTGGGAGGAGGGGAAGATCGAGATATTAAAGAATACAGAGATAAAATAATCATGGCTAAGATGCCAAAAGCCGTTGAGGAAAAAGCCCTCAAGGAACTGAAGCGATTAAGTCAGATGTCGCAGTACAATCCCGAATCTTCATATGTTAAAACGTATCTGGATTGGTTGATAGATCTTCCCTGGTCATCTGCATCAGCCAACACAATCGATATCAAACTCGCTGAAAAAATATTGAACGAGGACCATTTCGGACTGAAAAAAATAAAGGAAAGGATATTGGAATACCTTGCAGTACTTGAGCTGCGCAAGCGTAAAGAAAAAAGCGAAGAGAAAGATAAAAAAGAAATCCAGAAAAAAAGAGGATATCAGCCAACAATTATCTGTTTTGTCGGACCTCCCGGTGTAGGTAAAACTTCGCTAGGTAGATCAATTGCGCGTTCTTTGGGGCGGAGTTTTGTGAAGATGTCCTTGGGCGGGATTCGTGATGAGGCAGAGATACGAGGACATAGAAGAACGTATGTTGGAGCCATGCCAGGACGGATTATTCAAGGTGTCAAACAAGCTGCAACAAGAAACCCTCTCTTCATGCTTGACGAAATTGATAAAATCGGTAGAGACTATCGGGGAGATGCTTCTGCTGCTCTTCTTGAAGCTCTTGACCCGGAACAAAATCATGCATTTTCTGATCATTACCTTGAGGTACCATTTGATTTGTCGGATGTTTTTTTCATCACAACGGCTAACATACTGGATACGATTCCAGAGGCACTTTTAGATAGGCTTGAAATAATACATTTTCCTGGTTACACCGAAGATGAAAAATTCCATATAGTCAAGGATCATCTGATCAAAAAACAGATTGATGCACACAGTTTGACAAAGGAGGAAGTTCGTATAAACGATGGCGCAATAAAAACAATCATACGCCGGTATACGCGTGAGGCAGGAGTACGCGAACTTGAACGTCAGGTTGCCGGAGTGTTCCGTAAGATTGCCCGTGAAATTATTGAAAAAAAGATTACAGAAAAAACCGTTACCATTGTAGATGTTTCCAAATATCTTGGTCCATATAAGTATTCCAATCAGATTATTGAAGGAAAAAACACTGTAGGAATATCAACGGGTTTGGCTTGGACTCAGGCAGGAGGCGACATCCTTTTTATCGAGGTTGCCATTATGCCGGGTAAAGGATCATTGACACTTACCGGACATCTTGGAGATGTTATGAAAGAATCATGCCAGGCTGCCTTGTCTTATGTACGTTCACGATGGGATAAATTCGGCTTAAAAAAAGACTTTTTTCACAATTTTGATATACATGTTCATGTACCAGAAGGAGCAGTGCCAAAAGATGGTCCGTCTGCGGGTCTTGCCATTGCAACGGCAATGGCCTCAGCCCTAAGCAATACGCCATATAAGCGTGATGTAGCCATGACTGGTGAGATAACACTCAGAGGCCGTGCTCTTGAAATAGGAGGAGTAAAGGAAAAAGTCATAGCCGCACATAGAGCTGGTATAAAAACAGTTATCATGCCCAAAGACAACAAAAAGGATCTTGAAGATATTCCGCAATACGTATTAAAGAAACTACACTTTGTTTTTGTGAACCATATGGATGATGTCTTGGATGCAGCGCTTGTTCATGTACCGGGAAAAAACGGAAAAGGCAAAAAAAAATCAAACTGAAGCTTTCAGTCGAAGATACGCATTCCGTAAGATATAGATGAGATTATAAAGCTTGTAATACAACGGCGATGCTACAAGATCGAGACTTTCGCTCATCTGCACAAACTGCACTCCATATCCTTCTTTAAATCTGGTAAATCCTGACCAAGGATGATGCGGATCATATCCCGGGGGTAGGGAGCCCCACATATCAAAATATTTTGCCCCCATCTTTTTACCATGCAAGAGTGATTCCCACATGAGTAGATTTGCTGCCATAACGTTACGATATTGATGTGATGTTCCACCGTATGGATAATAAACTGTGTCCTTGAATTTAAAAAGTTCAAAAGCAGCCAACGGAGTATTTTGATAAAAAGCTATCAGTATAAAAGCTATATTATTTTGAAGAGTTTCCCATATGATACTGTGATAGTTCTCCGTGTGACCGTAGTATTTTTGACGGGAACATGTATCAAAGTACAATTTCTTAAATATTTCAAAACCATCGTTGTTTGACATTTCTTTGACTGTGACACCCTTTTTTTGAGCAAGGCGGATATTGTAACGGGTTTTTGGTTTCATATTGCGAAGAAGCGTGTCTGAGTCTGCGGTTAGGTCAAGCTTTTGTGTCCATGGAGGAAAAAGAGGGTGTGTGGAGCGGACAAGAGGAAAAGCGATGTCACGCGGCATTTCTTCCTTCATAACGTCTGACTCTATTTTCACAAATAGCAGTTTGTGTTTTTTTGCATAATCCAGAAGATAAGTCAAAGCGGTTTTCGATGGAAAGACTGATTTTGGGATATAACCTATTTTGTGGGGTGTAAACGGTATGGGGTGTATGCTCATTTGGTATGCGTGTGCAAGCTTTTCATTATTGAATTCACCGAAACGGATAATATCTATACCCATTTTTTTTCTGGCTTCGCCCCATTCCCATGATTGAAGGGGATGAAAGACCTTTTGATTGTATTCTTGCTGCGGATACGTATCGTTAATGAGTTTGATTGTCACCATACTATATTATAATGTATCAGCGTTTTTTTATTGATGTAAGGATCTTATGTGTTGAAATAGTTTTTTCATATCAGTATCATAGGAGGCGATTTTAATAAGTGTTTCATTATTTGTTATGATAAAGGGCTTTGTCATCTCTCCATAAAACCCTCCATGTGTTCCTTTATGCTCTTCAAAAGCATATAGACGACCATCATGATTGAGAGCTCCAAACAAGACCAAGTCCCCGTTATTACCATAAGTCGCGTATTTCGCAAACGATTGAACCATTTGATCGTCTGGTATCATCTTCCCAAACGGTTTTCCTTTTGAAGACTTGATTTTACCGCGAGAAAACTCGACAGATCCGTATTTGCCGATAAGTATTTGGTGCTCCGAGTCTTTTTTTAGCAGAATCCAACCAATTTCTTTTTGTGAAAGCAGGTTTCGAGTTAAATACGGATACATCGTGTTTAATTCATTTTCGTAGTATCCATCTTGAAGTTTTTCCGAAAAATATACATGCATGGTAGATCCGCTTGGTACAAGGTATATATCTTTTTTCATATTGATTGAATCTGCGGAAAACCCCCCATAAGTCCGTATAATTCTTCGTGACTTATCGGATAATGCAGCGGCAAACATCGTTTCCAGAGTATCTGCTGTGGATATATGAATGGGTATTGAAGGTGTTTGTCCGTGATCTGACAAAATAATAAATTCATATCTTCTCTGTGCTTTTTTTGATGCATGATATAGGGATTCGCAATAAAAATCAATAAGACGAAGAGAAGAATGGGATGTTTTACTTTCAATACCATACTCATGTGCAAATTCATCATAGAGCACATAATCAATAAAGAGAATGGGTGTTTCCCTGCTGATTTCAAGCTCGGCTATGTACGTCATGATGTTTCCAAGAAATATACGGGAAAAAGAGTCCCGTAATATTGTCATAAATTTATTTTTTGATTTTTTTTTAAGAAGCATCCACGAACTAAGCAAAATACTCCGAAAGACCAGATAACAGGTGTAAAGAAAGCGATATGGATTGAGGAATATAAACAGATATTGCAGTTTCTTAATCGAAGCAAAGGGATTCTTGATATTGAATGCCTCTCCTGACAGATTACATAGAGTTGCACCAGCAGAATATACACCCAATATGCACGATCCGTTTTTCAAAAGCTCTGATCTTTTGCGTATGGTTTTTTCAAATAAAGCTATGTCTGGTCCTCTGTTTCCTCTTACAAATTTGAAAAGTTTTCTGTCAAACCAGGTAAAAGAAGGAATATTAGTACTTTCTCCAAAAAAAAGCTCTGCTTCGGTTGCTGTAGTTGTTGCGGGTAAACCGGTGAAATATGGTATTAGTCTATAATCTTTGTTAAATATTTTTGAAAAAAACGTATACTTGTTTTTTGTATGGTTCCGTTTAAATACTTCATATCCCAGTCCGTCAACAAGTATGATGATAAGTCCTCTTTTTTTCACAGAAATATCGCTTTTTGGGAGATTAAACAACCGCAGCATGAAGGAAAAAAATGCCTTACGCATGGTGTTTTTTAATAATGTTGTGATATATTCCGATGGTTTTTTGAGCAACTTTTCTCCATGAATATTTTCTGCTTTCCTTTAAGCACCATTGTCTGCTGTTTTTTCGTGTATCTGCACTTGAAATCGTATATTGTAATGCATTAGTTAGTGCTTGACTGTTTTTTTGTTGCACAAACAGTTTTTTGAATTCCGGATATCCTTTGAGTGATTCTTTTACTGCTTCGTTTTGAAATCCAACCAGAGTGCATCCGCAGCTCATTGCTTCAAGAATTGTCAAAGGGGATGCTTCATCACAGTAAGGAGCACAAAATATATCTGCATTTTGAAAAAAGGCAATTCGCTTTGTTCCAAATATTTCCCCATGATATTGTATCTGTTTTTCAAGATTATTTTTCTTAATGAAATCTATTGTCTTTTCTACATCTGCTCCTCCTCCAACTATATCAAGGTGTATATTCGGGTGATCAGGTAGAAGTGTTTTAAATGAATTCAAAAGATACATGATGCCTTTCCGGGGTACTATTCTTCCCAAAAAAAGGATTTTAATTGTACTTTCCGCATTTTTGTCTATAGGATAAAAAAGCTGCCGGTCAACGGCATTATACATGACTTTTTGTATCACGTTCTTTTTACATAAGGATTTCCATCTTTTTTTTGTAATGTGCGATACAAATATTGCTCCGTCCATGTGTTGTGAAAACTTATCGGCAAACATGGGAAGGATATTATTAAGAGCATTCATTACGGATTCTTGGTCCCATGCCGAATGAAATGTGCTTACCTTGGGTATATCTATGTGTTCAATAAGATGCCATGACAGGAAGGGTATATACGGCTCTTGTATATGAAAAATATCAAACCGCTCTTTTGATATGATTTTTTTGACATCTGTAAAAGGCTTCAACATCTGTACGCTTGCCCAATTACCGTTGGGTAAAGGTACCTGTACTGTATATCCTATAGATTTGTAATTTTTGTATTGATTGCTTTTTCCTTCCGGTCCGAATATCGTCACATCGTGACCTGCTTTTCTCAATTCATCCGAAAGATACATGACATGTTCCTGAACACCTCCTGTTGATGAGGGGTTTGAAGAAAAAAATAAAGCTATACGGAGTTTTTTACTTTGAAGTATTTCCAAATGATATAAGTATTTTTAATGTTGAAGCAGTACATCGATCCCATGAAAACTGTTTGATACGGTCGCTTCCTTTGCGAATAAGCTCGTTTCTGAGTTTAGGATCTGATGCTAAAAGTGTTAATTTATTTATAAGATCCGTAAAATTATCAGGATCAAAGTATAAAGATGCTTCTCCTCCGATTTCAGGAAGACTGGAGGAAAAGGACGATATTACGGGACAACCGAAGCTCATTGCTTCAAGAACAGGGATCCCGAACCCTTCATATAATGAAGGAAGTACGAAACAAAATGCGCGTTTATATAAAGTAACCAGTTCCTTGTCGTTGATAAATCCTGTAAATATAATTTTGTTTTGGAGGTAAAGATTACGGGCTTCATTGTAAATCTTATCAAAAAGCCAGCCTTTTTTTCCAGTTATGACGAGCTTATAGTCAGGATGAGTTTCATTAAAAACAGCAAATGCCCGTATAAGGGTTGTGATGTTTTTCCGTGGTTGTATGGTGCCGACATAAAGAACATACGGACGGGTTATATTTATATCGATATCAGTGAGTTGAATTTGAGAGTTTACCGATATGGCTTCCTTTTCAAATCCGTTATATATAACATTTATTCTTTCTTCAGGAATTTGGTAAAAACGTACAATATCTTTTTTTGTTGTTTTTGAAACAGCGATGATACTTGATGCTTTTTTCAGGGAATATCTTGTCCATGAGCTTAGTTGATACAGATCTTTTTTCGTATATTCCTCAGGATAGTATACATATGCGACATCATGAATGGTGAGAACACATGGAGCAGGTGTATAGCGGGGTGCATAATGAGCAGGAGAAAAAAAGACATCTATCGGATCTTTTGAAAATTTATTTTTGATAAGTTCTATTGGCAAAAATACTTGTGACCACAGAAAGGAACATGGAACTAGTTTATATCGAAAATAATCAGTCTCATCGGGAAGATCATTCAGAGGAGGTTTTTTCAAGTAAATCGTAAATTTCAGATCCTTACTGGCTTTTTTTTGAAAGTGGATGAGATGTTTTAGGGTATAAACCGATACTCCAACTTTTTCTCTGACGTTTGCTTCATTACCATCAACACCGATTAACATATCTTTATATTAATATATTAATACGATTTTTTCAGTATCCGGACTAGTGTTTCAAAATACTGCTTCCATAGGAACTGACGACTTCTTATTATACCTTTTTTTTTCAGTTTGTTTCTGAGAATCTCATCAGATGCGAGTTTTTTAAGAGTTGATACAATGTCCTCGCGTTTATTGGGATCAAAAAAAAGAGCGGAGTCTTTTGCAATTTCTTTCATGGAAGAAACATTGGATGTTGCAACTGGAGCATTTAACCGCATTGCTTCAATGATTGGATAACCGAATCCTTCATAAAAAGATGGATAAATAAAAAAAAGACATGATGCGTATAGTGCGGATAGCTCCACATCTGAAATATAATTTAAGAATCGAACCATTTTGGTTTGAGCATACTGTTTTGTTGTTTTTTTGTCCCATCCTTGTGGCCCTACCACAATCAGTTGAAATGGCGGATTTTGCAGTTTGCAAAAAGCGTTTATCAACCCAGCAATATTTTTACGAGGCTCGATTTTACCAACTGTGAGAATATAAGGTTTTTCAAGATTAAACTTTTGCAATGTTTGTTGGATATTATCTTCGGTTGGTTTAAGGATACTGACTCCCGGATAGTTTACATGGATACGTTTTCCTTCAATATGTAAAAGTTTTTCAATGTCTGTCTTGGTGGTCATGGAATCAGCAAATATGACATCGGATTCGCGCTTTACCCACCGCATACGTTGTTTTTGATTTGATAGGATTTGAGAATGGACGGTTTTTGGATATAGGAGGTACACAAGATCATGAATGATGGTAGCTTTTTTCATACAGGATGGAGGTTCGGTCCAGTCTGAGGTAATAAACCAATCATGCATACCAATCAATTTCTCCACCTTCACATGATGGATCGTATTCCATAGAAATGACAAGGCGCTTGGAGGCAATCTGTATTCATAGAGAACGCATCCTTTTTTTAGAATAGATTCTTTTAAAACAGGATCCAAGCGTTGACGCAGGGATGAAAAAAAGAAGGACCATTTGTTTTGACTATCGTAGTCGATTATTGCTTGCGTTAAACCATGGGTAAAGCGTCCTACACCGGTTCCTCTAAACACAATTTGAGATATATCTATGCACAACCTCATGATTTTTTCAGGCGTTTATACGCAATTTCAAGTTCTTCTGCGATCTTTTTCCAATTGTACTTTTCCTTTACCAGCTCATATGCATTTTTTCTGATGCGATTATATGTTTCTTTTGACTGTAAAATCTTTTTAATATCCCTAACAAATTCGGATGGTGTATTGGCAATAAGTACTTGTTTGTTGTCGACAACATCCAATCCTTCTATACCGGTTCTTGTTGTAACAATGGGTAATCCGCTTGACATTGCAGCCAGGATCTTTAAACGGGTACCGCCCGGTCCGTATATGGGTGCTACAAAAATAGTTGCTTCAGAATATAGTTTTTTAACCAATTGGGAATCGTTGGGGTCTATATCAATTATCGTGAGGTTGTCCGTGTTTGTTGTGTCAAGCTTATTACGAGCATTTTGTCCTGCAACAACAAGCTTGACATTGGGAATAGCCTTGATAAGTTTGGGATAAATTTTATTAATAAGATATTTAGCGGCTTCAGTATTTTGCAACCAAAAGAAATTTCCGACAAAAAGAACAACAGGCTTTATTAGGGATTTTGGAGTCAGTTTAGGCGTGATCATTTCTTCCCCGGCCCCATTTGGTATGATAATCGGTTTGATGGAAGGTTCAAGTTCGGCGATTGTTTTTTGATCGGATTCGGAGACTGCGCCTACCAAAAATGCTTTGCGCCAATAAAATCTTTCCCAAAATTTCAGTTTAAGTATATCAAGAGAAAACAGCGGGCGGATAAAAAAGGGTAATGAGTTGACATAATGCTGATAAACTTTGTATTCGATGGTTTGTTCAACTAGTAAAATAGGAATCTGGGTTTTTAATATATGGGGCATGATATAAAACGTTTCAGCGTGGATAACATCAAATTGTTCTCTGCATATTAATTCTTTAAGTGTTGCACTGGCTTGTGATGAGTAATTCCGTACGATAAGAAATGGGTTAAGTGAAAAAATTGATCTATAAATATTGGCAGGTTGCCATGCTTTTTCTGGACGTTTGCAGAGATATACTTCCTTGCAATACGGTTTAAGGTACGGAAGATATTTTTTTTCGCTATCGTTTTTATATAGAGCTATTAACGTAATCTCATTTTTTGCACGGAGATATTTGAGTAGGTTGAGTGTCCTTATTTGACCGCCTGAAGCCGGAGGATATGGTAGGTAGGGGGTTAGCATCAGGATTTTCATAGTTTGAAAAGTACAAATTGTTCATTCTCAAACAGTATGTGATACTGTTTTTTTTCCTTGAGATCGGCAATAATTTCCTTTTTATCCGTCATGTATACTGCATATCCTTCTTCTTTAAATTCCTCAAGTGTTTTATAAAGCATTGGTGCACCTTTTCTGTCAGCAAGATATAAAAGGGTTGTATCACCCAGTCGATCCGTTATTACCTTGTCCGAGCTTTTTGTGAAAGTCTTCAAAATTTTTGCCATATGATTGAGGTCTTTGGGATATGTATAAAAATCCTTTACCTTATAGTAGTAAGAAAACATGAATGAAAAAATAAACAACACAATAATGATCGGATACACCAGAAACGGGGATATAAACATCTTTCTGTTTTGTATAAAAAAACTTGTACCAATTGCACTGAATATGGCAAAGGCCGGGAGTATGACGGTTTGATAATATTCGTGTTGTACATTGCCACCCTGAAACACAAAGAGGTAGGCAATCGATGAAAAAATGATGCTATGGAGTAGTAATTTTTTAAGTTTTACAAACAAGCCCAGGATGAAGAATCCGGTCAAAAATCCGCCAAAGATCATGATATTAATTCTCTCAAATAAAATCCATCTGAAAAAAGCTGGTTTCATAAATATCTGTTTTTGTCCTTCAAAAGTATTGACGCTTGATATAAGCCACTCACTGGATGGTATGGCCTCGGGTGATTTTTGGATATAAAGCCTCCAAAGAACAAATGGTAAAAGAGAAAGTATGAAATACAAATAGGGCAGAGCTTTTTTTACCACGCTCCATCTATACTTTTCTACAAATATATACAGAAGAGCAAAACCAAAAAAAATAACGGTTGGTTTAATAAGGATACCAATGCTAAAAAACATCAAAGAAAAAAAGAAAAGAGTCCGTAATATATGTATTTTCTTCTGTTTTTGCCATAGGGATAATAAGAGAATAGATAAAAACGTAAAAGAAACGGCTGTTGTCTCTGGAAGTACAACCCGGGAAAAAAAAACAAACGCAGGAAATACACCATATATAAAGGCTCCGATAATTGCCGCTGTTCTTGAATGTTCTGTAAATAGAAGAATATATATGATACAGATGAGAATGAGCGAGAAAACGATTGATATTAGTCTGCCGTAGACCTCAAGTGCAAGGTAGGGAAAAGCTGCATATAATAGACCAAACATTGCATTGTATAAGGGAAATTCCACAAAACGCAAACCTTCTGGATTTTCTTTTCCTGATTGGATGCTAGAGAGGTCGTCATAGCGCGGCTCAAGCAGATTAAATCCATCTTTTACAAAATTGCGGGCAACCGCAGCCGTGTCTGCCTGTCTCCACGAATATGAATCGGAAAGAGGGGATGTAATATGATAGAGACGAAAAACAAAAGCAATAAGCAATAAGAATATAAGTATGATGATATCAAGTTTCCCCAAGTTCTTTTTTTCCATATTTTTATCTTTTATTATGTTGTGTTTTTTTTGCCTTGATGAATGTCAATCCAGCAAATCCCATATACAGCCCCATAACCATCCAAAAATTATAGGCAATTTTTGATGCTTCAAACACATCGATATAGGTAGCGTTTATAAGAAGACCGAACATGGAAAAAAGTATACCCCACATTAGGATACTTTCATCATTATTTTTCTCACGTGCTTTAATCCAAGCCTCTTTTGCAAAAAGAAAAATGATCGTCATAAATGAGAGTGTTCCGAAAAGTCCGAATTCTCCAAGCCATCTGAGGAAATCATTATCGGTTGCCTCAGTAATAGATGATGGTCCTTTACCAAGGATGGGGTTTTTGAGAAACGCTGCAATTGCACGAGGCCACTCCACTTGAAGTCTGGTAGCAAAGGATATATCAGGAAGCATGGTTGAAACTACCTTCAGATTTTTGAATGTCTCTTCAACAAGCGCATCTTCCTCTTGCCGTGTAAGTGTTTTACCTTGCCGTCGAGCTTCTTCACGGATTTGATCACGCAGATTTTCCATTACGTCTTTTACGTCTTTTGCATTCAAGTTCACGCCTGAGGAAACATCTACAGCCTTGTTTTCAGTATTTTCTCTGTTTACGACAAAATCACCCACCGGAAGTTCGTCGGGCTTGAGTCTTCGCGGGACTGTTGTTTGTCCGGTTGTTTTATCTATAAAAATCTGTTTTTGCTGAAATGTTCGGGTCAGACGGCTTGTAAGATTGCCAGATGTTAAGGTTAGTCCGACTGTGAGGATAATCACAATAAGGAGCATTTTGAATTTACGCATCACACCCAGAAAAAGAAATGTGGATACGACATAAGCTCCATAGGATACGCGTGAGGCGGTCAAAACAAGGCAAAAAAGAGATATGGTAAAGACAAGGAAATACCACCACTTTGCCCTAAAGTAAAAAAAACTCGCAAGAACAACCGGTATCATAAAGACAAGATAGGCTGCAAGATCATAATGGCCTCCGAATGTCGATGATATCCGAGCATTAGCGTCAAGGATCAAAATATATCCTTTTGCATATTCGGGGTTCATTGTCTGTACAGCCGGCCAACCAAGGAATTTCTGTCCAATGCCGTATACTCCAACAGAAAAAAGCGCCAATATCACGGCTCGTATATAAAAGAGGAAATCCTTTTTTGATTGAATCGATGAGGCAAAAATAAAAAACATTGCCATATACTCAACTCTTCTTAGCGAATGTAGAAGTCCCAGATGTTTAAAAATTATTGTTTTTTGGATAAAAAAGCCCCACAAAAATGAACTGAAAACCGCGGTCCAAAATATAAGAAAAGGTATTATAAATTTTTTATGAAGGGTAATCTTTCTTCTGAGAAGTTCTATGATAAAAACCAGTGCCAAACCCGCAACATACAGATCTTCCATTCGTACCGCAATATATGTGTAGTTAATCATTTTTAACGGAAGTTTTGGATAGAGCGGGATGATAAAAATATATCCGATACATAAAATTTTAAGCAGATTATCATCAAACCATTTTATAAGCTTCTTCATACGTTCTTTTAAGATAATTGTTATTAATAATATAACCTATAATAATAGATATCAATGCTTTTAATTGTAACATAATTCTGAGGGAAATGAGCGCGGGGTATGAATAATGCTTTTTATAGAAATAAAGCAGGCCTTGGTATACTTGCAGGATGGGATAGGTCTTTCCTTTACTTGAAGCACTGCCAAGATGAATAAAATGTGCATCATGGTAAAAGTACGAGCGCATCTCTATTTGTCTTGCGCGATACAGCAGATCCACCTCGTCCATATACATAAATATTCCTTCATCAAACCCACCTACTTGTACAAAATATTCTTTTTTTGTCATTATGCAAGCACCTGATACCCAGTCAACTTTCTGAGTTTTATTTGGCGAAGAGCGGGTTAATCCCCAATAATCTCCTCTTAAAAACAATGCGCCAAATACAACAGGTAAAGTATAAAAGGGAGCAGCGGAATACTGAGGTGTCATATCTTTATTCAAGAGCTTTGCTCCGACAAAATGCGCGTGTGGAGTCTGTTTGTAAAAAGAAAACATTTTTTCAATTGCATTGTTTAGGACCTCGACATCTGAATTTAAAAATAAAAGATGTGTGCCGTAAGCACTTTCAACTGCGTAGTTATTTGCACGTGCAAAACCTAAATTTTTTTGATTGAGAATCAAGCGAAGATTGCGGTGTTTAGAAGCTAAATTTTTGAAGATTTCTTGAGACCCGTCCTTTGATGCATTATCAACAAGCAATATTTCAAAGGTGAGCGCGGTATTTTTAAGTGATTGGTATATGGTCTCAAGACAGTTTAATGTTATCTGTTTGGTATTATAGGAAATGATGATTATGGACAAATCAATAGAAGTTACAGGCATATATTGTATAATTATACAGAATGAAAAATCGGCTGGGTAGCTCAGTGGTAGAGCACACGTTTCATAAGCGTAAGGTCGTGGGTCCGAATCCCGCCCCAGCCACGATTTTGCATAAAAAAGTTATTTAACAGATTGTTCTGCCGTAATAAACATAGAAAAATGAGGCTAGGACTGACCTTCGAGGTCAGCTCCCGGTGAATATCATATGATTTCAGAAAAACGAAGAAATAGGTTTAAGCAAGTAGCGTCACAAAGATTTCAAGACGTTGTTGTACTTGAAAATATACATGACCCCCATAATGCCATGGCTGCGATGCGCAACTGTGATGGGTTTGGTGTACAAACAGTGCATTTTGTGTTTGAAACGGAAAAACAATTCAATCCAAAAGAATTGGGAAAAATCACATCTTCTTCAGCAAATAAATGGATTGATGTATTTATTTGGAATACGGTAGAGGAGTGTCTTGCCAATCTTAAAGAGCAAGGCTATCAATTGTTGGCAACAGTTATAAATCCCGAAACTCATACTCTTGCCGAGGTTGATTTCAACAGGCAAAAAAGCGCTATTGTATTTGGTAATGAAGGGTTTGGCATATCCGATACTGCAAAACAGATGGCGGATGAATCATTTTATATTTCCATGTCAGGATTTGTTGACAGTCTTAATTTATCTGTTTCTGTTGGGATTGTATTATATGAACTATACCGACAAAGGGAAGAAAGGCAGAAGTTTGTATTATCAAAACAAGAACAAAAGGCCTTAATGAAAAAATGGATAAACAATGAAATACACAAAAAATATCGGTTATAATTGAAACAGAAAGGAAATAATTAATTATCAATTTTCAAAATTCAAATGAAAGACTTAACACATGAGGACATAATACCATCGGTAAAGAATGAACTTTTTGTACAGGATTATTCTGAAAAACAGAAAATTGAGGGAGTCAGGATTGTGGAAATAAAACGTTTTGCAGGAGAAGACGGTACTTTTGAAGACTTACTTCGGATTGATGAGAAAGGTTATACTGAAATATTTCCTGAGATGCAGGTAAGACAGATAAACAGGTCCAAACTTCTTCCCGGATCTGTTAAAGCATGGCATATACACCTTAAACAAGAAGATTTATGGTATATCTTGCCCGAAGATCATATGATTCTGGGACTTTGGGACTTGCGTGAAACATCAGCAACCAAAGATATAAAAATGAAGATAGTCATGGGAAACGGGAGTTCAAAACTGGTGCTTGTCCCACGGGGAGTAGCGCATGGTGTGGTAAACGTTGCTAAAAAGCCAGGGACAATTATTTATATTGTCAATAACCAGTACAACCTTCAGGATCCTGATGAACACCGACTTGCTTGGGATAAGGCAGGACCTCTGTTTTGGGAGGTGGAGAAAGGGTAAACAAGCTGTTCATAAACCGCACAAGGTTTTTTATAATAAAATGCCCATTCGCGGTCACCATAGGAGAAATGCCACCATTCACCATCATAGGGAGCAAAACCAGCCTCCATCATAATTTTGCGAAGCAACTTACGATATTTCATTTGTTCATTCGTTATTTCATCTGAGAATACATAGTATTTCAAATTTTGATAGTCATATATTGCTGATCCGAAATCAATCGGTTTATTATTTCGTGCTTCTACCAGCATGACATCGACTGCTCCTCCAGTTGGATGTCCAGCAACTGTAGGTACGGCCACTGACCTATGAATTTTTTCATATAATTCATATGGATCGGAAAAAAAAGTGTCACTGTGTGTGAATAATCGTTCCAAAAATCGTCGAGTCTGAATTTCTATGCTTCTAAAACCATACGTTATATACAATGATAATCCAGGGTTATTTTTTCGAACTAAAGCTTGTGCTTTTGATAAACGCTTTTCAACAGATTTTCTTACCCATATGGAATTTCCTGAGATTTTTCTCATATCAGACATGATTGGAATATATCCGCCAGGTATATCTCTTACTTGAAATAATTCTTCATGGTTTTCTACGGTTTTTACTTTCAACAAATCCCGGTAGGAGACCATGAGATTTTCTAGTTTTTTGCTGTTCATGTTTGCTTTAGATTACTTTCGTAAAAAAAACACGTTTGTCAGTTTTTTTTGTCCCATCAGTGCGTTGTTGTGTTATATCTTGCGTCATTCCTTCAATCTGCTTAAACCCCAGTTTTTTATATAAGGCTTGGGACGCATCATTATTTATTGATGTACGCATTATTGCAGTGCTACCTTTTGGAAAAGCATTTAATCTTGCTAAAACAAGTGACGTCGCTATTTTTTCTCCACGTCTTTCTTTTACAACTCCCAGATCTGCCATATACCAGCATGTATCAGGATCAACACCAAACTGTTGTGCCAGCTCTAAAATACTTGGTTCTTCTCGCAGAGGGACTGCAGCTCCGAATCCAATAATGTTTTCTGATGTTCTTGAGATGAAAAGCAGACCTTTTTTGACATACGTAGAGAAAATATCTCTTATCTCTTCTGTTGTAAATTGTTCGTTGTATGGTGGATCGCTAAATACACCATATGCGTCTACGAGCCTTTGAGTCGTGAAAGCTTTGTTTAATTGATCAGTTGATTGTATTCTTTCTATTACATATGCTCCTTTTGGAGTCTCAACCAATACGCCTGTGTTCAGTGTATTAATCGGTCCTGATATTTGTGCATAACTAAACTCGTTATATTCACTATCATAATCAACTGTGACTCTGATAGGTAATCCGGATGGTTGGATGACAGGAAGGTTCGATACACCCTTTTTTTCTTCTTTGGCAATTACCATGCCGACAGCTGTTGTTCCGCTACCACAAGCGGTTTCATAAAATAGCGTATCAATGTCGCGTACATATACAACCGGAATTATTTCAATGCCTTTTTCTGTTTGACTTACAAACATCACTCCTGATGCTGCATAACCTGTATCATATCCCTTTTTCTTCAATAAACCTAATGCATATTGTTTAATCTGTTCAGGTAGCATATTTGCTACATTTGGATCATCCCAGATAACGTATTGAGTAATTCCTTGCATATATACGGTATTGGCTTGAGGATTATCTTTGTCTTGTTGTACCCGATCACCTTCAAAGTATATAGGCATCTCTGCATATGCTTCACCGTTTGAATTAATACCTGCTTTTAACCTGTTTTCTACACCGCTTACTTGTATATTTACTTCGCCAGGATTTCCATTAAGCATAAAAAAAGCCGCACTTCTTGTAGCGTTACCACAAAACTCTCCTCCTGCCATGCACAATGTCGATGTATCACTATCTACAAAACCCACCTGTTCGACATCAGGATAAAGAGACATTATTTCGTCGTTGATTATTCTTCTTTCATTTTTATCGTCAATAACACCATCAACAAGGCATGTATTATTTCCTCCAGGTTTTACATTAACGAATGAGAAAGATTGGCCTTGATTTGCTAATTCAGGACTTATTTTGTTTTCCATACAGGTTTGTTTTTTCATGAATTATTAATAATTGAACGGATATAAAAACCCCGCCAGTTGCGGGGTTAATGATGCAAGACCAAACAAATTACCCCGCGGTATGCGGGTGTTGATGGAGAACAACGGAGATCTGTATCCGATACTTACATTTCATGTTAGTATGTTAACACACAAATACACATTTGTCAAGTTTGACTTAATTCATCTATTAATTAAGTCATTTGCTTTTTGATCTATGGAATTTTCATTATGTTACAATATGATAATCCATATGAAAAAAAACAAGCAAACATTTACAAATTCCTCACAGTATAAACCGCGTAATAAAAAAGAACAACGGCTTATTGATGCATTAGTGTTACTGAAAAACGAGAAGGAGGTTGCAGACTTTTTACGCGATCTTTTGACGCTTCCTGAGATTGAAGAATTTGCAAATAGGCTAGAGATAGCATACCTGCTTACCAAAGGAATACCATACAAAAAAATTGCAGATCTGACGGGTGTATCAACAACCACAGTTACCCGGGTCGCTTACTGGCTTTTTCACGGATGTGGCGGCTATAAACGGGTGATTGACAATCTTGTATAAGTCTCCTATCATGAGGTATGGAAAACAAAAGAAACTTTTTTTTAACCCTATCAGGTGCGATTCTTGCAGTATCTGTTATCATAGTCATAGTTGCAGTGTTGAGAAACAAGAGCTCCGTTATCCCTGGCTTATCCAAAAACGACATCCTTAAAAGAAGCATAGTATCCAATCCCTTTGGAAAGCTTGAACAATTTAAAACCGATGATGAATTCGTGTCATACATGCAGCAAAATTCGGCAACCGGATATTTTGGTGGAGGTGTCGGGTTTTCTGAAAGTTTTGAGATGAAAACAGCTCCACGCGCTACCCTTGATAGATCGAACTTACTTGTACCCCAAATGGGAAGTGATGTTGCGGAAAGAGTTTCTCAAACCAATGTGCAGGTTTTGGGAATTGACGAACCGGACGTAATAAAAACCGACGGAACCAATTTATTTTATTCGACTCCTTATGTTTATTATCGCAGTGGCAATCCTGTGCCTCTGATGGAAAAGCAATCTGCAAATCCGGCAGATGTAGCAGATATGACTGTCAGATCTGATGAAGTGCCAAGTGTCGGGAGGATCATGCCGCCGGACGAAATGCCTCAAAAACCCACGGGTGGTGTTGCATCGATCAAAGTATTTCCACCCAAATCAATGGAAAAGACAGCAACAGTGCAGGCATCAGGAGACCTTTTGTTAACGAAAAACACTTTAATTATTTTTGATGAGTCAAACTATCCAAAACGTGAGATTGCAGCTTACGACGTGACAGATGCAAGTCGACCGAAAAAGAAATGGTCTATTCCTTATGCTCAAAATACATACAAAGTGCAAGCCCGTCTTTATCGCGACAAGCTATACTTGGTGACACGGCTCATCGTTGATGGTGCGCCTGTTTGTCCGCTTCCATTGTTTGACACAAAGAAAACAGGGACCTCAATCAGATGTGCGGATGTTTATCATCCGGTGACACCGGTTTCTGACGATACCGTATATACGGTATCAGTTATTAATACTGCAAATGGTGATATCGAAAAAAATGCATCGTTTACCGGATCAACAAGCGAAGCGGTGATATATATGTCCAAAGACGCACTCTATCTTACATATTATTATTCGGGTGACATTGCAAAGATCATGTATGGATTCGTGATACAAAACACCGATCTGTTTCCAGCAAGTGTAGTTGATAAGCTTGCAAAGCTCCAAGAATATGACATTAGTCAACAATCAAAACTGAACGAAGTTACATCTCTTCTTTCACGATTTATGGCAATAATGGATAAGGATAAAAGACTTGAAACCGAGAATAATATGCAAAACCGGATGAAGAAATATATGGCTGATAATGCACGGGAGCTTGGTAAAACAGGTATTGTAAAGATACATATTGACAATCTGGATATTGATACAACCGGTGAAGTTCCAGGTAAGGTTTTAAACCAGTTTTCTCTTGACTCATATAAAGATCACCTGAGGATTGCAACAACCATAGGTCAAAACAGCTGGTTTGGAAATTTTGGAAGACTGACAGAGTCATTCAGTGATGTCTATGTTCTTGATAGCAGACTGAGAGTGACAGGTTTTGTCAAGGATCTGGGAAAAACTGAACAGATCTACTCTGTCCGGTTTATGGCAGACCGTGCATATGTAGTGACTTTCCGACAAACCGACCCTTTTTATGTAATTGATCTTTCAAAGCCAAACACTCCCGAGTTGAAAGGTGAGCTAAAAATTCCCGGATATTCCTCATATCTTCATCCTTTGACAACAGACATCATTTTAGGTATTGGAAAAGACAGCGACAAAGTAAAGCTCTCACTCTTTGATGTATCAAACCCTGAAAACCCTCAGGAAACAGATACTTTTATCATGGATGAATATTGGAGCGAAGCCCTTGATAACCATCATGCGTTTTTGGCTGATGAGAAGCATGAAGTTTTCTTTTTACCAGGAACAAAAGGAGGATACGTTTTTTCCTATAAGGGAAATAAGCTGAATATGGTAAAAGCAGTAAGTGATTTTGAAGTACAGAGGGCTATCTATATAAATAATTATCTTTATATAATCGGTCAGCAAAGCATTGTCGCTCTTGACGAAAATAATTGGCAACGCATAGGAGAGCTTGATCTTATGCAATAAGTTTTATTTCCAGTCAGGAATATAATATTTTTTTCCTTTGAGATTTTTGGGCATATATTCCTGATCAACTCTTTTTCCTGTTTTTTTTTCTACGTCCCAGGGGTATCTTATATGTCCCTTTCCATATCCTAACTCTTTCATGACCTTGTTACTCGCGTTTCTCATATGGAGAGGTATTGGATCAAGATTTTTTTCATCAATATCAGATAGTGCCTGATACAATGCATTTGTTGAGGCAATGGATTTTTTTGCTGTTGCAAGATAAGTTGCTGTTTGCGCAAGGATAAGTTGAGACTCAGGCATGCCGATCATATGAACTGCCTGCATACAAGAGGTGGCAACTACAAGGGCTGTTGGTTGAGCGTTGCCGATATCTTCGCTAGCAAAAATAAGCATACGGCGTGCGATAAAAACAGGATCTTCGCCGGCTTTTATCATCCGAGCAAGGTAATGGAGCACGGCATCTGGGTTTGATCCTCTCATGCTTTTGATAAAGGCCGAGATGGTATCATAATGCCAATCACCCTTTTTGTCATAATAGATTGCTTTTCTTTGGATTGCCTCTTCGGCAACCTTGAGTGTTATTTTCTTATGAATTGCGGAGGCAAGTTCAATTGCATTTATGGCGGTTCGTGCATCACCGTTGCTGTTTTTTACAATATGTTTTATAGCCTCCGGTGACCACTTATGGTGTGGGTAAAGTTCTATAGCTGAATATACGATTTGGTTGATTTCCTCGTCAGTCAATGCATACAATACATAAACTTGGCTTCTGGATATAAGAGGGGCATTTACTTCAAAACCGGGGTTTTCTGTCGTTGCGCCAATAAGGATTATGGTGCCTTTTTCTACATGAGGTAAAAACGCATCCTGCTGTCCTTTATTAAAACGGTGTATCTCGTCGACAAACAAAATAGTTTGTTTTTTAAACAGAGTTTGATCTTCTTCAGCTTTTTTGATAATTTGCCTGATATCGGCAACTCCTCCGGTAACTGCTGAAAATCCAATAAAATCCGCCTCAACATAATGGGCAATGAGACGGGCAAGAGTTGTTTTTCCGCATCCCGGCGGTCCCCACAAAATCATAGATGCGACTTTACCGCTCTCAAGCATTCTACGAATCGGTTTATTCTTTCCAACAAGATGCTGTTGTCCCACCACATCATCAAGAGTTTTTGGTCGAAGCTGTTCGGCGAGAGGGATCATATATTCATTGTACAGAGATAATCGCCGTTGTCAAGAACGATCGTTCACCTAATAACTAAAGTTTGAATATTTATTTGTGATCCCGATTTTTTCCCGTATATCCATCATTTTTTTTGCAGCCTGTGTACGAGCTTTTTCAGCTCCGTCCTTCAGTATAGTTTGTATCTTGCCTGGATGTAACGTTAATTCTTGATATTTTTCTCTGTTTCCTTTAAATTTACGAAGTATTGCTTGAAATAGTTTTTCTTTTACTTCTACGTCAGACACTGTGCCGATTTTATATCTGGACTCCAAGTTGGCAACTTCATCCTTATTATCATTTAAGAATCGGTGATAGGTAAAAACCGGGTTACCCTCGATCTTTCCGGGATCAGTAGCTTTAATACGGCTGGGATCCGTATAACATCCCATAATTTGTTTTTTGATTATTTTTTCGTCTGCAAATACGGCTATATAATTATTCAGGCTTTTGCTCATTTTCCTCTTTCCGTCTGTCCCAACAAGACGTGCACTTTCTTTAATGTTATACATGTCAGGCAGTACAAACGTATTTCCATACGTTTTATTAAAAAAACCTGCAATATCACGAGTGATCTCAATGTGTTGTTTTTGGTCATCACCAACAGGAACGTAATCAGGATCGTAAAGCAGTATATCAGCGGCCATTAATACAGGATAACTAAAGAGACCCATATTTATTTCTTCAAGGTTTGAACCCTTTTGAAGTTTGTCCTTATAGGCATGTGCACGCTTAATTAGTGCAAGCGGTGTTACGTTATTCAAAATATTTTGCAGTTCAGTGTGTTGAGGAATGTCTGACTGCCGATAAAAAACGACCTTATTTGTATCAATACCAAAAGCCAAATATGATAAAACGAGATTTTCTACATTTCGCTGCATTTCTTCTTTATTCTGAACTGTTGTCAGGGCATGAAGATCAGCAATAAAAAAGTATACTTTATCGGCTTTTTTCTGGAGTTCAAGAAATGGTGTGACTGCACCAAGGTAATTTCCGATATGAACTTCTCCGCTTCCCGATGGGGTTATTCCGGTTAATATTGAATAATGTGACTTAAGCTCTTGTTTCTCCTCGCGTGAAACAAATGCAACTTCTACAATCTGACTATTCGGTAGTTTACGCAAATCAGACGTTCTGCATCTGATGCTTGTGGTAAAACTGCCTGAACCGGTTTGGACATAATCTTTTTCAAGAATAAGTTTATCAATATAAACTTTTTTTATCTGCGGTATGTAAACACGGGCAGAACCTGGCTCAAGGCCTGTTATCTGCGTAAATTCTTCAGGAGATGCCATACGGATTTGCTTTGCTCCGGTTATTTCACGCAATCTCTCCATATTTATCTTGCAGTCATCCCTACGGATAATTTCTACAAACTCCTGATCTGCCATAAAAACTAGTGTTGAAGCACCATCCGAATGAACAAGTTTGCAATAGGCAAGCACATCATCAACCGTTTTTAGATATGGATGATGAACTTTATAATGATCAATTCCTATATCCGTAAGTTCTTTAAGATAGTCTGTAATTTTGTTGTTTTCCATAGTTTTGATTATACTGAAAAATTTTGATAATAAAAATCAACAATTCCCTCAGCGAGAAGTTCATCCGAATTTACTATTTTCGTTCCAAGTGCTTCATAATTTATTGCGAGGGGAAGTTCAGTGCAACCCAAGATGATGCGTTCTGCTCCGTTTGCCAGCATACGGTTTATTATCTCAACATACTTGTTTGTATCCATATGATTCTTTATCCCGGCAATAATATGTCTAATCATACGGTCAACAATCATAAGTTCGCTGTCCTGAATTAGTATTGTTTCAATCCCTGCTTTTTCAAGTCCTTTTTTATAAAGTGAATTTTTGATAAGAACAGGAGAAGCAAGAACTCCAGCTTTTTTTACTGATTCCTGACGGCATTTGTTGACGACCATGTCGATAGTTGACATAAAAGGAACAGATACAATTTTTTTTAGTTGAGGCAAACATATGTGTACTGTGTTGCTTCCAAGTGCAATTATATCAACGCCCGCCCTTATCAAACACCCTGCGGTATCATAAAGCATATTAAGTGCTTTTCCCAGCTGTTTAGTGTCAGATATAAAGTCAGGAATAGGAACAGATTCAATCAATAAAAGAGGGTAATCATCATTATTTTTTGCTCCATATTTTTTTTGTGCATAATAAATGATATGCTCATAAATATACTGAGTTGCTTGAGGTCCGACTCCGCCGATTATACCGATTTTTTTCCTGTGTTTCATAAAATATAAAATTATAAAAAATAACCTCCGATACAAGGAGGTTATAAAAGCAAAATCTGATGGATCAACCTCCTTTTTTGGAGGTACGCCAGCTTTTTGAGGAGATATATGCAAATCTTCCCTTTCCAAGCTCTTTTGACCCGCGTGTGACTGTTGCAACACCTACACCAAGGTTTTTAGCGATCTTATGTTGGGGAATGCCTTTTTGTAGCATCTTAACAACCTGAAGTCGTGTAGATATCTCATCACATTCTTGTGGAGTTAAAATACCATGTAAAAAATCTTCCATTTCTTGTGTGGACCTTATTTTACAAAATGTACTGATCAATTCACTCATGTATTTTTTTATCATAAGATACTATTATACTAGTATGCTAGTATTATTGTCAAGCGATAAAAAATACGTGCTACTGTTTAGATTACAGTCTGATTACTGAATAAGGATCTCCCTCATGATTGCAGTCAAGGCAATACGTGGAAAACATATCTTTGAGGATGGTTTTTTCCCTCATTTCGATATTCGTATCATTTGGTCCGGCTGGTTTGTCCGTGTCTTTATTGATGGATATGCTTTGTTTTGACACAAATCCGGAAGATGCACCTGGCTCAGTTCCTTTGATAAAGTACTCAAAACGGGAAGAGCACAGTTCTGCACCTCCTTCATCTTTTGTCAAAAGAGCACCCGTGTCGTTGCAGATCTGTGCACCGACTACATTTTCGGGTTTAACCGGCCATAAATCCGGTTGATTTTCCAATACTTTTGTCATGATTTTATTCCATATGGGTGCTGCACCAGTTACGCCTGAAGTAAGGTATTGATTCATAGGCGACGAATCGTTATTTCCAACCCATACAACAGCCAAAAAGTTGGGTGTATATCCAATGGTCCAGTTATCCTTTTTGTCGTTAGTTGTACCTGTCTTTACCGATACCGCATGGTTTGGTACATTGAGATATGATGATGTTCCAAATGCCTGTGCCCTGGCATTGTTGTCCAAAAGGATGTGAGAAATAAGATATGAGGTTTCTTGGGATATGGCTTTTTTTCCGGGAATTGATACATAGGAAGGGGCCGGCACAGATTTTATTACGTCTTTTTCCATATTCGGGTCCTTGAATTCGTAAAGTGTTTTGCCAAATTTGTCCTGAACTTTCAGAATTGCATTCAGTTTACGAGGGATTCCTTGGTTTGCAAATGCTGAAAACGCCTGAGCCATTTCAGTCATACGGACTTCACCGCCTCCAAGAGTTATGGATAGTCCGTACTTTTTAGGATCTTTAAATGAGGTAATTGTAAAAGCAGAAGACGAGGCAATAAAGCTTTCAACTCCATTTAAAGCAACCATCTTAACAGCAGGTATATTATATGAGTTGCCAAGCGCCATCCTCAGGTGGACTGGTCCGTGATATTGTCTATCATAATTGACCGGGCAGTACGAACCTGCCTGACCTGCAGCAGTAAAACAGGTCGGAATATCCAAAAAGACTGTACCTGGAGTGACAAGCTTACGGTCAATGCCTATTGCATAATTGATTGGTTTTATGGATGACCCCGGTTGTCTGAGGGCGGTTGTGACATTAAATGCTCCTGATCCTGTTGCGAAATAATTGACGCTGCCCAGCATAGCAAGTATTTCACCTGTTGGAGGACGCGTTACCAGTGCGGCTCCGTTTGATACATCAAGGTTCTGTATTTTCTCGATTTCTTCGGAAAGTATAGCTTCAGCCTCTTCTTGGATGGAAAGATCAAGCGTTGTTGTTACCTTTAATCCTCCCTCTTCCACTTTTTCTACACCGTATTCGGCCTCAAGAATTGATCGAACATAAAAGACAAAATGAGGTGCTTTTATGGTCTTTTTTAAAGCTACTGCGCTTAAGCTCGCCTCCTGCGTCTTTTTTTGCACTTCTTTACTGATATATCCCAGTTCATACATTTTTTTCAGTACTTCGTTTCGTCGAGCTTTGGCAAGCTCAGGGTTGCTGTAGGGAGAGTATCTGGATGGAGCTTGTGGAAGACCTGCAAGAAGAGCTGCTTCTTCAAGGTTCAGATCCTCTGCGTGTTTACCGAAGTATGTGCGCGACGCCTCTTCAATGCCGTATGAGGATCCTCCATAGGGAATTTGATTAAGATACATTTCAAGAATTTGTTGTTTGGTAAATATTTGCTCCACTTGAAGAGCAAGTATAATTTCTTTTATTTTTCTTTGTATGGTGCGCTCCGGAGTAAGAAGAGCTCCTTTGACAAGTTGTTGTGTCAGGGTAGAACCTCCTTGAAGATTTTGTTTGAGGATCATATCCTTGACAGCCCTGAGCATGCCTGAGACGATAGAAATCCCTTTATGTTTATAAAAATCCTTATCTTCAATGGCAATTGTTGCTTGAGAAACATATTTGGGAAGTTTATTCAGCTTTATTGGTGTTCGATTTTGGTCCTTATATATCTCATACAATGATTTGCCGTTTCTGTCATAGATATGAGTAGAAAGAGGAACAGATTTATAGTCCTTGAGTGAGTAGGGTGATGGGAGATTATAAAAAATAAAAAAATAAAATAGTGCAAAAGCCGCACCAAAGAGCACGACAGGTATGAGGAATACAAGCCAAACGGGAGACAGCAACCTTGATTTTGTATTGTTATTTTTTTCCATGTTTTTTAAATTATTCTGGGAAATAATGGTACAGATTTTTTGATAGGTCCGGATGTTGCATTGATAATTTTATTTGCTGCATCGGGTAAAAAAAATAAAAGATCTTGGCCAATCGTATGTAAATTCTGTAATAACGAAAGGAGAAATTCTTTGCGGTTTTCTGGAGTTTTATGCCATGGTTCAAAATCATTCGTTTTTTTATTTAAGTCTTTTACTCTTTCCCAGATTTTTGTTAGAACAGTATTGAACTCATATTTATCAAGTTGGTCCCTATAAACCGGATCATAGAGAGTGTTTTTTTCTACATCAAGAATAAGACTGTCTTTTTCTCCCAGAGTTGTGATCCGGCTTACCAAATTACCGAGCTCATTTGCAAGGTCTGAGTTATATATTTCCTTCATGCGTTGCTCACTGAAGTCACCATCGTCAAATACAGGAATTTCGTGTAGAAGATAATAGCGGACAGCATCAACGCCATATTTTTTGACAAGCTCAAACGGATCAACGACGTTTCCAAGGCTTTTGCTCATCTTTTGTCCCTTTGATGTGATAAATCCATGAATAAGAATTTGTTTGGATGGTGCAAGACCTGCGGACATAAGCATTGCTTGCCATATCGCGCTTTGTTGACGTAAATTATCTTTACCTGCAATCTGTACAACCGGCCACCATGTATTGAATGTGTGTTCATCCAATGGCCAATCAATATTTGAAATATAAAATACAAGGGCATCAAACCAGACATACATGACATGGTGAGAGTCATTGGGTACTTCAATGCCCCATGGCATCTTGCTTTTTAACCGCGATATACTAAAATCCTGTAAGCCTTTTTTTACAAAGGTCTCAATTTCCAGGAGTCGGTTTTTCGGCATAACAAATTGAGGATTGTTTTTGTATAGCTGCAGAAGTTTATTTTGATATTTTGAAAAACGAAAAAAATAATTTTCTTCTTCATATATTTCGATTTCGAGATTCGGGTGAATGGGGCATGTATTTTCAACCAGTTCAGAGTCGGTTTTCTCCAGCTCGCATCCGACACAGTATTTGACCCGGTAATTTTTTTTATAAATATCTCCGTTTCGAAAGCATCGCATCCAGAATTCCTGCGCTGCTCGTATGTGTCTTGCGTCTGTTGTCCTGATAAAGTGGGTAACGCTCAAAGATAGTGCTTTCGTAAGACTGTCGAATTTTTTTGCATATTCATTACAGTAAGCCTCCGGGTCTTTCTTCTGTTCAAGAGCTTTGCGGTATATTTTAACTCCATGCTCATCTGTACCAAATCCAAAAGCAACTTCAAATCCTTGTGATCTTTTGTGACGTGCAACAACATCAGCTTGTACTATCTCAAGGGCAAACCCGATGTGCGGATCAGCGTTGACATAGGGAGCGGTTGTTGTAATATAAAAATTATTTTTCATTTAAGTATATTATTGTACCAAAAATTTGACTCCGATTATAAAGCAAAGCAAAAGAAGAGTGTTGACGATATCAAAACCTACCAGACCACTTATGATAAAAAAGAGAAAAAAGAAAATTCCTATTAAGATACTTGAGGTGTCGGAAAAGAAAAAAGACGATACAATAAAAGCCAAAGAGGAAGTTACAATGGCAAAAATACTTATAATTTCCCAACTGTTTGGAGGTACAGATATAAGCATCCATAGTAGGATTACAGCAAGTGGAACGATCATCAACACTCTTGATTTTACGTAGATGTGTTTTGTTGTTTTTTTCATAGGAATGATTTATTCCCCCTTGAAAGTTGCACCTGTATAAATTATAATGACGGATATATGAAAAAACTACCGGATGATAAACAGAAGATTATTGAGTTGTTTGCACAAAAGTCTGGAGATACAGGTTCTCCAGAAGTACAAGCAGCGCTTTTAACACAAAAAATAGAGAGGCTTGCTGAACACTTGGATATAAATAAAAAGGATAATCATTCGCGCCGGGGATTACTGAAAGTCATTGCCAAAAGAAGAAGAATACTTAATTATCTTATGAAGCTTGACGAAAAGCGGTACAAGGAATTAATCGGAAAAATAGGTTTAAAAAAATAATATCACTTTTCCCCGCAATCTTCCTATGAATGCAGTTGATATAAGTATATATAATGCACAGATGATAAATACAAAATTCTTTTTACTTGTTTATTAATCCTATAAATTCTTATGAATATATTTGAGAAATCGCTTAAACTGCAGGATAGCGAATTAAAACTTCAATTCGGTCGTCTTGCACAAGCTGTTGACAGTTCAGTATATGCAACACTTGGCGGAGCTGCCGTATTGGTGACAGTTGCACTCGGTCCAGAGAATCCTGCGTTGGATTATTTTCCATTATCTGTTGAGTATGTCGAGAAATTATATGCAGGCGGTTTGATAAAAGGTTCCAGATGGATAAAACGCGAAGGAAGACCATCGGACGAAGCTATTCTTACCGGCCGTTTGATTGACAGATCAATACGACCCCTTTTCCCCAAATCCTATAAAAAACAAGTACAGGTGGTTATAACACTTTTGTCGGTCGACGGAAGCACATCTGTTGAAATACTTTCCTCAATTGCAGTATCAGCTGCACTTAGCGTTTCAAGCATTCCCTGGGACGGGCCTATATCTACAATGAAAATCGGATATGTTGCAGGATCGGAGACTACAAAAGGTACTTTTCTTGTCAATCCGACCGAAGAGGAAATGCAGGCCTCTTCTTTAAATCTTGTTGTTTCATCTTCGCAGGACAAAGTTATCATGATAGAAGCAGAAGCTGACGCAGTTGGTGATAAAATCGTTCAAGAAGGTGTGGAGTTGGCAAAACAGGAAAATAAAAAGATCATAGAATTTTTAAAGTCCATACAGGAAAAAATCGGCAAAGTAAAATTGTCAGTTATTGAAGCTGATTCAGGTGAGGAAATACTTAAATTGATAAAAAAATCTTATACCAAAGAATTGACAGAAGCAATGAAAGAGGCGGCAGGATCAGCAGGAAGTAACAGTGCGCTTCTTATCGAAACCATCGAAAAAATTTATGAAGAATTGGGTAATAAATATGATAAAAAACAGATTATGAGTGCGGCAACAAAATTTAATTATGGTCAAATTAAGGAAAATGTGTTGAAAAAAGGTGTACGTGTTGACGGAAGAAAGACTGATCAGGTAAGAGATTTGTATATCCAGGCAGGACTTTTACCCCGTACTCATGGATCCGCTTTGTTTCAACGCGGACAAACTCAGATTTTATCAATTGTTACTATGGGTTCTACGACTCTTGAACAACTTATTGAAGGACCTGAGGGTAAAGAGGCAAAAAGATACATACATCATTATTCTGATGGGCCCTATTCATACGGTCAGACCGGACGAATGTTTGGCCCAAGCCGTCGTGCGATCGGACATGGTGCGCTGGCTGAAAAGGCTATTGAACCTGTCTTACCAACATCTGATGAATTTCCTTATGCAATTCGTGTTGTATCTGAGATCCTTGCCGAAAATGGTTCTTCATCAATGGGCTCTGTCTGTGGTTCATCCCTTGCCCTTATGGATGCGGGGGTTCCCATACGCGACTCAGTTGCAGGAATTGCGATGGGTCTAATGTCAGAGTCCGACGACAAATATGTCATTCTGACCGATATTGTGGGTTTAGAGGACTTTTCTGGAGAGATGGATTTTAAGGTTGCAGGAACAAAAGACGGTATTACCGCAATTCAGCTTGATGTAAAAAATAAGGGATTAACTGCAGCAATGATCAAAGATATATTTGAGCAGGCAAAAAAAGCACGCCTGCACATCCTTGAGGGTATGAATAAAGTCCTGTCAAAACCTCGCGATACCATCTCGGAATTTGCGCCAAAAGTAGTTGTCATCTCGCCGCCCGCAGATAAAATCGGTGAGATCATAGGACCTGGAGGAAAAAATATCCGGGCGCTCATTGCCAGAACCGAGACCGAAATCAATATCGGTGATGACGGAAAAGTTACGATAAGCGGCCTTGACAGGGTAAAAGTAGAAGAAGCTGTTGCCGCCATAGGTAATATAACCCGTGAACTCAAAGTTGGTGAAGTGTTTATTGGAGAAGTGAAGAGGGTATTACCCTTTGGAGCATTTGTTGAGTGCCTGCCCGGAAAAGAAGGCATGGTTCATGTATCCAAGATGGGAAAAGGTTTTGTGCGCGATGCAGGCAAAGCCGTTAAAGTCGGCCAGCAAGTCAAGGTCAGAGTATACCAGGTTGACAGTCAAGGAAGAGTAAATCTTGAGATGCTGCAGGAATAGTGCTACAATGATGATATGGCAAGAAGAAAAACCCTGATAAAAGTCCCATTTCTGAAAGTCAAGATAAACAGCAAAACTATATTTAATATACTTGGCTTCCTGCTTATTGCTTTTGCATTCATACTTCTTATTTCATTTGTCAGTTTGTTTACAGAGGATGGAGGCGGTATCCTTTTGAGTAGGATTAACGATCAGATAACCGGTTCATTCGGTCCCATTGGTATATTTATTCCATTTATCATTCTTCTTTTTTCAGGACATTTTTTCAATACTAAAAAGCTGCGGTTTATCAAACCCAATATAACAATTGGAATCATTTTCATATTCATTTCTTTGTTAGGAATTTTTCAAAGCGGTGTTGTAGGGCGCGATTTGTTTGACGTTCTTTCCTTGAATATCTCAGGACTGGGAACTATTTTTGTTCTTTGTATACTGCTTATTATTGGTCTTATACTTTTTCTTGATACATCAATCGATGTGTTTTTTCTTTCAATTCTCAATATACTGAAACCAATTTTTAAATACTTCAAAACCAATCTGTTCCAGGGATTAGGTGGTAAAAAATTGAGTTTGAGTAAAAACGATACCAAAAATAAGGAGTTTATACAAGATAAACAAATAGAAAAACCATCTCTTAAAATTCCGATTCCAAGCCCACTTCATTCTATGGGCCAGACAGTAACACCAACACCATTGAATAAAGATTTCGTTGTTCAACCCCTCAACCAGACGGCCTCATCCACTTGGGTATTTCCACCTTTGAATTTATTGGCAGATGTAAAGCAGGCTGAGGCTGACCGTGGTGATGTCAATCATAATGCATCGGTTATTGAAAAGACCCTTGACAGCTTTGGCATACGGGCGCGTGTTGCAGAGGTTAATTACGGACCTGCCATAACTCAGTATGCGTTGGAAATCACGCAGGGAACAAAACTCTCAAAGATCACTGCCCTTTCAAACGATCTTGCCCTTGCCCTTGCGGCTTCAACCGGTCAGGTAAGGATAGAGGCTCCAATACCGGGAAGATCCATGGTCGGTATCGAAATACCAAATAATAGACCTCAGATAGTACCTCTGAAGAGTCTACTTATGGATCCGATTTTTTCAAAAAACACCGATCCTTTGCTTGTACCTTTAGGGCTAGATGTTTCCGGCAAACCTCAAGCGACAAGCATTTCAAAAATGCCGCACTGTCTTATTGCAGGTACTACCGGATCAGGTAAATCAGTTATCCTTAATGCCTGGATAAGTACATTTTTGTTTCGGACAAGACCTGAAGAACTACGGTTAATTCTTGTTGATCCCAAGCGTGTCGAAATGAGCTCCTATAATAAAATTCCTCATTTGTTGACCGATGTTATTGTTGATACTGAAAAAACCCTCAAAGCGTTACGTTGGACAGTTGCTGAGATGGAAACGAGATACAAGGATTTCTCAAAAGCAGGTGCCCGTAATATTGAAAGTTATAACGCAATCGAAAATATTGAGAAAAAGCCGTATATTATATTTGTCATTGATGAGCTTGCAGATCTTATGATCTTTGCTCCTGGAGATGTTGAAAGCTTTATTACGCGCATTGCTCAAATGGCGCGTGCAACGGGGATCCATCTTGTACTAGCAACCCAGCGTCCGTCAGTTGATGTTATAACCGGACTTATGAAGGCAAACATACCTACTCGACTTGCATTCAATGTATCATCAATGATAGATTCACGCGTCATTATCGATATGCCAGGAGCGGAAAAACTGCTTGGAAAAGGAGATATGCTTTTTTTACCACCGGATCAAGCAAAGCCGCGTCGTATCCAAGGTCCCTTTATTACAGAAAAAGAAGCGTCGCAGCTTGTAAAATTCATAAGGTCCCAGGCTCCTGAAGTACACTATACCGAAGAAATTACCGAAGGAGAGGATCAGGTCAATATGCCGGGAATGATGTCTGTTTCCGGTAAGAATGGAGACCGCGATCCGCTTTTCAATCAGGCGATCCAGATAATCTCTTCATTTGACAAAGCCTCTGCCTCATTGTTACAGAGAAGACTAAAGGTTGGATATGCGCGTGCGGCACGTTTACTGGATGAGCTTGAGGAAGCAGGATTAGTCAGTCCACAGGAAGGTTCAAAACCGCGTGAAGTTAAACGCCCTACACAACAAACAACTGAAACAGAAGTATAATATCTTCTAAAATCGTAAATATTTTTTTATATTGGCATTATGATCACCAAGCGTTACTCCATAATGCATATTTCCTTTAATATCGGATATATAGTACCAATATGGTGTATCTATTTGTGCTTCAGCAACAGCTTCCAATGATTCCAAGCCCGGATTGCAGATTGGAGCCGGCGGAAGACCCCGGTATTTATAAGTATTATAAGTTGAGTCAACCTTAATGTCATCAACTGTCAGTTCCTTTTTCCACCATGTTTTAGTTTTTTTCTGATATCCCAAAGCATACTGGATCGTTGCGTCAAGTTGCATGAGCCATCCTTCTTTATATCTTTTGACCAAGATTCCGGCAACTCTTTTTTTATCTTCTGGAAGCTTAGCTTCTTTCTCAAGAAGTGATGCTATTATCAGTGCTTCTCTTTCGGTTAATCCCTTAGACTCTATTTGTTTTTTGAGTGTACCCGTATACTTAGCATTGAAGTTTGCGGTAAAAATGGAGATGATATTGTCAACCGATGTTCTTTTTGGGATAAGGTACGTATCAGGAAACAAATAGCCCTCTCTTGACTTCTCAATAAATTCCTTCTCATCAATCTCCATGTTTTGTCCTAAAACTTGAGCTATTTCTTCTTTTCGCAAACCCTCAATGACCGTGACCCATACATCTTCAGTTCCATGAGTAAGTGTTTGTGCCACATCCTGTGCCGTCATGCTTTTGGAAAGCCGAAACTCGCCTGCCTGTATTTTTTTTTCAAGGCCCATCTGTTTTATTACAAGAAAAAAAACAACCTTATTCCGTATAAGATGCCGCCCTGATAAATCCTTTACTATGGAATTGAGGCCTTGTCCTTTCTTAACTACAAAGACCTCACTTCCCTGGTTTTCTTTATCGACCGGAAGAGAGCCTTCTTGGTAAAACATGTAAAATACGATAAGGAATAGGGCTAAAATAGCAAAAAGCACTATTGGTTTTTTTTTGTGTCTTTTATTCATTTTTCTATAATATAAATTGGAAACATTTGTAACGTATCTATAGCTTCTTTTAATTTGTATGAACTTGAAGAATAAAAGGTCAGTTCTTTTTCATGTAAAGAAACAGTGTCTCCTATTTTTTTATGAAGATAGACACCTGCATATTGATCTTTGGGTGCTCCAAGAAGTCGTGCGATGCTATTGAGGTTGTAATTGTTTACAGCTTTGACGGTTCCTTCGTATATTGCTTTTACTGCGTATTTTTTTGACGGGATAACAAGCGTATCTGATGTGATATTGCAATTTCCTTCCTGAGCTTCAAGAATCTGCATGAATACAGCCCTGGCTCTTCCGCTTAGCAGAATATTTTTTGCTTCAGTATAACCATCTTTCTTTATCCTGGCGTCCTCATAACATAAATCCAGAAGTTTTGCGGAAAGATCCAAGGCTCTTTTTTCAAGTTGTAACGGTCTGTCTTTTTTCTGCTCAAGCACGCCAAGCACGTCACGTGCTTCAAGCGCAGGTCCTATGCCGTTACCTGCAGGTTCATTTGTATGCGTTATATTTCCGATTATTTTTATACCAAAACGTTTTCCCAATGTTTGAAACTTCTTCAGAACTGCCTGGGCATCTTTTTCGTGACGTACCTTCATGGTTTTTCCAACAGGCAGATCAATGATAATATGAGTTGATCCTGCCGCAACATGCTTGGCCATTATTGAAACTATTATTTTATCAAAAGACTCAAAGGACAGAGGTTCTTCAACTCGTATGATTATATCATCGGCAGGTGCAAGACCCAGATGTCCGTTCCAACATACGCATCCTCCAGTGGTGTTTACGATATCTTCAAGTTGTGAAGGTGTAAATTCAACTTTAGCAAGTACCTCCATTACATCAGCTGTTCCTGCAGGGGTAGTTATGGCGCGGGATGATATTTTGGGCATCTTAAACCCCGCAGCAACAATAATTGGAACGACGATCATGCTAGCCCTTGTACCCGGTAGTCCGCCTATCGAATGCTTGTCTGCAATAATGCCTTTAAAATGAAGCCTGGCTCCTGTCTGAACCATGGCCTTGGTAAAATGATATAGGTCTTCAGATGAAAAACCTTCTTTAAAAGATGATGCAACAAAATAAGTAGTCAATATATCACTGAGTCTTTCGTGAGCTATCTCGTCCATAAGCTGATATATTTCCTTATAGGTAAGTTTTTTTCCCAAGAGTTGCTTTTGAATGGTTTTGATGACGGCAGCTGTGTTGTTTTGTGTATTAATCATATGATGTTATTTCAACGATTTTCTTCTGGAATCTCCTTGCTTTTGCAAAAAGGGTTGAAACGGTATACATTGCCTTGATTTCAAATATCCAGGATAGCAGTAAATAGACTAAAAAGTAAAGAGCACAGCTGGCAACAAGCAACAGTAAAACATTAACTGTGCGTGTAGTGTCAAGAAGAAGGTTGTCCATGAGCCTTATGAGATAGTATGCAGCAGGCGATGCCAAAAGAGCCGCTATGGTTATTTTTGCTGTTTCAAAGAAAAAGAGAGGGAGTCTAAGGTTTTTCAGCCGATAAGCCAAAATAGTGAAAAGCATCGTGGAGTTTAGAATAACCGAAACTGAAAAAGATATGGCAAGGGACCAAATAGGAAGATGCAAAACAAGAATAAAATAAAGGCTAAGGATGGTGTTTACACTTACGGTGAAAAGACTCACGATAAACGGTGTTTTTGTATCAAGCAAACCATAAAAACATCGTGCAAGAAAGTAATAGACGGCATGAAATGGTAGAGACAGGGAAAAATATGAGAGAGTATAGGCAGTTTGGACTGTTGCAGTCCAGTCAAATTTCTCGCCTCCATAAAATATTCTGACAAGTGGTGTTCGGGCAAAAATAAAGAAAACCATGATCGGAATGGTAAAAAAAAATAGGTTCAGAATTGAATCAATTACGGTTTTTTTAAAATCTTCTATTTTTCCTTGTTCAAACATCTCAGAAAGATAAGGAAGCGACGCTTGACCAAAAGCAATACCGATCACAGAAACCGGAAGAAGTTGCAGGTGTTGAGCAAAATAAAAAATCGTATATGATCCTGAACCTAGGAGGGAAGTCAGTGAAAGGTCAATTGTTGCATCTATCTGAGTTACGATCACAGTCAATATGCGTGGACCGATCATTTTAAAAAATTCCTTGACTCCATCTGTTACTTTAAGTATAGCCCGGTAAGAGATGTTGTATGTAAATACAATCGGTATTTGTATCAGGAAAAACAAAACTGCGCCAATTGATACACCAAGGACCGGTGCCAAGAGGTGAAGACTCGGTGCAAACAAGAGAGTACTTACAATAACGGCTAGATTATAGAGAATAGGAGCTACAGCCGTGACGAAGAAGGTCTTTTTGGCCTGAGCTATACCGGTCAGAAAATTACCGGCAACCAAAAAGGGTAGTTGGCTCAGAAGAAGTATTTTAGAATAACGGATGACAAGAAGGAGTTTTTCATCTTTAAATCCGGGCGTTATTAATGGGATAAGACTATCAAGCAAAAAGTAAAGAACAACAACTAGCAAAATAAGGATAATAATAAGAAGATTAAAAATTGAAGAGATATTTTTTTCCAACTCTTCCTTATTTTTTTGATATTTAATAAAAATCGGAATAAAGGATGATGTAAGCGCGCCGGTTATCAGGATTTCAAACACAAGATCCGGTATACGGAATGAGGCAAAAAAGATATCCAGTTCGCCTTTGTTGAAATAACCGGATAAGATCCTGTATCTCAAAAAACCGAATATCCGCGATATGACTATCATCGAGGAAATGATAAGGGCCGAGGAAAATATCCCTCCCTGCTGGGCGAACAGCAGTTTTTTCGTGGTTTTAAGAAAACGATCCATATATAAATCATTATACATCAGTTGGACAGACTTTCATTTATTGTTTATGTTAAAGGATATGTTGTCATGAAACGCTTTCCACTTGACACATAACGAAAAATGGTGTTTAATGGTGATATATGTTATTTCTTGGCGAATATAGGGTTGTTTTTACCGGTCAAGGAAGGATTGTTATACCTAAAAAAATTCGTGAAGCATTGGGACAAAGCAAAACATTTACTCTTACCAAGGGTTTTGACAGATGTCTTTCAGGCTACAGAAATACAGAATGGGAAAAAGGAGCTCTTGATCTGATGGGGTCCTCAGTTCTTGAGGCGCAAAAGATTGATATGAAGCGCCACTTATTTTCAAGTGCAGCAACCATCGAGATCGACGACCAGGGAAGAGTTGTTATACCAAAAAACCTGCTGGAATATGCGGTTTTACAGTCATCCGAGGTCATACTTATAGGTGTTGGGTCTTATTTTGAAATATGGAGTCCAGATAAATGGAAAAACTACAGCATAAGCACAGAAAAAAATTTAAAACAGTTGACGGGTGCAAAAGAATAAAATGCACACGCCGGTTCTTTTAAAAGAAGTAATTGATGGCTTGAGCATTGAAGCCGGAGCCAAATATATCGATGCAACCGTGGGTGAGGGCGGCCACGCATCCCATATTGCGGATTTGGGTGCAAAAGTACTCTGTTTGGATCGTGATAAAGATCAGATTGATAAGCTAAACAAGAAATATAACAGCCCAAACATGATATTTGTTCAAGCCAATTTTGCCGATTTGGAGAAAGTTGCCAGGAAACATGATTTTGATAGGGTTAAAGGTGCACTTTTCGATTTGGGTTTATCATGGACTCAACTTATCACAAAAGGAAAGGGTCTGTCATACCGGAATACCCAAGATCCACTCGACATGAGGTTGACTAATGATACAGATATGACGGCTGAGCTGATACTTAATACGTATTCTGCCGAGCAGTTATATGATATTTTCTCAAGGAATTCGGAGGAAATTCGGGCTTACGAAATAGCTGAGAACATAGTTTATCGGAGAAAATCAAAAAAATTCAAGACCGTAGCGGATCTGAACGGAACTATTTATAAAGTTATGGGTAGTAATGCAGGCAAGACATATAACAGGATATTTCAAGCATTGCGAATTGAGATAAACGATGAGTTTGAAAACCTGAAAAAAGGACTCGAGGCAGCAATTTCAGTAATTGTACCGGGAGGAAAACTTGCAGTTATAAGTTTTCATTCACTTGAAGACAGGATTGTCAAACAATTCATGAAAAAAATGGACAAAAAACAAACAACAAAAAACGCCATCCGTGGTGATAGGACGTTATCATTTGAGAGCTCAGCACGACTGAGAGTATTTTTGATATGAAAACAGCTACAAAACATGTTTTGACGGTTATCTTTGTTATTTTGGCATTTGCCAATCTTTACATTTTTGTAAAGAGTTTATATCTAAGTGATGATATAAATAAATTCGAGGAAAAGACCAATAAATTAAAACTTGAAAATGATGTGCTTGAAAAGGAAATTTTTCAGGCAGACTCTCTGCAATTTGCTGCATCGTTAAGTGCTAAATTAAATTTTACGAAAGAATCAGAACCGGTTTTTTTTGATAATGTGAAATATGCGCTTAAGAGATGATATAGCGTTGCTTTGAGATACGCATTGACGGTGTATTGGTGTTGAGAATCAATTTATAAAGACAAAGCTTCTGAAATTTATCCTGGAAGCTTATTGAAAGTATTAGGTGCATGACAAAAATACGGCTCTTACTCGTTGTTTTTCTTCTTTTTTATCTGAGCATAATCATCAGATTGTTTTATATCCAAGTGATAAATCCGATTACAAGTACGGATTACCTTAATACGCGAAAAATACTTCCTGAAAGAGGAAAAATATTTGATCAAAACGGAGCTACTCTTGTGACAAATGAAGTGCAGTACCAATTATATCTTGAGCCAAAAAAAATAACAGATGAAGAAATCCTTAAAATACAGATTGCCCGCCACCTTCAGATAGATGAAGCATCGGTTGAGGCAAAAATTGATAAAAGTAAAGACTGGATAGCATTTTATTCAGGAATATCAAAAGAAAAAAAAGAGGCAATTGAAAGTCTTGCACTGCCCGGTATAGGATTTACCCAGATGCAAACCAGGTTTTATCCAGAAGGATCTTCCTCTGCACATCTTTTAGGATTTGTAGGGAAGAATCAGGAGGGGGATGATATCGGGTATTTTGGTATTGAAGGATATTATGATAAGGACTTATCAGGGTTTCCGGGTCTAATACGATCGGAAAAAGATTTAATCGGCAGGCCTATATTCTTAGGAACGCAAGAAAAAATAGAACCTGAAAACGGTCGGGATCTTGTACTTACTATAGATAAGTCAGTCCAAGACATAATAAAAAGGAAATTGATTGAGGGCATCGATTTATATAAAGCAAAAGAGGGCTGTGTTATTGTCGCCAATCCACAAACACTTGCCATAATTGGCCTCATTTGCATCCCGGATTTTGTTTTGGAGAAATATTATTCCTTTGACGAAAGCTACTTTAAGAATCAAGCCATATCAAGTTTATACGAACCGGGGTCTACTTTTAAACCGCTTATCATGGCTGCAGCACTTGAAGAAAAAGTCGTAAAACCATCAACCATTTTTGAAGAAAAGGGTCCAATTGAAATTGGGAAATACAGAATCAAAACATGGGACAATACATATAAAGGAAAGGTAACCATGACAAACATCCTAGAAAAATCATCAAACGTAGGAATGGTTTATGTCGGGCAAAAACTGGGAAATGATAAACTTCTTTCATATATAAAAAAATTCGGATTCGGGGAACAGACAGGGATAGATCTGCAGGGTGAAGTTGCCGGTTATATCAAGGACAAAACCGAATGGTATCCGATAGATTATGCGACAGCCACTTTCGGACAAGGAATTGCAGTATCACCTATCCAGATGGTACGTGCGTTTTCATCGCTTATTAACGGAGGTAATCTTATGGTTCCTCAAGTTGTCAATAAGCTTGTGGGATCAAAAAGAGAACAGGTAATCAAACCTGTCCTATCACGAAAGGTAATAAGCAAACATACATCAAATCAGATCAAGGATATGCTTGTATCCACCATAGAAAAGGGAGAAACAAAATATCTAAAGCCTGATGGTTATACTATAGGAGGTAAAACAGGAACTGCCCAGATTGCACTTCAAGGCACGTATGACTCATCAAAAACTATAGCCTCTTTTATAGGTTTTTCACCCATAAAAAACCCCAAGTTTCTTGCATTGGTAATACTGAAGGAGCCGTCTTCGTCACAATGGGGTTCGGAAACAGCCGCTCCTTTGTTTTTTAAAATAGCAAAGGATCTTATAGTATATTATAATATTGCACCAGAACAATAAGTGTGAAGTGTAAAATACACATATGTTGCAAAAAATAAAAAATACATATCATATGATTCGTGCTTTTGGTGCTAACGCATGGTATGGTTTTCCAAGCAGAAAACTGAAGCTAATCGGTGTGACCGGAACTGACGGCAAGACTACGACAACGCATCTTATTTATCATATTTTGTCCTTTGCCGGAAAAAAAACGTCGATGATATCAACAATCTATGCAAAGATCGGCAGGGATACTTATGATACAGGATTTCATGTGACTACTCCTGACGCGGTTCTAATCCCCAGATTCCTTAAAAAAGCTCTTGATATGCAACAGGAATATTTTATTTTGGAGACAACTTCCCATCGTCTGGATCAAAATCAACTGACTGGCGTTGATTTTTTTATCGGTGTGATTACTAATATCACACACGAACACCTTGATTATCACCGTACGTATGATAATTATGCAAAATCCAAGTTAATGCTTCTGCGTAAATCACATATCGCTGTAGTAAACAGAGATGATGATTCATATACCCATATTAAAAAATCACGCTTACCGAAGTCAAAACTGGTAACTTACGGTCTTATGAACCGTGCGGATTTTTCCAGGGATTTTCGTAAAGAATTTACGGATTTGGCTGACTTTAATGCGTATAACTATTTGGCAGCCTATACAGTATGCCGCAAAATCGGAGTATCTGAGGAGACAATAGTAAGTGCATTTAAGACATTTGAGCTTCCTTCAGGCAGGATTGAGATGGTTTACAATAAGGAATTTAAAGTTATTGTAGATTTTGCGCACACACCAAACGCAATCAAAAACATACTCCAGACAATCCGTCCTCGATATATCAAAACCCGTGGCAAACTTATCCATGTATTTGGTTCAGCGGGTTTACGCGATGCAACAAAAAGATCTCTTATGGGACAGGCTAGCGCAACCGGGGCTGATATAGTTGTATTGACTGAAGAGGACTACCGAACAGAAAATCCCGATACCATATGCAGGCA